>JANQNP010000090.1 GCA_028279505.1 Dehalococcoidia bacterium
GCATCAAGGTCGAGCGGCGGCCCCGAGGCCGGCTGGAGCAGGCATCGCTCCGCTTCCGCGCGATCGTGAGCCGCGTCAAGACCCGCTAGCGCAATCCCCACGTCAGCCGTTCCGGTTGACGCCCGCCACCCGTCACGACCCGCCGCGCGGGTCGACCGCTCTCAATCTCGACACCACCGGTCACGATCTCGGCGTGGATATCCGCGTGTCGGGGAACTGGCCTCGAGTGCGGATTCGCTACGCGACGTAGTCGCGAGCGCGGTCGCAGAACGACGCGACTTCGTCGGCGTCGAGCGGCGTGCCCTCGAGGAACATCGCTGACTGCAACGTCGGGCCGGGGAACTCCGAGCGCTCCTGCTGCCGACTCCACGCCGGCTGGACGACGAAGTGGATGTGGCCGGGCTTCCAACCGGCGTGCGACCAGAGGCAGACGTAGACCTGGCCGGCCTCGGTGAGCTCCTGGACGAGCGCGCTCATGCGCTGGAGGAGCGGACCGAGCTCGGCGGACTCCTCCGGATTGAGGTCGCCGACCGCGAGGGTGTGGCGGAGCGGCTTGACGATCAGCGTGCCGGTACCAAGCGGGCCCATGCAGTGCTCGACGACCCAGTGAGCCGTCCGGTGGATCTCTCCGCCATATAGCTCTTCTTCGCCGGCGGTGAGGCGGCACGCATAGCAGTCGTTCATCACTGACCTCCAGCCGCCGATCACGCCGGTCCGAGGCGGCGTCGCTAGCCCGACTCACTCGCTTCGATCAGCGCCTCGACCTCCGCGCGTGAACCGACGTCACGGATCAGCTCGACGAACGACGCGAGCGAGTCGCTGCGCTCTCGGAGCGCGAAGATCTGCGGGCCGAGCGGATCCGTCGCGTCGGCCCGCGCCGCGTAGGTGCCGAACCAGGCGAAGTGCGCCTGGTTGATGCGGCGCAAGCAGAAGCCCGCGTCACAGAGTTCGCGCCGGACCTCCTCCATCCGCGCCTCGGCGGTCTCGATCTCGCCGTCCGCGAGCAGGTCGTCGACCTCGAGGCGCAGCTCGCGGAGCACCTCGTTGCGGTCGAACTGAGGCGGCTCCGGCGTGGTCTCCGAGGTGGGTGTCGGCTCAGGCGTCGCGGTCGGCGTGGGCGTGGGCTCCGGCGTAAGCGTCGGCGGCGCCACGGTCGGATCCCCCCAGCGCTCGAGGATGATCGCCGCGACCTCGTCGCCGACGACGTCGGCGACCGTCTCGTTGATCGTCTGCAGGTCGCCCGACTCGAAGTACTTCTGGCCGAGCGTGTAGAAGGCGAGGTAGTGGTGCACCCACTCGTGGGCGGAGGTCTCGAGCGTGCGCCGGTAGGTCCGTCCCTCGGCGACGACGGCAGGGTAGGTCGCGACGCCCCCGGTGCTGACGACGAGGGCGGAGAGGTCCTCGTCCTCCTCGGTCTCGCGCTCGACCGCCTCGAAGTCATCCCGAGCAAGGTCGGGGCGCAGCAGGTCGCTGGAGAGCCGCTCGATCCGGTCGCGGGGCGAGATCACGAGGGCGCGCGGCGAGCTGGCCAGCTCAACGTCGACCGGCGGGAACACCGAGGACGGCAGCGGGAACCGGCCATCGATCTGGAGATCGGCGAGCACCGCGTCGATCCGACCTTCGATCACCGCCTCGACGGTGTTCTCCAGCTCGCGCGCCTCGCTGCTATCGAGGTCATCGAGGGCGAAGTAGCGCCGCAGCGCTTCGTCGTCGTCGAGCTCGTCGCGGAGCGGGGCGCCGAGGGCGTGCAGCCACTTGTTGACGAGCGTCGTGCGCTCCCAGCGCACGATGTCGAAGGCGTCGCCCGCCTGCGCGTCGCGCACGGCGAAGACCGCGAGCACGAAGATCAGGGAACCGAGGAACGCGGTGGGCAGCAGGAACCGGCGCCAACGGGTCGGATTCGGCATGGATCTACCGTACGGCGATTCGCGGCGATCGGTCCGGCTTCGGCGTCACCCTCCAGGGCGCTATGATCGAGCAGATGACCGCCAGCGGAGCCTCCTCGACCGGCGTATGGCTGGCTCCTCGTTGGCCCCGTGTCGCCGCCACGCTCGACGACCTCGCCCGCCTCGCGCTCGGCACGGCGGTCGCCTTCCTGGTCGGCATGGCCTACCTGTTCTGGCGCACCTCGTGGGGAGCAGTCGACGCGACAGCGGCTGATACGGCGATCGCGACGGCGGTCCTGATGACCTCGGTCCCGACGTGGACGGCATGGATGCTCGCGGGCGCCCTCGATGACGGCGCGACGCCCGGGCAGCGCAGGCGCGGCCTGCGGGTGCGATTCGACGGCTCGGACGGTTCCGGCGTGCGGCTGCTGCGGTTCGCGATCCACCCGTTGAGCGGGCCGGGCTGGCTGTGGCTCGCGACGATCTTCTTCCTGCTCGACACGACGCTGCTGAGCTGGTTGCTGCTCCTCTTCGCAGCCGTGGTCACGCTGAGCGGGCTCGGATCGCTCGTCCTGCTGATGATCGGGCGACGGGCGTTGCACGACCTGGTGCTCCGATCGGAAGTTGGAGCCATCAGATGACGGCACAACCTGATCCACCTCGCACGCCCGATCCGCCGGCGCCGGTGATCACCGACGCCGGGAGCTACGGACGGCTGCCGCCGGCGCCGGGACCGGACCTGTCGCGCTTCGAGGACCCCACCGTGGGCGCACGCTCCGGCGTGACGTGGCTCGCCGGAGTCGCGTTCGCCCTCGTGGCCGCGCTCTGGCTCGGCGCGCTCTCCGCGAGCCAAGCCGCCGATCCGACGGTCGCGCTCCCGATCCAGGAACGCGGCGTCGCGACGCTCACCTCGATCGACGCGCTGCTCGCCACGCACGCCGAGGAGATCGCGAGCGCGACGCCGACCTCGAACGGTGGGGTCGCGGTACCGGGCTTCCTGGTGCCGGGCGTCGAGCTGACGGTCGCCGAGGCGCGGAGCGGCGACCTCGAACTGATGCGCGCGGCGCTGCTGTCACGCTCGGCCACCGCCATCTACGAGCAGGGCATCGAGGCCCTGCAACCGCCCGATGGCCCGCTGATCGAGACCACGACATTCTCGACGCCGGGCGGGACGCGACGCGTGATGGAGCTGCTCAGCGAGTCGAACCACGACCGGGCGAGCGGTCTCGTGCGACCGCTCGCGATCGCGGCGATCGTGCTCGCCGCGGTCGTGCTCGTCCTCGGGAACGGGTTTTCGAGGTTCGGCGGGCTCGGCCTCGCGATGCTCGGTGCGGCCACGCTGGTCTTCATCGGGGCGCTGCTGCTCAAGTTCGCGATCGCGTTCATCGGCTCGGACGGTACCGTGCTCGCCGATGAGTTCTCGAGGCTCGTTGATGCGGCGGCCTGGACGCCGGCGCGCAACGCGATCGTCTTCGGCGCCGGCGGCGTCGCGCTGATCGTGCCCGCGTGGCTACTCAACTGGTTCTTCGACCGCTCGCTCGTGCGCCCGGCGCCGGTCGTCGATACGCCACCCGCCCAACCTCGATAGGTCCACAGGCCCGCGGGCGGGGCGGAGCGCCGTTGACGCCGCCTCGCCGAGGTCGATAGCGTCGATCCGCGCCTAATCGAGCGCCCCAACACGGGCCGCCGGGTCGCGCCGTCAGAGGTGAATGCCATGCTTCGTAGCCCTCGAGAGTTCTTCCAACCGCTGGCGATCGGCGCGCCCGAACCGCTCCGCGAGATCCCGGTCACCCCCAGCCGGATGATCCACTTCCTCCCGCCCCACATCGACAAGATGGTGGCCCGCATCCCCGACATGCTGAACCAGGTCGACGTGCTGCTCGGCAACCTCGAGGACGCCATTCCATCCGACGAGAAGGTCAACGCCCGCCGCAACTTCATCAAGGCAGTCAAGGACAACGACTTCGGCTCGACCGGCTGCTGGACCCGCGTCAACAGCCTGGACAGCCCGTGGTTCCTCGACGACGTGATGGAGATCGTCGCCGAGATCGGCGACCGCCTCGACGTGATGATGATCCCGAAGGTGCTCGGCCCGGAGGACATCGCCTTCGTCGATCGCCTGCTCGCCCAGCTCGAGGCCAAGCACGGCGTCTCGAAGCCGATCATGGTCCACGCCATCCTCGAAACCGGCGGCGGCGTCGCCCAGGTCGAGGAGATCGCGATCGCGAGCCCCCGGCTCCAGGGCATGAGCCTCGGTCCCGCCGACCTCGCCGCCTCGCGCCGCATGAAGACCACCCGCGTCGGCGGCGGCCACCCCGGCTACGTCGTGCGCGCCGACCCCGACCCCGAGAATCCCGAGGCCGAGCGCGCGGGCATCCAGCAGGACCTCTGGCACTACACGATGTCGAAGATGGTCGACGCGTGCGTCAACGCCGGCGCGCTGCCCTACTACGGCCCCTTCACCGACATCAGCGACCCCGTCGGCTGCGAAGACCAGTTCCGCTCCGCGTTCCTACTCGGCTGCGTCGGCGCCTGGTCGCTGCACCCCAGCCAGATCGAGATCGCGCGCAAGGTCTTCAGCCCCGAGGTCGACGACGTGAAGATGGCGATGAAGATCATCGAGGCGATCCCGGACGGCTCCGGCGTCGCCATGGTCGACGGCAAGATGCAGGACGACGCCACCTGGAAGCAGGCGCAGGTGATGGTCAACTACGCCCGCCTGATCGCCCAGCGCGACCCCGAGCTCGCCGCCGCCTACGGGATCGAGTAGCGGCTCGCCCGCGATGTCGCATCCCGGACGGCTGCGGATCGGCATCGACTTCGACGGCACGCTCGCCGACTCGATCGGCGCGGCCGCGCGCTTCCTCGAGGAGTTCGGCGGCATCGTCCTCGCACCGCACGAGCGGCGCTGGCCGCCGGGCCGCGAGCGGATCGGGGCCGAGCGCTTCGCCGCGATGATCGCCGACGACCGCTTCTTCGACCGGCTCGACTTCGTCCCGGCCGCCGAGCCGGTGATGCGCCAGCTCGTCGAGGAGGCGGAGGTCTTCCTGGTCACCGCGCGGACCGAGGAGCAGACGGCGCCGGTCCGTCGCTGGCTCGCGGCCCGCGACCTCAGCCTCGCGGGGTTCGCCTCGACCGGCTACACCCAGAAGACCGAGGCCTGTCGAGCGCTCGGGCTCGACGTCCACTTCGACGACATGCTCGCCCACACACAGGACCTCAGCCGCGAGACCGGCACGACGCTCGCGCTACTGGCGGCGCCGTGGAACGACCTCACGCCGACGGAGGGCGAACTCCGCGAGGGCGAGCACCGCGTCCACGCCGGCTGGGACGCGTTCCACCGCTGGGTGCGCGAGACGTTCGAGGACCGACTGGCCTCGAGCTAGACGCGCGCCTCGTAGGCGGTCAGCATGTCCTGTTGCTCGTCGGTCGCCGGCCAGTCGAGGCGGCGCGTCACCTCGCTGAACCCGGCCGCCTCGAGGAGCGCGATGTACTCCTCGTCGGTATAGGCCTGCATCGCGTCGGCGTGACGCTCGACGGCGTCGGTTTCGCTGTCGATCACGAACCAGCGATGCGTGCCCACCGACCGCGCCTCGTCCCAGAACGACTCCTCGAGGACGATGTGCGGCCGGTCGGAGAACAGCCCCGACTCGGTGGCGTACCAGCGCGGCGCGGCGTCGCGCCGCGCTTCGATCGCGCTGTACTGATGGGGCTCGATCAGCAGCCGGCCGCCCGGGTGGAGCGCCGCGGCGGCGCGCCCGAGGATGGCGAGCGCGTCGTCGCGGGTGAACACGTTCAGCTCGCCGTAGATCAGCATCGCGAGGTCGAAGCCGTCGCCGAACGCAGTCTCGCGGATGTCGCCCTGCTCGTAGTCGACCTCGAGGCCGTCCCGCTCCGCCTCCTCGCGCGCGTGGCGGATCGAGGCAGGCGAGAAGTCGATCCCCCGCACCGCGTGTCCGAGGCGCGCGAGGCGGCCGGCGTACAACCCCGGCCCGCAGCCGAGGTCGAGCACCCTCGAGGACGTGGCCCCCAGGAGCTCGTCATGGATCCAGGCGATCTGCGCCTCGATGGTCTCGGTCCGGCGGCTGGCCGCGTCGTGCAACTGGGAGAGGTGCTCGGCAAGCATCCGCTCGCTGAAGCCGGGCTCGTTCCACGGGATCTTCTCGCCCTCCGCCCACGGCTCCGGAGGGATCGACCTCGAGACGATCGCGTCGAGATCGCCCATTAGTTGATCGCCACCGGACGCGTCGGACCGGTGATGATCGACTCGCCCTCGGCGGTCTCGGCGTTGATGACGTAGGTCTGCCGATCCGCCGTGTTGATCGCGAAGATGTAGCCGTCGCCGGCGATCAGCTCCATGCCGCCAGTGCTCCCCTGTCCGACCTCGATGGTGTCCGTGACCTCGTTGGTGGCGGGGTCGATGCGGAGCAGTCGCGCACCCGAGGCCTGCGGACCGCTCGAGTCGGCGACCCAGATGGCGCCGTTGTACTCGATGATCGCCCCGAGCGTATCGCCGACCTCGATCGTCGCCAGGACCTCGCCGGTCTCGGGGTTGATGCGGACCACCGCGTCGCCGTCCTTGCCCTCGAAGGCGAACTGGCTGCCGCCGGCCCAGACGGCGCCCGCGCCGACCGCGATCTGCTTCGCCACGAGACCGGCGTCGAAGGTCCCAGTGACCGTGCCACTGCCGGTGTCGATCCTCGAGACGGCCGACACCCTCTCCGGATCGCCGCCGATCACCCAGACCCCCTCGTCGCCCACGGCCAACCCGCCGATGGTTGTCCCCGCGGGCGGCTCGATGTTGAAGACGAGGTCGCCGGAGTTGCGGTCGACGCCGAGGATGATCGCGTCGCCGAACGCGAACCCGGCCTGCACCCAGAGCAACCCGCCCGCGAAGCCAAAGTCGCCGATCGTCTGCGTCGACCCGAACTCGAGCTCCTGCTCGACGTCGCCCGACTCGGGGTCGATCGCCACGAGGTGCCCCGGCCCGACCGAGGCCCAGAGCAGCCCGTCGATGAGGCGGGCGAGTTGCAGCGACCCGCCACGCGCGAGGCCAAGCTCCTCGGTCGTCGCGAGCGAGGTCTCCTCGCCCGACTCGGCCTCGACACGAGACAGGCCGGCCGGGGTCACGGTCAGGTACGACAGCTCGTCGGAGTCGACGGGCTGCGTCTGACCGTCACCCGGACCGTCATTCGATCCCTCGCCGCCATCCTCGTCGTCGCCGTCGGAGCCGCCGCAGGCGACCAGGAGCATCGCGACCAGGACGGTGCCAACCCCAAGCCACACATGGCGCATCGAGCCTCCTTGCCGCCTCGCCTCGGTCGATCGAGTCTGAACCGCCACATGACGCCATTCAACGGGCGCCATTCAACGGGCGCCTTTCAACGAGCGCCGATGTGCCGCCTAACCGGCGGTTCTGGCACACTGCGCGCCGAAGCGGCGACCCGCGCGGCGCCTCCGGGCGACCGCGGCGGGTGACTGCGCGTCCGGGCCTCATCAGGCGATTCCGGCGGGCAAGAGGGGGACGCGGGTGCGGTTCTACGAGTATGAGGCCAAACAGGTGCTCGCCGGGTACGGCGTCGCGCTGCCGCAGCGTGAGTTCGCCACCACGGCGGATGCCGCGGCCGAGGCCACCTCGAAGCTGGGCGGCCCCGTCGTCATCAAGTCGCAGGTGCTGAGCGGCGGTCGTATGAAGGCGGGCGGCGTCAAGTTCGCCGACACCCCCGAGGAGGCGCGCGACCACGCGGCGGCCATCCTCGAACTGACGATCAACGGCCTGGAACCAGCCGGCGTACTCGTCGAGGAGAAGCGCTCCGTCGAGCAGGAGTACTACGCGGCGGTCACCTACGACGGCCGCGCGAAGCGCCCGCTGATCATCTTCAGCGACATGGGCGGTATCGACATCGAAGAGGTCGCCGAGCAGTACCCGGACCACCTCTCGCGCACGCACTTCTCGGCCAGCCGCCCGTTCTCTGACTTCACGGCGAAGGTCGCCGTGGCCTCGGTAGGGGTGACCGGCCGAGACCTGAACCAGCTCACGAGGATCGTCGCCGGGCTGGCGCGACTGTTCCTCGAACGGGATATGACGCTGGCGGAGATCAACCCGATCGGGAAGCTCGACGACGGCTCGATCATCGCCCTCGACTGCCACCTGGACATGGAGTCGGAGGCGCGGAACACGCACCGCGCGCTGCTCCAGGAGATCGGCGTACCGGACGACGACAACCGGCAGGCCCGCCCCCCGACCCAGTTCGAAATCGATGCCGCCAACGTCGACGCCGCCGACACGCGCGGCGTCGCCGGCAACCTCACGCAGTTCGACGGGAACCTCGGGCTGATCATCGGCGCTGGGGGCGGCTCGCTGACGCTGTTCGACGCCGTGCGCGCGGCCGGCGGCTCGCCCGCCAACTACTGCGAGATCGGCGGGAACCCCTCCGTCTCGAAGGCGGCGGCGCTCACGAAGCTGATCTGCGAGCAGCCGCAGGTCGAGAAGATCGCCGTGATGATGAACGTGGTCTCCAACACCCGCGTCGACATCGTCGCGCGCGGCGTGATCAAGGGCTGTATCGAGGCGGGTTTCGACCCGGCCGAGAAGATCGCGATCTTCCGCATCCCCGGATCGTGGGAGGAGGAGGGCTTCGCACTCCTCGAGAAGTACGGCGTCGAGTACGTCGACCGCTCGGTATCGATGCACGAGGCGGCCGAGCGCGCGGTCGCGAAGATGGGGGCGTAACGATGTCGATCCTGGTCGACGAGAACACGACCTTCATCATCCAGGGCATCACCGGCCGCGAGGCGGTCACGATGGCGCGCGAGGTGCTCGACTACGGGTCGAAGCTCCTCGGAGGGGTCACCCCCGGCCGCAAAGGCCGCGACGTGCACGGCGTCCCCGTCGAGGACACGGTCCGCGCCTTCACCGAGCGCGAGCGCGTCGACGCCTCTGTGGTGTCGGTCCCGCCGGCGTTCGCCGCCGACGCGGTGAACGAGGCCATCGAGGCCGGCATCAAGCTGATCATCGTGGTCACCGAACGCATCCCGCGGAAGCAGGTCGCCCAGTTCGTCGAGTACGCCCAGCAGGAGGGCGTCCGCCTGATCGGCCCGAACTGCCTCGGCGTCATCTCGCCGGGCAAGTCGAAGGTTGGAGGCGTCGGCGGCGCAGTCGACTCGGCCCGCCGTGCCTTCGTCCCCGGTTCGATCGGCGTCATGTCCCGCTCCGGCGGTATGACCGTCGAGATCGCCAACTCCCTCTCCGAGGCCGGCCTCGGCGTCTCCACCGCCGTCTCGATCGGCGGCGACGCCATCATCGGCTCCACCTACGCCGAGCTCATGCCTCTCTTCGACGCCGACGAGCAGACGAAGGGCATCGCAATCTACAGCGAGCCCGGCGGCCGTGCCGAGTACGAGCTGGCCGACTACATGGCCGAGAGCGGCAGCAAGCTCCCCGTCGTCGCCTTCATGGCCGGGCGCTTCATGGACGAGATGCCCGGCATGCGCTTCGGCCACGCCGGCACCATCGTCGAGGGCAAGGCCGACACCACCGCCGAGAAGATCGCGAACCTCGAGGCGATCGGCATCTCCGTCGCCGAGCGCATCGAGGACATCCCGCGGCTGCTCAAAGAACGGATCGAGGGCTAACCAATGGCTGCGATGTTCATCCGCGTTGATATCGCCGACTCGGTCCAGGACGACCCCGCGGTCTGCCAGCAGCTCGTCGAGGTCTGCCCCGTCGACATCTTCGAACTCGACGACGGCGGTCGGGTGCGGACGGTCGAGGACAACCTCGATGAGTGCACGCTCTGCGACCTGTGTATCGACGCCACCCAGCCGGGGCAGATCGACGTGGTCAAGCTCTACCGGGAGTAGCACGACCTCGAGCCTGGTGAGCCGGACCCGGCACTTCGATCCCGTTCGCCGCTCACGGCGAAACATCCGTTAACACTTTGACAGCATCTGACGAGTCGTAAGTCACTAGTCTTCCCGCCGTGCGCTCCCACCGCGCACTGGAGGGGACTGAATGCAGACCAACAAGAGATGGCGCCTCGGCGCGGCCGGGGTCGTGGTGGCGCTCGCGCTGCTGGCGATTCCGAGCGCGCTGAGCGCCCAGACACCAGCAACGATCGAGGTCGGCAACAACGCCGAGCTGGGCGACATCCTCGTCGCCGGGAGCAACGGGCTGACGTTGTACCTGTTCACGCCCGATGAGCCGGGCGTGAGCAACTGCAGCGGCGGCTGCGCCGTGGCCTGGCCACCGCTGACCGTCGCGGACGGCGAGACGCCGACCCTCGGCGCGGGCGTGAGCGGCGAGGTGTCGCTGATCACTCGTGACGACGGCAGCCAGCAGGTCGCGTTGAACGGGCAGGCGCTCTACTTCTACCAGGACGACTCCGCCCCGGGAGACGCCAACGGGCAGGCCGTCAACGACGTCTGGTGGGTGCTGGACGCCGCCGGGAACCAGATCGGCGGGCCGACGCCCGAGCCGATCGACGCCACGCCGACGGTGCAGCTGGGCGGCAACGCGACGCTCGGCGAGTTCCTGGTCGCCGGCAACGGGCTGACGCTCTACATCTTCACGCCGGATCAGCCGGGCGTGAGCAACTGCAACGGCGGATGCGCCGTCGCCTGGCCGCCGCTCACGGTCGCAGACGGCGAGGAGCTGATCGCCGGCGCAGGCGTGAACGGCGAGCTGTCGCTGATCGCCCGCGAGGACGGCTCGCAGCAGGTCGCGCTCGATGGCGCGGCGCTCTACTTCTACCAGGACGACGCGGCGCCTGGTGAGGCAAACGGTCAGGACGTCAACGACGTCTGGTTCGTGGTCGACGCCAACGGCGCGATCGTGAACACGCCGCCGGCGCCGGAGACGGCGCCCGCCGATCCGCCGGCCGCCGCACCCGCCGGAAACGCGGGCCTCGGTGGCGCGGACGGCACCTCGGGGGTGGCGATCGCGCTGCTCGCGGTCGCGGCGCTGGGCCTCACGCTCGGCGGTCGCCGGCTGGTGCGCGAGCGCTAGCTTCGAGGGGACTCGATACGGACGAAGGCCCCGCGATCCGGGATCGCGGGGCCGTCGTTTGTGCCCACTGTTCAAGCACGTGAGCCGTTATTGCTGGTGGTTTCGGCCGATGGTACCTTCAGTCACAAATCGACCACGAAAGGCTTTCCTCCGTGGCCTACAGCATCATTGAGACTTGCATCGGCTGCACGGCGTGCACCAAGAAGTGCCCCGTGGAGGCCATTACCGGCATCCGGAACGAGCTTCACGTCATCGACGAGGAGCTGTGCATCGACTGCGGCGCTTGCGGCGCCGTCTGCCCGCCCGAGGCGATCCTCGACGAGGTCGGCGACATCGCGCGGACGTTCCCGCGACGGGAGCTCCCGCTGGCGAAGGTGGCCGAGCAGAACTGCATCGGCTCGGGCTGCGAGCTGTGCATCAACATCTGCCCGTTCGACGCGCTCTCGCTGTCGGACGCGCCGAACTCGCACGACTTCTACGGCATGGCCGTCGTCGACGACAAGAAGTGCGTCGGCTGTCGGCTCTGCGAGCAGGCGTGTGGCTGGAACGCGATCTACATCGACCCGCCGCGCGAGCTGCTCAAGAAGGACATGTACCCGATCGAGATCCTGACCCCCAAGAAGGGGAAGGGGCTCAAGCGGGCGACCGCGAACGCCTAGCCGTCGCACCGGCCGCGCGAGCGGCCACGACCGCGCACTCGACCCCGCTCACGCGGGGTCGTTCCGTCTCCCCGGAACGGACCAGCGACCGTGACCGTCGACACGATGAACTCGATCGAGCTGCGCTGGCGGCGTCTGCGCCCGAACGCGCAGCTTCCGGCACGCCAGACCGAGCTGGCCTCAGGCTATGACTTGCACGCCTGCCTCGAGGAGGCGCCGCTCGTCCTCGGCACGATGCCCACGCGCGTGCCGACCGGCATCGCGATCGCCGCGCCGCCCGGCAGCGACGTGCAGGTCCGCCCTCGGTCGGGTCTGTTCGCCCGAGGGGTGATCGGCACGATCGGCACGCTGGACGCGGACTACCGCGGCGAGATCTACGTGACGCTGTACTGCCTCCCTGACCTCGGAAGCTTCGAGATCAACGACGGCGACCGGATCGGCCAGCTGATCGTCAGCCAGCTCGTCGACGCGCACTGGGTCGAGACGGACGACCTCGGCGAGACGGCCCGCGGCGCGGGCGGACACGGGTCGACCGGCCTCGCCTAGGCGTCACACGAGCCGGGATTGCGCTCAGGTCACATTCCCGTCTCAGTTCGCCAACGAGCGTGCAGGATCGCGTGCGCGGCGTAGGGTTGACCCCGTTCGCCGCCGGGTGTTCCGTGGCCGGGCAGCGGCCGAGGATCACGCATGCGCGAGCACTTCGAACTGCGCCACTCGAGGATCACCCGCGTCTTCGCCGTCGCCGCGCCGACGCTCGAGTTCCTGTTGTTCGGGTCGCTGATCGCCTACGGACACATGCCGCCCGAGTCCGCGGCGGCGATCGCCGCCGTGCTGATGGCGGCGTCGATGGTGCACGCCTGGTTCGTGCTCGGCTCACGCTACGAGGTCAGCGACACCGCGCTGAGCGTCGTCCACGGTCCGTGGCACCGGCGGATCCCGCTCGGCGACGTGCTGGCGGCGCGTCCACTGCGCACGCTCGACCGCGGTCCGGTGGTGCAGCTCCGCCTCGCCTACGGCCGGCGGCTGCTGCTCACACCCCTCGACCGCTCGTCGTTCCTCGACAGTCTCGAGGCGCACGCGCCGCACCTCGAAGTGCACGCAATCGAGGCGGCGACGCGCTCCGTCGGATAGGCTCCCGCCCGGCCGGATCGCCCCCGGACGCTGGGCTCTACGCACCCGAGAACACGAGAAAAGCGAGAGCGGGCCTTGCGGCCCGCTCTCTTCCATCATCTGCCGTGCGGCGGGGGTATTTATCGGCAAGATGGTGGCATGGCTGCTGCGGCCTCCTGGGCCGCCGGAATCACGCGGCTGCCGCCGCCTGCATGTCGTCGTCCGCGAAGACGTAGTGGTAGAGGAGGGCCGCCGCGACTGCCCCGATGATCGGGCCGATCCAGTACACGAGGTGATCGTCCCAGGTGGAGTCCATCAACGCCGGCCCAAACGCACGCGCCGGGTTCACCGCGGCGCCGGTGAACCGACCGGCGGCGAGGATGTCCATCGTCAGCACGAGGCCGACCCCGAAACCTCCGACGCTCGGCCCTCGTTTATCGAGGAGGGTGCCGAACACCGCGAGCATCAGGAAGGCGGTCAGAATGCCCTCGATTCCGACGCCCTGCGCAAAGGTGACGCCCCCGCCGAGCAGCGGCGTACCGAGGTTGACGTTGTCGCGGAGGTTCTCCGGGAACAGGGCGACCAGCGCCAGCGCGGCCAGCACGGCGCCGATCAGCTGCGCGACGATGTAGGCCACGGTGTTGAGCGTGTCCAGCCGTCGCGTGACCCACAGTCCGAGCGTCAGCGCCGGGTTGAACAGGGCCCCGGAGACGTGGTTGAGCGTTGAGACGAGCAGCGCCATCGCCAGCCCGAACGCGAGCGCGACGGCGACGATGTCCTGGCCAGATGCGACGATGGAGCCAGCACCGATGAAGATCAGCGCGAACGTGCCCACGATCTCTGCAACGAGTTTGCGAGGATCGACGGCAACTGCGTCCGACATCTGCTTACCTCGTCAATGCAGCGGCACCACCTATCGGTCCCGCTGCGGTGGCAATACAATCACCCTTCGGCTAAAAAGTCAACACGCATGCTCAATTCTTTGACCTACTTATCCACACGACATTTGCTCGCCTTGATCACGGTGATCACCGCGATCTTGGTCGCCGCCTGTGGGGGCGGTGACCCGGACGTGCGGATCCGTCCGGTCGCCGGCGCCGGTGACGGGACGCCCGATCCCGCCGGCACGGCGGACCCGAACACGACGGCCGAGCCGACGGTCGACGACCAGCCGGTCGAGCTCCCCTTCGCGCCCGCCAACCGCGTCAGCGGCGGCCTGCTCGTCGCGGAGTACCTCGCCGGCGGGCTCGGCGACATCGAGGGCTGCCTCCCCGAGCTGGTACGCGACTGGGAGCTGGAGCCGGTCGCCGGGCTACGCTGCGCATCGGCCGACATCGACGCGGACGGCCGCGACGAGCTGGTCTACGCGGTGAGCGTGCCGGGCGATCCGGCGCCACCCGGCGACGTCTGGTTCTTCGACGACGCTGAGTCCGGCTACCGACTCTTCACCTCGGCGCGCGTGCTGGCGAACGAGGTGCTGGCCGGCGTCAACATCGAGGCGGTCGTCGACCTCACCGGCGACGGCTCGCCCGAGGCAGTGATCTCGAACCAGACATGCGACGGCGAGCGCTGCTCGGTCGGCTTCGTGATCGCCAGCGCGCACCGCGGCTTCGCCGTCGAGGACCTGGCACCCTCGGATCTCGTCGCCAGTTCGACGGAGGGCCTCGCCTTCGAGGACGGCAGCGATGATCAGCTCGCGGACCTGCTGGTGCGCCGCGACGCGGACAGCGAGGACCCGGCGGCCGGTCCGCAGCGCGCCTCGACGCTCGTCGCGTCGTGGTCGGGCCTGCGCTTCCGCGTCGACGACGAGCCGGACTCGCCGGAGTTCCTGATCCACCTCGTGGAGGACGCCGACGAGGCCTACCGCTCGGGCGACCTCGAGGCGGCCACCGATCTCTACCTGCAGGCGGCGGCGGACATCTCGCTGCGGGACTGGAAGGCGGAGCAGGGGCAGCGTGCGGGCCGGTTTGAGCTGCAGCCGTACTCGCTCTTCCGGGCGGCGCTCGCCGCGCAGCGCCAGGGCGATCCGGCCACGGCGATGCAGCTCCTCGAGCGCGCTTTCAACGACCACACCAACTCGCTGCACGGGCAGGCCGCCGGGATCTACGTGCAGGCGCTGAAGGACGGCAACGCGGCCAGCACCGCATGCACAGCGAGCGAGTCGTACCTCAAGACGCTGGTCAGCTTCTACGAGGAGGCGTGGGACTACGGGTTCGCGAACCCCGGCCACGAGATCGAGACGCTCTGCCGCTAGCCGCCTCGGACGGCTGCGAACGGGCGCCGGGGCACCGGCGCGAAGAACAGCAACGCGGCGGCCGCGAGCAGGCAGCCGGTGAAGACGAGGAACGGCAGGTCGTACGAGCCAACCTCGTCGACCCACAGCCCGGTGAGGAACGGCCCGGCGGCGTTCAGCACCATCTGCACCGGCTGAAACGAGCCGCGGATCAGCCCGAGCGAGGTGCGGCCGAAGTAGTCGGCGTAGATCGCCTGGTTCATCGCGACCGTGGAGCCGAAGAAGACCCCGTAGACGACGGCGTAGAGCAGCGCCAGCGGGTAACTATCGGTCTGCAGTAGTAGCAGCGGTCCGACCGCCATCCCGACCAACGACACCACCATCGTCCACCGTGCGGTCACCCGCGTCGCGAAGAAGCCGCCGGCGAGCCCGCCGGCGGCGCCGACGATCGAGAACACCGTCACGATCGAAGCGGCCGCCGTGCCCTCGAGGCCCTGATCGACGAGGTAGGGGATCTGGTGGAAGTTGATCGAGCCGCCGGTCAGCATCAGCAGCCCGATCGCGAGGCCCATGAACCAATACGCGCGGGTTCGCACGGCCTCGCGAAGAGTGAAGTCCTCCTCGGCGTCGCCAGCCGGCGGGTCGCCCTCGGTCGGCGCCGCCGGCACCGGATCGCCGTCGGGCCGCAGCCCGAGGTCCTCCGGCCGCCGGCGGATGAAGAGCGCGGGCGGCACCACCCCGAAGACGAGGGCGACCGCACCGAGGGCCAGCCACCCCGCTCGCCAGTCGCCCGCCAGCGAGATCACGACCGCCGCGTAGACCGGTAGCGTCGCCATGCCGATGCGCTGCGAGACGGCGACGACGCCGATCACCATCGGCCGCTTACGAATGAACCAGTTGGAAACGGCGACGAAGCCGACGTTGCTGACCGCGCTCATCGAGAGCCCTCGGCCGATCGCGTAGAAGAGGTAGAGCTGCCAGAGCGCCTGCAGCCCGGACAGCGCTCCGAGGGCGACCGCCATCGTGAGCCCGGCGGCGGCGATCACCCAGCGCCCCCCGAAGCGGTCGACCACCCAGCCCATCGGCGGCGAGAGCACCGCCGCGGCGAGGCTCCCGATCGTGATCGCCGCGGCGATCGAGGCGCGCGACCAGTCGAACTCCTGCTCCAGCTCCGAAGCGAAGACGCCCAGGATCGGGTTGAAGAAGACAACGGCCGTGAAGTTGGTCAGGCAGACGGTCGCCAGCACCGTCCACCCGTAGAACCAGCGTGACCGTCGAGGACCGCGCCCGCCCGCGGTGGGAAGATCGCTGGCACCCCGCGACGGCGGCGGCGCGGCCGTGCCTGCCGCGATCTCGTCGACCTCGAGGTCGCGATCGGAGGACGGCGACGGTGGTCGGGTGGCCAGGGGTGCTCCCGGATCGCGCGGTCGGTGGCGACGTCACCGTCGTGGGGCGCCGAGTCTACGGTGTGTTGACCGCTGCCCCAACCGCCACCTACCGTCGGTACGCCTCGCACCCCGCACTTCGAGGACGCCAGCATGTTCCGACGCCTCCGCAATCTCATCTTGATCGTGATCGCGGCCGGCCTCGGCGCGGTCATCGGGCGCTGGGTCGCGGAGGCGCGTGCGCGCCTCGATACGGGCGACGACCCGCTGGCGGTCGACCTCCATGATCTGCAGGTCCGCCCGCAGGACTTCGTCCCGGGCGTCGTCGCGGCGTTCCGCGTGGGCGAGCCGCCGTGGTCGTGGCTCCACATCCCGGCGTGGTTCGCGGCGTTCGGCACGAACTTCGCGGCTGCCGCGGTGGGCGGCGACCTCGATCGGTTGCGGCAGATGGCGGAGGACCGCGCGATGAGCGCGTTCGGGCTCGAGCCGGAGGTCGAGATCGAGATCGACGACGTGTCGCCGGCTACCGAGCCCGCACCGGCACCGGACACCACGTTCACCGCGCCACCGGCCAGTCCGCCGGCCAGCCCGCCGGCCGATGCCCCGCCCTCGGAGCCGCCGACCACGCCGCCGCCGTCCGCCGGTTCCGCGCCGAGCAGTCACCAGCAGGTGTGGACCAGCGAGAACGCGACCCCGCCGCGCAACGGCAACGGTCCGGCGCCCGGGACCGAGACGCCGGGGTTCACGCCGCTCCGCGACTAGCGCCCCCGACCGTGGACGAACGGGAGTTCTCCCTCGCGGAGGCCCGCGCCACCCTCGAGGCGATCCGCGACGACGTCGAGGCCATGCAGGCCGTCCAGCGCGACCTGCGTGCCGTGAAGGCGGAGCTGACGGCGCTCAACCGCGTCCACCTCAACAACGGCCACATGGGGCAGGCACATCAACGCTCGCTCCGCCAGCGGCAACGCCACCTCGGCGAGGAGGCGAGCCGGCTGATCTCGGCGATCCACGCGACGGGCGCGGTGATCAAGGGGATCGACGACGGGCTCGTCGACTTCCCCGGCGTGATCGACGGCGTGCGCGGCTACTGGTGCTGGAAGGCCGGTGAGGCCGCGATCGCCTGGTGGCATCCCCGCGGCACAGGATTCGCCGATCGCCGGCCACTACCCGAGGGCCTGCGCTAGCCCATCCTCGGGCGGTCCGTGAGCGGATCTTCGGGGTCCGCCTCCTCCGGAATCGCAACATTCCTTTGCTATTCTGCCAGTGGTCAGCGGAGGCTCTGCCGTGACGCTCGTGATCATCCTCGTGATCTCCTATCTGCTCGGCGCAATCCCGACCTCGTACCTCGTGGTGCACCGCCTCACCGGGCGCGACATCCGCGATCTCGGTGACGGCAACCCGGGGATGATGAACGTCTGGGACAGCGTCGGACTGCCGGCGGCGATCGTCGTCGGCTTCGGCGACGTCGGGAAAGGGATGGCCGCGGTCATCCTCGCGCTGGTCGCCGACACACACGAGGTCGCACCGCTGCTCGCCGGCCTCGTCGCGATCATCGGCCACGACTACTCGATCTTCCTGATGCTCGACGGCGGCAACGGCATGGCCACGGCTGCCGGCGCGATCAGCGCGCTCGCCCCGTTGGCGGCCGCACCCTCGATCGCCGCCGCGATCGCCGTGTGGCAGATCAGCGGGTCGCGGCGCGTCGGCGGCATCGTCGGCCTGCTGCTCGTGCCGGCGCTCGCCTACCTCTCCTCCGATACCCAGGTGGTGGCCGGGATCGTGCTGTTGATGACGCTGACGGCGTTGAAGATCATCAGCTTCGAGGGCTTCACCCCCGCCCGTTCGAGGCTCAACCGTTGACGACGATCGATTCGATCCGCGATCGACTCGCGCGGATCACCGCGGGGCCGACCGATGAGGTGCCGCTCGCCCGCACGGCGCTGCTGATCGCGCAGAGCGAGTACCCCGAGATCGACATCGACGAGTACGAGCGGGAACTCCAGGGGATCGCCGAGCGCCTTGAGGGCGAGCTGAAAGGCAAGCGCGACTCGCACTCGCCGCTGCGGGTGCCGCTGACGATCAACCGGCTGCTGTACCGCGAGCTGGGGTTCAAAGGGAACGACGCAACCTACGACGACCCGCGCAACCTCTACCTGAACCACGTCCTCGACGAGCGCACCGGCATCCCGGTGACGATGGCGATCGTCTACACCGAGGTCTGCCAGCGCGCCGGGCTCGATGTCCGCCCCGTCGGGCTGCCCGGCCACGTGATCTGCCGCTACCAGCCCCCCGGGACCACCGAGGAACGCGACAGCGTCCTGCTGGACGTCTTCAACTTCGGGCGGATACTCAGCGAGCGCGACTGCCAGGTGCTGGTGCGCAACATCTTCGGCAAGGGCGAGCCCTTCCGGGACCACTACCTCACGACGATGACCCCTCGGCAGGTCGTGCAGCGGCTGCTGCACAACCTGAAGGTCGGCTACCTACGGCGGGGCGACGAGGAGCGCGCGGCGCGGATCATCGACCTGACGCTGACCCTGTTCCCGTGGGACCTCGACGAGATCCGCGACCGCGGGATGCTGCGCGAGCGCCTCGGCGACGTGTCGCTCGCCCTCGAGGACCTCGAGCGCTACGTGGCGTTCCGACCGGGCGCGCGCGACATCCAGACGGTCACCGAGACGGTCCGCTCGCTGCGCAAGCACGCCGGCGAAGACTCCGCGAGCGACGGCTCCGCCCTCGGATCGTCCGCCTGACCAGCCCCACCGCCGACCGCCCTCGAACCGCGGGAGACACGATGCCGGCGCTCCGAATCCTGCACCGCGCCGGGAACATGCGCGATCTGCTGCCGCTCGCGGCGCATCCGGCGGTCGACGCGATCGAGGCCGACGTCTGGGTGCGCGGCGACCGCATCGTCGCGCACCACGACCGCCCACTCGGACCGCTCCCGTTCACGATCGGCGACGGCATCAGCCGGGAGTCGAAGGACCCCGTCTACCTCGACGAGATCTTCGACGCCGTCGGGCACGGCAACCCGCACGCCGAGCTCGTGCTCGACCTGCGCTCGTGGATCGCCGACCCCGCGCCCGACCTCGCCCGCGAGCTGCTGAAGCTCCCCGACCGCGACCACGTGATCGTCAGTTGCGAGGCGTGGTCCAACGCCGACCGGCTGCGCGCCTGGCTCCCCGACCTGCGCGTCTCCTACTCCGTGCGCTCGGAACCGCAGCTCCGCCGCTACATGCACGAGGCCAACACGACCGACGCCGGCCTGCGCCCGATCGCGATCCGCCACTCGCTGCTGCACTCCGCCGAGGAGGTGCGAGCGCTGAAGCGTCACGCGGGCACGATCGCCGCCTGGACCGTCGACGACATCGACCGCGCGCTCGACCTCGTCGAGTGGGGCGTGGACGCGATCGTCAGCAACGACGTCACCGTCCTCAACGCGCTCTGAGCCGCGTCCGATGACCGACGACTTCGCGCTGGCCGCTCAGGAGACCCCGCTCGCCGCCGTGATCCGCGAGGAGATCGAAGCGGAGGGCGGCCGGATCACCTTCGCCCACTTCATGGCGCTCGCCCTCGGTCATCCCGAGCACGGCTACTACCAGCGCCCCGACCTCGCCTGGGGGCGCGACGGCGACTACGAGACCTCGCCCGAGGTGCACCCCATCTTCGGCTACCTCTGGGCGCGCCAGATCGAGGAGTGCTGGCAGCGCCTCGGCAGTCCCGAGGTCTTCGACCTCGTCGAGGTCGGCGCCGGCTCCGGCGCGTTCAGCGGCGCGATCCTCACCTGGCTGCGCGACCGATCCCCCGACTGCTTCGCGGCGACGCGCGCCACGCTGCTCGACGGAAGCCCGGCCCGGCTCGAGGCCCAGCAACGCGCGCTCGACACGCGGAACCTGGAGGCCGAACACCGCCTCCTCGAGGACTGGCTAGCCGACGAGGAGCCAATCACCGGCGTCGTGATCAGCAACGAGTTCTTCGACGCCCTCCCCGTCCACCTCGTCGAGCGACGGGGCGACGCCCTCCTCGAATGGCACGTCACGCTCGAGGACGGCGGCCTCGCGTTCGTCCTCGCGGACGCGAGCACGCCAGACCTGGAGGCCTACTTCGCCGACCTTGGCCTGCAACCCGGCGAGGAGGCGCGCGCCGAGGTGAACCTCGCCGCCCGCGACGCCATGCGCCGGATCGCGAATCGCGTCGGCCGCGGTTATGTCCTGTCGATCGACTACGGACACGAGGCGCCCGACCTCTACGCGAGCTGGCGCCGCATGGGCACGCTGATGGCCTTCCGCGACCACAGCCCACAGCCCGACCCGCTCACCTCGCCTGGGCTCCTAGACCTGACCGCTCACGTCGATTTCACGACGCTCGCCGCCACGGCGACGAACGCGGGATTCGAGGCGGCGCCTACCGTCTCCCAGGCCGAGGCGCTCACGGTCCTCGGTCTCCCCGACGCGATGCGGGCCGCCGAGGAGCGCGCCCACGAGGACGTCGCCCGCTTCGCCGAGGAGCGGCGCGCCGCCGCAACGCTCACCGACCTCGAGGCGCTCGGGCGGATCCGCGTGCTCGTCCTCGCGAAGGACGCACCCCTCGAGGGGTTGCGCTGCCTGCGGTCGATCGCGGAGGCGTACGGCTAGTCGCTGCGGCGCGGAGCGCGATCCCGGCGCCGATCGCGTGAGAAGATGGATGGCATGGCGCAGGAAGCGGTCCACTACTCGGACACGGTGATCGAGCACTTCAACAACCCGCGCAACGCGGGCGAGATGGCCGACGCGAGCGTCGACTACTTCGTGACGAACCCGATCTCGGGCGACTCGATCCGGCTCTACCTGCGGATCGAGGACGAGCGCGTCGACCGGGCGTCGTTCCAGACCACGGGCGGCCCGGCGTCGATTGCGACGGCTTCGATGGCGACCGAGATGGTGACGGGCCGCACGCTCGACGAGGCGACGGCGATCACGAGGCAGGACCTCGTTGAGGCCGTCGGAGGGCTGCCACCGTCCAAGATCCAGTGCTCGGTGATCGCCGCCGCGGCGATCCGCAACGCCGTCGCGAAGTGGCGTCGCGAGCAGGGCGAGGCCACCGAGGGCGCGGAGTGACGCACGCCCGAGGCTCGCGAGCATGATCGCTGCGATCCTCCTCGCCGCCGGCGAGTCACGACGCATGGGCGCGCCCAAGGCGCTACTGCCCTGGGGCGACCAGACCCTCCTCGAGTGGGAGATCGACCAGCTGCTGGCCTCATCGGTCGACGAGGTCGTCGTGGTGCTCGGCGCGGGATCCGAGGAGATTCGACGTGCCCTCGGCGAACGCGCGCGCTACTGCGTGTTCAACCAGCGCTGGCCCCACGGCCGCGCGACGTCGCTGGAGAAGGGCGCGGACGCGCTGCTCCGAGGTGGCCGCGAGGCTCCCGAGGCGACCGTGATCCAGAACGTCGACCAGCCGACCCGCCCCGACATCATCGACGCCCTCGTCGACCGGCTCCGCAGCGATGCGCTCGACGCCGTCCAGCCCCAGCGCGACGGGCACGGCGGCCACCCGGTCGTCGTCTCCGCAGCGGTCCTCCCCGCACTCCTCGAGGCGAGCGAAGCTACCGAGGGGTTGCGCGGCATCCTGGCGAAGCATCCGCCGCTGCGCGTCGCGATGGAGGACGAGCCGGTCGTCTCGCTCGACCTCGATACGCCGGAGACGGTCGCCCCCGCGCGCGCGTTGCTGGGCGTCCCCGAGGAATAGCAGCACCTCACTCGACCCACCTCGCGACCCGCGCGTTCGCGCACTAGACTGCGGACAATCAAACGACGTTTGGGGGATGCCCCACCCTCAGCCCCGGAGGTGCCCGTGCCGAAAGCTGTCGAGGGCGACTACGACATCGAGGCGGTGCGCGCCGAGTGGATCGGCAAGAAGACCCCTCGCTCGCACGGCCGCTACCCGGTCGAGTACGACCCGATCCGTCGCCACTGCCACATGGTCGAGGACGAGAACCCGCTCTTCCTCGATCCGAGCTTCGCGAAGCAGACCTCGCACGGCGGGGTGATCTCGCCGCCGGTGCTCGCCGGCTACTTTGCCGGCGACGGCGCCTGGCCACCGACCGGCGGCCCGACCCAGGGTCAGCGACGCGCCGGCGAGGAGATCGAGCCGGAGGGCAGCATCATCGGCGACGTGCCGACGCGCGGCGAGCGGCTGATCAACATGAACGTCGCCTGGGAGTACTTCGCGCCGGTGCGGATCGGGGACGAGCTGTCCTCGGAGACCGTGCTGACCGACATCTTCGAGAAGTCGATCCGCCTGGACCCGAAGGCCGTCTGGATCGTCACCGAACGTCGCATCTACAACCAGCGCGACGAATTGGTCGCGACGAACACGAACACGCTGCTCACGCACCGGCGACCGGACGTCGTCGCCGCCGAAGCAGAGGGGAACTAGCCATGACCACGCAGACCAACCAGCGCACCTGGGAAGACGTCAACGAGGGCGATGAGATCGACGGCTTCGTGCTCGAACTGACCGACACGAAGATGGTGGAGCAGGTCTCCGGCTCGCAGGATTTCTACCCGGTCCACCACGACACCGGCTTCGCCCGCGAGGCCGGCCACGACGAGATCTTCTACAACACCGGCTTCACCCAGGCGGCGCTGTCGCGGCTGCTCACCGACTGGGTCGGCACCGACGGCTGGGTCAAGAAGATGTCGTTCCAGATGCGGAAGATGAACATCCCGAACGACCAGGTCCACGCCAAGGGCGTCGTCACCGGCAAGTCCGAGGGCGACGGCGGCATGGGCGAGGTCACCCTCGACATCTGGCTCGAGAACGACCGCGTCGGGATCACGACGCCCGCCGAGGCGACCGTCCTCCTCCCCCACCGCGACTAGCGACCGGCCACTAGCGGGCACGGATGACGCGGCTCGCCGCGTCGTCCAGCCGCGTCAGCGGTCCGACCAGCGCCACCGAAGCCTCGGTCAGCCGGTACCGGCTGACCGGGGGATAACCATCGTCGACCGCCCGCTCAACAAGGCCCGCCGCGACCAGCCGCTTCAGCGCAAGCGACAACGCCCGAGGCGTAACGCCCTCGAGGCCGTCGCGTAGCTCCCCGAAGCGGTCCACGTCGGCCGCCAGCCGGGACACGACCGGCAGCGCCCACTTCCGGTACGCCTCGTCGTCACCCCCGACCGCTCGCACCGCGTCCGCCAGCTCGAGGCACGCGGCCCCGATCGCGTGACCGCGCTCGGTGAGCACGTACTCCGGTCGCAGCGGATGCCCGTAGCCCGGGTTGCGCATCACCAGCTCGAGATCGATCAACGCATCGAGGGCTTCGCGGACCGCGGAGCGGCCCGCGTCGAGCGCCTGCACCAGCGTGACGAACTTCGCGCCGTCGAGGCGTTCGAGCTCGGCGAGCGCGGGGATCATCCAGCGGTGGCGAACGAGGAGCGTCCAGTCCACGGCGGCCTCTCGATTGCATCGTTTCTATTCTTAGTATACTTTCCGTCGAACACAACGCGAGGGGGTTCCGCCATGGCCGGCATCGACTACAACCACGAGGTCAACTGCAGCCTCAGCGTCTCGAACGTGAACGACGCGGTCGCCTGGTACTCCAGCGTGCTCGGCTTTGAGCTGAGCGAGCGAATGGAACAGATCGGCTTCGCGACGCTGAAGACCTCGGTGCCGGGCGTGGTCCTCGGCCTCTCGGAGACCGAGGACGGCGGCGGCAAAGAGGGCGGCGTGACGATGACCTGGGGCGTCACTGACCTCGAGGGCGCGAAGGCCGCGATCGAGGCCCACGACGCTCGCACCGACGGCGACATCCGCGAGATCCCCGGCGTCGTCCGCCTGCTCGGCTTCTACGACCCGGACGGCAACCACCACCAGTTCTGGGCGGAGCCGAACGACTAGCCGGATCGAGCGGCCTCGGCGTAGCGCACGCGCCTCGGTACCCTCGGCGGCCCACCGGAGGAGGGTCGCCGCGATGCCCGCGCTGCACGTCGTCAACGTCTTCACCGCGCTCGATGGCTCCGAGGGGAACCCGCTCGGCGTGTTCCTCGATGGCGCGGCCGTCGCCGAGGCGAATCGGCAGGCCGTGGCGGCAGACCTCAACTACAGCGAGACGGTGTTCGTCGACGACGCAGCGACGGGGCGGCTGCAGATCTACACCCCGTCCCACCAGCTCCCGTTCGCCGGCCACCCGCTCGTGGGCACGTCGTGGCTGCTGCGCCGGGAGGGTGCCTCGGTGGAAACGCTGCGCCCGCCGGCGAGCGAGGTCCCGACCTGGGTCGAGGGTGACCTCACCTGGATCCGAGGGCGGGCGGAGTGGAGCCCCGACTTCACCTTCATCCAGCTCGACTCGGCTGACGAGGTCGCGGCGCTGACCTCACCGCCCGGCGACGCCACCGACGGCTACTGCTGGGCGTGGGAGGACGAGGCGGCTGGGCGCGTCCGCTCGCGCAACTTCATCCCCTCGCTCGGGGTGCCCGAGGATCCGGCGACCGGCTCCGCCGCGGTGGCGCTCGCCTCGAGGCTGGGCCGCGCGCTGCTGATCACGCAGGGCAACGGATGCCTCCTCGAGACCCGCCTCGGCGCCGGCGGCACCGCCGAGGTCGGCGGTCGCGTCGTCCTCGCCGAGACGCGCGAGTACTAATCGCAAGACCGCGGCGCCCGCGTACCGAGCGGCGCTCCGCCACTCGGCCATCAGCCGGCGCGTTCGACCCGCTCGAGGAACGAGTCGATCCAGCGGTAGTAGTCGGCGCCGGCCACCGTCGGCAGGTCGTTGTGCCCGGCGCCGGGCACGATCACCAGCTCGACCTCGCCCCCGAGCGCGGCAGCGACCGTGCGACCGCCCGAGGTCGGCGTGATCTCGTCGCGGTCGCCGTGGATCACGAGGGCGGGCGCGGCGATCGCTCGTGCCTTCGCCTCCACCTCGTAGCGCTCGTGGAGGAACGGCCACACCGGCAGCCACGGGTAGACCTGCCGCGCCAGCCAGCGCAGCGACGGGAACGACCCCTCGATGACCAGCGCGAACGGCGGTTCGCTCGAGGCAAGGTCGACCGCGACGGCGCTGCCGATCGATCGGCCGAAGTAGACGATTCGCTCCGGATCAACGTCCGGGCGAGATCGCAGGTACTCGAGCGCCGCCCGGGCGTCGCGGTAGAGCCCCTGCTCGGTCGGACTCCCGCTGCTCCGCCCGTAGCCCCGGTAACTGACGATGAAGATGGAGACGCCCACCGCGTCGTGGAGTTCTCGAATCAGGTCGACCCGGTCACCGATGTTCCCGGCGTTCCCGTGGAACCACAGCCAGCTGATCCGGCTGTGAGTCTCGTCGGTCCCCGGCACGAACCAGCCCTCGATCACGACGCCGTCCGCCGTGACGAGGTCGACCTGCTCGTACTCGAGACCCACATCCGCCGGTGTTCGGTCGACCGCCCCGGACGGGAAGTAGATCAACGGACGCTCGATCGCGCCCGTGGCCGCGTTGAGGACCACGACCGAGACGAGCAGTGCAACGACGATCGCCGCCGCGAAGATGATCAACATCGCTCGTGACCGGAGCAGCCCGGTGAGGGAGCCCTGGGACGGCCGCTCAGCCGGCGGTCGCCGCATAGCGCTCGACGGCGATTCCCAGCTGGTGGCCGAACACCGCCTGCATCTCCGGAGACGCGTCCGCGACGATCTGCTCCAGCGGCGTACCTGCCGCGCAGGACGCAGCCAACTCCTCCGCGAGCGCCGCCTGTCGCCCGACATACGCTCGGTCGACCAGCGGATCGTGCCCCGACGCGAACGTCGCCTCCGGCACCCCCTCGAGGGCGCGCAACGTCGACCCCCACTCCGCCGGGAACGCGTCCTCGCAGAAGAGCGGCTCGCCGATCATGTCGCCGGCGAAGCACAGGCCCGCCTCCTCGACGCCGATCGCGATGTCGTTGTCGGTGTGCGCGCGTCCGAAGTAGTCCAGCCGCAGCGTCACGCCGCCAAGGTGCAGGCGCATCCGCTCCTCGAACGTGACGTCCGGCGCGTCGATCACGACCGACTGCATCCGCTCCTTCGAGGCGGGCATCCACTTACCCATCAGCTCGCGGTGCGTCTCACCAGCGTCGCCGACGAGCCAGGCTCGGCAGCGCTCGTGACCAACGATCGCGGCCGGGCGGAACAACCAGTTCCCAAACGTGTGATCGCCGTGGTGATGGGTGTTCACGACATAGCGGATCGGCAGCGCGGTCAGCGAGGCGACGGCCTCGAGGAGGATCCGTGCGTCATCCTCGAAAGTGCAGGTGTCGACGACGGCGACCGCGTCGTCGCCGATCACGATGCCGGAGTGGGCGGACTGACCGCTCGCGAACTCGACGCGGTAGACGCGATCGGCGATCTCGCTCAAGCCGTCGACGCTCATCGGTTCCGCCCCCTCGCCGCGAGCCCTGCTCCGCTCGGGGACGGTGGCATCGTCGTGACGGGCTGTCCAGCCAGCCCGACGTGACTAGACAGCGGCTCCGCGATCACGCGCGTCCCGCCGCTCACGTCGTTCGGGAAGCACCCGCCAGCGGCGGCGCCGGCTCCACGGGAACCGCATGTACATCAGCCAGAGCCCAACCGCGATCACGGACAGCGCGCCGAAGGTGTCGTCGCTGACGCCCTCCAGGACCCCGAGCGACCTCAGCAGGAGCACCACTCCGAGCACGACAATCCAGAAGCCGATGGTCATCGCCGAACTCCGCTCTCCTCGTCGATGCGATCGAGGCATGACGTCACGATGACACCACTATAGCGTCATGAGACGCGAGGATGCACACCCTACCCACCGGTAGAGGGGAGTCAGCCGATCTCGGCGCCGCCGGAGCGGTCGATCGGCGCGGCAGGGACGTCGTCCCAGCCCTCGGGCAGTCGCCCCGGCGTGAATCCGGCCTCGGGGCGCCAGTCCGTCCAGCCCTCGGCGAACGGCGGGGCGCGGCGCTCGATCAGCGCCGCCGCGTACTCGCCCTCGGCGCGGACCGCGGCGGCGAACTCGGCGGTGTCGATGCCGTGCTCGACGCGCGCGGCCGCCTCGTCCTCGTCCTTCCACCGCCATTCGAGGTCCGGCGTCGCGACGATGTCCAGCGTGTGATCGCGAGTATCGAGGCCAATCGACGTACGGAGCGGCGGCGCTTCGAGGTTCACGTACCACCACGCGAAGTCCCAGCTGTCCTCGCGCCAGGCGGCCCAGACCTGGAACGCCCGGCCCGGGAAGAAGAAGCGCAGCATGTTGTTCTTCCACCGCAGCGGCACCCGCTCGCGCAAAGGCTGGCCGAGCCGCTCGGCGCGCGCCGCAACCTGCTCCGCCCGACCCTCCGAGGGCAGGTGCGGGTAGCCGAGGTACTCCGTGCCGTGCGCGAAGAAGAGCACGACGCGATCGCCGCTGTCCTCGACGCAGGTCATCGGGTACCCGGAGGCGATCACCTCGTGATCGCGCGCCTGGTAGCGGACCACGACGGTCTCGCCGGGCTCCCAGCGCTTCCCCTCGTCAGTCACGCGCGATCTCCCCGTAGGCCCACACGCGGCGCGGCCAGAGGCGCACCGGCTCCGTCGCCCACTCCGGCGGCAACGAGGGCGCGTCCCAGCTCGGATCCGGCGACCAGTCACCCCACCCGTCGCTGAACGGCGAGCCGCCGCGCTCGATCTGCTCGACGACCCGCTCGCCCTCGGCACGGACGGACGCGGCAAAGTCGGCGGGGAACACGCCGAGCTTCACGCGTTCGGCCAGCTCGTCCTCGTCCTTCCAGTGCCAGCTCAGGTCAGGCTGGACGACGATGTCGAGGGTGTGATCGTTCGTGTCGAAGCCGATCTCGGTCCGGCGGAACGGCTCCTCCATGTTCACGTAGTAGGCGGAGTGCTTGCGCTCGCCGTCCTCGTGCTCCCAGAACACCCAGACCGAGTGGTGCTGATCGGGGTACATGAGTCGCAGGACGTCGCGCCGCCATTCGGTGTCCTGCAGCTCGACGACGTGCCCGCGGTCCTTCAGCTCGGCGGCCGGGCGGCGGACGAAGCGCTTGTAGACGGCGCCCTTCGGGATGTAGAGCGCCAGCAGATCGTCGCGGTCCTCAACGACCGTGAACGGCCACGACATCCCGGGACGGCCATCACGAGTGATGTAGCGCAGCACCGCCGTCTCGCCGGGATCCCACCGTCGGTTCGACGGCGCGATCTCGGGCGACGGCGACGGTCGAGAGCCCTCGGACATGCGCTCCTCGTTCCCCGGTTCGCGGGATATCACGGGCGATCGTACCGGCTCGAACCTGCCTCGGCCCCCGCGCGGGCTTGTGCTAGGATTCACGCAACTCAGCCATGATCTCAGGGCTGAACACAAACAATATCGATACCGAGCAGCGCGGCACGCGCGCCAGTATCGAGGACGATCATCGCGCCTCACACGCGCGTCGAGAGCGGGCGACATGGCCTACGGCATGGGTGTCGCGAAGGGCATGCTGCTCACGCTGCGGCACGTCATCAAGCCACCGATCACCGTGAACTACCCCGAACAGCAGCGAGAGGTCCCCGTCCGGGCGCGGACGAACCTGCTCTGGTTCGAGGAGCGCTGTACCGGCTGTTCCACCTGCGCCCAGGCCTGCCCCGACGGCTGCATCCTGGTTCAGACCTCGCCGCGCGACGACGGCACACTCGAGATCGAGCGGTACGAGATCGACTTCCGGATCTGCATGTACTGCGGGCTCTGCACCGAGGCCTGCCCCTACCAGGCGATCCAGGCCGGCGGTCGCTACAACGACGCGGTCTACGTGTTCGAGAACATGTACCGCGACCGCGACGCCCTCACGCAGGAGGCTCAGACCTACCTGGCGAACAACGAGGGACGCTACCCGAACGGCCAGACGCAGGACGAGAACCCGCTGATCACGGCGATGCCGACCGCGCGATCACGCGTCGACGTCGCGGGCGCGGACGGCCCGCTCGGACCGCAGCGGTTCGCCAAGCGCGAACGTGGAGAGCGTTAGGGCGCGAGCGTGGGGAACGTGAGGGCCGAACACGAGGCGAGGGCTAGCCGGACCCCGTTCGGCCGCTTCGCGCACGGTAGGAGACACCCGTGGCGATGATCACGCTCAACGGCGAATCGCTGGAGGTCGACGAGGGCCTGCCACTGGTCGAGGTGATCAAGGACCAGGGCGTCACGATCACTAACCTCTGCTACATCGACGGCCTCGAGCCCTACGCCGGTTGCCGCACCTGCATCGTGGAGATCGAGGGCGCGCGACCGACCGACCTGCAGCTCGCCTGCACCTCGAAGACCGCGGACGGCATGGTCGTCCACACCGAGACCGACGCCGTGAAGCGCACCCGCCAGGGTGTGATGTCGATGATCCTCGCGAACCACCCGGATCGCTGCCTCACCTGCCACCGCCGCGTGCACTGCATGCCGGGCGACATCTGCCTCCGTGACGACGTCGTCACCCACCGCTGCCTCACCTGCTCGAAGAACTACCGCTGCGAGCTCCAGACGAGCTGCGAGATCGTGGACATGGGCGACTTCGCCGAGCCGTGGGTCGGCGAGGCGCGCTCCTACTACGAGACGCCGCCGCCCGAGCCGGACCGGGGCAACCCGTACCTGGAGTTCGACCCCCAGATGTGCATCATCTGCACCCGCTGCGTCCGCGCCTGCGACGAGCTGCGCCACACCGGCGCGCTGACGCTCTCCGGCAAGGGCCACACGACGATGATCGCCTTCGGCACGGGCGGCCAGATCCACGAGTCCGACTGTGACTTCTGCGGCGCCTGCATCGACGTCTGCCCGACCGCGACGCTGATGGAGAAGCCGAACAAGTGGCGCGGCCTGGCCGAGGACTGGACCAACTCCGCCTGCAACAGCTGCTCCGTCGGCTGCACGCTCAGCTACGGCACGACCAACGACCAACCCGTGATCGTCCGCCCCGACCGCATCAACCCGGTCAGCCGCGACCAGATCTGCGCGCGCGGCCGGTTCGGCTACACCGAGGTCAGCGACCGCGAGCGCCTCTCGCGCTCGCTCGTGCGCACCGGCGACCGGTTGCTGCCGGCCACCCCCGAGGACGCCCTCGCCCGTGCGGCCGAGGCGCTCTCCGCGGTGAAGAACGCCGCCGGCGCCGACGCGATCGCCGTCCTCGGATCCCCGCTCGCAACCACCGAGGAAGCACATCTCCTCTCGCGCCTCGCCCGCGAGACGATCGGCACCGAGCACGTCGACTTCTCGCACGGCCCGCTGCACCGCGCCGTGACGGGCGCGTTCAGCGCCGCCTTCGGCACAGAGCAGCTCCCGGCCGACCTGACCGACATCGAGCGCGCCGGGACGATCGTCGTCCTCGGTGGCGACATCGAGGAGTCGCACCAGGTCGTGTCGCTGCGCGTGAAGGACGCGGTCACCAAGCACGGCGCGAAGCTGATCCTGATCTCGAGCCGCTGGGGCGAGCTGGTCCCGTTCGCCGAGGCATGGCTGCGCCCGACGCCGGGCCACGAAGCGTCCGCCGCCCAGGCGCTCGCGGACGGCCTCGCGTCCAGCCCGTCGGACGTCCCCGGCGTCGCGCCGGAGACCGTTGCCGCGGCGATCGCGACGCTCCGCGCCGCGAAGGACTCCGAGGACAACAGCACCGCCGTCATCCTCGCGCCGGCCGCCGGACACGGTGCCGCGCGCGCCGCTTCCGAGGCCGTCGCCGCCGCCAACGTAGCGATCGCCGCGCGCGCCTCGAGCGCCGCGGAGCACCTCCACTACCTGCCCACCGACGCGAACGTGCTCGGCATCGCCGACGCCGGCATCGAGCCGGGCGAGCGAGGGCACGACTTCACCTCGATCATCGAGGGCGCACGGGACGGGTCGATCAAGGCGATCGTGCTCCACGACGACAACCCGCTGCTGAACGCGCCGGGCACCCCGGCGATCGAGGCGGCGCTTGCCAACCTCGACGCGTTGGTCGTGATCGACTCGCTCCGCTCGACGGCCGCCGAGCACGCGACGGTCGTGCTCGCCGAGCTGCCCTTCCACGCGAAGGACGGCACGATCACCAGCGCCGACCGGCGCATCATCCGCCAGCGCCCCGCGGCGATCCCGCAGCGCGACGAGCGCGACGGCATCGCCATCCTCGTCGCGCTGAACGAGGCGCTTGGCGGCTCGTTCAGCTACGACGGCGCCGCCGACGTGATGCGCGACCTCGCGTCGCGCCTCGCCGGCTACGTGCCCTACGAGGAGCTCGACCGCGCGCCGGGCGAGGTCCGCGCGTTGCCGACCTCGCAGTCGCTGACCGCAAACGCGCAGCCGCTCCCGGCGGGCACAGCCGCTCCGGGCGATGGTCTCGCGCTCATGACCGGGCGGTCGCTGTTCACCTCGTGGGCCGGTGCCTCGATCCGCTCCGACGAAGCCGACAAGCTGCACCGCGAGGAGGCAGCCCTCGTGCATCCGCAGGACGCCGAGGCGCTGGGCGCGCGCGACGGCGACCAGGTCGTCCTCGTCAGCGGCGAGGCGGAGCTGCCGATCCGGATCCAGCTCGACGACGGCCTCGCGCCCGGCTCGATCTACGTGCCGCACTACTACGACGGCGGCGCGCTGATGCGGCTGCTCCCGCTCAGCGGCGACGCGGCCGCCGTGGGCGTGACACTGAGGGCGCTCCAACCCGCCTAACCCGCGCGTCATCAGCCGGTCGTCAGCGGGCCAATCGCGCCCGCTGACCCTTGCTACGCTTTCGTGATGGACGAGATCCGATCCGTCGAGTTGAACGCGCCCGACGAACGCTGGGTGATGCTCGCCGTCGCGCGCGACGTCGACACCGCCGAGGCGTGGCAGGACGCGCTCGATCGAGCGGAGATCAGCTCCGAGATCCGCCTCGAAGATGCGGTGATCACAGGCCGGTCCAGTGCGACGACCTACGCGAACGCGCCGAGCGGCGATCAGCTGTTCGCCTACGGACTCTGGCTGCCCGCCACCGAGCGCGAGCGCGCCGCCCAGGTGCTGATCGACGCCGGCTGGGACGGCCGCTACGGGCACTCACCCGAGGGCGGGCGAACCTCGATGTCGGCCGGCTACGTCGTACGCGGCACGCTCGTGGCGCTGGCCGCCTCCGCGCTCTTCGTCGCGGTCCTGCTGCGGGCCGGCTCCGGGTGAGCGAGCGGCTGCGGCTGTTCCTGCTCAACACCGTCCTGTTCCCGCGGATGGAGTTGCCCCTCCACGTCTTCGAGGAGCGCTACAAGCGCCTGGTCTCCGAGTGCCTCGCCGACGACGCGCCGTTCGGCGTGCTGCTGATCGAGGCCGGCAACGAGGTCGGCGATCCGCACGCGCAGGCCTACCGCGTCGGATGCACGACCCGGATCGAGAACGCCGCTCCGATCGAGGGCGGACGGCTGATGATCCTCACGCGTGGCGAGCGCCGCTTCCGCATCGTCGAGATGCACGACGACCAGCCCTACCGCAGCGCGACGGTCGAGTACCCGGTCGACGAGGTCGGCGAGGTTCCGGAGACCCTCGTCGAGCGCGCCGCCGAGGGGTACCGCCAGATCGCGCGGCTGCGCGCAATGACCGAGGGCGAGTTCAAGCGCTCGGTGAACGTGCCGCCCGCGCCAGGCGTGCTCGCCGACCGGATCGCCGCCGCCGCGGCCGGCATGGTCGACACCACCGACCTCCAGCACGTCCTGGAGGCCTTCGACGTGCGCCAGCGCCTGGAGGCCGCCGTCGACCTGCTCGATGCAATCGTCGAGGGCCATCACGAACAGGCCCAGACCGCGATCACAGAGCGCTACGGCGGCATCGAGCGCCTGAACTAGCCCGCCAGGACGGCCTCGGGCACGCTGCGGCCATCGTCCGCTAGCTGCTGCCGGATCCGCCAGATTCGACCGAAGATCAGACGATCACCGCGTGAACGCCACGCGGCGTAATGTCATGCAACCAGCGACGGGGAGCCATGGCTCGACCGCCCTTCTCCGCCTCGAGCGACCGCCCACGCGACGACGCGGGCTGGCTGATCGTGCGCGAGGACGGCGTGATCGTCGCCGCCGATGAACGGGCGATGACGCTCGTCGGCGCCGGCACCATCGCCACGCTGGTGGGACGCGCCTGGCCGTCGCTCGTCGCCGCCAGCGACGCCGCGCTCGTGGCGATGGCCGTCACGGCCTTCGAGCACGGCGAGGCCTGGTCCGGCGTGCTGTCGTTCCAGTTCGACGACCAGCCGATCGCGCTCGCCGTCTCGCTCGTCCCACGCGTTCCCGGCCGCGGCGAGGTGGCGGTGATCCACCTCGCGCCAACGACAGCCGATGACCACGCCGCGACTCCGGCCGACCTCGCCGGGGAGTCGAGCCGCCACGACCTCGAGGTGCTCGTCGACGCCATCGAGGCGAGCGCCGAGCTCCGCGATCCCGAGGCCATCGCACGCGCGGTGCTGCAGGCGATCCGGCCCGCGATCCGCTTCGACTGGGGCGTCGTGCTCCGGCTCTTCCACCAGGACCACTTCGGCACCCCGCCAGCCGCCGAGGTGGTCGCCACCTACCCGACCGGGCTCGCCGGCGTCGACGCCGGCGCGGCGTGGACGCCGATCGACGCGAACGAGCACGCGCTCCTCGAGACCGGCGAGCCGTCGCTGGACGGGCGGCTCGCCCGCGGTGACGACGAGCAGTCGCCGCTGCGCCGGCTCACCGCGTTCGGGATGCGCTCGCGCCTCGTCGTCCCGCTCTTCGCGCAGGCCGGTGGCGGCGTCAACGGCGGCGTCGCCCTCTACAGCACGCAGCCGATCGCCTTCACCCCCGAGGATGGCCTCCGCCTCGAACGATTCGCGCGCCGCTTGGGCCACTTCGTCGGCCCCGCCGTCGAGCTCGGCCCACCAGTCGAGGTCCCACCCAACGAGGTCGACGCACCCTCGGAGTCGGCCCCGGCTTCGCCCGGACCGGAGACCGCGCCCACCGGCGACGAGTATGAGCGGCTTGCCGACTTCGCAGCCGGCGTCGCCCACGAGTTGAACAACCCGCTCGCCGCCGTCCTCGGCTACGCGCAGCTCCTCCCCCAGCTCGGCGACGAGGAGCGATCGAGTGCCCTCGCAGCGATCGAGTCGGAGACGCTGCGCGCGAGCGACGTCGCGCGCGACCTGCTCGCCTTCGCCCGCCGCCAGCCTCCGGCCCGGCGCGACGTGCAGCTCGCCGCGATCGTCAACCGCGTGCTGGACGTGCTGCGCCACGACCTCGACGCCGCCGGCATCGAGGCGACAACGAACCTCGGTTCCGTCCCGACGCTGAGCGCGGACGAACCGCAGCTCGAGGAGGCGATCCTCCATCTGCTCCGGAACGCCCTCGAGGCGATGCCCGCCGGCGGCGCGCTCAGCGTCGCCGGCACGCAGGTCGACGGCGCGCTCCGCCTTGAGGTCGCCGACTCCGGACCGGGGGTCGCGGACGAGGTCGCGGATCGGATCTTCGAGCCGTTTGTGACGACGCGCGAAAGCACCGAGCACCGCGGGATGGGCCTCGCGATCGTCCACGGCGTCGCCGGTGCACACGGCGGTCGCGTCTGGTTCGAGAACCTCGAGCCACACGGGGCCCGCTTCACGGTCGAGCTCCCGCTCGCCGCTCCGGCCGGCAGCTAGCCCAGCAGCGCCGTCACGGTCCCTTCGAGGTCGGTGAGGTCCTCGAGGACCGCGTCCGCGCCGGCCGCCGCCAGCTCGTCGGCGGTCCAGTTTCCGGTCGCGACGCCGACGCCGATCGCCCCGACCTCATGCGCGCCGGTGATGTCGTGCTCCGAGTCGCCGATCACCACCAGCCGCTCGCCCGGCTCCCACCCGAGGGCAGCGACGCCCTCGCGCAGCATGTCCGGCCGGTTGTCGTGCCGGTCGCCGAACCCGCCGGTCTCGAAATACCCATCGAGGCCAGCATGCGCCAGCTTGATGAAGGCGGTGTCGCGCCAGTTCCCCGTCCCGAGGCCCATCGACACGTCATCGCGCGGCGCGAGCGCGTCGAGCAGGTCGACGACGCCGGGCAGCGCGTGCGCGTCGCGGGTCCGAACCTCCTCGCGGAGGAGCGACGGGTAGGTCTCGCGGTAGGCGGTCATCAGCACCGCCTCGTCCGTGCCGCTCGCCTCGGCAACCTGGCGCACGATCCAGAGGTCGGTCCGGCCCTGGTAGTTGAGGTTCGCGAAGGCCTCGGCGGCCCCGGACAACTCGGCGAACGCGCGGCGCATCGCCGCGCCACCGGCGCGATTGCTCGCCAGCAACGTCTGGTCGACGTCGAACAGGATGTGCGTGCGATTCAACTGGTGGCCCGATCGGTGACCCGCGGCGGAGCCGCGAGAATGCGGCTACTGCTCCATCGGGTAGCCAGCGGCGGCCCAGTCGTCGTGACCGCCCTCGACGTTGAAGAGCTCGGTCAGACCCAGCGAGGCGGCGAACTCGGCCGCGACCGCGGACCGCTGACCCGACTTGCAGATGAAGAGGATCGGCTTGTCCTTGGCCAGGTCGCCGGCGCGCGTCAGCGTCGCCATGTGTGAGATGTTGAGCGACCCGGGGACGTGCCCGTCGGCGTGCTCGTGCATCTCCCGCGAGTCGATCACCTGGACGCCGCCGGCGTCGATCATCTCCTTGGCCTCGTGGACGTCGATCCGCGTGAACGGCTCGCCCTCGTTCTTCACTGCCACCGTCGTATCCTCCGGATCGAGCAATCGGTCGCCGCGTCAACGGCTTCCTCAGGTCCCATGTTTGTTAGGTGAATGAGTCAGAAATGTCGGTCAGGGTGAGGATAGCAGAGGGCGGATCCACCGCTAGCGCCACCGGCGACCGGACCGGCGCTCCGCGACTGACCGTCGGCATCGACCTCCGCAGCGGCCCCCGCTACCCCACCGGCCTCGCCGTGATGGACCGCTCGAGGCGCCTGCACCGCCTCCAGGTCGCGCGCGGCGACGACGAGATCCTCGAGGCGATCGCAGATGCCGAACCGGCGCTGATCGCGATCGACGCCCCGCTGGGATTGCCCGAGGGCCGCTGTTGCACCGACCAGGCGTGCGACTGCGCCCGTCACGGGATCATGCGTGAGGTCGACCGCGTCTGCGCCGCCGCCGGCTACCGCCCCTTCCCGACGCTCCTCCCGTCGATGGTGAAGCTGACCGAGCGCGGGATCCGCCTCCACGCGATCTTGTCCGCCGCCGGCCACGACGTCGTCGAGGTCTATCCCGGCATGGCGCAGGACATTCTCGGCATCCCCCGCAAAGGACGGGGCGTCGACGGGCTGCGACGCGGGCTGAAGCGAGCCGGCGTCCTCGGGATCCCGCGCGCCCGCCGCGTGACGCACGACGAGCTGGACGCGGTCACATGCGCCCTCGTCGCCCAGCTCCGCCTCGCCGAGGCGACCGAGACGATGGGTCCCGGCGTCCCCGTACCCCTCGTCCTCCCCCAGCGCGGCGACGCCGCCGCGCTCGCCGCGTCGGCCGGCGCTCAACCGCACGAGGCGCCCGCTACAATCGAGGCGTGAACCGCCGCCCGCACGCGCAGGTCCACCGATGACAGCCGCCACCGATCCCTCGCAGCCACACATCTTCGTGACCCGGGCCCTGCCGGGCACGGAGCCGCTGCGCCGCCTCGAATCGAGCTGCACGGTCGACCTCTGGCCGGACCGAGACCCGCCCCCGCCC
>JANQNP010000100.1 GCA_028279505.1 Dehalococcoidia bacterium
GCGGCACATCGCGGCGATGGTGGAGACTTTGGGTCGTATAGCGACCATTTCCCGCCAGTATCGCGGCTCGCCGCCGATGGTGGAGACTTCTGGTCGTTGGGCGCGCGCGTCGGAAGCGTGAGGAAGACTCGCCGCAGCGTGAGGAAGACCCACCGCGCCGCGACGGACCGCGTTCGCCGCCCCTACGCCGTCGGTTCCCTCCGTCCGCCGCCCCTGCGCCGTCAGCTCGCTCCGTCCGCTGCCCCTACGCGTCGGTTCGCTCCTCCCGCCGTCGGCTCGCTCCGTCCGCCGCCCATACGCCGTCGGTTCCCTCCGTCCGCCGTCCCTACGTCGTCGGTTCCCTCCGTCCGCCGCCCCTACGCGTCGGCTCGCTCCGTCCGCCGCCCCTACGCCGTCGGTTCGCTCCGTCCGCCGCCCACGCGGTCGATGACGAGGGTGGCACCGAGGCCGAGGAGCACCAGGCCGATGCCGCTCGCAACCTGGCCCGCGCTCGGGTCGAAGCGCTCCAGCGGCCAGTCCTCTGCCTCGAGGTCGGCGAGCGCTTCGGCGTCGAGCACCATTCCCTTCACCACGTCGCCGACCTCGGGCTGCACGGGTGCCTGGAACGGGTAGAGCCCCACGACGGCGCCGAGCAGGAGGCCGAGCAGCACACCGAGGGTCGCCTTCTCGTACCGGTCGAGGAGCCATTTGAGCAGGTTGCTGACGCCCACGGCCCCCACGACGACCCCGATCCCGACGGGCACCACCACCTCGCCGGCCTGCATGATGGCCGCCACGTCGAAGCCGCCGCCGTCCCGCCCGAGAAGGCCGACCTTGAGCAGGTCGACGGCGCCGAGGATCGGTTCGTACTGGCCCAACAGCAGAAGCAGGTAGCCCCCGCTGATGCCCGGCAGAATCATCGCCGAGGCGCCCGCTACCCCCGCCAGGAGGAGTAGCGGGAAGCGCGCCTCGCCACCTCCACCGACGTCTCCGCTCAACGCCATCAAGGCCATGAGGCCGAAGCTGATGACGGCCGCGACCCAGAGAGCGGGCGACGCGGGGCGAGCGAGGCGCCACACGAGCGGCACGCCCCCGAGCGTCAGTCCGATGAAGAGGCTGTACATCACCCACCGCTGGTCGATGACCAGCCCCCGCACGGGGCCCGCCAGCATCAGGATCGCCACCACGGCGGATCCGACGATGGTGGCCAGTGCGATGAGCGATCGCCGCCGGAACTTGAAGGTCGTGACGTCGGCGATGGCCGCGATGAAGGTCGGAAACACCCCGGTCGCGAGAAGCATCGTGCCGCCGCTGATGCCAGGCACAAGGTTGGCAAGCCCCATGAGGACGCCCCCGGCCGCGCCCCGCGCGACGAGGGCGGGGGTCGAGAGCGCCTCACTTTCCGACAGGGCGTGGCCGTGGGCCTCGGGAGGAGTCATGCAGCTGGAGTCGAAGGTCGACCCTCTCAGCCTCCGGCGAGCGCGAGTACGGCTTCGTGCAGCATCCGCATACGGGCCGCGTCACCCGAGCGGCCGACCTGGCCCTCGATGTCGTCGGCCAGCGACTCCAGGGCGGAGCGCCGCGCCGAGCCCGATGCCGCCTCGGCGGCGGAGAGCGCCGCCCGCACTTCGGTGACCCACGATGCGGGCATCGCCTCGGAGCGACTCAGCTGATCCACGAAGGAGCCGGCGAGGGCGAACGAAGGCGGCCACGAAATCATGGGCTGCCCCTGCGAGTTCAGGTGATCGAACACCACCGAGTTGGCCGCGTCGATCTCGTTCTGCGACAACGCCTCGCTCGGCGTGAGCTCGAAGATGTCGAGTCCGCGCGCGATTTCGGAGCTGACGATCAGCCCGTTGTACCAATAGACCGACCAGCTGCCCCCATTCCCCATGCGGTTGGCGTCGATCGGGCCGCGGTCGTGGTAGGCGATTTCGACGATGTTGTTCGGGTCGGTCCAGTCGAAGACCGAAAGCCCGCCCTGGTACCACGACTGCACCATGATGTCGCGGCCCGGGACCGGGATCAGCGATCCGTTGTGTGCGACGCAGTTCTCGAACGACGTCTGGGGCGCGGGCAGCTTGTAGTAGCTCTCGAAGTCCATGTCGTCGCCATCGATGGTGAAGACCGCGTTGGCCCCCCACGCAACGGGATCGGTGGCCCGACACTTCGGAGCACCCCCGCCACCCCACTCGTCGGTGAAGAGGACCTTGCTCCCGTCGTTGTTGAAGGTCGCCGAGTGCCAGTACGAGAAGTTGGAATCGGCCACCGCCGAAAGTCGACGCGGGTTGGCCGGGTCTTCGATGTCGAGAAGCAGGCCGTACCCTTCACAGGCACCGCCCGCCAGGCCGATCGCCGGGTAGACGGTGATGTCGTGGCACTGCGTCGGACCGAGCGAATCGTCACCGCCCCCTCGCGCGGCCGCGAGCGCTGCCGCCCAGGTGGGCAGGAAGTCCCGCAAGGCGGCGCTGTCGGCCGCCGTGGGGGCGCCGCTCCCGCCGCGCGCCCGAACGATCGAGTCGAGCACCGGCTGCAGCAGCTGTCCCGGGATCACCCGGCGCTGACCGAAGAACTCCGCGACGAACGCGCCGCGAGCCTCGGCCTCCTCGAGCGCGCGCAGGTCCTCCGGCGCC
>JANQNP010000103.1 GCA_028279505.1 Dehalococcoidia bacterium
TGCGCCGCTTCCTCGGTGGCGCGGTCGCGGCCGCTGGCGCCGATCAGCTCCTCGTGAAACTCGAACCAGACGGTGTGGTAGCTGTCCTTCAGCGGTGACGCGAGCATGGAGGTGTCGCCGGCCTCGAGAGCGGCGAGCGCGGCCTGGAAGCGGGGGGCGTAGCCGCCGAGGCGGGGGACGTGGGCGGCGGCGTCGCTGACGAGCGGCTGGAGCGCGGCGTCGATGCGGGCGACTTCCTCGATGAGGGTGGTCCAGGCGGCGGTGGCGGGGTCCTCGGAGGCGGGGTTGGCCTCGGAGGTGGCATTGCCCTCGGAAGGCCCAGGGGAGGTGGGGTTGGCCTCGGAGGTGGGGTTGGCCTCGGGGGTGGGGTTGGCCTCGGAGGTGGGGTTGGCCTCGGGGGTGGGGTTGGCTTCGGAGGTGGGGTTGTCCTCGGAGGTGGGGTTGTCCTCGGAGGTGGGGTTGTCCTCGGAGGTGGGATTGGCCTCGGAGGTGGGATTGGCCTCGGAGGTGGCGTTGCCCTCGGAAGTGGCGTTGCCCTCGGAAGTGGCGTTGCCCTCGGAAGTGGCGTTGCCCTCGGGGGTGGCGTTGCCCTCGGAATTTGCGTTGCGCTCGGAGGGGTCGGGGGCGGTGGTGGAGGCGGTCTGCCAGTTGCTGACCAATTCCTTGAACTTGTGGTTCAACTGCATGAACAGCTCGTAGCTGCCGTTGAGGGAGACGGGGTCGACGGCGGCGCGTTCGCGGTCGAGTTCGGCTTCGACCCAGCCTCGGCCGTTCGGGGTGAGCATGAGGCCGCGGGGTGAGGCGGCGAAGTGCTGGTCGTGCTCGGTGACGAGGGACTCGATGCGTTGCTGGGCGGTGGCGAGGGCCTGGGCGGCGCGCTCGGGGGTGCAGAGGCCTTTGAGCTGCACGGTGCGGGCGAGTTCGAGGAGGGTGACGTCGGCGTCGCGGCCCTGGGCCTGTGTCTCGTCCGTCTCGTCGACGGCGGTGCCGGGTTCGATGCCGAGGTCGCGGGCCCAGGCGCGGAGCGTGCGGAGTTCGGGGACCTCGGTGGTGGCGGCCTGGCGCCGGTCGCCGAGGTAGATCGCGCCGGCGGCGCCGTCGACGGTGACGAGCTCGCCTTCGGCGACGAAGGTGTCGCCGACGCGGAGGCCGGTGGCGGCAACGCTAACTGAGGTGAGGCTGGTGGCGGCGAGGCTGGTGACGGCGGGGATGGCCCAGCTGCGGGCGACGACGGCGGCGTGGCTGGCGACGCCGCCGAGTGTGGTGACGATGGCGGAGGCGCCGACCATGCCGTGGACGTCGGCGGGGGAGGTCTCGGCGCGGGCGAGCACGACCTCAATGTTGCGACTCGCGAGCTCGGCGGCGCGGTCGGCGTCGCAGCAGAGGACGCCGACGCCGACGCCGGGGGAGACGGCGAGGCCGGTGGCGAGGGGCGTTGCGGCGGGGTCGACGGCGGCGGCTTCGGCGACGGCGCGGAGCGCGTCCTGGTCGACGCGGGCGACGGCGCCAGCGCGGGTGAGCGGGAAGTCGGGGTCCTCGGCCATGGTGACCGCGGCGCGGACGGCGGCGAGTGGGCTGCGCCTGCCGATGCGGGTCTGGAGGATGTAGAGCTCGCCGGCGCTGACGGTGAACTCGACGTCGCAGATGTCACGGTAGTGGCGCTCGAGGGTGGTCAGGGCCTCGAGGAGTTGTGCGTGCACGTCGGGTAGCTCGTCTCGGAGGAGGTCGAGGCTGGAGACGGCGTGGGTGCCGGCGACGACGTCTTCGCCCTGGGCGCGGGGGAGGTAGTCACCGAAGGCCTCGGGGGCGCCGGTGGCGGGGTCGCGGGTGAAGACGACGCCGGTGCCGGAGCGGTCGTCGAGGTTGCCGAAGACCATGGCCTGGACGGTGACGGCGGTGCCGAGCTGCTCCTCGATGCCCTCGCGTTCGCGGAAGACGCGGGCGCGGTCCGAGTGCCAGGAGCGGAAGACGGCCTCGATGGCGGCGCGGAGCTGGGCGTGCGGGTCGCTGCGGTCGGGATCCGTGTCGATGCAGGCGCGGAAGGAGTCCTGGAAGCGGGCCCAGGTGTCGCTGGCGAAGTCGGGGCTACCGGATTCCTCGGCGAGGCGATCGCGGATGGCGGGGGTCATGCCGACGTTGAGGAGGGTGTCCATCATGCCGGGCATGGAGACGGGGGCGCCGGAGCGGACGGAGACGAGCAGCGGGGCGGCGGGGTCGGCGAAGCGCCGGCCGGTGCGGTCGGCGAGGCGGTCGAGGTGCCTCGAGAGTTTGGCGTCGAGGTCGGCGGGCCAGCCGTCCTCGAAGTAGCGGCGGCAGACCTCGGTGGTGATGACGAAGCCGGGCGGGACGGGGAGGCCGAGCGCGGACATCTCGGCGAGGCCGGCGCCCTTGCCGCCGAGCAGCCCGCGGGCGTCCACGCCCTCGGGCAGTGGCTCGTCGAAGGCGACCGCTAGCGGTCGCGTGGACACGGGCGCGACCTAGGGCAGCGCCACGATCGTGACGGTGCCGGCGTCGCCGTTGACGGTGACGGTGGCGCCGTCCGGGATGCGCCGGGTGGCCTCGGTGACCGAGGGGACGCAGGCGATGCCGAGCTCGCGGCTGACGATCATGGCGTGGCTCTGGGCAGCGCCGACGTCGACGATGACGCCACCGGCGGCGACGAAGAGCGGGGTCCACGAGGGGTCGGTGATCGGGGCGACGAGGATCTCGCCGGGGCCGAGGGCGGTCGGGTCGATGGGGTCGAGCACGACGCGGGCGACCGCGGTGACCTCGCCCGGGCAGCCGGGGAAGCCCTGGAGGACATCGCCGACGCCGATTGCCGCCACCTCGGACTCGCCTTTGCGCGGCCAGGACTCGGGATCCGGCTGCTCGCCGTGGAAGACGAACGGCTCCTGGATTCCGTTGTAGGTGTCGTAGAGGGCACGGCGCTCGTTGATCGTGTCGACCAGCGATGCCGGATCGCGGAGCCACTGGTCGAACTCGTCGACGAGGAGCAGGCCGTAGTCGCCGTCCTCCTGGCAGAAGCCGTCGGCGACCATGCGGCGGCCGATGGTGTGGAAGGCGACGCGGGCCTCGTGGATGCCCTTGATGTTGTTCGTCTTCGTGCGTTCGCGCCCGGCCTGGAAGATGGTCGCGGCGCGCGCAGCGGCGAGGAAGGTGCCCTGCGTCTCGGGATCGCCCTCCAGCATCGCGGAGATCTCGGCGACGACGCGCTCGCGTTCCTCGGCCATGCGTTGCTGGCCCAGCTCGGGGGACTGGCTGTCGTCGGCCAGGCGCATGCGGTCGATCGCGGCGAGTGCGAGTTCGGGGCGGGTCTCCCAGGTGTGGTTGCGGGACTCCCACTCGTTGGGGCCACGCGACCCGAACTGGTCGATGAAGGCGTCGAACTCATCGAGGAACCCACCGCCTGCTCCGTTCCCGGAGAGTCGCTCGAGCAGCCCGGGAACCCCGGCATCGAACGCCGCGCTCAGCGCCGGGTCCGCTGCGACCGTCCGCCCGAGGCGCCACATCGCCATGGAGGGCGCAGCCGACTCGACGTCGCCGACCCCGCCGATGATCTTCATCGCGTCTGCGGGGCGTCCGACCGCCTCACAGATCTGGGTGAGCGCGCCGACGGGGACGCTGCTCATGAACGTCGTGAAGATGTGCTCCGAGAAGAGCTGCCGGAAGTGGTTGTCGTAGAGGTCCTTGCCGTAGGCCCACAGCTCCTCGTTGGACATCGCATCGAGGTTTGGGCGCGCTGCCTTCAGCTCAGCGACGCGCTGCTCGCTCGCGGCGGCGTAGTCGATCTCCTCGACCCCGAACGCCCACTGGAACGTGGCGCCGATGGCGGCGGTGCGTTCCTCGTTCTGGTCGCCTGGCGCCGGCTCGTACGGGGGGATGCCGGGCTGCGCGCCAAAGAAGAGGTCGTCCATCGCCTGGGCGGAGAGGCCGGGAGCGCGCTCTCCGAGGATCCTCGTGACGGCGGCGTTCAGGTAGCAGTAGCCGCCGAAGACGCCGAGCGTCTCCATGTTGTCGGGGGAGAACTCGTCGTGGGTGAAGGCGCCGATCCGGACGAGCGCGTCGCGCCATCCGCCCTCGGCCGAGGTGGGCATCGCGAGGCTGAAGGTCAACGGCGACACGGGGTCGGGGAAGACCTCGCCGACGTTAGCGCGGGTCCAGAGAGGGAAGCGCTCGCTCGGCTCGCTCCCGACGATCCACGGCTGCATCACGACGCCTCCTCTTGCCATTACCGCGCCTTAACACGACGCGGGGCGCCGAGCCTATACCGCTTGTGATGGATCTGCATGTCAGTGCCCGTATCACGAACGCGTATAGTCGCCTCCACGAGGGTTGAAGGGGGCGACGATGGCCTGGGTACGGACGACCGAGCCGCATGAGGGGCACCGGCTGTTCAACGCGTCGGTGGTGAACTCGACGAGCATTCGCCCGCGAACCGAGGCGGCGATGGTGAACTCGTTGCGGCAGGTGAGCTTCGAGAACGAGGACTCGAACCTGACGCAGCTGCAGCTGGAGATGATTGCAACGGTGGTGTCCGCGACCAATGAGTGTCGCTACTGAGCGGTTGCCCACGCCGAATTGGCGCTCGGAGCCGGCGGCTCCGTGGAACTGACCCAGCAGCTCAAGGACAACTACCGCGAGGCGGATCTGACCGAGGCCGAGCTGGCGATGCTCGAGTTCGCCGAGCTACTGACGATCCAGCCGGCGAACGTGGTCGAGTCGGACATCGAGCGGCTGCGCGAGGTGGGGTGGGTCGACGAGGACATCGTCGACATCGTCCATCAGACCGCGATGTACAACTACATGGTGCGCGTGGCGGACGGGCTCGGGGTGGAGCTGTCGGAGCGGATGCAGGACGCCGAGGTGCGTGACGCCGAGGCCGTCGACACGCGGACCTGGGGTCGCAAGAACCAAGAGGCGCTCGCCTCGACCGCCGGCGACGACTAGCTGGCTCTCAGCCGCTGTCGCCGGCCCGGCCTCGGGCGTTCGATGCCGCTCGCGGTTCGCGTTCAGGCGGGCGGCTCAGGTGTCGCGGCTAGCCGGCTTCCATTGGGAGCGACTCGTCGGCGGCCCACTCTGACAGCGAGGCGTCGTAGATCGCGACGTTCTCGTAGCCGAGGAGCGTGAGGGCGAACGCGTCGTTGCTCGCGGCGATGCCGCCGCCGCAGTAGGTGATGACGCGATCGGCCTGGTCGGTGCCGACGGCGGCGAACTTCTCGCGCAGCGCTTCGAGCGGGAGGTAGGCGTTGGTCTCCGGGTCGACCAGCGAGTTCGCCGGGACGTTGACGCTGGAGGCGATACGGCCAGCTCGACCGTAGGGCGAAGCGCCGTCGCCGCGGTGCTGCTCCTCCGAGAGGGCGTTGAGGATGCAGGTGGCGTCGTCGCCGGTGGCGGCGAGCACCTCGGCCTGGTCGGCGATCAGCTCCGGGCGGGGATTCGCCTCGAAGGTGGCGGCGCGCGGGGTGGGGGCGGCGTCGGAGGTGGCGCGGCCCTCGGCGGTCCACTTGGTCCAGCCGCCGTTGAGGATGGCAGCGTTGTCGAAACCGAAGGCGCGGAGCATCCACCAGATGCGGGCGGCCCACATGCCGGCGGCGCGGTCGTAGAGGATGACGCGGGTGTCGTTGCCGACGCCGTAGCCGGACATCGCGTCGGCGAACTGCTCGGGCGGCGGCATCATGAAGCGGAGCTTCGCGTTCTTGTCTGAGAGGTCGCCGGGCAGATCGGCAAAGACGCTGCCGGGGATGTGCGAGGCGGCCCAGGTCTCGCGGCCGCTCTCGGCGTGGAGGCGGCCGTCATCGCCGCGCTTGAGGATCGTTGTGCATTCGAGGACGCGGACCTCGGGGTTGTCGAGGTTCTGCTCGAGCCAGTCGGTTTCGACGAGGTGGTCAGTGGTCATTGAGGACTCCTTGTTACGGGCCGGCGAGTCTACACCTCAGTCCATCCGGGCGGCGGCGGCGCGACGCGGCTCCCGTCACTCGGTGAGTTGCCGGGAGAGCGGTGATGTACGGGATGCTGAGGGTCGGTCGGAGCGACCTGAACGGCTGCCACAGGAACGTCGAACGCTATCGAGAGCGATACCTCGAGCAGCGTGAGGTATCAGAATCCAGATCGGCCTCAGCGATCCTCGAAGTTGCTCCAGTCCTGCGAGCTCGTGCGCAGGGCCTCACGGACGGTCATCGCCGTCGTACTCACCACCGGGCCCTTGGTCTGATCGACGGGTTCCGCCTCCCCGATCTCATCGCGAGGGGCGCCACAGGTCCTCAACAGTGAGCCGGCCCTGGCCGCATGGCATCGTAGGCCGCCCAGATCGGCGCGTTACAGATCTGCGGCGGTGAGCGGACCTCGGCCGTATTGGTTTTGCAGCCCGCTGGGCTTGAGATAGAGATAGAGGATGTAAAACCCTGCGAAGGGAATGAACACGATCAGCAGGAGCCAACCTGACTTGCCGACATCGTGCAATCGACGGACCGATACCGCGAGGCCAGGGATGATGAGGCCGAGGAAGAGTAAGCCCAAGATTCCGGCGAGCGGAACGATCGCGATCACGATGTAGAACGCGATCTCAAGGAGGATCACCGCCAGCGTCCAATACCAGAACTCTGAGCGGCTTGATCGGTCCGAGAAGTTCGCGTAATTCGCGAATCCGGAGCGAATCGCGTCCTGAAAGCCCATCGCAGTCCTCTTCCGAGTGGTATGCACGATTGCGCGTGAGGTGAGCGCCGTCAGATGGGCAATAGAGAGAAATTCCGGTGCGACATTGCGGCTGCCAAGTTCGCCGGATGGTAACGAATGTCTGTCCAGAAGACGACGCGTGTCTGGATGCACGCCAGATTCTGATCTTCATGCGCCCCGGCGGAACAGCGCGTAGACGTACGGCCTGGGATCGCCGGAGGGCTGGTGGTAGGTGTGGTCGATCGTCTCGAGCAGCTTGAAGTCTAGACCGACGAGTTCCCCGAGCATGGTGGCATCGTACCGACGCACCGCGAGGCCGGATCAGGTGGGGGCGCCGTGGAGCGCGTAGGCGGCGAGGATGGCGTAGCCGCCGGGCATGACGGTGGACTCGATGGCGCGGGCGTAGCTGGCGCAATCGGCGTCGCTGGTGAGGAAGTGCAGCATCGCGCGGTCGTGCCAGAGCTTGACGGGTCCGAGTTTCGCGCGGAGGCCGGGCTCGGTGACGTCAGCGTGGATGAAGCGGACTTGCTCGGCGCGGTCGGGGCCGAGTCGGGAGCGCAGCTCCTCGAGGGCGTTGGCGCTGATGTCGAGCACGGAGACGTCGCGCTGTCCGCGCTCGAGGAACGCGGCGGCGAGGGAGGAGGCGCCGGCGCCGACGTCGACGACCGGGTCGGCGGGGTCCAAGTCGCAGCGCTCGATCAGCGAGAGCGAGACGGTGGGTGAGGCCTCGAACCAGCCGGTTTCCTCGACGGGGACGGACGCGTAGACGCCGTCCCAGTGCTCGCGCGGGTGGCGAGGCGTTTCGGGCACGGGTCTAGCCGAACTGCCGCCGCATGACGCGGTAGATGTTGTTGCGCTGCACTTCGTTGGCGCCCTCGTAGATCTTCTGGACGCGGTGGTCGCGGTAGATGCGTTCGATCGGGGAGCCGTGGATGTAGCCGACGCCGCCGTGGATCTGGAGCGAGCGGTCGATCACCTGCTCGGCTGCCTCGGAGCCAAAGGCCTTGCAGATGGAGGATTCGGCCTCGATGTTCTCGCCGGCATCGGACATGAGCGCGGTGCGGTAGATGACGGACTCGGCGGCGAAGGTGTTGATCTGCATGTCGGCGAGGTGGTGCTGGGTGACCTGTTGGTCGGCGAGGGTGCCGCCGAAGAGTTCGCGCTCCTGGGCGTAGTTGAAGGCGAGTTTGACCGCCTCCTTCGCCATACCGAGGGAGATGGCGGCGATGCCGACGCGGGACTGGTTCAGCGTGCTGAGGGCGTGCTGGAGGCCGGTGTTCTCGTCGCCGATCAGGCGGTCGCGGGCGACACGCACGTCCTCGTAGGCGATCTGGGCGGTGTCGGAGGCGCGGATGCCCATCTTGTCCTCGAGGCGGACGATCTCGAGGCCGGGGGCGCCTTCGTCGACGACGAAGAGGGAGATACCGCGGCCGCCGGCATCCGGGTCGGTCTTGGCGAAGGTGACGAAGTACCGCGCGAGGCGGCCGTTGGTGATGAAGGTCTTCTGGCCGTTGAGGAGGAAGTCGTCGCCGTCGGCGACGGCGGTGGTGGTCATGGCGGGGACGTCGCTGCCGGCGTTGGGCTCGGTGAGGCAGAAGGCGCCGATGCCCTCGCCGCGTGCCATCGGCGCGAGGAAGCGCTCCTTCTGCTCGTCAGTGCCGGCGACGGCGACCATGCGCGCGGCGAGCCCGGAGGAGGCGGCGACGAGCACGGCGATGGAGGCGTGTGCGCGTGCGAGTTCCTCCTGGATGACGGTGAAGCCGATCTCGCCCATGGCGGAGCCGCCCCAGCGTTCCTCGAAGGGTGCGCCGAAGTAGCCGAGCTGGCCCATCTGGTCGATGAGCCCTCGTTCGATCGCGCCGGCGGCTTCCATGGCGTCGACGCGGGGGCGGAGCTCGTGGTCGGCGAAGTCGCGGACGGCGGAGCGGAGCGGGGCGATGTGTTCTGGGAGCTGGCTGTCCATCGGATTCTCCTCGTGATGGGGGGGCGCTGATGATGCCAGACCGGAGCGCCCGAGGTGCGCGGGCTAGTCGCCGCCACCTCCGCCGGCGACGGCGGCGGGCGCCGGTGTCGGACCTCGGAAGCTGCCCTCGCGGAGGAGGGTGCGCACTTCCTGGAGGCCGATGCCGGCGGCGATGAAGATGGCGACCCAGAGCAGGCCAGGGACGATCAGGAGCGGGCGGACGCCGACGATCTCTGCGAGCCAGCCGAAGCCGAGGTTGACGACGGCCATGTGGCCGGCGGCGAGCAGGGAGAAGAGGGAGAGGACGCGCCCTCGGAACTCGTCGGGGACGACCTGCTGGATGAAGACGATGGAGAGGGCCATGTAGCTGGCCTGGGTGGCGCCGGCGAGGGCGGCCCCGACGATGGCGGCGGCGGGAACGGTGGCGAAGCCGAAGGCGAGCATGGCGAGGCCGCTGCCGACGCCCGAGGCGAAGAAGGCGAGACCCTGCGCGCGCGGGGTTTCGAGCAGGGAGAGGCTGAGCACGCCGACGACGGCGCCGGCACCGAGGCCGACGAGGATCGATCCGTAGGTGCCGCTGTCGCCGCCGATCATGGTGGAGAGGGTGGGCATCATCGAGTCGAAGGCCATGGTGAGGCCGCAGTGGAAGGCGACGAGGACGAGGACGGTGGCGATGCGGCGATCGCGCCTCGCGTAGTTGAAGCCGTCACGGAGCTGGACGAGCACAAGCGGTCGGCGGGCCTCGGGATCCGCGCCGACGGTGGTGGGGCGGTAGCGGATCATCCAGACGGCGATGAGGCCGCAGGTGAGCAGCGCGGCGGAGAGGATGAAGACGGCGCCGGCGCCGAAGGTAGAGAGCAGGGTCGCGCCGAAGAGCGGGCCGATGATCCTCGAGCCGTGTTGGGCGATGCCGCTGAGGGAGACGGCGGGGAGGAGGATCTCCTTCGGGACGATATTCGCGAGGAGGGCCTGCTGGGCGGGCATGGAGGAGGCCTGGCCCGAGCCGGCAATGAAGGCGAGCAGGAGGACGTGCCAGAGCTCGACGACGTCCGTGACGGTAACGGCGACGAGGGTGATGGCGGCGGCGACGCCGACAGCCGAGGTGACCATGAGCATGCGGCGGCGGTCGACGCGGTCCGCGATGACGCCGGCGAAGGGCCCGACGACGACGAAGGGGAAGAAGCCGGCGAAGGTGACGGCACCGACGGCGAAGGCGGAGTCGGTGAGCTCGAAGACGAGCCAGCCGCGGCCGAGGACGAGGGCCCAGCGAGCGCCGGCGGTGAAGGAGAGCGCGATGAAGAGGCGGCGGTAGTCCGCGATGCGGAACGCGGGGAAGCGCGCGCGAAGTGTCTCCATGCGACCGCCGGATCGGGTGCCTCGTCGGGTCCGGGCAGGTCGCCCGGGTGGGGCGACTCTAGCGCAGGTATCGCGGTCGTAATTGCCTCAGAAAGTTGAGTAGAATACTCGTGAATCTGCCCAGCGAGGAGCCGCGATGCCGACCGTTCACGCCGACTACCAGGAGCGCAAGCGGATCGTGTTCACGGCGCGGGGGCGCACGCAGGTGAACGTGCGCGAGCCGGCCGAGGATGGGCCGGTGGGCTACAGCTCGACGGAGCTGCTGCTGATCGCGCTGGGGAACTGCACGCTGGGCGCGCTGCTCAACCAGGAGCTGCTGGCCGACGTGGAGGTGCTACGCGCGGAGGCGACGCTGGACGCCGAGATGGCGCGGAACCCGGCGCGGGTGGTGAAGATCGATGTGGAGATCGACCTGGAGGTCGCGGACGAGGCGATCCTCGAGCATCACGCCGAGCTGGAGGCGCTGGCGTGCACGTGCCCGATCTGCAACACGCTGAGCAACGTGGAGATCGTGAGCCGGTTGCGGCTGACGGCGGGAGCGCCGGTGGCGGCCGCCTCGTAGCGCCTCGGGAGGTTGCGCGGCCGCGGGGGGTGGCTGGTGCGTTGCGCCCTCGGGAGGTTGTTGGGCCTCGGAGGGTGGGGGGCGCGTCGGGCGAGGCGGGGTCGATGAACCTCGAGGGGTGGCGCCCCCGGAAGGATTCGAACCTCCGACCGGCGGATTAGAAGTCCGCTGCTCTGTCCACTGAGCTACGGGGGCGCGGGTGCCCTCCATGGTAGCGATGGGCGCGGCGGGTCTGGTCAGGGGAGCCCTGACGCGTTACCTCGAGCGTGGCGGATGGCTATTCGGCGGGGCGCTGTTCGGCGAGGACAGGGTGCACGGTGTCTCGTGTGCCGGAGCGTCTGGCGGCGATGCAGCCGCCGCCCATGGTGTGTGCGCTCGCGGGATCGCCGCCGGGGTGCTGCAGCGAGGCGCGACAACGCGGACAGTCCAATTCGCCAGCAACCGCTCGAGCGCCTCTGGCTCCCTCCATCGGTGTCCTTCAATCAACTGAGCGAGATGCGTCATGCATCTCGACCTACGGTAACGGGTTCACTTCCGCCAGACATAGCGGCTCGCGGCCGGGAAGATCCAGTCGCGAGAACGCGATGTCAACACGTACCACGGTACCGTCTGCGCGGGTCAGTTTCCGGTCGAGGGCGTGAGCGCTGCCTCGATTGAGGGTTTCGCGCACGGCGGCGTCGATCGCGACGCGCTCCTCGGGGGACCAGAGGCTGGTGGCGGCCTCGCGGAGATTCGTGAGGGCGGCGATGTTGTAGCCGGTGAGCTGGACGGTGGCGTCGTTGGCCATGGCGAGGCGCAGATCGGGGTCCGTGGGGTCGAAGACGGCGACGGCCTGCGGGGCGAGGGTGACGGGGACCTCGTCGGGTGGCGGGGCGGCTTTGATGCGGTAGCCGAAGCCGCGGATCCCGTCGATCAGGTCGTCGACGCCGGCGGTGGCGAGGATGCGCCGGAGGCGGTAGACGGCGGTGTGGAGGAAGTGGTGGTCGCCGACGTTGCGCGGGTAGGACCAGACGGCGGCGGCGAGGTCGTCGAAGCTGACGGCGGCACCTCGGTGGTCCATGAAGAAGGCGAGCAGGTCGAAGAGCTGCGTGGTGAGCGGGAGTTCGTCGTCGCCGACGTAGGCGCGGCGGGCGGGCCGGTCGATGCGGATCTCGGCGGCGCGATCAGCCTCGGTGGGCGGTTCGGCGAGCCAGAGGGCGCGGGCGGCGGGGTAGCCGTTCGACCGCGCGCGGGTGGGGCGCTCGGCGGGATCGTCCTCGATCCAGGCTTCGCTAGGAAGCAAGGGAGCTTCGCAGCTGGTCGATGGCGGAGGTGACCCAGTCGGTGCAGCGGGCGCAGAAGAACTGCGGCGAGTCGTCGTCGCGCGGCACGAGGAAGGGTTTGCCGGCGGCGTTGGTGCCGGCGAGCCCTCGAGCGAGTCGGATCTCCGTGGCGGCTCCGCGCAGCTCTTGCTGGCAGAGGTCGCAGAGAATGGCCGGCATCGTGGACCCCGTTCTGACCGGCGCGGTGGTGGTTCGCGCGAGCCGTCGACCGTCAAGCCCCGTCTGTTCCACGGCCGGGCGTCGCCTCGCACCCCTGAGTGGATTTGGGCGAGCGTAGCCAGCGGTCGAGGCGCGCCTCCTGCGTCACCTGACTGAGAGTTCGTGCCTTGTCAGCGAGTCTTCAGGCTGCGCCGGATGGCCGTGGGCCAGCGCGAGCCGGAACGCCTGCGTGGGCGGTGATCGGGACGTGAGGACTTGCCTCAGCCCGTTCACTCAATATTCGTTCAAATTTGCTGGCGACGGCCCTGCTGATGGGCTGAATCGTCGGGCGCGCGGTCGGCGACGGCGGCGCTGATCGACCGATTACTACTGACCTTCAGGCCACGCTTAGTTTCGATGATCGTTTTCATTTAATCATCCAGATAAAGATAAGCGCACTAGTGACGGAGATCGATTTCTCACCACCCTCGCTCGACCAAGCGTTGGATCAGGCGTATCGCCGGAGGGATCTCGCGACGCCGTGACGCGACACATCGATGCCGGGGACGACACCCCACGGGACCCGGCGCGTGCCTCTGGCTCTCTCCATCCATCGTTGATCGAGGCCCTCCTACCGTCCGTCTCGCATCGTGCCGACGGGGCGATCACGGTCGCCGAGGCGGCGGAGCGTCACGCGCCGGACTTCGAGTTCGTGGCGGCGCCGTACCGGTCGCTGCCGATGCTTTCCGAGGTTCGGCGGTTGATGCGGCAGCGGCCGTCCGACTACGTGGACCGCGATCGAGCGTTGGGCGCGCTCCTCGCACGGTGCGACGTCCTCGAGGAGGTCGATCTCAACGAGATCGGGGGGGTGCTGGCGGCTGAGCCGCCGGGCGGGGCGCGGCGGGACGAGGCGCTGGAGCACCGATCGCTGACGCCGTGGCTGATCGCGATTGGCGAATCGGAGCAGGTGCGGCGGTGGAGCGAGATCGACCGGTTCGGGGCGGACCGTCGCCGCGGCGACTGGGAGGCCTGCCACGCCGATCTGACGGAGCAGCAGATCCGGGTCGCGGAGGGACGGCCGCCGGCCGACCGCCGGAGGCGGCGCGACGACCGAGCGTCGATCACGCCTGCGTTGTGGTACCAGCTCAACGCGGAGATCTACTGGCGACTGATCGAGGGCGACACGGTCGCGGCGCGACATGAGCTCGATCGGGTGGCGGTGACCCGAGGCGGGGTGCCGCTGGGGTTGCGCGGCGATACAGCGGTCCTGGAGACGATGTGCGAGGCGCTCGAGGGCGGCGACGGGGTGGAGCTGGCGCCGCCGGAGGTGGCGCCGCGGTTCGCCGATCTTCGTACGGCGCTGGTGTCCGGGGAGGCGGTGGCCCTCGGCGGGAGCCGGGCCGGGGCGGCGCGCTGGAGCGCGTGGTTCGACGCGCACTGGCCGGCGCACGTGTTGCGGGATCCTCGGTGGCCGGTGCTCGCGCAGCGGGTGCGGGCGCTGCTGGCCTGCCGGGCGGGGGATCTGGCGGCGGCGCGGCGGTGGATGGACGAGGCGATCGTGATCGCCGACCGAATCGGGTCGCCGGTGGAGGCGGCGCTGGCGCGGATCCAGGGCGCGGAGTTGTTGGTCCTGGACGGGCAGTGGGGTGCTCGCGAGCGCTGGAACGCGTTGCTGGATGCCGGGCAGGGCGCGTGCCGCGAGCTGCGGATCCCGTACGAGCACCACGCCGCACGGGTGCGGATGGCGGCGGTCCTCGGACGGTTCGACGTGATGTCGACGGGGCACAGCGACACGGATCCGATGATCGCGCTGCTGACGAGCCGGGAGATCGAGGTGCTGCGGCTGTTCAGCGCGGGGCATTCGTACCGGCAGGCGGCGGAGGTGCTGGGGGTGGGCTGGCGGACGGTCCAGAGCCACGCCTACAACGCGTACCAGAAGCTGGGCGTGTCCTCGAAGATCGCGGCGGTGACGGCGGCCTCGCGACTGCAACTGCTCTAGGTCCCTTCGGGGTCCCTTCGGGACTCTTAGGGTTGGGGATTGCTGAGGTCCGGGCCTTTTGGGCTGAGCTTTGACGGGTTCGGGCGCTGACGGTCAGGCGCTGCTCCGAGCGGCAGGTTGCGACGCTTCGGGCGCGGGGTCAGGCGGCGGTGGCGGCGGGCTGGTCGTGCGCGCCGACTTCGATGAGCTGGGCGAGGGTGTCGACGAGTGCGGGGTCGAAGCCGTCGGCGGAGACGGCCTCGATGGCGGCGCTCGGCTCGAGCGCGGTGAACTGGGGGCGGTTGGCGAGCAGCATCGTGAAGGCGTCGGCGAGGCCGAGCTGCCGGGCGAGCAGGGGGATGGCGTCGCCTCCGAGGCCGAGCGGGTAGCCGCTGCCGTCGATGCGCTCGTGGTGGTGCTCGACGGCGGAGCGGAGCCGCTCGTTGCTCAGTCCGATGCGGTTGGTCAGCTGGGACGACGCGTAGGGATGGGCCTGGAGGATCGCGCGCTCGGGCGGCGTCATCGCTCGTTTTGAGCTCAGCAGATCGCGGTGGCTATCGACGAGGCCGATGTCGGCGAGGAGCCCGGCGAGGAGCGGCGCCATGAGCGCTTCCGGCTTCACGTCCCCGGAGCCGGCGCCCGCGGCGACGAGCGCGGTCGCCATGATCCCGGTGCCGACGGCGTGTGCGGCCGGGCTATAGGTCGCCGGGGTGATGGCGAGCGTCGCCGCGTAGCTGCTGGGCTCGGCGGCGAGGAACGCGGTGACGGGTTGCAGCACCTGGATCAGGGAATTCAGGCGCTTGAAGCGGGCGCGGTGCCGGAATAGCCGCAGCGACTGCATCATCAGGCCGCGCTGCATGAAGATCTGTCGCTCCCGCAGCGCGATCGATTCGTCGAAGAGGATCTCGGAGGCGTGCTGCTCACCCCAGCGGATGAGCAGGGCGGAGTCACGCGGGTGGACGAAGACGACGGGGTCAAGCCGGGGGTCGAGATCGTGCTCCGCGTCGAGGCGGATGCCGTGCTGATCGAAGAGCGAGAACCGCGGTGGGCGGGATTGCAGCAGCGAGGCGGGCAGCGATAGCCCGCTGAATCTTTCCTCGGTGGTCATGACTGCCTTCCGTCGCCCCGCGGCGGCACGACTCGATTCTCGGCGTGCGCCATGACGGCGGACTCGGCGTTCGCCCTGACGAATTGGGCGCGGCCGGCGGCATGGGGACTCGCTCTGCTGGCGGGAACCTCAAAATTCGCTCAACCCGCCGCCGACGCTCCGTTGATTCGCCGGTGTCGTTCCGAGGATGAACGCAAGACGGTGCGGCCAGCGCCGCGTCTCGCGTGCGGGACGACGAGAATCGAGGTCGAGATGCAGGTTTTTGTCTGCAACGTGTGCGAGCGTCCGCTGGATGGCGCTGCGTACGAGCTCTCGACGATTTCGGGCCGGCCGGTGGCCGGCGAGCAGGGGGCGACGCGGATCACGCATCGGCGGCATCTGCGGCTGCTGCACCTCTGCGATCGCTGTGGGAGCTGGCTCCAGCTGGGGATCGAGACGGCAGGCGAATCGCTGTCGGCGGCGACGGCGCTGCGCAACGACGCGCGCTGGTTCGATCCGACGGTGGTCGAGATCGCGCCGAATCCCCTCGAGCGATTGGATTCCGCATGACGACCACCAGTGCCCGGGTCCCGGTGCTGTCGCCGGCGCAGACGCAGTCCGTGTCGCTGATCATGTCGAAGGACGCGACGATCTCGGAGCTGGCGGCGGTGATCGAGACCGATCCGGCGCTCAGCCTCGCGCTGCTGCGCTTCGCGAACTCGGCGCTCGGCGCGCCGGTGCAGCGGGTCGTCCGGATCTCCGACGCGATCGTGCGGCTGGGGCTCGAGGACACGCGCCGCGTGGTGCTCGGGATCGTGATGCAGCAGACCGCCGGCGCGGAGCTGGAGGAGTCCGGGATCGACCAGGACGAGCTGTGGCGGCACCTGGTGGCGACGGCGATCCTGGCGGACGCGGTGACGAGCGTGGATCGTTCGCTGCGGGAGGTGCGTCCGCTGGCGTTCAGCGCGGGGCTGCTCCACAACATCGGGCGACTGGCGCTGGCGACCGCGTCGCCGGCGCACTTCCGGCGGGTGCTTCGCCGGGTGAGGATCGGCGAGGACGTCCTGGAGGCCGAGCGGACGGAGTTCAACACGGATCACGCCGAGCTTGGCGTCGAGATCGCCGTGGCGTGGGGGTTGCCGGCGGAGCTGCACCCGGCGATCGGATCGCATCACGAACGCGGGACAGGTGTCGTCGAGGCGGTCTATCGCGCTCGACAGCTCGTCGAGGCGATCGGGATCGGTGATGGCGTGACGCCAGCGGTGTCCTGCTCGTTCACCGAGTCGATGGAAGACGCGATCGCGGTGATGCACGTTGGCGGTGTCGCGCAGATCCATGAACGGGTCGACTGGTTCCGGGGGGCGCTGCCGCGCTGAGGCCGGTCCGCGGCCACGAGCCAGCTAGCGCGCGCGGGTGCGGGTGAGCGGGATCGGCTCGATGGCGGCCGCAGTGTCCACGGCCGCGCGGGCGACAACGAAGCTGGTTTCGTAGGCGTAGATCGCGGCCTGGGTGCGGTCGCGAAGCCCGAGCTTCGAGAGCACCCGCTTCACGTGCGTCTTCACCGTGCCCTCTGAGATCACGAAGGTCTCGGCGATGGCGGCGTTGGAGTAGCCGCGCGCGATCAGGGTGAGGACTTCGCGCTCGCGAGTCGTGAGCGCGTCCAGCGGTTCGACTGTGGCGACGAGGAGCGGCGCGTCCAGTTCGGGGACGAGCTGGTTCGCGAGCGGTTCGGCCGTTGCGGGCGGGGCCGGGGGTGGCTCGCTCGGTGTCAGCCGCAGTGGGGGCGCCGGTGAGGCGGCGATCGACGCGGCGGGACGTACGACGTCGGAGGCCGGCGCCGGTGGTGTAGCGCCGGCCGTCGGATCCGGGGGCTCCTTCGGTCGGACGTGCTCGTGATCGGCGGGTGTGGCGGCTGCCGGTGGCTCGGGGTCGGCGCCGGGCGTGACCTCGGACGACGTTGCGGCTCGTGGCGGTTCGGCGTCGGGGGGCGCGACGTCGGGTGGTCGGACCTCGGGCGCCTCGATCTCCGCGGGCGGGGGCGCGTCGAGTGGCGCGACGTCGGGCTGGGCCTCGGGTGGTCGGGGTAGGGGTTCGGCGGCGGGCGGGGTCTCGACCTCGGGAGCTGGCTCGGCGGGGAGGGGTGCGGGCGCCGGGGGGAGGGCGACGGTCTCTTCGAGGGCCGGGGCGACGGTTTCTTCCAGAGCCGGGGCGACTGGGTCTCCGGGATCGCCGGGGTCGCCGTCGGCGGGCGGCGCCTCGGGGCCGTCGAGAGCGCCGCCGGGGGGTGGGTCGTCGGTGGGCTGGGTCGGGGGCGGCGTGTCCGCGGGGCCGAGGGGGATCGGTTCGGCGCGGCTGCCGAGCATGAGGCGGGCCCAGGAGGCGTGGATGGCGGTCGCGATGTTGATGGTGTGGACGAGCACGAAGTAGACGAGCAGTCCGACGGGGACGAGCGCGACGCCGATCTCGCCGGGCTCGTTGAGGATGGTGGACCAGAACCCGAGGTCGATGGAGACGGTGACGGCTTCGTTCACCTCGGTGCCGTCGATGTACGTGGCGTAGAAGGGGGCGCCGATGAAGGCGCCGGCGACGGCGCCGCCGACGACGAGCAGGCAGAAGGCGGCGATGCCGATGGGGAACTGGACGAAGAGGTAGACGAGCCCGGTCCAGGTGGAGGGGTCGATGAGGCGGGTCTTCACCTGCTGCCGGAACGACTGGCCTCGTTCGATGCCGGTGGGCGGCCGGCGGAGCTCGATGCCGGCGACGTGACGGACCCGCCAGGCCTCGAGATCCCCGAACCAGCGCGAGATGTAGAGGCCGAGCAGCAGGACGACGGGGCCGATCAGGGTCCAGATCAGGGAGCCGCCGACGGCGAGGGTGACGACGAGGAAGACGAAGGAGGCGATCCCGAGGGGGAACATCAGGCCGAGGTGGACGGCGCGGACGAAGGTCATGGGGTGCACGGTGGGCAGCAGAAGCTTCGCCGGCCATGACCAGCGCGCCGGGTAGGCGGCGGCGAACGCGTCCAACATCGGCAGCCTCCTTCCCCTGACCCGTCCGGCGACGGGGATCGCTCAGGCCGGGATTAACGGTCCAACCCGAGGCGACATTATGCGTCTCTCTTTCGGAGGATTGCCGTCCGAGCCCGTCGTGACTGGGGTTTCGGCGGTCCGCGGGGCTCCCGCGGCGCGGATTCCGTCACTCCGTCTCGTCCGTCAGAGGTAGGCGACGACGCTCCAGGCGACGAAGAACGCGGCGAATCCGATGGTGACGTAGCGCTTGAACTGGCTTTCTGGCGCTTCCCGGTTCCGCTGCTCATACACGTAGAGCCGGACGCGTTCAGCGAAGTCAGCGATCAGGTACGCGAGGACGACTCCCAGACCGCCTACGATCAGTACACGCACCATGGTTTGCGGGTCTCCATCAGGCTGGATCGGGGTGATTCCGGTGTCGGCCACGATAGCGATTTCTTACGCTCGATGGGCGTCCGCACCTACGGCCTGCTCGTTATCACGGGAGATCGAGTCGTCGATGATTCCGGTATGAGTACCCGACGTGTCCGCCTGCATGTCCTCACGCTGACCGCCGTCGCGTTCGCGACGGTGGGGCTCCTGATCGCCCAGTCGCCGTTCTCCGCGGAGGCCGCGATGAGCGCGGCCGAGCGGGAGGTGCTGGAGCTGGTCAACGAGGAGCGGGCGCGCAACGGCCTGGGCCCGCTGGTGGCGACCGAGACGCTGGATGCGGCCGCGGCGTGGCTTGCCGCCGACCTCTCGACGATCGACGGGCTGAACCACACCGACACGCTGGGACGGAGTCTGCGCGACCGGCTGAACGCGTTCGACTACCCCTCGAACTCGACGATCCGCGAGAACATCGCAGCCGGGTACTCGACGCCATCGTCGGTGGTGAAGGGGTGGATCGAGTCGCCGGGCCATTACGCCAACATCCTGGCTGACGAGGCCGAGGCCGCAGGCGTCGCCCTGTACGAGGCGCCGGGGACGACGTACCGCTACTTCTGGGTGATCAACTTCGGGTCGGTGGTCGACTCGAACGCACCCGGCGGCAGCCTGGTTCCCGCGGCGCCGGTCGACGCGGTCGAGCTGAGCGGCTCGGTGCCCTCGAAGGGTGTTGGGCTGATGGTGGTGCAGGAGCCGGCGGCGCCGTCGCAGCTGGTCGCCTCGGTTGCGGCCGAGGGCTGCCAAGGGCCGACGGTGTGGATCACCTCGGATGGTGCGTTCATCGGCTACGTGCCGGGCGCGCCGGCGTTCGTGAACCAGGCGTTCCCGACGTCGCTGGCTCCCGGAACGCCGTTCGTCGTCACCTGCGGCTAGCCGCCGCCGTTTGTCGTCACCCGCGGCTAGCCGCCGCTGGCGGTCGTTCCTCGGAGCGCCGCCCACCCTCACAGCTGTTGTCGAGTCGGGTCCGGCGTCCGGTCCGTACCGTCGCCGCGCGCTACGATCTGGCTGAACTCGCACGGGGGTGTGATGAAGCTGCTGGTGGCCGCCGACGGCTCGGACAAGTTGCGGAGCGCGGCGCTGCCCGCGATCGCAAAGCTTGCCGCCGACGCCGATCCTGAGGTGATCGTGCTGCACGTAGTGCGTGCGGCGACGGAGGCGTGGAGCGACGAGGAGCTGAAACAGGTGATGGCCGAGCGCCAGCACCGGATGGAAGCGCTGGTCGCCGATTCGGACATCGCCGTGCAGGTGCTGATCGAGGCGCTGCCGTACGGCAGCGACATGCACCGCTACATCACGCTGCGCGCCGCGGACCTCGAGGCCGGCGCGATCGTGGTCACGAGCAAGCGGGCGACGGGGCTGATGGGCAGCCTGCTGGGCAGCATCGCCCGGGGTGTGCTCCGTGACAGCCCAGTACCTGTGATCATCGTGCGCCCGTCCGAGGGGACGGGTGACGAGCCGTCGCCGTTCGACTAGCTGTTCGCCTGACCCTCGGTAGCTAGCGAGTCGCGGAACCAGTCGACCGTGCGGGCGACGCCGTCCTCGAAGGTGACGAGTGGGCGCCAGTCCCAGACGCGGGCGGCCTTGGCGGGGTCGAGCGCGATGCGCTGGATGTCGCCGGGGCGGTCGTCGGCGTAGTTGCTGGGCCGCTCGTAGCCGGTGAGCCGGGCGAGGGTCTCGAAGATCGAGCCGGTCGAGATCTCGATTCCGGTGCTGATGTCGCAGACGTCCGGGGCGCCGGCGGCGGCGCGGATCACGGCCTCCACGGTGTCGTCGATGTAGACGTAGTCGCGGGTTTGGCTGCCGTCGCCGAAGAGGGTGACCGGCTCACCCTGGAGCATCGCGCGGGCGACGATGGCGATGACGCCGGCCTCGCCGTGCGGGTTCTGGCCCGGGCCGTAGATGTTCGAGGGGCGGAGGATCGAGACCTCCATGCCCGACTGTTGGGAGACGACGCCGAGGTAGATCTCGGCGGCGGCCTTGGAGGCGCCGTAGACGGACATCGGTGCGACGGCCGTCTCCTCGTTGGCGGGGAGCTGGTCGGGCGGTGGCTCGCCGTGCAGGGCACCACCCGTGGAGATGAAAACGAAGCGCCGGGTCCCGGCAGCGGCGGCGGCGAGCGCGAGTTCGAGTGTGGCGAGGGCGTTGGTCTCCACGTCCGTGCGCGGTTCGCGCATGGAGACGGCGACCGAGGCCTGCGCGGCGATGTGGAAGACGACGTCTGGTCGGAGTTCCTCGACGAGCGTGGAGACGCGCTGCTGATCGCGGATGTCGAGCGTCACCTCGCGGACGGCGGGGTCGAAGGTGCCGGCGGGTGGCGCGACGTCGAGGCCGGTGACCTCGAAACCGTCGGCGACGAGGCGGCGGGTGACGTGGCCGCCGACGAACCCGGACGAGCCGGTGACGAGGGCGCGTGGCGCCATGCTGGGTCCTCTCGATCAGCGGGGTGCCTCGGACGGTCGAGTTCTCATCGAACGGTCGAGTTCTCCTCGAACGGTCGAGTTCTCCTCGAACGGTCGGGGTCGTCCGAGTATCGGGAGGGGAGGGGGCGCGGGGCAATCGCGCGCCTGGCGGCGCGCGGTGGTGAGGCGGGCCGGGTTAGCGCTCGGGCCAGCCTTCGGCCTCGTGGGGGTTGATATCGCCGTAGTAGACGACGGAACAGGCGTACCACTCGGCGTCGGAGAACCAGCAGTAGTCAGAAGCCCAGGCGGGGCGGACGGCGGGGCGCTGCGTCAGGCTGGCATCCATGACGCCGTTGTCGAGGCAGTCGCGCGCGTGGGCGAGTTCGTGGACGAGCGTCTCAAGGCTGACGGTGGGGGAGAGCCAGAGCTCCGGTCCGCTCGCGGGGCAGCCGAGGGCGGCTTCGGCCTCGCGGGCGTTGCCGTAGAGGTCGGTGAATTTCACCGGGCCGTCGAGGCGGTGCACGGTCAGATCGGGCGCGACGATGCTCCACAGCGCGATCAGCATGGGGATCAGTACCTGCACGTGCCGTTCCTCGCTCAGCGGTGGACGGTGACCACCTCTGTGATTGGTCGGCAGAAGCAGGGGTTTCCCGTAGGGGTTGACCTGACAACGGCTACAAGTTGTCCTGACGGCGATTACCCGTAGTCGCGGCGCAGGCGGCTCGGGGGCGGGTGTCGGGATCCTCGGTGGGTTGATCGGGGGCTGGCGGGTCGCGCGCCGGGTCGCCCTCGGTCAGCGGATCAGCCTCGGTGGGTGGCCGGTAGACTCGCGGGATGTGCGGGCGCTTCACGCTGACGATCGAGGATCGCGAGCTGATCGCGGCGCTGCTCGGTGTGCCGCTGGATGACGTCGATGAGTCGTGGCAGCCGCGGTGGAACGTGGCGCCGATGCAGGAGCACTGGATCGTGCGCGCGACGAGCAACGGGGAGGACCGTGAGCTGGTGCGGGCGACGTGGGGCCTCGTGAACGCCTGGGACCGCGACCGGAACGGCGGAGCGCGGCAGATCAACGCGCGGGCGGAGTCGCTGGAGGAGCGTCCGGCCTATCGCGACGCGTTCCGGGTGGCGCGCTGCCTCGTGCCGGCGGACGGGTTCTACGAGTGGACCGGGGAGCGGGAGGCGCGACGGCCGTTCTGGATCCACCGGCCGGATGACAGTCTCGTGCTGTTCGCCGGGTTGTACGCCGAGGCGCAGTTGCCGGGCGAGGTGCGGCCGACGACGACGTTCACGATCGTGACGACGGAGGCGCGCGGCGTGCCGAGTCAGATCCACCCTCGGATGCCGGTGATCCTCGATGGGGACGAAGCCGCGGATGCGTGGCTGGCGCGGGGGCAGTCGCCCGAGCAGCTGCGGGCACTGCTGCGGCCAGCGCCCGAGGGGGCGCTGGTGGCGCGGGCGGTGAGCCGGCGGGTCAACGCGGTGGCAGCGGACGACCCGAGCTGCCTCGCGGAGGCGGAAGCGGAGACGCAGGGGGCGCTGTTCTAGTGGGCGGCGGTTGACCTCGTTGGGTTCGATTGGCCTCGGGGGGTCGGGGTCAGGCGAGTGACCTCGTGAAGACCTTCTTTACGCCGGGGAGGAGCTGGCGCGTGTCGACGATCTCGAGGTCGTCGACGTCGCCGCGGGTGGTGACGAACTTCTGGAGCCAGCGGCCGGCCGGCTGAGCGAGGATGACGGCGATCATCGCGGCGGTGACGGCGCTCATAAAGCCGTCGCTGCGCTTCTGCTGCTCGGCGCGGCGGCTCGCGTTCAGCGCGGCGGCTGCGGTGAAGAGACCGGTGACGGCGATGTTGGTGCCGCAGAGGGGTGAGATGGCGAGGCCGGGCTGGCCGTTCTGCATGCGGTGCAGGGCCTCGTGGGCGCAGTCGTCGAGGACCTGCTGGTCGACCTTGCCGAGGATGAAGAAGCCGTCGCCGCTGGCGCGGCCGGCGAGGCGGCGCGGGCCGTGGCGCTCGAAGAGCACGGCGACGGTGGCGTGTTCCAGGCCGTGGTTGCGACGAACCGCGTTGATCCAGCGTCCGAGCATCGGGGCTCCTCGTTCGGTCGGTGAGGTGGGTCGACGAGTATAGGGGCCGCGCGCGGCGGGCCCGACCGGGGGTTTGTTGGGCCTCGTGCGTTGCGGGGTGCTGCGGTCAGTCGCCGGCGACGAGGGAGGCGAAGCTGCGCATCGCGGCGAGCTGGGTGACGAGCATCGCGGCGGTGGCGGCGGCGACGGCCAGGCCGAGTTCGCCGAAGGAGAACGAGCCGGTGGTGAACATGCGGACGCCCTCGACGAGGTAGGTGTAGGGGTTGACGGCGCTGAGGGTGGAGATCCACCCGGGGACGAGGGCGTCGGGAACGAAGGCGGTCGAGAGCATGGTGACGGGCATGAACAGGGGGATGAGGGCGCCGAGAGACTCCGGGCTCCTCGTGCGGAGGCCGACGGCGTAGAAGAGGCCGCCGTAGGCGAGGGTCCAGAGGGCGAGGAGCGCGAGCACGACCGGCAGGCCGGTAAGGGTCATCTCCGCGCCGAGCAAGACGCCGACGGCGAGGACGACGAGGCCGGCGACGGCGACCCGACTGACGTCGAAGGCGAGGCGGCCGAGGAGGATGGCTGCCGGGCTGATCGGGAGCAGGCGGAGGCGGTCGAGGTAGCCGCTCTGCAGGTCGGTGATCAGGCCGGTGGCGGAGTAGCCGGCGCCGAACATGGCGGCCATCAGGAAGACGCCGGGGGTCATCCAAGCGGCGACGCTGACCGCGGGGAATCCGGGCACGTTGGCGAGATCGCGGTAGAGCTCCGACATGAGGAGGAGAACGAGAACGGGGAACGCCGACGGGAAGAGGAAGGCGAAGACGGGTGCGCGGAGCGACTGCGCGAGGCTGCGCCGGTAGATGAGTGCGCCGTCTCGGATCGCCTTCCTCCAGCCGGTGGATCCGCCTCGGTGGGTGGCGTGGCGGGGTGGTTGCGCGGCGTGGATGGTCATCGGTCGCTCGCCCTCGCTGTGGTTCCGGTGAGGGCGACGAAGACGTCTTCGAGGCTCGGTTGGTTGAGCTGGAACGCGAAGAGGTCGACGCCGGCGTCGCGGAGTTGGGCGAGGGCGCGGAGGGAGTCCTCGGTGCCGGGGGAGGGTTGTTCGAACCAGGTGTCGGGGGAGGACGGGGCGAAGCCGGGCGGGGCGGGCTGGCCAGCCGCCAGCCTGATCCGGAGCGTGGTGGGTCCGTGCTCCTCGCGGAGGCGGTCCGGGGCACCTTCGGCGACGATCCGCCCGTTGACGAGGATGGCGAGCCGGTCAGCGAGGGCCTCGGCCTCCTCGAGGTACTGCGTGGTGAGGAAGATGGCGGTGCCCTGATCGCGTAGCTCGCGGACGCGGCTCCAGACGAGGCGCCTGCTCTGGGCGTCGAGGCCGGTCGTCGGCTCGTCGAGGAAGAGCACTCGCGGGCCGTTGACGAGGGCGCTCGCGAGGTCGAGTCGACGCTGCATGCCGCCGGAGTAGGTGCCGATGAGGCGGCTCGCGGCCTGATCGAGGCCGAAGGCGGTCAGCAGCTCATTCGCCTGTGCGCGGGCCTCGGAGCGGGTGTGTCCCCAGAGGGCCAGCACCAACTCGAGGTGCTCGCGGCCGGTCATCTGCGGGTCGAGGGCGGCGTCCTGCATCGTGACGCCGATGGCCGCGCGTACGGCGTGTGGCGCGGTGACGACGTCGTTGCCCGCGACTTGCGCCGCGCCGGCCGAGGGGGTGGTGAGGGTGGTGAGCACCCGGACGGTGGTGGTCTTACCGGAGCCGTTTCTGCCGAGGTAGCCGAAGACCTCGCCGTAGTTCACGGTGAAGCTCGCGTCGACGAGGGCATCTACGTCGCGATAGCGCTTCGACAGGCCGCTGACCTCGATGGCCTGGTCGTGATCTGCGTTCGCGTCGGGGGCTGGCCGTTGTCGGGCGCTGAGCCGGGTCATCAGTGCTCCGTCGTTTTACATCGTAAAGTGGTGGCCGATCCTGCTTTTACGGCGTAAGAATGTCAAGTAGGCTGCGGGTTATGGCTGGCGAGCATGAGTCTGCCGGCGGCGCGCGACCGCTGCGCCGGGAGGCGATCATCGAGGCGGCGCTGCAGTACATCGACGAGCACGGGGTCGAGCAGCTGTCGATGCGCAAGCTGGGGCGTGAGCTGGGCGTCGAGGGGATGGCGCTCTACTACCACGTGAGCGACAAGGACGAGCTGCTCGACGGGGTGGCGAGCCTGATCCTCAGCGAGATCGAGCTGCCAAGCGACGATGACTGGCGGTCGTTTCTCCGTCAGCTCGGGGCGGCGGAGTGGTCCGTCCTGACGCGGCACGGTCATGCCGCGGAGCTGGTGGTGGCGCGCGGGTCTCGTCCGGCGGTGGCTCCGGAGGCGCTGCGGCTGCTCAATGGCACGCTTCGTGCGCTACGCGGCGGTGGCTTCTCGGCGGAGGCCGCGCACCAAGGGTGGCGGTATTTCCAGAGCGTCGTGCTCGGGTACGTGCTGCAGCAGGTGGTGGACCCGGTTCATGGCGCGGCTTCGGCCGAGCACGCGCATCGGCACCGCGGCAGGGACGAGGAGGCGGCCCGGCACCTCGAGCATCTCGGGCTCGAGGACGAGGACGACGTGGCAGTGCACCTCGCCAGTCCGGGGTTCGAGGAGGACTTCGAGCGCGCGCTGGAGCTGGTGATCATCGGGCTCGCGACGCTGAAGTGAGCCAGAGCGAGTTGGGCTGGGGCGAGTTGGGCTAAGGCGCGCGGCTGGTGCCGGGGGCGGCGACTTCGAACTCGGCGAAGACCTGGACGCGGACGGTGGTCGAGCCGGGCGCGTTGGGCGAGGTGATCGTGATCGTGCCGGACGCCCTGGAGGCGGGGAGCAGCGTCGGGTTGATGCTGACGTTGATCACGGCGTCGGGGCAGCCGCCGGCGGTGCACGGGATGCCGGCGCCGGCGGCGCTACCGGCGGGTGGATCGACGATCAGGAAGTTGTCGGAAGGGGTAGCGGACCAGGAGAGGAGGCCGGTGCCGGGGTTCGCGACGCGGATGGTGGCGGTGGCCTGATCCGGGGTGCCGTTGGCGTGGATGGTGATCGTGCCGCCGTCGGCGCTGAGGCGCGGGGTGCCGAGGAGGATGCCCTCGATGTTGGAGACGAGCTGGGGGGTGACCGTGCGGTGCGCGGGCTGCGGGGTGGGGATGTCCATCTCCAGGTAGGGGAACTTGAAGCTGGCGAGGCGCATGGCGTTGAAGAACTGGGGCTGGGTGAAGTCGGGGAGGCTCGCGGGGACGGCGGCCCAGAGGTCCTGGCCTCCTCGTTCGGCGGGGTTGGCGACGCAGCCCATGACCAGCTCCTGATAGGGGTAGCGGGTGCGCGACTGCTTGCCGTCGCAGCGGTACTCGGACCGGGGCCAGGCGAGGTTGGGATCGAGCGGGTGGTTGCTCTGGCGTGAGCCGGGGCCGGTGAAGCCGTTGTAGGCCCAGATCGCGTAGTACCAGTTCTCGATGAGCGTGGGGTCGCCGTTGGTATCGGTGCCGGCGACCGGGCGCAGGCCGGGCGCGTCGTTCCACTTCGAGGCGAGGATGCGCGCGCCGCGGGCGATGTTGTGGGTGTCGCTGGTGGCGACGGCGATCTGGTTCTCGGTCGGCCGGCCCTCGGCGCCGAGGGGGACGGTCATGCCGGTGGTGATCTGCATGACGCCGTGGCCGCAGTCGAAGGAGACGAGGGCGGGACCGATCGATTCGAAGCGGGTCGAGCGCGACGCCATGGTCAGCGTCGATTCGACCCAGCCGATGGCGCGCAGGATCTCGACGGGGACGGCGGCGGCACCGGGGGCGCGGTTCGAGCGGGTGCCGACCTCGACAGGTGGCAAACCGAAGTAGGTGTCGCCGGGGAAGAGGCGGTTGACGGCGGCGGCGTCGAGGCCGAGCAGGTAGCGCTCGCGGAGCGCGTCGGCCTCGTAGGCGGCGGGGCGCAGCGGGTCGAACGCGCAGGCGTGCGCGGCGGGCGGTGCGTTGACGCCACCGAGCGTGGTGCTCTGGACCGCTCCGAGGATGGTGGCGAGGAGGAGCGCTCCGAGGAGCGTCCGCCGCGCGGACGAGGCGTTAGGCACCGGTCCAACCGAGGAAGATCAGCTCCGTGTCGGTGGGGATCGATCGTCGTGAGAGGTCGGTGCCGAGCAGCATCAGCGTCTCGACGCCGGGGTCCTGCGAGTTGCGGCCGCTGAAGTGGCGGACCGCGAGATAGTCGCCGCCGACGCTCCAGCCGAGCGGGACGTCGAAGCCCTCGGAGGCGGCGGGGAGGATGGGGCCCTCGGGCGTGCCGAGCACGACTGGCGGGGTGCCGGTGCCTTCGACGCCCTCGCGGCCGATCGCGAGCGCGCCGTCGGCGCGCCAGGTGGGGCGGTACTGCTCGCCGGCGAAGTTGGCGGCCGGCGGCTCGCCGACCGCGCCGCGCTCGAGCGAGACGACCTGGGCCTGGTGGACGATCCGCTCCGCCTGCAGGAGCGGGGCGACGAAGGCGACGGCGTCGCCGGCGGGAGCGATGCTCCAGTCGCGGGCGATCTCGTCGGAGGCGTGGAAGACGAGCTCGGCGGGCGAGCCGTCGGCGACGCGGTAGAGGTCGGTGCCGGATGCAGAGAGGCGGGTGAAGAGGAGCGCGCCGTCGTCGTCGAAGCCGACCGGGAAGAGGCCGAACGAGGACTGGTCGGTATGCAGCACGCGGCGGACGCGGGTGTCGAGGTCGACGCGGAGCAGGGACTGGGCACCGCTGCCATCGGTGCGGCGGTAGGCGAGGACGTTGCCGTCCTGGCGCAGCACGGGGGCGGCGAGGAGGTCGGCGTCGCGGGCGAGGCGGACGGCGGAGGCGGTCTCCACCTCGAGGAGCCAGAGCTCGGCGGGGCTGGTGCGGTCAGGGGTGACGTTCGGGGGGAGCACGGTGTAGGCGGTGCGGCCGGCCACCATCTCGGGCGCGGGGTTGAGGCCCCAACCGTTGGCGTGGGGGACGGTCTGGATCGGGGTGCGCGCGTCGGGATCCTCGGCGGGCGCGATCAGGATCTCGTCGGCCTGGGGGCCGAACTCGGCGAAGACGAGCGTCGGGCCCTCGGCGGTGGCGAGCTCGGGCGCAGTCTGGCCGCCCTGGAACGTGGCGACGAAGACGGCGGCGACGGCGACGAGCGCCACCAGCGCGATGGAACCGAAGACGACGCGAACGAGCCGAGGGGGGCGAGGTTGGAGGGCCATGGAGTCCGACGGCCGGTCCAGAGACCGTCGCGATCCGTTCACCCCGCCAGGGACGGATCGCGCTGGGGAACCGTCGCGCAGCCTTTCGCTGTTGGACTAGTCAACGCGAAGTGATCGCGTCCCTGCGCAATTACGATATGGAGCAGATCGAGGGGGTGTCAACGAACCGCGGGGATTCCATGAGCCGGGTGGAATCGTCCTCGATGGTCGCGTTGCTACGCTGGACGGGTGATCCTTCGATACCTCTCGGTTCTGGGCGACGCACCGATGGTGTTCCTCGTGCTGATCGCGGCGTTCTCGACCGCGCTCTTCGCGGGTCTGACGGTGCACGAGTTCTCGCATGCGCTCGTGGCCGACCGGCTTGGTGACCGGACGCCGCGACGGTTCGGGCGGCTGTCGCTGAACCCGAAGGATCATCTCGATCCGATCGGGTCGACGATGATCTTCTTCATTGGATTCGGCTGGGCGAAGCCGGTGCCGGTCAACCCGTTCAACACGGCGAACCCGAAGCAGACGATGGCGCTGACGGCGTTTGCCGGACCGGCATCGAACGTGGTGATCGCTGGGGTCGCCGGGCTCCCGATCAACGCCGGTTGGGTGCCGTTCCATCACCCGTTCGTGAGCCCATCGCTGGCCGGGCTGTACGCGGACATCTGGACGAGTTCGCCGGGGGATCTGCTCGGGCTGTTCCTGGGTACGGTGGTGCTGCTGAACATAATCCTGGCGGTGTTCAACCTGCTGCCGATCGCACCCCTCGATGGGTTCAACGTCGCGGTGGGGTTGCTGCCCCGGGAGCTGTCGCAGCAGCTCGCGGCGACGGCGCCGTGGGGGCCGGGCATCCTGATCCTGCTGATCCTGATGCCGTTCTTCGCGGGCTTCAGTCCGCTGTTCACGGTGATGGGGCCGATCATCGACGTGCTGCTGAACGCGTTCGTCGGCAACGCGACGGATCTCAGGTTCGGCTGACGTGGTCGCGGCGAGCGCGGTGATCCCAATGCGCCTGCTCGCACGCTGGCCCTACCGGGTCGGGCAGTTCATTCGCGGTTTCCGGACGGCGGTCGACCCGGAGGAGGCACGGCAGATCTCGGCGCTGCTCTCCGAGGCGGAGCTGCAGCTCTTCCTGGCGATGCGCCCTCGGGACCGACGACACGCCGTGGAGACGATGCGAAACGCGGCGCGGCTGGCGGCTGAGCAGGGCGCGACGCCGAGCGAGGATCTGCTCGTGGCGTCGCTGCTGCACGACGTGGGCAAGGGGCAGATCCGGGTCCAGGACCGGGTGCTGTACGTGATCCTACGGGCGATCTCGCCGGCCCTCGTCGACCGCGTCGCGACGGCGGAGGGTGGCCGGTGGCGGCTCGCGCTGTGGCAGCTGCGGCATCACGCCTCGGTTGGTGCGGCGCTCCTTGAGGGAGCCGGGAGCACGCCTCGCGTGGTGGAACTGACCGCGGTGCACCACGGGGATCCGGAGCCGGGGGAGGACGTGGAGCTGGGCTGGTTGCTGGCCGCGGACGACGCCGCGTAGCGGCGCTGGCCTCCATCGTCGCGCGTCGTCGCGGCTGGTGGCGATGCTATATTTGAGGACACGCTCTCAAGACCTCATGCGCGCCGATCGCGCGTGCCGCCGCGAGGCCGAGCCGCGACATCGACCGCGAGAACGGGGCGTCCCCATGACACAGGTCACGATCCTCGGCACCGGGATGATCGGCAGCTCGATCGGTCTGGCGCTGAAGGCGAATCCGGAGGTCATTGACCTCGAGATCGTCGGATACGACCGCGACAACATCAATCAGCGGCAGGCGCGGAAGATCGGCGCGGTCGACCGCACTGAGGGCAACATCGCCAACGCGGTGCGGGACGCGAACCTCGTGATCCTCGCCGCGCCCGTGCTGGCGAATCACCGGCTGCTGGAGGAGATCGCGCCGTTCGTGCAGCAGGGCGCGGTGGTCACGGACACCGGTTCGACCAAGGCGGCGACGACCGCGGTGGCGCGTGAGCATCTGCCGGACGGGGTCAACTTCGTCGGCGGTCACCCGATGGCCGGCAAGACAGAGGTGGGCCCCGACCACGCGGACGCCGAGCTGTTCCGCGGCGCGCGCTGGATCGTGACGGCGCCGGCGTGGGCATCACAGAACGCGGTGAAGACGGTGTTCAGCCTCGCGGAGTCCGTCGGCGCGACGGCGATGATCATGGATCCCGAGGAGCACGACGCGTACGTCGCGGCGATTTCGCACCTGCCGATGGTGGCGGCGCACGCGATGTTCGGGCTCGCGCGGCGGTCGGAGGCGTGGCCGGAGCTGTCGCTGCTAGCGGCGGGCGGATTCAAGAGCTCGACGCGACTGGCGGCGACGGACCCGGCGATGGCGTACGACATCCTGGCGACGAATCGCGAGCAGACGCTGCACTGGCTCGACCGCTTCATCGAGGAGTTGCAGGAGATGCGCGAGCGGCTCAAGGACAGCGACCGCGAGGAGCTGTTCACTGAGATCGCGCAGGGCGAGCTGGACTACAGTGCGTTCCTCCTCGGCGCCGTGGGGCGCAAGGAGGACACGACGATCGCGTCCGAGGCGGATCAGTTCGACTTCAGCGCGCTGCTGATCGGGCAGATGGCGAAGGACAAGATCTCGGAGATGACGCAGGACTCCGAGGAGCGCCTGCGACAGGCTGAGCTGGAGCGCCGGCTGAAGCGCGACATCGACTAGCGCCGTTCCGACGGGCGCCGGCCCGGAGGGCGATCCATGACGACGATCCCGACCGCACAGACCGTGAGCGGCGCCCGGCGCCTCCGCGGCGAGATCCGGGTGCCGGGCGACAAGTCGGTGTCGCATCGCGCGCTGATATTCAACGCGCTCGCGCGGGGGCGGGCTCGCGTCGACGGGTTCCTCGATTCCGAGGACACGCGGTCGACGATGGCGTGCCTGCGCGCGCTCGGCGCGAGCATCGAGGAGACCTCGGACGGCGCGGTGATCGTCGAAGGGCGGGGCCGTGCGGGCCTCAGCGAAGCGACGGACGTGCTCGACTGCGGGAACTCCGGGACCTCGATGCGGTTGCTGGCGGGGATCGTGGCCGGGCTGCCGGGCCTGGCGGTGCTGACGGGCGACGAGTCGCTGCGTGGGCGGACGATGGCGCGGATCGTGCGGCCGCTGAACGAGCTGGGCGCGCGCGTGACGGCGCGCGCCGAGGGCACGCTGCCGCCGGTGGTGATCGAGGGCGGCCGGATCGCCGGCGGCCAGACGCTGGAGACGCCGATGGCGTCGGCGCAGGTGAAGTCGGCGATCCTCCTCGCGGGGCTCGCAGCCGACGGGACGACGACGGTGGTTCAGCCCTCGCAGACGCGGGACCACACCGAGCGGTTGCTGGCGGCGATGGGCGCCGGGGTGGCGGTCGACGGTCCGACGGTGGTGCTGACGCCGCCGGATGGCGACTTGCAGGCGGTCGACGTCCGGGTGCCGGGCGACATCAGTACGGCGGCTGCGTGGATCGTCGCGGCGACGGTGCACCCCGACGCGGAGCTGGTGCTGCAGGGCGTGGGCGTGAACGAGACGCGCAGCGGGATCATCGACATCCTCCGCGCGATGGGTGCGGACCTCGAGCTGACCGAAGAGCGCACGGTGGGTGGCGAGCCGGTGGCGGACCTGGTGGTTCGCTCCTCGACGCTGCGGGGGACGGAGGTCGGTGGGGACCTGATCCCGCGGGCGATCGACGAGCTGCCGCTCGTTGCCCTCGCTGGTGCACTGGCCGAGGGGGAGACGGTGATCCGCGACGCGGAGGAGCTGCGCGTGAAGGAGTCCGACCGCGTCGCGACGACGGGGGCGGTGCTTCGGGCGTTCGGGATCGAGATCGAGGAACGGCGGGACGGGCTGGCGGTTAGCGGGGGCGCCTCGTTGCGGGCCGCGACCGTCGACTCGGCGACGGACCATCGGGTGGCGATGCTCGGCGCGGTCGCGGGTTTGCTCGCCGAGGGGGAGACGACGGTGACCGGCGCGGAGGCGGTGGCCGTGTCGTATCCTGCGTTCTGGTCGGACCTCGACCGGATCAGCACGGGCTGAGGTCACCGACCGCACGGTCGAGGACCCGCGATGGCCGATCACACCGAACTCATCCACGTCGGCTTCGACAACAGCCTCGCTCTGAATCGCGTGATCGCGGTAGCCGCGCCAACCTCGGCGCCGGTCAAGCGGATGGTGCAGCGCGGCAAGCAGCAGGAGCGAGTGATCGACCTGACGAGCGGGCGCCGCACGAAGGCGGTCGTGATCCTCGAGGATGACTGGGTCGCGCTGATCGCAATCACGCCGGAGACGTTTGCCAGCCGGGTCGCCTCGATCCGGCAGAGCTCGGATGCAGCCGCCTAGGTGAGCGTCGAGGACGAGCAACCGCTCGGCACCACAGACCCGCCGCTGATCGTCGTCCTGTCGGGGCCCTCGGGCGTTGGCAAGGACGCGGTGATCCAGCGAATGATCGAGCAGGGCCTCCCGGTGGTGATGCCGGTGACGATGACGACACGTCCACCGCGCGACGGTGAGCAGGACGGCGTCCACTACGTGTTCGTTGACCTCGAGGAGTTCGAGCGGCAGGTGGCGGCGGGTGAGTTGCTGGAGCACGCGGTGGTCTACGAGAACCGCTACGGGGTGCCGCGCTCGCAGGTGCGGGCGGCGGTGGCGACGGGCAACCACGCGCTGATCCGGGTGGACGTGCAGGGCGCGGCGTCGCTACGGGAGACGCTACCGGAGGCGATGTCGATCTTCCTCGTGCCCGACGATCTCGCGCACCTGGAGGCGCACCTGCGGGCGCGCGGGTCGGAGGATGAAGAGGCGCTGCGGGTGCGGCTCGCCAAGGTAGAGGAAGAGCTGCGCGAAGCGGAGCTCTTCACGCACGTGATCGAGAACGTCGAGGGGGATCTCGATGCGACGGTGCGGGCGGTCGCGGCGGTGATCCGAGCGGAGGCGGACCGCGAGGGGCGCGAGGCGATCGAGGTATGAGCGCGACGGACGTGACGCCAGAGGTGTTTGCCGAGTCCGATCCGGCGCGCGTTGCTGAGGTGACCGGTGAGTCTTCGGAGTGGGTCGCCGGGATGCTGATCGACCGGCGTGGCGAGTGCCACGACTCGAACATGACGGCGCTGGGGTTGCACCGGGTCGTGCGACGCGGGGAGGTGTACCGCGTGTCCTCGGAGGGTGGGCTCGAGGTTGTGGAGGGGCGCGATGACGCGCTCGACCTCGAGGCTGCGGTCGCGGACGCGCGGCATGACGACGCGCCCTCGCATGTGACGATCGCGGCGCGGTGGGACGAGGGCGGCGCCGAGCGGGCGGACAGCGAGAACGTGCTTGGCGACAGCGTGCTGTTCCAGCTCGACAGTGACGTGACGGAGATTGAGGTTCCGATCCTCGAGGCGGGCTCGGCGGCGCTGGGGTACTACGGGGCGGTGCTCGTGGAGGACGGGGCGCTGGTGCGGTTCCCGGGGCCGGACTACCCGATCTGGAAGATGGAGCTGGGTGAGACGTACATCGACGGGCTGGTGATGACGGACGCCGGGACGGGCTTCTACCTGGAGTACCACCGCGACCGACCGCACTGGCATCAGCCGCTGACCGCGGACAGCGGTGGGTACTACATCCTCGCGAGGCGCGATCTCGCGGCGGATCGGTACGAGCTGACGGCGTTTCGGATTCCCCTCGGCCGGGCGGTCTACACGGGGTTGGGGGCGATCCACTGCGACGCGGCGCTGACGGGGCGCAACTGGCTCGTTGGCTACTCGGACTCTGGGGACTTCTCGACGGCGCTGGTGCGGAACCGCGCGGGGGCCACCGTGCGGTTGACCGGGGTTGCGGGCTAGGGATCGATCCGTCCATCTCACTGGCGACTGACTAGACTGCGGATGGAGGCCCGCGGTGGTTGGTGAGTACGTCGTCCGCAACGCCCGCGAGTACGAGACCGGCGTCGATGATTACGCCGCGTTCAATGCCGACCGCGAGCCGGTGCGCGGCTATCTCGATGCGTTGTGCGATCGGGTGCCCTCGGGCGGTCGTGTGCTCGATCTGGGCTGCGGCCCGGGGTGGGAGACGAGGACGCTGCACGAGCGCGGGTTCGTGGCGGTGGGGTTCGATATCTCGCGGGCGCTGCTCGGCTACGCCCGTCGCGAGCATCCGGCGGACGGGCACGTCCGAGGGGACATGCGCCGGCTGCCGTTCGCGGACGGCGCGTTCGCAGGGTGCTGGGCCTGCGCCTCGATGTTGCATCTGGCGAGCGAGGACCTGGACGCGGCGCTGGCGGAGGTGGCGCGGGTGCTGCAGCCGGGGGCGGCGTTCGTGGCGTCGATGCAGGTGGGCGACCGGGAGGGGTTTGTGCCTCGGAAGTCGGCGCCGGGGACGGAGTTGTTCTACAGATACCGGACGCCCTCGGAGTGGCGAGCGCGGGTCGAGGGGGTGGGGTTCGAGGTGTCGGAGGTGGTCGCTGAGCTGGACGAGGGGGCGCAGTCGCACCTGAACGAGGGGGCGCGCGGGTGGGCAACGGCGATCGCGCGGCGAGGCGGGTAGTCGTGGCGGGCGATTGACGCTAAGATTAGAAGAACGGATGTTCTATTGTGAGTGACAAGTCTGCGATCGAATGGACCGAGGCGACGTGGAACCCGGTGACTGGGTGTACCCAGGTGTCGCCGGGTTGTGCCAATTGCTACGCGCTTACGTTTGCCGAGCGGTTTCGAGGTGTGCAAGGGCATCCGTACGAGCAAGGCTTCGACCTGACGCTCAGACCTGAGCGACTGGAGCAGCCGCTGCAGTGGCGCCGACCACGCCTGATCTTCGTGAACAGCATGTCGGATCTCTTCCACGAGGGTATCCCGGACGCCTTTATCTTTCGTGTCTTCGAGGTGATGCGTCGAGCCAAGTGGCACCGATTCCAAGTATTGACCAAGCGATCTGAGCGCTTGCTTGCCTTGTCCGACCAGCTGTACTGGGCTGAGAACATCTGGGCTGGGGTCTCGGTCGAGAACCAACGGTGGACTACGCGGGTCGAGGATCTTCGGCGTGTCCCGGCTGCTGTTCGGTTCTTGTCCTGTGAGCCGCTGCTGGGCCCGCTCGAACTCAACCTCGATGGAATCGACTGGGTGATTGCGGGCGGTGAGAGCGGCCGTGGTGCACGGCGCATGGATCCGTTGTGGCCACGGATGGTGCGCGACCAATGCCTCCGCGCCCACGTGCCGTTCTTCTTCAAGCAGTGGGGCGCTTTTGACGAGGCCGGGATCCGGCTCGGCAAGAAGCATAGTGGTCGTGACCTAGACGGTCGTGTTTGGGATGAGATGCCCCTCGCGGGGCGGGGTGGTCGCCTAGCCTTAGCTTAAGATCCGGACGAGCGTGCCGGGGCCCCAGAAGGCCCGGTTGCGATCGGGGGGTCTCCTCACGTCATCTTCGGTGATGCGCCCTTCTCTCTGCATTCGGCCGAGCGTTTCGCGCCGTATGTGCCCGTCGCGGTATCTCGTCCTCAGCAGTACGTACTCACGCACATCAGTGTTCACGTCGACCCATCCAGCGCCCCCGAACTGGCCCACGAGTAGGCGCTCCAGATCGGCTGGATCAAAGCCGCCACCGAACAACGCGAGCTGACCCTCCGACCGCGATGCTTCGTAGTCTGAGAATCGGAACTCCCGTCCGGGATCCGCGCGCCACATCGCGTCCTTCATCGCGGCGAGTCCATCGAGGTGTTTGGTGGCGTGGATCAAGTAGAAGAGCACTCTGTTGCCGTCGTCACGCATCTCGAACGGGTAGGTGTAGACGAAGCCCGCCTCCACCAGCCGATCACGGTAGATCTCGATCGCCTTATCTCGTTTCGCCTCCGGAGTGGGCTCGTTCACGATTCCGCGCCACGCGGTGGTTCCGTAGAGCTCGTCGAAGTTCTCGGCCTGCTCAGGGTTCTCCCAGAATCGGTTCATGTGCTGATACATGAACGTGACGAGCACCTCACTCCTGGGGTGAGCTGCGATGCGCTCCACGAGCGACATCGGGAATCCCGTCCATCCGAACGGGTCGATCATGACGAACGACGGGGCGAGACGCTGGCCTTTCTCTTCTACTTCGGCCAGCACCTCCCCACCGAACTGATCCTCGAACGTCCCCTCGACAACGGCAACCTTGATGTGCTCCGGGACGTGTTGTTCCTCCAGCTGACGCTGTAGCGAGTGGGCGCGGTCAGGGCAGCGCTCGAAGAAGCCCATTACGATCTCGCAAGAGGAGAGGTCTGCTTGATGATCGCGGGCGGTTGTCAACGCTACGATTGGCGACCCTGGTTCGCCGTCTTCGTAGATGCCGGGACCGGCGAATCCGTCGACGAACACGATACGCGGGTGAGACTGACCGAGCTTCGCGAGCCACGCACCAAGGTACTCACGCTGGATGAAGTGCTTCATCTTCGTGTGGGGCTCGATGGCCCAGATGGGCGGTTTGCCGTCGCAACTCACGACGCGACCAATTATACGGCTTCGTCGGTGAGGCTGTCGGAACGGTTTCGGTGGCCGAGCTGGACGAGGGCGCGCAGTCGCACCTGAACGAGGGGGCGCGCGGCTGGGCGACGGCGATCGCGCGGCGGGGCGGGTAGGTGTGGACGATTCGCTGCACCTCGAGGAGTGGGCGGGGCGGACGATTCGGGCGGTGTGCGACCGGCCGCTGGGGTCGACGCATCCGGAGCACGGGTATCGCTACGAGGTGAACTACGGGTTCGTGCCGGGGGTGATCGCGCCGGATGGTGAGGAGCTAGACGTGTACCTCCTCGGGACTGACGAAGCCCTCGAGGTTTGCGAGTCGGCGGAGGTGGTGGGGATCGTGCGGCGGCGCGACGACGTGGAGGACAAGCTGGTCGCGGTCGTCGGGGGCGAGACGTGGGACGCGCCGAAGATCATGGCCGCCGTTCAGTTCCAGGAGCAGTTCTTCGATTCGTACGTGGAGGTCGCTGACCTCGCGTAGGAGACGCGATCGGTGTTCTGACGACCGGGGTTCTGATCGGTTGCCAACGCGCCCGGCCCTACGGTGTCTTCGATGACCGACGACAGTGGCGACCAGCTCGTCCGGCTCGCGACGCCTGCTGACCATCCGGCGATGGTCCGGGTGCTGATGAGCGCCTTCGGTGCGTGGCCGAGCTTCCCGCTGCGGGGCAGCGCGCTCGAGCACCTGGAATGGAAGCTGGCGTCCACGGAGCTGCACGCGGTGCTGGTGATCGACGGTGAACTCGCCGGGGTCTCGTCGAGCTGGCACAGCGACGTGCGGGTGGGCAGCGAGCTGGTGCCGGTCTACAACGGCGCCGACTTCGCCATCCTCCCTGAACTGCAGGGGCGGGGCCTCGGCCGGCTGCTCGATGACATCTGGGAGTCGGGCGACTCCTCCAACTACCTCACCATCGATGCTGTCGCGCAGTCGGCGGCGGTTCGCCACATGTACCCGGTGACAGGCCCGACGGTTCGTATCCAGGTCTGGTCGAGGGCGGCCGGGCTCCGTCAGCGGCTCGGTGCGGTCGCGAGACGCCTCCTTGGAGCGCGCCGCGCTCCTGTGCCGGCCCCGGCGGTCGAGGCACCTCGAGACTCGCATGGGCTCGTCGTCGAGCCGATCGTGGAGTTCGGTGCTGACGCTGATGAGCTGGGGGAGCGCTCCGCCGAGGCGTTCGATGTGCTGTGGCGGCGGGACGCCGACTGGCTCAACTGGCGGTACCTCGATCCCCGCGCGGGGGTGATCTCGGTCTGGGGTGTGCGGAGCGAGGGCGCGCTCCTCGGGTATCTCGCGATGAGGCATCCGGACGATCAGGGCGTCGCCCGGGTGCTCGATCTGCTCACGGTTCCGGGGCGAACGGACGTCAGCCTTGCGTTGCTGGAGCACGCGACGACGACTGCGCGGGGCGAGGGCGCGACACACCTCGAGGCGTGGTTGGCACCGGGGCACCCGGATACCGGCTCGTTCCAGCGAGCCGGTTTCGGCACCGCCGGATCCGGGCGACGGGTGCACTTCGACGTGCGCAAGCTCCGGGAGACGCCGGAGGTAGCCGGGCTCCTCAGCCAGCCAGAGACCCGGTTCCACATCGCGCTCGGCGACTTCGATTGGGCCTGAGCGCCGGCGTCGCGTCTCGTGGCAACGTTTCGCGGCGAACTGTCGCCGCTACGTCGTCTGCTCTCTATCGCCCCGGTACCGGAGCGAAGATAGGAGCGAGGAACGGGTCGGGTTCACTCCCGCCGGCCAACCGGTGTTTCAGGAAGGCGATGCCGGCTGCGAACACGTCCTGCGGCACGAACGCGTGTCCACCGGGAGCCACCAAGAACCGCTTGTGAGGGCTCGCGAGGAGCTTGAACAGCTCGACGGTCGAGTCGAGGGAGACCACTTCATCGGATTCCTGAGCGAAGAGGAACGTCGGCAGCTCGATCTCTCGCGCTCGCTCCCAAACAGGCTCCGTCAGGCGCGGCCGTCCGACCCGCTCAAGGAAATCGAACTGTGTGCCGACCAACCCGAGTACCGCAGCACCCACCCGAGCCTCATTCGCCAAGAACGGGATTCCGAACCACGCTCCCATCGACACGCCGAAGTAGGCGACCGCTGAGGCGTCGAATTCCTCGGTACCCAGCAGCGCTGAGAGAGTGGCTGAGAGTTCGCTGGCGGCGCTCGCGGGGCTCGCCGGGTTCGCAAGAAGATCGAGCAGTGATTCGTCTTCGGTTGAGGTGATCTCCCCGCGGTCGCCGTGTCCCTCGAAATCGATGGTCGCTACCGCGGCAGGGGCGCCTTCCATCAAGTGATCTCGCAGTAAGAGCATCGTCGGGTGCTTCTTGTGGTGGCTCCCACCGTGCGCCGACAAGATCAGCGGGAGCGGCTCGTCCGTACCCTCTGGGGTCCACAAGACGGCCGGAATCGTGCCACGACCGTCAACAGGAACCGAGAACTCCCGATGTCGGATCCCCTCGCGTGTTTCGTCGAGTGTCCAGGCGATCTGGGCCATCGTGTCCTCCAAGGCCCGGAATGTATCAGCCGGAGACACGTCTTCATGTCGCGCTCGGCGACTTCGACTGGGCCTGAGCGCCGGCGTCGCGTCTCGTTGACACCGTTTCGCAGCGGCGCGATGACGTGGAGGGCAAGCTGGTGGCGGTCGTCGGCGGCGAGACGTGGGACGCAACGAAGATCATGGCCGCGGTTCGGTTCCAGGAGCAGTTCTTCGATTCGTACGTGGAGGTCGACGCCGACGGCGCCTGATCTGCTCTCAACGTGTCGAGGCGATCGTGGCCTCGATCGACCCCGTCCGATCGCGGAACATATGGAAGGCGATCGGTGCAGACGATTCGGGGCCGGTCGGCCCCGACCCGACCGCTGAGGAGGGAACACGATGGCGAGTATCGACCTCAAGAAGACCCTCTACCGCGATCACTACACCGCTGATGCCACGCCGAGGCTGATCGATCTTCCGGCGCGGAGGTACGTGATGGTCGACGGCGCCGGCGATCCCAACACAGCGGCCGAGTACCAGGATGCCGTGGAGGCGCTCTATCCGATCGCCTACGGGCTGAGGGCCGCCGTCAAACGGGCGACGGGTGACGCGTACGTCGTGATGCCGCTTGAAGGGCTGTGGTGGGCGGACGACATGACCCAGTTCAGCACCGACGACAAGAGCGACTGGCTGTGGACCGCGATGATCGGCGTCCCCGAGGCGGTGACCGATGACATGGCCGCCGAGGTGATCCCAGCCGTCACCGCCAAGAAGCGTCTCGCGGCGGGCTCCAAGGCTCGGGTCGAAACGTTCACGGAGGGACCCGCGGCTCAGATTCTCCACCTGGGTCCGTATGCGACGGAGGCAGCGACCATCGCCGCGCTCCACCAGTTCATCGACGAGAGCGGTTGCGAACTGACCGGGAAGCACCACGAGATCTATCTCTCGGACCCGCGCCGGACCGACCCGGCCAAGCTGCGCACGATCATCCGCCAGCCTGTCGCCCGACGATCCTGATCCCGATCACCCCGATCCCGATGACCGGATGTCGGGGTGGATCGGCCGTGCGTCCGGTCCTGGCGGTGGCGGCCGCGCGTTCGGCATCGACGCTGCTGGGGCCGATTGCAAGGTTCCCAGGCGGCGCGTAGCCTCGGCGGTAGTGTTCAGCGATGAATACGGACGATGAACGGGAGTAGTACGTCGTCTCGCGGGGCTACAGAGAGCCGGATGAGCTGAGAACCGGCGCCCGCCAGCAGCGGCCGAATGGACCCGGGAGTCTCGACCCGAACGCACTCCTCGGCGGGTGCCAGTAGGCGTCGACGGTGTGGGCGCCGTTATCCAGGCCCAGGGCATCGCCTCCCACCTCGAGGGGTGGATCAGGGGCCGTGCTTTGAATGAGCGCACGACGCGGCTTTGCCGCGGCGGCGAGATGTGGGTGGCACCGCGAGGACCATCGCCCCACGGGCGGTGGTTTTTTTGTGGGCCGGAACCGGTCGACGTGGTCGGCCGAGCGAGGAGCAGGGAACGATGAGCAGCGACACCCTTCGCGTGCCTGGCACTGCTCGCCCGATGGGCGAGAGCAGGGGCCGGGGGCGTTGGTGGCGCAGCCGTGCACGTTCGCTCGGCTCACCGCCCGCAGCCCCGACCGAGTATCGCCATGCCCGGTGAGTACACGCCGGCGCTGAACGAGGTCCGGCGCCTCCAGGGACAGGGCAACATCGTTCCGGTGTTCCGGGAGGTGCGCGCCGACCTGGAGACGCCGGTGTCGGCGTACCTGAAGGTGGCGCGCGGGCCGTACTCGTTCCTGCTGGAATCGGTCGAGGGCGGGGAGCGCGTTGGGCGCTACTCCTTCATCGGCACCGAGCCGTTCCGGGTCGCCGCTCGCGACCATGAGGATGGCGATCCCCTCGATGAGATCGAGCGCGAGCTGGGACGGCTCGAGGCGGTCGACGTGCCGGGGCTGCCGCGCTTCCACGGCGGGGCGGTCGGGTACCTCGGCTGGGAGTCGGGCGGCCACTTCGAGGAGCTGCCGATCGCGGGGCCGAACACGCTGGGGTTGCCGGAGTCGTGGCTGATGTTCTCGGACACGCTGCTGGTGTTCGACCACCTGATGCATTCGATCAAGGTGGTGTCGCACGTGCGCCTCGACGGCGACATCGACTCCAGCTACCGGCAGGCGATCGGCCGGATCGACGAGCTGGTGTCCCGGCTCGAGACGCCGCTGGGCGCGCTGCCGTACGTGCCGTTTGACGGTGTGTCGGGGCAGCCGATCCAGGAGAACTGGTCGCAGGCCGAGTACATGGCGGCGGTCGACCGGACGAAGCAGTACATCACCGAGGGCGACATCATCCAGGGGGTGATCTCGCTGCGGTTCTCGCGCGAAACCGGTGCGCATCCGTTCGAGGTGTACCGGAGCCTGCGGGCGATCAACCCGTCGCCGTACATGTACTACCTGAAGTTCGACGAGACCTTCATCGTCGGGGCGTCGCCGGAGTTGCTGGTCAACATCGAGGACGACCTCGTAGAGGTGCACCCGATCGCGGGGACGCGCCGGCGCGGGGAGACGGCGCTCGACGACGAGCGGCTGGCCGAGGAGCTGGCGCACGATCCGAAGGAGATCGCGGAGCACGTGATGCTGCTCGACCTCGGGCGGAACGACGTGGGGCGCGTGGCGACGGCGGGCAGCGTCGAGGTCACGCAGCAGCTGGACATCGAGTACTACTCGCATGTGATGCACCTCGTGAGTCACGTCCAAGGCGAGCTGCGGGAGGGGATGTCGGCCTACGACGCGCTGCGCTCGGCGTTCCCGGCGGGGACGGTTTCGGGCGCGCCGAAGATCCGGGCGATGGAGATCATCGCGGAGCTGGAGCCGGACCAACGCGGGCCGTATGCCGGGTCGGTCGGGTTCTTCGACATGTCGGGGAACGCGGAGACGTGCATCACGATCCGGACGCTGGTGATGAAGGACGGCTGGGCGCACGTGCAGGCGGGCGCCGGGATCGTGTTCGATTCGGACCCGTTGCGGGAGTACGAGGAGTGTCAACAGAAGGCAAAGGCGCTGATCGCGGCGTTGGACGATGCTGAGCGCGGCGAGGGTGGCTCGCCGACGGGTAGCCTCGGCTACTAGAGGGGTGATCGCATGACCAACGAATCGCCCGCGCCGCCGGTCGGGCCGCTGCTCGCGTCGGCGGCGGTGATGCGCCGCGACGACGGGCGCGTGTTGTTGCTGCAGCACCTGGATGAGGGGCCGTTCGCCGGGCGGTGGTCGCTGCCGATCGCCGGGGTCGGCGAGGACGAGACGGCCGAGGATGCGCTGAGCCGGGTGCTGCGCGAGCACGTGCACGTGCAGCCCGGGCCGTTTGACTTCGAGGACACGCTCTACGTGACCGGTGACGGCGGGATGCGGTTCGTGGTGAACGCATTCCTCTGTCACGGGTGGCAGGGCGAGCCGCGGTTCAACGCGAAGCATTACGCGGACGCCGTCTGGGCGCAGCCGGCGACGCCCTCGGTGGCTTCGGAGCTGCTGCCCGAGGTGGGGGAGTGGCTGGCGCGGACGCTGGGGGAGCCGGATCACCCGCAGACGGTGGACGCGCTGGGTGCGCTGCTGGACGAGACGCGGGGCGCGCTGCTCGCGGCGTTCCAGTCGGTGCCGGAGCGGGCGCGGGAGACGCCGCTCGTCGACGGGTGGTCGGCCCTCGATGTGCTCGCGCATACGGCGGACGTGGAGACGTACTACCGCGAGGAGACGGAGCGGTTGCTGCGACTGCCGGGGCACACGTGGCGGAGCTTCAACGACGCGCAGTGGGACGACGTGCACCGGACGCGGCCGGTCGACGACCTCGAGACGGTGCGCGGGCGCCTCGATGCGGAGCGTGAGCGCACGCGGTTCTGGCTGGCGAGCCTGGCGGACGAGCAGCTGGAGCAGTACGGGAACCACCACGAGCGGGGCGCGGTGCGGATCAGCGATCGCATCGAGAAGATCGCGCGGCACGAACGCGAGCACGCTGAGCAGCTGCTGGCGATGTCCGACGCCGCGCGCGACGCCTAGACTAGCGACATAACGAAGGACGGCAGCCGATGCTGTTGCTCATCGACAACTACGACTCATTCACGTTCAACCTCTACCAGTACCTGTCCGAGCTGGGCGCGCAGGTGGAGGTGCACCGGAACGACGAGATCTCGGTCGAGGATTGCCTGGCGATGGGCGCGGACCAGATCGTGATCTCGCCCGGCCCGTGCACGCCGGCGGAGGCCGGCATCTCGGTCGACCTCGTGCGCGCGGCGGCGGGGGAGGTGCCGCTCCTCGGCGTGTGCCTCGGGCACCAGGCGCTGGGAGAGGCGTTCGGCGCGACGGTGAACTACGCGGGCGAGATCCTGCACGGGAAGACCTCGATGATCGAGCACGACGGGAAGGGGGTCTTTGCCGGGCTGCCCAACCCGTTCGAGGGGATTCGGTACCACTCGCTGGCGATCGATCCGGCGACGGTGCCGGACGAGCTGGAGGTGACGGCTCGCTCGGATAGCGGTGTGATCATGGGGGTGCGACACAAGACGCTGCCGCTGGAGGGGATCCAGTTCCACCCGGAGTCGATCATGACGAAGCACGGTCACCAGCTGCTGGCCAACTTCCTTGGGGTGTCGGTGCCTGAGCACCTGCGAGTACCGGAACCGGTGGCAGCATCGTGATCAAGGAGGCGATCGCGGCGATCGTCGATGAGGGGCGTGACCTCACCGAGGAGGAGGCGCGCGGTGCGATGCAGGACATCATGCGCGCCGGGCAGGACGAGTCGTTGACCGAGGGCGAGACGGTGGCGACGCCGGCCCAGTTCGGGTCGTTTGTGACGGCGCTGCGGATGAAGGGCGAGACGGTCGACGAGATCGTCGGGATGGCGAAGGCGATGCGCGCGTACGCGCTGAGCGTCGACATCGAGGCGCGCCCGCTACTGGACACCGCGGGGACCGGCGGGTCGTCGAAGAAGGTGTTCAACGCCTCGACGGCGGCAGCGTTCGTGGCGGCGGCGGCGGGCGCGAAGGTCGCGAAGCACGGGAACCGGGCGATGACCTCGAAGTCGGGCTCGGCCGATCTGCTGGAGGCGCTGGGCGCGCAGATCGCGCTCACGCCGGCGCAGGTCGCGCAGTGCGTCGAGCAGACCGGCGTCGGATTCATGTTCGCGCAGTCGTTCCACCCGGCGATGAAGTTCGCCGGGCCGCTGCGACCGCAGATCGGAATCCGGACCGTCTTCAACATTCTCGGTCCGCTGACGAACCCGGCCGGGGCGAACTGCCACGTGATGGGTGTGGCGAACGCGGAGCTCGGCGAGAAGCTGGCGGAGGCGCTGGCGCGCCTCGGGATGCGGCACGCCCTCGTGGTGACGGGGGACGACGGGCTGGACGACCTGACGGTCACCGGCGAGTCGACGGTGTTCGAGGTGAAAGCGGGTCAGGTGACGCGGCGGATGGTCTCGCCCTTCGACCTCGGGGTGTCGAAGCATGAGTTCAGCGCGATCGAGGGCGGGACGCCGGAGGAGAACGCGGCGATCCTGCGCGACATCTTCCGCGGCGAGGGGCCGCGGGCGGTGCGGGACCTCGTGGTCGCGAACGCGGCGGCGGGGCTCTACGTCACGGGGCTCGCGTCGTCGCTGAAGCACGGGTCCGAGCTGGCGGTGAAGGCGATCGACAGCGGCGACGCGGCGGCGAAGACCGGCGCGTTCGTCGAGGCGACGCGCCGCGCGGCGGCGAGCTGACCGCCATGCCCGAGCCGAGCGCCACGCGCGAGACCGGCACCTTCCTCGACCGGATCGTCGCGGCACGCCGTGTGCGCCTCGCGGAGGATCGCGCCGCGCGACCGGAGGCCGCGCTCGCGGAGCTGATCGAGGGCGCGCCGCCCGCGCGCGACTTCGCGGCGCTGCTGCGTCACGGTCGCGCCTCGACGCCGGGCGAGGCCCGCGTGCGGCTGATCGCGGAGATCAAGCGGGCGTCGCCGAGCAAGGGTGTGTTCGACGCGGACCTCGATGCGGTCGAGCAGGCCTCGAAGTACGCGCGCGCCGGGGCGGCCGCCATTTCGGTGCTGACCGAGCCGGACTTCTTCGGTGGGAGCATCGATGACCTCGCGGCGGTGAGTGTGTCGTTTCGAGCCGACGGCGACCGACCGGCGCTGCTGCGCAAGGAGTTCATCTGGGACGAGTACCAGTTGCTCCAGGCGCGCGCGCATGGTGCCGATGCGCTGTTGTTGATCGTGATGCTGCTGGAGCCGGACGTGCTGGCCTCGCTGATCGCGCGCACGCGAGAGCTGGGGATGGAGCCGCTGATCGAGGTGCATGACGAGGCGGAGCTGCGTATCGCCCTCGATGCCGGGGCGCGGGTGCTGGGGGTGAACAACCGGAACCTGCGGACGTTCGACGAGGACCTCGGCACGACGGAGCGGCTCGCGGGCCTCGTGAGCAGCGAGGCGACCCTGGTCGCCGAGTCGGCGATCCGGTCGCGTGCGGACGCGGAGCGGATGGCCGACGCGGGCGCGCACGCGCTGCTGGTCGGCGAGGCGCTGGTGACCGGCGGCGACGTCGAGGGACGGGCGCGGGAGTTCATGCTCGTACCGGCGGGAGCGGCGCGATGACCCTCGTGAAGATCTGCGGCAACCGAACGCCCGAGGATGTGCTGGCGGCGGCGGAGGCGGGTGCCGACTTCGTGGGGATGATCTTCGCAGAGTCGCCGCGCCAGGTGACCGTCGACGAAGCCCAGACGATGGTGCGCGCCCTCGGAGCGCCGCTTGCGGAGCACGAGATGGCGCTACCGCCGCCCGCGCAGCCGCAGGCGCGCGAGGAGATCGAGCCGTGGTTCCGCCACGGCGCGGAGGTGGTGGAGGCGTACCTCGAGGCGAAGCGGCCGCTGACGGTGGGGGTGTTCGCCGACCAGCCGATCGACGAGGTGAATGAGCTGGCGGAGGAGGCGGGCGTCGACCTCGTGCAGCTGTCCGGCGACGAGAGCTGGGAGGACTGCTTCCTCGTGACGCGGCAGGTGATCCAGATCGTGCACGTCTCGCCGCTGGACTCCCCGTCCGATCCGTTCGAGGACGTGCAGCCGGGGTTTGCGATTGCCCTCGGACTGGACTCCGCGCACGGACCGTACCGGGGCGGGAGCGGGCGGACGTTCGACTGGGAGGTGGCGCGGCGCGTCGCCGACCGGATCCCGATCATGCTGATGGGCGGGCTCCGCCCGGAGAACGTGGCCGAGGCGATCCGGGCGGTCGAGCCGTGGATCGTCGACGTGGCCAGCGGGACCGAGGTGAACGGGCGCAAGGACCACGACCGGGTGCGGGAGTTCGTGCGGGCGGTCCGGCGCGCCGACGAGCGATAGGGTCTGAGCGACAGCGTCAGGGCAGACCGCCGCAGGGGGACGAGATGACGACTATCGAGCGACCGCAGAGCGACCCGATGCCCGACGGTGCGGGGCACTTTGGCGACTTCGGCGGCCAGTACATCCCCGAGACGCTGATGCCGGCGGTGGCCGAGCTTGAGGTCGCCTACGAGGAGGCGATGGCGGACGCGGAGTTCCGAGCGCGCCTCGATGACCTGCTCAAGAACTACGTCGGTCGGCCGACTCCGCTCACGTTCACGGAGCGGCTGTCGGAGCGGATCGGGGCGAAGGTCTACCTGAAGCGGGAGGATCTGACGCACACGGGCGCGCACAAGATCAACGCAGCCCTCGCGCAGGGGCTGCTGGCGCAGCGGATGGGGAAGCGGCGGATCATCGCCGAGACGGGCGCCGGGCAGCACGGCGTGGCGAGCGCGACGGTCTGCGCGCTGCTGGGCCTCGATTGCATCGTCTACATGGGGGCGGAGGACGTGCGGCGGCAGTCGCTGAACGTGTTTCGGATGAAGCTGCTCGGGGCCGAGGTGCGGACCGTCGACGCGGGGTCACGGACGCTGAAGGACGCCGCGAACGAGGCGATCCGCGACTGGGTGACCAACGTGGCGGACACGTACTACATCATCGGCAGCGTGATCGGGCCGCACCCGTACCCAATGATGGTGCGCGACTTCCAGTCGGTGATCGGCCGAGAGGCGAGGCAACAGATCCTCGAACAGGAGGGGCGCCTGCCGACGGTGGGGATCGCGTGCGTCGGCGGTGGGTCGAACGCGATGGGGTTGTTCTACCCGCTGCTGGACGACCCGATCCGGCTGATCGGGGTCGAGGCGGCCGGCGAGGGACTCGAGGGCAAGCACGCGGCGACGCTGACGAAGGGGCGCACCGGGGTGCTGCACGGGGCGAAGTCGATGCTGCTGCAGGACGACTGGGGGCAGGTGGTGGAGGCTCACTCGATCTCGGCCGGGCTCGACTACCCGGGGGTCGGTCCCGAGCATTCGTGGCTCAAGCTGAACGAGCGCGCTGAGTACCACGCGGTCACCGACGAGGAGGCGCTGGCGGGGCTGCAGCTGCTCTGCGAGACCGAAGGGATTGTGCCTGCCCTCGAGTCTTCGCATGCGCTCGCGTACCTGTCGAAGCTGGGGCCGGAGCTGTCGCCGGACGACGTGGTGCTCCTCAACCTCAGCGGGCGCGGTGACAAGGACATGAACACGGTCGCGGAGGCGCTGCGGGTCACGCTCTGACCGCGCGCCACGGCTGTTAGCCGCCGGCGGGCTCGAACTTTCTGACGACGGCGTTCGCGGTGTCGGCGAGGTAGACGGTGCCGTCCGGGGCCGTCGCGGTTCCGTGCGGGCCGGCGAGGCGGTCGAGCTGAAGCATCTCCTCGCGCTCGGCGAGGGTCATCCCGGCGAGTTCGGCCTCGGTGGCGCTGTTGCCGACGTGGCCGAGCAGCTCGCCGTCCGGGCTGAAGTGGCGGACTCGTGCTTCGACCCACGGAGAGGCGACGTAGAACTCGCCGGCGTTGTTGAGCGAGATGATCTGCGGGCCCGGTCCGACGTCGTCGAAGATGCGGACCAGCTCGCCTGCCGGGGTGAAGACCTGGACGCGCTCGTTGCCGCTGTCGACGACCCAGACGTTGCCGCCGGGGCCGATCTGGACGCCGATGGGGTTGGTGAACTGGCCGTCGCCGGCGCCCTGCTCGCCCCAGCCTCGCAGGTAGTCGCCGGTGGTGGTGAACACCTGGACCCGGTGGTTACCGAAGTCGGCGACGAAGACTTCGTCCTCGTCGTTGATCGCGATTCCCATGGCGGACTGGAACAGGCCGGGGGCGCCACCCTGCTCAGCAAAGGTGGTGCGGAAGGTGCCGTCGGCCTCGAAGATGCTGATGCGGCTTACGCCGGACTCGGAGACGAGGATCGATCCGTCGCCTGCGACGGCGACGCCGATGGGGTTGGCGAGCTGGCCGGGGTTGGGGCCCGCCTCGCCGGACTTGAAGAGGATGGTTCCGTCGGGTCGGAGCTTGCGGAGCGCCCCGCCCTGGAAGTCGGTCAGGTAGATCGAGCCCTCGTCATCGATCGTGAGGCCGTTCGGGGTGATGAAGCGGACCTCACCGGGGCTGTCGCCCCAGACGTCGACTTCGTCGAAGCCGGAGGAGAGGGTCAGCAGCTCCTCGAGGAGGCCGGACGGTGCCTCCGTCGCTGCGAGGGTCGGTGCTGCGGTTGCGGTGGTGGTGTCGCCGACGGTCGCCGTGGATGGGGGTGCCGTCGCCTCGGAAGTTGGGGGTGCCTCGGAGGTGGGGGTGGCGTCGGCGGGGTCATCGTCGCCGCACGCGGCGGCGACCAGGAGGAGGGTGGCGGCGGCGAGGGTGGCGGTGCGCGCTCGGATCGCGGGCGCGCCGGGGCGAGGTTTCGGCTCGGCGCGTGGTGTGGTCTTCACGGTCAGTTCCCTCCGATCCGCCCGAGGGCGGCGGCCGTGTTCTGTGGTCCCGGCTTGTCCGCGAACTCGCGTTCGGCGAGTTCGTCTCGCAGTCGCTCGAGGTCGGCGGCGGTGTCGACGTCGAAGGCCTCGGGGAGCAGTCCGTAGTCGAGACCGGCGCGTTCGGCGGCGGCGATCGACGTGGTTAGTACGTCGGGGCCGCTCCACTGGATCGATGGGTCCTCGAGGATCGCCGGCTGCGGGCGGTGCATGCCGACGAGGTAGTAGCCGCCATCGGAGGCCGGGCCGAAGACGACGTCAGCCCGTCGCAGCGCGCGGAGCGCGTGGTGGATCCGCGCCGAGTCGAGCAGGGGCAGGTCGGAGCCGACGAGGATGATCGGGCGGAAGTCGTCGGCCTCGAGGGCTCGGGCCGCCGCGAGCATGCGGGCGCCGATGTCGCCGGCGGCCTGGGCGCGGGCGTCCGGGATGCCGGTCAGCTCGGCGATCGCGTCGATGGCCTCGGGCGGTTCGACGAACACGGTGGGGTGGCAGAGCGGGGTGGCGCGGACGGCGGCGCAGACGTCGAGGAGCATGGCGCGGGCGAGGTCGTGGGCAGCGTCGGCGCCGATCGAGGCGGCGAGGCGCGTCTTGCCGGCGCCACGTTTGGGGTAGCGGGTGAGGATGCCGACCGCGGGACCTCGGGAGTCGCTGGTCATCGTGGGAGGGTACGGGGACCGCGCTATGGGGTGGCTGCTTCGAGCGGGATGAGTCGGCGCTCGCCCTGGACGGGGAGGTCCTCGGGACCGTCGCCGCGGGCGCGGACGCGTTCGGTCATGAACTCGTCGCACCAGAGGCAGACGGAGCCGAGCTGCTCGATGCGCTCGAGGGCCGCCGCGCGGTCGACGCCGGCGTGCTCACCCATGGAGGCGGGGTCGCCTCGGTTGAGGGCCTGCCACATGGGGTCGTCACGGTGGCGGGCGAGGATGGCGGCGAGTGGCTCCTCGGTGAGGTCGCCGAGCGGTTCCACGGTGCCGGGGCAGCAGGGGTAGACGGAGGTGAGCTGGATCGAGACCTCCTGCTGATCCGAGCCGTCGTCGAGGAAGCCGAGCGCGCCCGACCAGCGATTGCAGAAGTTGGTCTCGGGGAGGAGCTGCGCGAGGCCGTACTTCATGGCGCGGCCGCGCGGCCAGATGCCGCCGACCCAGAGCTCCGGGCTCGCGCCCCAGATGTTGTAGCTGACCTCGTTGGGTGGGATCTCCGCAGACGCCGGGTCGCCGACCGGGCGGTCGACGACACCTGCCTCGGCGAAGAGGGTGCGCAGGGCCTCGAACTTGCCGGCCGGCCGTGGGTGGAACTGGTCGTAGGAGGCGATGGAGAACATGTCGACGCCGGCCTCGATGAGTCGATCGAGGAGCGGGCGGTCGAGCAGGTCGCCGTTGGTCTGGAGGATGATTCGCGCGTCGGGGTACCTGGCGCGGCCGACGGTGACGAGGTGGAGGAGCAGGTCGAGCTCAACCAGCGGCTCACCGCCGGAGAGGATGAAGCGGTTGGTGGCCTCGGGGAGATGGGCGAGCACGGCGTCCGCCTCGGCTCGCGTGATCGTGGGGGCGCCGGGGCGCGAGTCGTTGTAGCAGTGCGCGCAGCGCAGATTGCAGTTGTGCGTGAAGACCCAATAGATGGACTCGATGCTCTGCATCGTCGCCTCGCTCGTCCTCGGGTGGCCGCACCAGTGTCGGTCAGGATGGCTCGGAGGGGGTGACGAACGTTACGCGCCCTCGGAAGCCGCGGCGCAGGCGGCGGCGGGCGGTGGCCACGCGGTTCCTAGGACGATGGCATCGGCGCAGTCTTCGCTGATGGTTAGTCGCACGGTGACGACGCGGTCGCCGGCCTGCGTCACCCCGCCACCGACCACGGGTCCGTGGACGGGGAGGTCAGCGCAGGGGCCTTCGTCGGTGAGGAGCTGGTCGGTGCCGTCCGCGACGACGCACTCCGGTGGGACGGCGAGTCCGACATCGACCGTGTAGCTCGGGCGCTGGATGCGCACGCCGATGAGTTCGAGGCCGCCCTCCTGGGCCAGGCCGAAGACGATTGCTGAGCCGTCGGTTGGGATGGCCTCGAAGGGGACTTCTTCCGTGAAGGAGGTTTCCGTTCCGCCGCCGAACGCGCCGACGAACAGCGCGCCGCCCGCGAGGACGACGACGACGGCGACCACCGCGATGGCTCCCGACGCTCGATCCATGGGTTCGAGGCTAGCGCTCTGACGGCGGGCCGGCTGGGCTCCTGCTAGCGAATGTGGCGGTAGAGGCGCGCCAGGCGGTGCGGCGAGACGTTGTAGAAGTAGAGGGTCTGGATCACGACCCAGCTCGCCCAGGTTCGGGCGAGGCCGGCCTGTTGCCAGCGGCGCGGGGAGGCGTGGACGGGTCCGTCGAGGTAGGCCATGCGTCCACGCCGTTGGAGCAGGTGCACGAACTTGAGGTCCTCCATCAGCGGGTAGGGCGGGAAGCCGCCGACGGCGCGGAAGGCGTCGCGCCGGCACCAGATCGCGGAGTCGCCGTAATAGACGGTGAGCTGGCGGATGACGTGGTAGAAGGCCGCGAGGAATCGGGCGTGTGCGCCGGGGCCGAAGTTGATGCGGAAGTTCCCGCCGACGACCTCGGGATCTGTGAGCGCGCCTCGGATCTGACGGACGGCGTCGGGGGGTAGCAGGCCGTCCGCGTGGAGGAAGAGCAGGACCTCCCCGTGGCTCGCCTGCGCGCCGGCGTTGAGCTGCGGGCCGCGGCCCCTCGGCGCTTCGATCACGCGAGCGCCGGCGTCGATCGCGGCGGCAGCGGTGGCGTCCTGCGAGCCGCCGTCGGCGACGATCACCTCGTCCGCGCCGGCGGCGCGGGCGCTGTGGACGGCGCGCGCGATGACGGGCGCCTCGTTGAGCGCGGGGATGATGACGGAGACAGTTTCGGGCACGGCGCCAGCGTAGCGGTTGGGGTCCTGGGGACGGTGATCGCGCACCCCGGCGCGCTGGTACGCTCGCTTGGTGTTCGCTGAACCACCGGTCGCGCCAGCTCCCCTGCCGGTCGCGCAGCCAGCACCGATCTGGCGCGGCTACGACCCGCTGATCGGCGTCGGGATCCTGATCGGCAGCCTGGTCTTCGTCTCGATACTGCTGGGCGCGATCGTCGTGGGCCTAGACCTCGGCGATACGCAGCAGGACTACGCCGCGGCGGTGCTCACGATCGGGTTCGAGGCGCTGTTCGCGGGCGCGGTGCTCATGCTGGCGCGGCGGCGGCGGATCGATCTGGCGGCGCTGGGGTTCCGACGCCCGGAGCGGTGGGGACCGCTCGGGATCGCGACGGCGGGCACGTACGGGACGCTGTTCGCGTACAACCTCGGCGTGGCGCTGCTGAAGGAGGCGGGGGTCGACACGAGCGCGGTCGAGGGCGGAAACGAGATCCCGCTCGACGATGCGCTCGATGGTCTGCCGCTGTTCGGGCTGCTCGCGTTGTTCGGCGTCGCTGTCGTGATCGTGGCGCCGCTTGCGGAGGAGATCTTCTTCCGCGGGCTGCTGTTCCGGGGCCTCGATGGGGTGTGGGCCGGCTGGGCGGCGATCGCAGTGAGCGGCATCGCGTTCGGGGCGTTCCACCTCAACCTGGCGGTGCTGGTGCCGTTCAGCGTGATCGGGATGCTCTTCGCGTGGGCGTTCAAGGCGTCGGGTTCGTTGTGGGTGGTGATCATCGCACACTTCATCATCAACAGCGTGAGCTTTATCGTGACCGTGATTGGGGTCATCAATTGAGCGACGATCGTCCTGACCGCATCGCCGAGATGTTTGTGCGGACCCGTGCCGAGGGGCGTCCGGCGCTGATCCCGTTCGTGCCGGCGGGCTGGCCGGAGGCGGACGCGACGCCGGAGATCGTGGAGGCGGCGATCGCGGGGGGCGCGGACGCCCTGGAGCTGGGGTTGCCGTTCAGCGATCCGCTGGCCGACGGCGCGACGAACCAGCAGGCGTACTACGAGGCGCTGCAGCAGGGGGTCACGCCGGCGTCGATCCTCGAGAACGTGCGCGAGCTGCGGGCGCGGGGGGTGACGATCCCGCTGATCATCATGGGGTACATCAACCCGATCCTGGCGTACGGCGACGCGTTCTCGCGCGACGCCGTCGAGGCGGGGGTCGATGGGCTGATCGTGGTCGACATGCCGCCGAACGAGGCGCGGGAGATCGAGGAGCCGGCGCGAGCGGCCGGGCTGCACATCATCTACCTGGTGGCGCCGACCTCGACGGAGGAGCGGCTGCGGCTGGTTGCCGAGCATGCCGGCGGGTTCGTCTACTGTGTCAGCCTGACGGGGATCACCGGGGCGCGACAGCGGATGTCGGAGGGGCTGGGCGAGTTCCTCGATCGGGTGCGCGCGCACACGGAGCTGCCCCTGGCCGTGGGCTTCGGGATCTCGGAGCGCGAGCACGTGGAGCAGGTGGGTACGGTGGCCGACGGCGCGGTCGTCGGCAGTGCGTTCGTCAACGTGGTGCGCGATGCTCCTCGGGAGGAGCGAGCGGCGCTGGTGCGGGCGTTCGTCGAGCGGATGAGCGGGCGCACGGGCGCGGCGGTGGTGGGCTAGTCGATGCGGACGCGAGCGGGGAGACGACCGGCGTGACGATGATGGTTCGCGGGATCCGCGGCGCGACGACGGTTGAGTCGAACACGCGCGAGGAGATCCTCGATGCGACGCACGAGCTGCTGGCGGCGATCGTGGAGGCCAACGAGATCGAGCACGATCACGTCGCCTCGATCATTTTCACGACGACGGTGGATCTGAACGCGGAGTTCCCGGCGGTGGCGGCGCGCGAGGACGGCTGGACCGACGTGGCGCTGCAGTGCATGCACGACATGAACGTGGCGGGGTCGCTGTCGCGGTGCGTGCGGATCCTGATGCACGTGAACACCGAACGCACGAACGCTGAGCTGCAGCACATCTACCTGCGCGGGGCGCGCCGGCTTCGGGCGGATCTCGTCGAGCAGCAGGAGGCCGCGGCCAGCGGGTCCGGGTCATGACCAACGAGATCGTCGAGCCGACGGCCGAGGACCCCGAGACGCCGGCGGCGAGCGACGATCCGATCCAAGCGACTGAGGTGGTCGAGGAATCTGCCGCGGAGCTGGAGGCTGCGGTCGATGCCGAAGTGGCGGCGACCGACGGCGAGGACGGCGAGGACGGCGAGGACGGCGACGCCGAGCAGGAGCCGGCGACGGATGACGCGTTCAAGCTGAACGTCCCGCTTCCCGACGGGAAGTTCGAGGGACCGCTCGATCTGTTGCTGCACCTGATCGAGCGCAACGAGCTGGACGTGACCGAGGTGTCGCTCCTCGAGGTGACGGAGCAGTACCTCGGGTACCTGCGCGCGGCCGAGGAGATCAATCTCGGCGCGCTGGCGGATTTCGTGGCGATCGGGGCGCGGCTGCTGCTGCTGAAGTCGCGGGCGCTGCTGCCGGTGGAGGACGAAGAGGTCGAGTTCGAAGAGGACGACCCGGAAGACCTCGTGAAGGCGCTGCGGGAGTACCGGCGCTTCAAGGAGGCGGCGGCGTTCCTGCGCGAGCGCGACCAGGGGCACCAGACGTACCGGCGCGAAGTACCACCGCCCGAGGTGACGCTGCCGACGGGGCTGGATCGGGTGACGCTCGATTCGCTGGTGGATGTGCTGCGCGAGGTGATGGAGCGGTTGCCCGAGGAGGAGCCGGCGGGGACGGTGGTCGCGGAGCGAGTGCGGCTGCGCGACCGGCTACGCGGGCTCGTCGATCTGCTGGAGCGGGAGCAGCGGACGAGTTTCCGGCAGCTGGTGGAGCACGCGACGTCACGGGTGACGGTGATCGTGGATTTCCTGGCGGTGCTGGAGCTGATCAAGTCGCGGTACCTCGAGGCGACGCAGTCGGAGCGGTTTGGGGACATTGACCTCGTGAAGATCGAGGGGGCGGTGGTGCCCGACCTTGGGGAGCTGGCGGAGGAGTTCACCGGGGTTTGAGGCTGCGCCTCCCGCCGAGGGAGGGAGGGCGCGGGCTGCGCCCGCCACGCTTTCCTCGGAAGGCCCGCCCACCCACCCTTAAGGCGAAATGAAGGGATCGCGACGCGCCCTCCCGGCTTCGCCGGGCCCCTTCGGGGCGGGCACGCCGCTCCCCCGTTCATTTCGCCGGGATCTGGGGATCGCTCTCCGGTTGAGCTCGCGGGGCCAATACCCCGGCTTGGGCCGAGGGATCTGAGCGGCTGGGGTCAGGCCGCGAAGCGCGCTGCTCGGCTCCGCTTCATCGCTCTGCGTACGCCGTCGTTCGGATCGGCTGGCAACGGGCGTCGCCTCCGGCCGGCGTGCGGTGGCGGGGGTTTGCCCTCGGGATTCTGGGGGGCGCCGATGTTACGATTTCGACTCGCTCGGCGGGGCCGGGCGGGCGCTGGCGGGAGCCGGCGATGGGAGGGTTGACCAGCGGTGCTGCTTGTCCGTGAGGAGCTGAGGAGCAGCGTCACGCCGGGGGAGCATGCGCTCTCGATCGGTGTGTTCGACGGGGTGCACCGCGGGCATCAGATGCTGATCGGGCGGATGCTCGAGGAGGCGAAGGCGCGCAGCCTGACGGGCGGCGTGATCACGTTCCATCCGCACCCGCTGTCGGTGGTTCGTCCCGATGTGAAGATCACGTATCTCGAGTCGCTCGAGCGGCGCGTGGAGTTGCTGCGCGAGCTGGGGACCGAGTTCGTTTCGGTGTTGCAGTTCACGTCTGAGTTGCAGCAGGTGTCGGCGCTGGACTTCTCGCGGTTGCTGGTCGAAGAGGCGGGGATGCGGCTGCTGGTGGTCGGCGAGGATTTCCGGCTCGGGCGCGGTGGCGCCGGGACGGTGGAGGTGCTGACCGGGATCGGCGAGGAGCTGGGCTTCGAGGTGCTGGCGGTGCCGTTGCTCGGCGACGGCGAGGACCGGGTGTCGAGCACGCGGGTGCGGCAGGCGCTCGAGGCCGGCGAGATGGAGACGGTGTCGCAGCTGCTGGGGCACCCGTTCCTGCTGCGCGGGCCGGTGCTGCATGGCGACGAGCGGGGGCGCCAGATCGGGTTCCCGACGTTGAACGTGGGGGTGAGCGCCGACCGCTGGCTGCCGCCGAACGGGGTCTACGTGACGCGGGCGCTGGTGGGCGACCGCGAGTTCGAGGCGTGCACGAACATCGGCGTGCGGCCGACGTTTGAGGGCGACAACTCCCGGCTCGTGGAGACGCACCTGCTCGACTTCGAGGGCGATCTGTACGGGCAGGTGGTGACGGTCGAGCTGTTGCACCGGCTCCGGGCCGAGCAGAAGTTCAACGGCATCGAGGAGCTGTCCGCGCAGATCCAGCGCGACCTGGCGGCGACGCGGGAGTGGTTCGCATGACCTCGAAGACGGTCGCCGCCTCGGGGGGTGCTTCGGGCGGGCGGGTGATGGCGCCGGTGGACGAGCAGCTGTCGGTGCTGCTCAGCGGGGTGGAGTACGGGGACGACCGGACGCACGCGACGATGGAGGCGGAGCTGCGCGAGCGGCTGGAGGAGGATCGCCCGCTGAAGGTGTACGCGGGGTTCGATCCGACCTCGGTGGACCTGCATCTCGGCCATACGTTGCCGATGCGGAAGCTGAAGCAGTTCCAGGATTTCGGGCATGAGGTGACGTTCCTGATCGGGAACTTCACCGGGCTGGTCGGCGACCCGTCCGACAAGGACAAGGGGCGGCCGATGCTGTCCGCCGACGACCTGGCGGAGAACGGGCGGACGTACGCAGACCAGGCGTTCCGGATCCTCGATGGCGAGCGCACCGAGGTGAAGTACAACGCGGACTGGCTGGGGAAGCTGACGTTCGCCGACGTGCTGCGATTGACCTCGAAGTTCACCGTGGCGCAGTTCCTGGAGCGGGACAATTTCTCGAAGCGGTGGCAGAACCACGACGCGATCTACCTCAGCGAGTTCATGTACGCGGTGATGCAGGCGTACGACGCGGTGATGCTGGAGACCGACGTGCAGATCGGTGGCAGCGACCAGCTGTTCAACCTGATGGCGGGGCGGACGCTGCAGCGCGACGCCGGTCAGCGTCCGCAGATCGTGATCACCTTGCCGATCCTCGTGGGGACTGACGGGCATCAGCGGATGTCGAAGTCGACGGGGAACTCGATCGGGATCAACGAGCCGAACAACGACATGTACGGCAAGGTGATGTCGCTGCCCGACGAGGTGGTGCTGGACTTCTTCACGCTGGTGACGCCGGTCTCGCCGGACGAGGTGCGAAACATCGGCGAGGCGATCGACGGCGGCACGTTGCCGCCGATGGACGCGAAGAAGCGGCTGGCCCGAGAGATCGTGTCGGTGTTCTCCGGCGACGAGGCGGCCGGGTCCGCGCAGGCGTACTTCGAGGCGACGATCCAGCGCCAGGAGACTCCCGAGGAGATGCCGGAGTACGAGGTGGACGGCGAGCAGCCGCTGCACCGGGTGCTGACCGGCGCCGAGCTGGCGGCGAGCGGCGGCGAGGTGCGGCGCCTGGTCGGTCAGGGCGCAGTGTCGGTGAACGGCGAGCGGGTCGAGGAGTTCACGCAGCCGGTGCAGCCGGGCGACGAAATTCGTGTCGGACGGCACCGATTCATACGACTCATCAAGGCCGGGCAGTTACACTAACGGGCATTAGCGGGGGCTCCACCACATGCTTGACAGCGGAATCGAGCTCGACCTCGAACGGGTCGCGCAGAATATCGACGAAGCCGATGTCATCACCATCTATTTCCCGCTCCTCGGCAAGACGCTCATCCTGGACACCCGCCGTAATGAGCATGCCGGCCCGCTGATCACCCTCGTACCGATCGCGCAAGACAGTCTCGACCGCTACCGCTCCTTCCGCCGCCTCCGCCCCGACTTCCCCCGACCCCAATCGATCTCGATGATTCCCTGGACCCACCGCGTTGACTCGCTCGCGCGGCTCGGCGTGTGGTCGCACGTGGTGGCTCGCGTGGAGACGATCGCGCCGGATCCGTGCGCGTTCATGGAGATGGCCGACTCCTGCTTCGGCGAGCTGCGCGACCTGGAGGTCCGCGAGCTATTGCGGGCGGTCAGCGGCGAGCAGTACCAGACGCTGTGGGCGTCGTCCGCACCGGAGTGCAACTAGCGCGGATCCTCCTCGGGCGGTCGCCCGGATCTTCCTCAAGCGTTCGTTCCACCCTCGTGGGGTCGCTGTCCGCGGTGCGCGGGTGCGCCGTAAGATCGCGGCGCCGTCGCGGGCGCGGGGATTCGGAGGCACTGGCATGGCGCTGTCGCGTGAAGACAAGCTGGCCGCTTACGAGGCGCTGGTCGCGGATGTTCCTGACCTGGAGCTGAAGGGGAAGGCGACCTCGTACACCTCGATGAACGGGAACATGTTCAGCTTCCTGTCGCCGCAGGGGGATCTGGCGTTTCGCCTGCCGAAGGCGGAGCGCGAGGCGTTCCTGGAGGAGCATCCCGATGCGGTGGTCGTGCAGTACGACACGGTGATGAAGGACTACGTCGGGCTGTCCGACGAGCAGATCACGGACACGGACGAGCTGCGTGCGCTGTTCGAGCGGACGGTGGCGAACGCGCGGACGCTCAAGGCGAAGCCGACGAAGAAGCGGCCCAAGCAGGCGAAGTGACGTTCGGCCGCGGCCGTCGCTAGTTCGAGCCGCCTCCGCGGAGCTCGCCGATGATGGCGTCCTGCACGTGTGCGGGGACTTCGACGTAGCGGTCGAACGCCAGCTCGAAGCGCCCTCGGCCGTGGGTGAGGGCACGGAGGTCGGTGGCGTAGCGCTGGACCTCGGCGAGCGGGACGTCGGCCTCGATCATCGAGAAGCGTCCTTCGCCCTCGACGCCGTGGACGTGGCCTCGTTTGGTGCTGATGTCGCTCATGACGTCGCCGACGTAGTCGCCGGGGACGTGGACCTTGAGGCGCATGACCGGCTCGAGAAGCATGGGCTGCGCCTCGAGGAGGCCGTCTTTCAGGGCGTGCGAGGCCGCGGTCTTGAAGGCCATCTCCGAGGAGTCGACGGAGTGCGATGAGCCGTCGAGGAGCGTGACCTTCAGGTCGACGATTGGCGAGTGGACGAGTGGCCCGTCCGGGAGGCTCTCGTTGATGCCCTTCTCGACGGCGGGGATGAACTGGCGCGGCACGTTGCCGCCGACGACCTGCTCCGCAAACTCGAAGCCGGTCCCGCGGGTGAGCGGGGCGATCTCGATCACGACGTGGCCGTACTGGCCGTGGCCGCCGGACTGCTTCTTGTGCTTGTACTCGGCCTTCGCGGTCCCGGCGATCGTCTCGCGGTACGGGACGCGTGGCAGGTCTGGTGTGACCTCGACGCCGTACGTCTTGGCGAGCCGCGCGGTGGCGATGGCGACCTGGGCGTCGCCGACGGTGGACATGATGGTCTCGCCGGTGTCGGGGTCGCGCTCGACGTGGATGGTGGGGTCCTGCTCCTGCAGCCGCTGGAGCGCGGTGGCGAGCTTGTTGACGTCGTCCTGGCTCGCCGGGTGCAGGGTGGTGCGGTAGGTGGGCACCGGGAAGGGGAGCTGGGTGGCCTCGGCGCTCTGTTCGGCCGAGGCGACGAGGGTGTCGCCGGTGTGCGTCTCCATCAGCTTGGCGGCGACACCGATGTCGCCGGCGACGAGCTCGTCGACCTCGATCTGCTCTTTCCCGCGGTGGAGGAAGAGGTGGCCGAGGCGCTCGGTGGAGCGGGAGCGCGCGTTGTAGGGGCTGAGGCTGGCCGGGAGGGTGCCGGAGAGGACCTTCATGAACGAGAGGTGGCCGACGAAGGGGTCGGCGATGGTCTTGAAGATCTGGACGACGAGCTCGCCGTCGGGGTCGGTGGTGACGGATCCCTCGACGAGCGGGTGCTCGTGGCCGAGCGGGGCGGGCATGAGGTTGACGATGTTGTTCAGGACGCCGTCGACGCCAACGCCGAGCGGCGCGCAGGTGGGGACGACGGAGACGACGGCGCCGCTCTCGATGGCGTCGTGGAGCGCGGCGGTGATCTCCTGGCGGCTGAGTTCCTCGCCGTCGAGGTACTTCACGAGGAGGTCGTCGTTGGTCTCGGCGACTGACTCGACCAGCATCTCGCGGGCGGCGTCGAGGTCGCCGACGATGCCCTCGGGCGGGTCGTCCTGCGAGCGGAGGTCGTAGAAGCCGGTGAGCTGGCCGGCGGGGTCGCGCACGGGGAGGCCGAGCGGGATCACGCGCTTGCCGAAGGCCTCGCGGAGGCTGGCGACGGCCTGCTCGAAGCTGGCGTTCTCACGATCGAGCCTCGTGACGACGCAAATCCTCGGGAGGCCGGCCTCGTCGGCGCGTTCCCAGGCGAGCTCGGTGCCGCCCTGGACGCCTGAGGAGGCGTCGACGGCGATGAGGGCGGCGTCGGCGGCGCGGGCGGCGGAGACGACTTCGCCCTCGAAGTCGGCGTAGCCGGGCGCGTCGAGCAGGTTGATGCGGCAGTTGTCCCACTCGATGGTGAGCAGGGCGGTGGAGATGGAGTAGCGGTGGCTGTGCTCTTCCTCGTCGTAGTCGGCGACGGTGGTGCCGTCATCGACGCTGCCGAGGCGTGTGATGGCGCCCGAGGCGAGGAGCATGGCTTCGCCCAACGTCGTCTTTCCCGCTCCGCCGTGGCCCATCAGCACCACGTTGCGCAGCCGGTCAGGCGTGTAGGACTTCATTCGTACCCCCCGTTTGGGGGGATATTACGTGGGGCATGATGGCCCCGACAACGTTGAGCGTTAAGAAGTGGTCGCAGGCGATTGTTTCGCTGTCGCGGACTCCCGCCGGCTGGTGGCTGCCCGGCCCGGCGGTAGGTGGAGAGGCCTCGGAGGGGAAGATGGACGCGGGCTTCGCCCGCGGCCGTTTGTCTCTCCCACCCGCCCGCCCTGAGTCGAAATGAAGGGGTCGCGACACCCCTCGCGCCTGCGGCGCGCCCTTCGGGGCGGGGTGCCGCTCCCCCGTTCATTTCGACGGGATCTGCGTTTCCACTTGCGGCGAGATTGAGGAGGGGCGGGCGCAGTTCGCGGGCGGAGTCCGGCCGCGCGCGGCGGCGGCGGGTTGTCGCGGTGGCGTGAGGGATCGGAAGGAAGAGTGGCCGCGGGCTTCGAGCGCGGCCGATTGTCCTTGCGTCCCACCCACCTAGGTCGAAATGAAGGGGTCGCGACACCTGGCCTTCCTCGATCGGCCTACGGCCGTGGGCGCCTGCGGCGCGCCCTTCGCGACGGGGTGCCGCTCCCCCGTTCATCTCGACGGGATCTGCGCTTCCGCCTGCCTCAAAAGACGGAGGAGGGGAAGGGTGCGGTCGCGGGTGCGCTGGGCGGCTCGACGCTGGGCGGGCCGGGTGGCTAGAGGACGCCGGCGAGTGCGGGCATGAGGAGAGTGTAGGAGGCGAGGGCGACGAGGGTGAGTTGCCAGGTGAGCGGGTCGAGGTGGCGGCGGCGGATGGCGATGGCGAGGGAGGCGGCGGCGATGGCGGTGGCGACGGCGAGGGAGAAGCCGGGCTGGGTTTCGTTGACGTGGACGGCGCCGACGAGGAGGCCGGCGAGGGTCCAGAGCAGGAGCATGAAGACGATGACGATGACGCCGGCGAGCGGGAGGGGGAGTCGGGTCCAGTCGAGGCGGCGGCGCCAGTAGGGGTCGTGGACGATGGCGAGGAGTATGAGCGCGGTGCTGACGAGCGCGGCGACGGCTCCGGCGAGCCAGCCGGCGAGCAGCGAGCGGGTGACTTCATCGTCGAGCATGCGGTGTGCACCTCTGGCGCGAGCCACCTCGGGTGGCCGAGCGGGGGACGGTTGCGGCGATCCGCGGGCGTGCCCACTCAGCGAGCGAGGTGGCGGTCCACCTGCTGTACCCAGTCACATCGATCATCCGCGAGAACGGTCGAGATGCCGAGTGCCTGCGCGGCGCGGAGATTGCGGTCGAGGTCGTCGACGAACAGCACCGAGGCCGGGTTCTCGACTACGGCGAGGATGGGGTCGAAGGCCCTCGGGTCTGGCTTGGCGACGCCGAGGGTGTCCGAGACGAGGATGCGCTCGAAGTAACGATGGAGGTCGAAGCGTTTAAGGCGCGGGGTGAGCCAGTGGCTGCGGTGGTTGGACAGGAGCCAGATGGGGACGTCGTGGCTCCAGCGGGCGAGGTGCTGGGCGGCGGGGCCGGTCTGGTAGCGGGACTCGAGTAGTGCGTGCGGGTCGAAGCCGGCCTCGCCGTTGACGGAGAGCGCGTCCCAGATCGCGTCGTCGGTGATGGCACCGGTCCAGGCGGGGAGGCGGACCTGTGTGCGCCAGTGCTCGATCAGCGCCTCGGGAGAGCGGTTCGTGCGCGAGGCGAGTTCGACGAGGAACTCGATCAGGGGCTTGTTGAGGACGACGCCCTGGGCATCGAGCACGAGTAGCTCGATGCGGGGCTGAGTCACGGTGTGGCTCCCGATGTTGCGATCGGGGGCGCTCCGGCGACCGCCGTGGCCTCAGCGGGTGGGGCGCCCTCGGGTGGTGCGGCGTCTTCGGCGAGTGCGACGACGTCGTCGACGATGCGCTGGGTGAGGTCCTCAGGATGGGCGATGTCGTGCTCGGCGACGCCGGCGGAGGCGGCGAAGCGGCGGAGGGTCTCCTGCTGCTGGCGGATCGCGGCGAAGTGCTCGAGGTGGCGGCTGCCGGCGCGGCCCGGCTCGGCGGTCATGCGGCGGGTGAGGTGGGCGAGATGGACCTCCTCGTCGCCGAGGGTGAGCAGCCGCTCGACGACGATTGGTTCGGCGCTGTCCTCGGAGGCGCCGATCAGCCGCGCGGTGACGTCGCCGGGGAGGAGGTGGACGCCCTCGAGAATGACGCTGCGCTGCTCGGCGACGAGTCGCGTGGCGACGGCGGCGGTGGCGGCGCTGACGGCGCGGGCCTGGCGGAGGAAGGCGGGATCCTCGTCGTGGTCCTGGTCCACGCGTTCGTAGGTGGAGACGTGGAGCTCGGGGAGGACGGTGGAGGGGACAACGGTGCGGAGCACCTCGCGGATGGCGTCGGTGGGGACGACGCGGTTGATCCCGAAGCGGAGGGCGAGGCGGGTGGCGACGGTGGACTTGCCGACGCCGGGGGCGCCGGAGAGCGAGACGACGATGGGGCGGCCGGTGCGCTTCGCCTTGCGCCAGGCGCGGTAGCGGCGGGCGACGTCTCCTCCAGCGGAGGTCTCGATGATGGTGGCGGCTCGCTCGGCGAGCTCGGCGGCGACGAGGACGCGCGGGCCGTTGCTGCTGAGGCTCTGCTGGATCTCCTCGGCGATGGCGTAGGCGCGGGCGGTGTCGAGGCCGGTGGCGAGGATGCTGGTGGCCATGATTCCCCTCGAGAAGGGGAGCTGGCCGCCGGTGGCGTCTCGGATCTGGATCAGGCTCTGTGTGTCTGCCGCAATGTCCCTCGGCATGCGTGTCCTCGTTCTAGGTGTGGCGGACGGTGGCAGGTGCTCGGGCTGGCTCGATTATACACGAAACGAAAATCGCGTATTGAAAATCGTGATATTGGATACGCAAGTACGGATCGCACGGCGGCGTGGCGGGCGCGCGTCGTGGAGCGCGCGTTGGGCCTCGGTGGGCGGTTGGCCCTCGGAGGGTGGGCGCGTGCGCGCTAGGTGCGGGCGGCGGGGCGGAGGTCGAGGACCTCGAGCTGGAGGGCGCCGTCGCCTCGGAAGTCGTCGCGCTTGAAGGTGTAGACGATGTCGGCGGGGTCGCCCTCGGGTACAGCGGCGGCGGCGTTGCGGAACGAGATGGCGCGCCAGGTGATGGGGCCGTCGCGGAGCATGAGCTGGAGGTGCTCGCCGTCCTGGCCGACGGCCTTGCTCTTCACAACCGAGACGGCGGGGGCCATGAAGACGGGCATGGGGTTGCCGATGCCGTGGGGGCCGAGGAGGCCGAGCCACTGGATGGTGCGGCGGTCGACGGCCTGGAGGGGGAGCTCCTCCTCGATCTCGAAGGCGGGGACGAGGTCCTGTGGGTCGATGACGGCGGTGGCGTCCTCGATGAGGCGTTGCTTGAGTTCGGGGACGCGATCGACCTCGAGGGTGAATCCGGCGGCGGCGCGGTGGCCGCCGAAGCGGAGGAAGAGGTCGGCGTGGCGGCGGAGGAGGGCGGTGATGTCGAAGGTGGGGAGGGATCTGCAGGATCCGCGGGCCTCGCGGTCGTCGGTCTGCATGACGATGGCGGGGCGGTGGTGCTGTTCGACGAGGCGTGAGGCGGCGAGGCCGATGATGCCGGAGGAGATCTGCGGGGAGTGAGCGACGATCAGCGCGGCGTCGAGATCGGCCTCGGTCAGTCGATCGTGGACGTCGGTGATGGCGGCCTGCGTGTCTTCCCGCCTCGTGCGGTTGAGCTCGTCGAGCTGCTTGGCGAGACGTTCGGCCTCGTGAGGGTCGTCGGCGAGCATGAGGTTCAGGGCGACGCGGGCGTGGAGCATGCGGCCGGCGGCGTTGAGCCGCGGGCCGAGCACCCAGCCGAAGGTGTCGACGCTGGCGGTTTCGAGGTTGACGTTTGAGACCTCGGCGAGGGCCTTGATGCCGGGGCGGGTGGTGGTCTTGATGGCCTCGAGGCCGAGGCGGACGAGGTCGCGGTTCTCGGCGACCATCGGGGCGAGGTCGCAGACGGTACCGAGCGCGACGAGGGCGCGGTGGGAATCGGGGTCGTAGGCGCGACCGAAGTGGTCGTAGAGGTCGTGGACGACTTTGTAAGCGACGCCGACGGCGGCGGGCTCCGAGCCGTAGCGGGAGTCGGTGAGCTTGGGGTTCACGAGGGCGAGGGCGGCCGGGAGCTCGTCGGGGACGGTGTGGTGGTCGATGACGATCACTTCCATCCCGAGGCCGTTGGCCTCGGCGACTTCGGTGACGGAGGAGGTGCCGCAGTCGGCGGTGACGAGGAGGGTGGCGCCGCGGTCGGCGAGCTGGCGGACGGCGCCGACGTTGGGGCCGTAGCCCTCGCGGAAGCGGTCGGGGATGTAGGGGACGGGGTTGGCGCCGAGCTCGCGGAGGCCCTCGGTGAGGATGGTGGTGGAGGTGACGCCGTCGACGTCGAAGTCGCCGAAGACGGCGACGGTTTCGCCGTTGCGGCAGGCGGCGGCGAGGCGGTCGACGGCGACCTTGAGGTTGGGCATGAGGCGGGGGTCGGTGAGCTCACCGGGGCTGCCGAGGTAGCGGCGCGCTTCCTCGGTATTGTGCACGCCTCGGCGGGCGAGCAGGCGACGCATGAGGGGCGGGAGGCCGGGGCCGGCGTCGGCGAAGCCGGCGAGGTCGGGCTCCGGCTGGAGGCGCCAGAGGCGGCCGTTCGAACCCTCGGTGATGGTCCCGGCGAAGGGGATCGAGGGGTCGGGGGCCTCGTTGGTTGGGGGGCGGCGGCGGACGAGGCCGTCGTCGAGCGGGAGGCCGTCGTCGGCTAGCCCGTCATCCGCGGGGCGATTGTCGTCGGTTGGGTTGCCGGAGGGTTCGTGGGGAGCCGTCTCCTCCTGAGGAGGGGCGGTCACCGGCTAGTCCGAGAATCGCTTGAAGATCAGCGAGCTGTTGTGGCCGCCGAAGCCGAGCGAGTTGGAGACGGCGTACTCGATCGGCACGTCGCGCGCGCCCTCGGGGACGTAGTCGAGGTCGCACTCGGGGTCGGGAACGATGAGGTTCCTGGTGCCGTGGATGCGCTGATCGAGGATGGACATGATGGTGACGCCGGCCTCGATGGCGCCGCCCGCGCCGAGGGTGTGGCCGATCATCGACTTGGAGGAGGAGATCGGGATCGCGCCGGCGGCCTCGCCGAAGACGGTCTTGACGGACATGGTCTCGAACTTGTCGTTGAGCGGGGTGCTGGTGCCGTGGGCGTTGATGTAGCCGACGTCGGAGGCGTTGATGCCTGCCTTGTCGAGGGCGACGCGCATGGCGCGAGCGGCACCCTCGCCGTTCTCGGAGGGCTGCGTGACGTGGAAGGCGTCGGCGGAGGCGCCGTAGCCGACCATCTCGGCGAGGATCGGCGCGCCGCGCTCCTGGGCGTGCTCGAGGGTTTCGAGGATCAGGGTGCCGGCGCCCTCGGCGAGGATGAAGCCGTCGCGTTCGAGGTCGAAGGGCCGGGAGGCGTGCTCGGGATCGTCGTTGCGGCCGGTGGAGAGCGCCCTCGATGCGGCGAAGGCGGCGACGGACATGCGGGTGACGCCGGCGTCGGTGCCGCCGGTGATCATGGCCTTGGCGTCGCCGCGGCGGAGGACCTCCCAGGCGGTGCCGATGGCGTCGGCACCGGAGGCGCAGGCGCTGACGGTGTTGACGTTGGGGCCGCGGGCGCCGGTGCGGATGGAGACCTGGCCGGCGGCCATGTCGGAGATGAACATGGGGACGAGGAAGGGCGAGACGCGGCCGGGTCCCTTGTCGAAGAAGACGCGGAACTGGTCCTCGAGGGTGCCGATGCCGCCGATGCCGCAGCCGATCATGCAGCCGATTTCGTCGGCCTCGGCGGGGACGTCGAGGCCGGACTGCTCAAGGGCCTCGTCGGTGGCGGCGACGGCGAGGTGGACGAAGCGGTCCATGCGCCGGGCGTCCTTGCGGTTGAGGAAGTCGGTGGCCTCGAAGCCGGTGACTTCGCCGGCGATCGTGGAGGGCAGGTCTTCGGCCTCGACGAGGGTGATCGGGGCGATGCCGTTCTTACCTTCGAGCAGCGACAGCCAGCTGGCGTCGCGGCCGACCCCGACCGGGGTCATCAAGCCCACGCCGGTGACGACGACACGTGGCGTGTCCATCAGTTGCCTCCCCAGCGTCCGAAGATGAGCGCGGAGTTGTGTCCTCCGAGCCCGACGGACGTGCTCATCGCGTACTCAATGGGCGCCTCTCGAGCGACGTTCGGGACGTAGTCGAGGTCGCAGTCCGGATCGGGTGTCGTGTAGTTGATGGTGGGCGGTGCGATGCCGTGCTTGCAGGCGAGGACGCAGATGACGGCCTCGACGGCGCCGGAGGCGCCCATCATGTGGCCGTGCATGGACTTGGTGCTGGAGACCATGACGCCGTCGGCGTTCTCGCCGAAGACCTCGCGGATGGCGCGGGTCTCGACGCGGTCGTTGAGCGGGGTGCCGGTGCCGTGGGCGTTGATGTAGTCGATGCGGTCCGGGGTGAGCCGGGCGCGGTCGAGGGCGCGCTTCATGGCCTCGTTGACGCCGCGACCATCCTCGGCGGCGGCGACCATGTCGAAGGCGTCGTTACTGGTGGCGGCGCCTTCCCAGCGGGCGTAGATCTCGGCGCCGCGGGCCTGGGCGTGCTCCAGCGATTCGAGGATGAGGGTGCCGGCGCCCTCGCCGAGGATGAAGCCGTTGCGGTCCTGGTCGAAGGGGCGGACCGCTTTCGTGGGGTCCTCGTGGGTGGCGAGCGCCTTCATGGCGTTGAAGCCGGCGTAGAAGATCGGCTGGAAGGGGGCCTCGAAGCCGCCGGCGATCATGACCTCGGCTTCACCTCGGGCGATGGTTTCGGCGGCTTCGCCGACGGCGGCGCCGCCGGTGGCGCAGGCGGCGGTGACGGCGAAGTTGGGGCCGCGGGCGCCGAGGGCGATGGCGACGAGGCCGGTGGCGGTGTCGGGCAGCATGCTGGTGATCAGGAAGGGCGAGACGCGGCGCGGCCCCTTCTCATCGAGTATGCGCTGCTGCTCGACCATGAGGTGGCCGCCGCCGATGCCGGTGCCGAGGAGGACGCCGACGGCGCCGGGGCGTTCCGCGTTGACCTCGATGCCCGCGTCGGCGACGGCTTCCTGGGCGGAGGCGATGGCGAAGGCGGTGGAGATGTCGAGGCGGCGGCGGAGCTTGGCGTCGACGTAGTCGGCGGGATCGAAGTCGGGGACTTCGCCGCCGATCGGGTATTCGTAGTCCGAGGTGTCGAAGCGGGTGATGGTGCCGATGCCGGAGCGGCCGGCGACGAGCGCGTCCCAGCCGTCGGCAACGTTCTTCCCGACCGGGCTGACCATGCCCAGTCCCGTGACCACGACTTCTCTTGTCATCAGCGGGCGTTCGGGTGGGGGAGGACGGAGATCGGGATCGGCTCTTCGCGCGCGTCGTCGAGGGAGACGGCGGTGAGCTGGGTAGAGATGCGTTTGACCATGCGGGAGAGGACGTGGCCGGGGCCGACCTCGATGTAGGTGTCGACGCCGGCGCTCTCCATCCGCTGGACGTTGTCGGTCCAGTAGACGGGGGAGCGGAGCTGCTCCTCGAACTCCCGCCGGACCTCGGCGGCGCTCTCGAGCAGCTCCGAGGTGATGTTGGAGACGATCGGCTGTGTCGGCGAGTCGATCGGGATCTCCTTGATGATCTGGGTGAACTCCTCGGCCTGGTCGTAGTGGAGGGGAGTGTGGCTGGAGACCTTCACCTTGAGGCGGATCGCGCGGGCCTGGAGGTCGCGGGCGCGCTCCATCGCGCGTTCGATCGCGCTGACGTCGCCGCTGATGACGATCTGGGTTTCGAGGTTGTGGTTGGCGACGTCGACGCGGTCCTCGGGGGAGCGGGTGGCGTCCTCGCAGATCTGCTCGACGGCGTCGCGCTCGAGGCCGAGGATCGAGGCCATGCCGACGGGGCGGTCGGCGTTGAAGTCGCTCATGAGGCGGGCGCGCTCGAGGATGACGAGGAGGGTGTCGCGGAACGACATCGCCTCGGAAGCGACGGCGGCGCTGAACATGCCGAGCGAGTGGCCGCCGAAGAGGCGAGGGCGGACGCGCTCACCGGCGTCGGCGAGCTTCTCGCGCATGGCGCGGAGGAAGGCGACGGAGGTGGCGACGACGGCGGGCTGGGTGACCCTCGTTTCGGCGAGCTCCTCGGCGTCGGCGTCGAAGCAGACCTTGACGAGGTCGATGCCGGTGTAGTCGCTCGCTTCCTCGAAGGTCAGGCGCGCGGCCTCGGAATGCTCGTGCACGAGCTTGCCCATGCCGGGGGCCTGGGATCCTTGCCCGGGGAAGACGAGTGCGGTGGCGTCGGTGTCGGACGTCGCGTCGATGGACGCGGTCCCTGGGTCGCTCAAGTGCGGCCTCCCGGCCGGGCAGACACGTGCGGGGCGCGTCTCGCCATTTGATGAAGCAGTGTAACAAGCAGGATCGGCGCTGACTGCAAGCCGTTCAGCTGTGATGCGGGCGGGTGCTTCCGCGGTGCGGCGGGGTCGTGGCGCCGGGTTGCGAGGCGGCGCTCCTTCGTTTCATGTTCTGTCACGCGGGCGGTAGCCCTGACGCGATGCCGATGAGGGAACAGACAGGATCTCACCATGAGCACTCATCTCCGTGACCGGGTCGTGATCATTACCGGGGCGGCCAGCGGATTCGGCAAGCTGGTTGCCGCAGGCGCCGCCTCCCGGGGGGCGAAGATCGTCGCGTCGGACGTCAACGAGGAGGCGCTGCGGGCCTCGGTGGGTGCGATCGTCGAGGGGGGTGGTGCGGCGACGGCGCACGTCGCGGACGTGACGGACCTCGAGCAGATGCGCGGTCTCGCGAGGGTGGCGGTCGAGACGTACGGGGCGATCGACGTGATGGTGAACAACGCGGGCGTGATGCCGCTGGCGTTCTTCGAGGATCACGCGGTGGCGTCGGAGGCGTGGGACCGCTGCATCGACATCAACTTCAAAGGTGTGGTGCACGGGATCAGCGCGGTCTACGACCAGATGATCGAGCAGGGGCGCGGGCACGTGGTGAACGTCTCGTCGATCTACGGCAATCAGCCGGTGGTCGGTGGCGCGGTGTACGGGGCGACGAAGGCGGCGGTGCGGTTCGTCTCCGAGGCGCTACGCCAGGAGACGCAGGGGCGGATCAAGGTGACGACGATCCGGCCGACCGGGGTGCCGGCGACGGGACTCGGCGCCGGGGTAGTCAACCGGGAGGCGGTGGCGGGGATCCTGGGGCGGAACCTCGAACAGTCGCGCGCGCGAGCGGACGGCGCCGGGGTGGACGGCGACCGCGAGAGCATCGGCTACTCGACGCTGGCGCCGGAGGACCTGGCGGATCAGATCCTCTATGCGATCGATCAGCCGTGGGGCGTGTCGATCAGCGACGTGACGGTGCGCGCGTCGGGCGACCTGTTCGTGATCTAGGGCGTCCTAGCCGGCGGCGAGCTCGTAGCGGAGCGGCAGCGTCTTCACGCCGCTGACGAAGCTGGCGGTCGCGGTGGTGACCTCGCCGGCAAGTTCGACCGATTCGAGGCGCGGCAGCAAGCGGCGGAACAGCGACTGCATCTCGAGCCTGGCGAGGTGGGCGCCGAGGCAGAAGTGGACGCCGTAGCCGAACGCGACCTGGCGGTTGGCGTTCTCCCGGGTGACGTCGAAGCGCAACGGGTCCTCGAAGATGCGCGGGTCGACGTTGGCGGCCGGGTAGGAGAGCAGCAGCCAGTCGTCCTTGGCGATCGGCTGGCCGGCGATCTCCGTGTCCGCCCGGGCGGTGCGCATGAAGTGCCGGACCGGCGAGGCGAAGCGGATCATCTCCTCGACGGCGTTCGGGATGAGGTCCGGCTGCCGGCGGAGCAGCTCCCGCTGCTCGGGATGCGCGGCGAGCAGCCGCATGCCCTCGGACATGGCGGCCGAGGTGGTGTCGTGACCGGCGGTGGCGACGATGGTGTAGTAGCCCATCGTTTCGAGATCGGGCATGGCGGCGCCGTCGATCTCGCCGTTGGCGATGCAGGTCGCGAGGTCGCCGGTGGGATGGGCGCGGCGGTCCGCGGTGAGCTCGGCGAAGTACTGGAAGAAGCCCGCGATCATTTCCGCCTGGGCGGCGGGGTCGTAGCCCTCTGGTTGGAGATCTTCGTCGGTTGCGCCGAACAGCTCCTGGGTGAACTTGAGCATGCGCGGGTAGTCCTGCTCGGGCAGTCCGAGGACCGCGAGGATGACGTCGAGCGGGTAGGGGACGGCGACTTCCTTGTTGAAGTCGATCGACCCGCCAGCCTGCTCCATGGTTGCGAGCGCGCGGTCGCTCAGCTCCTCGAGGCGGTGGCCCATCGAGCGCAGGCTCGACGGCTTGAACCAGTCGTTGGTGAGCAGCCGGTACTTCTGATGCTCCGGGTCGTCCATGTGGATCAGGGTCTTGATCTGCGGACGGTTGGCCTCTTGCTGCAGCTGGAGGGCTTCGTCGCTGGCGAGCGTCGGGAGTGGCTCGTTGGTGAACAGCTCGTTCTGCCGCTCGACCTCGAGCAGCTCGTCGAGGCCGATCACGGCCCAGAACGGGCGGAAGCCCGGCTGCTCGATCCGATGGACCGGCGCTGCCGCGTGGAGTTGCAGCGCTTCCTCGCGCCACGCGTCCATGTCGGCGAAGCGCTGGGGGTTGCTGAAGATGTCTGAGTTCATGGCGCGTCCTCTCGGGCGCTCAGTACCGGTTCGCCTCGGATGGCGGCTGTTGCAGCGGGCTCCCGGGAGCCGTCGAGCCAGTGCTCGAGGGCGGCGCGGGTGGTTCGATCCAGCGGCAGCTCGGGGTGCCGGAAGCAGTGCGCCGTTGCCGCGACGAGGTGGTACAGGGCGGAGGCACCGAGGAGCTCGGCCGGCAGGTCGCTCCTGAACTCGCGGGCGTCGACTCCGCGCTGGGCGATGGCGATCATGAGCCGGCGCAGCTCCGGGTGCGCGGATGGTGGCTTGCCGCCGCCCGGGGCGGGGCCGATGAACTCGAGGGCCATGGCAAGCAGTCCTGGACTGGCGTGCTGCCAAGTCTCGGCGATCCGCTGCTGGACGACCCAGAAGCAGTCCGTCGCCGACAGCGGCTCGCGATCGGCGATGGCGGCTTCGATCGAGTGCGTGAGCCGGCGGTTGAACTCGCGGAGCAAGCCGACCTTCGCCTGGTAGTGGCGGAAGAAGGTGGCGCGGCCGATCCCCGCGGCCGCGCAGATCTCCTCGACGGTGATCTCCTCGTACGGTCGCTCGGCGAGCAGTTCGACGGCGGCGTCGAAGAGCTGCGCCCTGGTCTCTTCGCGTTGCTCTTCGCGACGTCCCATCGGGGTTCCTCCGCCGGACGGCCGGTTGCCGACGCCCGGAGCCAGCGTATAGAACATGAGACGCGCGTCTCACTTTTGCAAGCGGCGCAGACCGGGAGGATCGCATGGAGTTCTGGACGTCGTTGCCGGGATCGCCGCGGCGGATCGCCGCGAACGCCGGTCGAGCCGAGGAGCTTGGCTGGGACGGGATGCTGATGGTGGATTCGCAGAACCTGTCGGCCGACTCCTACGTGTGCCTGGCGCTGGCGGCGACGGGGAGCGAGCGGCTGGGGCTCGCGACGTCCGTGACGAACCCGGTGACGCGGCACGCGGCGACGGCGGCGAACGCGGCGCTGACGATCCAGCGGCTGTCGGATGGTCGGATGGTGGTGGGGATCGGGCGGGGCGATAGCGCGCTCGCGCACCTCGGGCGGTCGCCCGCGCGACCCAAGTGGTTCGAGCAGTACCTGGCGAACCTGCAGGCGTACCTCGCGGGCGAGGAGGTGTCGTTCGAGCACACCGGGATCTTCGACGAGGTGTCGCCGCCGGTGGCGGACCTCGGGTTGGCCGGTGCGCCCTCGGCGAGCGCGATCCAGTGGGCGGCCGGGACGCCGAAGCCACCGGTGGACGTGGCGGCGACCGGGAAGCGGGTGATCGGGATCGCGGCGCGGCACGCCGACCGGATCATGTTTGCCCTCGGAGCGGTGCCGGAGCGGCTGCAGTGGGGGATCGAGACGGCGCGGGAGGCGGCGGAGGCGGCCGGGCGCGACCCGGCGACGCTGGGGTTCGGCGCGTACGTGAACGTGGTCTGCGGGGAGGATCAGTCGCAGCTCCGGGAGCTGGGACGCGCGGGTACGGGGCTGTTCGCGCGGTTCTCCGTGATGCACGGCGAGGTGTCGGGGCCGGCCGACGAGGGGCAGCAACAGGTGTTCCGCGACATCCACAGTCGCTACGACATGAACGAGCACGGGCAGCGCGGCGGGCCACAGACGACGGCGCTCACGGACGACTTCATGGACGAGTACGCGATCCTCGGAAGTGCCGATTACTGCGTGGAGCGGTTGGCGGAGCTGGGTGAGCTGGGGATCGAGAAGTTCGCGGTGAGCGGGCCGAACTTCTCGGCGCGCGATCCCGAGGCGCAGGAGGCGGCGGCGCGGGTGACGAGTGATGTGTTGCCGCGGTTGCGGAACTCGGGCTAGCGGGGGTGGGGCGGGGCTGCTCGCCCCGCGGGCCCCGCGTCTCCCGACGCACAGGCGGCACTGCGGCAGGGTGCCGTGCGGACCGGCCGCGGCCGGCGGCCGGGGAAGGTCGCGGGCTGCGCCCGCGACGATCTTTTTCGGTAGTCCCGCCCGCTCACCCTGAATGTCTGCGGGGCTGCGCCCCGCTTCCCCGCTTTCCGGATGGCGCGGACTCCGTCCGCGCCGATCGCCTGCTGTCGTTCAGTCGAACCGTCGGGATCATCTGGCCGGTGCGGGACGTCGCGGCGATGTCGGGGAACGGAGAGGTTCGGCAGATCGATCGCCGGAATAGCCGAGATCGGCGGCTCGCTAGAGGTTTGGGAGTCCGCCGGGCATTCCGCCGGGGCCACCGGGCATGCCGCCAAGGTCGCCGGGCAGGCCGCCGCCCATGCCGCCCAGTGCGCCGAGGCCGCCGGGGGCTCCGCCGATGCCGCCGAAGTCGGGGAGGGTGGAGGTGCTGGCGCCGGGTTCGAGGAGGCGGCGGGCTTCGGGGAGGGTGCGGAGGAGGTCCTGGGCGAGGCCGGCGGCGGTGCCGTGGGTTTCGGCGACGCGGCGGCCGGCGTCGGCGTGGATGTAGACGGCGGCGGAGGCGGCGTCGTAGGGGGTGAGGCCCTGGGCGATGAGGCCGGCGATCAGGCCGGCGAGGACGTCACCGGTGCCGGCGGTGGCGAGCATGGCGTTGGCGGCCTCGGAGAGCCGGGCGCTGCCGTCGGGGGCGGCGACGACGGTGCAGGCGCCTTTGAGCACGACGACGGAGTTGGTGCGCTTCGCGTAGCCGGCGGCGGTCTCGAGTCGGGCGGCTTGGACGTCCTTGACAGAGGTGCCGGTGAGGCGGGCCATTTCGCCGGGGTGCGGGGTGAGGACCCGCGGGAGTTCGAGGCGGGTCCACCACTCCGGTTCGCTGGCGAGGGCGTTAAGGGCGTCGGCGTCGAAGACGACGGCGGAGGGGCCGTCGATGGCGTCGAGGCCGGCGACGATGTTGCGGGTGAAGGTGCGGGTGTCGGCGGTGAGCGAGAGGCCGGGGCCGACGAGGAGAACATCCGAGCGGCCGGCGGCGAGGGCGCGGAGGAGAGCGCGCGAGGCGTCGGGGTCGAGGGCGCCGTCGGTGTCCGGGAGCGGCTCGTGGACGACGTCCGGGAGGCCGTGGACGAGGAGGGGTTGGATGACCTCGGGAGCGGCGAGCTCGACGAGACCGGCACCAGAGCGGGCGGCGGCCTCGGCGGCGAGGCGGGCGGCGCCGGGGTAGCGGCGGGAGCCGGCGGCGACGGTGACGGTGCCGAAGGTGCCCTTGTTGGCGTCGTCGGGGCGGTCCGGCATGGCGGCTTTGAGGTCGCGGAGGCGGAGTTCCTCGAAGGGGAGATCGGCGGCGGCGTCCTTCGGGATGCCGATGTCGACGGGGACGACGCGGCCGGCGTTGGTGCGGCCGGGGACGGCGTAGAGGCCGACCTTGGCGAAGCCGAAGGTGACGGTGACGTCGGCGTGGACGGCGAGCGGATCAGCGTAGCCGCTGTCGGCGTCGACGCCGGTGGGGACGTCGAGGGCGACGATCTGGGGCGCGGGGATGCGCCCGCGTACGGCGTCGAGGCGTCGCAGGACCTCGGCGAGGGGGCCGTCGATCGGGCGGTCGCGAGGCGATGCGCCGATGCCGAGCAGGGCGTCGATGACGGCGGAGGCGTCGCGGAAGAGGGCGTCGAGGCGCTCGAAGCCGGGGTCGTCGTCGACGGAGGCCCAGGGGACTTCGGCCTCGAGGAGGGCCTGCCACTGCGGGTCGTCGTCGGGGCGGGGGCGAAGGAGGTAGACGAAGGGGACGGCGCCGTACTGGACGAGCTGGCGCGCGGCGACGAGGCCGTCGCCGCCGTTGTTGCCAGGGCCGACGAGGATGAGGATGCCGCGCTCCTCGATGGCGCCGACTGCCATCCAGGCCTCCTGGGCGGCGGCGACGCCGGCCTCTTCCATGAGCTGCTGTTCGCTGACGCCGGCGGCGACGGCGGTAGCTTCGAGCGCGCGCATCTGGGCGACGGTGACGAGTTTGCTCATGGGGTGAACCTTCGAGTGCTGGGGGACTCTGTGGTGGTCGCGGGGGCGTTCGCTCTAGAGGTGGTCGCGGATTACCTGCGGATCATCACTTGCGGGCCGTTACTTACGGATTGGGGGGAGGACGTCCGGGAGGCGTTCCTCGGTGGGGTCGTCGACGAGGAGGCCGCGCTGCTTCAGGAAGCCGATGAGGCGGGGTCGCGCGTCCTCGGGTTCCTGTTCGCGGATCCGTTGGGTGCAGACGACGGAGGCGACGGCGAAGGAGTCTAGGTGGGTGAGGGAGATGTCGATGGCTTCGAGGCCGATGGTGTCGGCTCGATCCTGCGCGCCGCCGTAGAGGTAGACGAGTGGCTTTCCTCGGCGGTCGGGGAGGACCTCGATTTCTCGCCAGGCGACGGAGCGAGCGCCGGTGCCGAGGGCTTTCATGACCGCCTCTTTGGCAGCGAAGCGGGCGGCGAGTTCAGGGACGCGGCCGCGACAGAAGGCGGCTTCGGCAGGCGTGTAGACGCGGTCGATGAAGCGGCGCGGGTACTTCTTGAGGACCTTGCGGACGCGATCGAGTTCGATCATGTCGATGCCGACGGAGTGTGTGGACATGGAGGGGAAGTTACAGGCCCCGAGGCGGGGGTTCACCCCCCTTCGCCCCCCTTCGGGGGGTTCTTCGACGCTTCGCGCCTGCTGGCCGGGGTTGGGTAGTTGGGTCGTAGCGGTTGGTTGCTTTCGGGGGCTGACCTCGGAGCGTCGGATACCTCGGGCGTCGAAGGCTTCGGGCGGTGGGGTGCCTCGGGGGTTGGGTTG
>JANQNP010000104.1 GCA_028279505.1 Dehalococcoidia bacterium
CTTGACCACCGCGTCGCCAAACCGCTCCTTGAACGCCGCCTTGTGCTCGTCGGTGAAGAACCGCTCCCACCGCGACGAGCCGCGCGACTGGATGTGCGGATCGGTCTCCAGCCGCTCGCGATCCATCCGCCCGAGGTCCTCCGTGGCTGCGATCTCCACCGCCCGCTCGAGCCATCGACCGGTCAGCCCGAGCCCTACGAACATCCGCCGCATCTCCGCGTCGAAGTCTCCGAGGACATCCTCGAACTTCAGCTCCACCACGTCCGGATCGTCGTAGTCCCACGCGCGCATCTGGTCGATCGTCCACGCCGAGTAGCCGCTGATCTCGAACAGAATCCCCTCGGCCTCGGAGCGCGCCTTCAGGTTCTCCTGGTACGACCGCCCGCCAAGCGAGCGGAGGAACTCCCGCTTCTCCGCCTCGCCCCGTTCCTCGATCCAGAACGGAATCTGCGGCGCGTTGATCGGCGCCGTCTCGTCGAAGTCCTCGTTCACGCACCAGTCCTCGTCGGTGTAGAGGTGGTACTGATAGCCGGAAACGACCACGTCCCGAGGATCGCGAATCACGTGCGCGCCCCGGTAGGGCGACTCCATCTGACCAAGATCAATCTGGCCATGCCCGAGCACCAGCACATCGACGTCCCGAGGTAGCCGCGCCGGCGTCGTCTTGAAATTCCACTGCAGCCGCCATCCGAACTCGGCGCAGACCTTCCGGAACACCGTGTGCATCAGCGTCGAACCCGACTTGTGGTGACAGCTGATCACGAGCGGAGCGTCAGGCCGCGCCGGACGGTCTCCCCGGGCGAACCGATACCGCAGCTCAGCCCCAACCTTCCGCGCAAAGCGATGTCGCGTCAGCCGGTTGTTGGTCAGCCGCCGAGTCGGCATGAGCATCTCCCTGCAGTCCGAACAAGGCTCGATCTAAGCACTCGAAGCGCTCCACCCTACAACACTACTTGCCCTGCCGAGTCCCACAGCGTCGCTCGCATGCGTACTGCAACCGAGGCAGCCGGGTTCGCACGTCGACAGAGCGATCAACTCCGGCGCGCTGGTCTGCCGACACCCGTTCGGCGGCCTCTACGAGATCTGAGTATCGAATGGTCTGGCTGAGCCAACGAGACCCGACTGCGAACCTGCGCGGAACTAACGCCGAAGGCGTCGCAGCGGTTCGGGGAGCCGTCGATACACGGTTCGCGCGAGACGATAGAGGTCGTTCCCGAGGAAGAACGGAACGCCTCTCACCGACAGCCAGAGCCAGCGATGGACACCCATCGTTCGATAGATCACGGCGTTGAGACCTGGCATCCAGACTCGTACGCCGTGGGTCGCGTTCACGCGGGCGGCTGCCTGCTCGAGACTGAGACCGCCGATCTCGGACAGATGTGCGTGCACGACCGCGACCGGACCGGCAAACCGTTCCGGGTACGGGAGGCGTGCGTTCCACGCGGTCTGCATGACATAGAACCGGCACCTCGACTCCAGAAGAGCCTGAGCGAACGTGGTCTGATCCGGAATGTAGGCATCGTTCATCTCGAGCAGTGCCCGAGACTGCCGTCGCTCCCAGTCACCAAGTAGCGCGCGAGTATCGTCACGATTGAAGAGGATCACACCCGTGTTGTACGGGGTGTAGCCAGTCACGATCTCTCCGGATGCGTCCCGAATTGGAGTGAGGTCACCCGGGGCCGGACCAACGGCAACGTCGAAGTGATCGAGCAGTTTGAACAAGCCACGAGGATCGCTCGTGAAGTATGTATCAGTGTCGACGTAGAACGTACGTCGATACGGAGCGCTTTGACTGAGGACCCGTGTCTTGTAGGTGAAGGCAATGGCGTTACTTCCCGCTTCAGGCGGATAAGTCATCTGCTCGACGATGTGTTCCACCACGACTTGATCGAAGACGGCACGGAGTCTCGCGAGCTGCGAATCCGAGGCGCCATCGGCAGCGATGGTCACATGCGCGTTCGGCGCAACCGCACGTAGCGATAAGCAGGAGTCGACCGCCTCTTCGAAGTAGCGCGGATCGCCCCACGCCAGGTACAGGAACCCCTCCGCCGGAACCGCAGAGCTGCCAGCAGGACGCGAGATATCGCTCACCGATCGACACCTGTCTGGCGATCGCGACCGTCTGACGAAGCAACTCGGCGGACGTCGGAAGCCGTGGACCGCGTCAACTCAACCACGCAGACGAGCTCGCAAACGACGAACCCGCGATCGGACACGGGTCGTTCCTGAATCGATCAGGTAGCGGAACTGGACGATCCGGCTGCTCCGGAATGCGGACGCATATCTCCGGAACGCATCCCAGTCGATGTCAACGCTCTCGAATGACTCGGGCCCCGTGACGGCAACCCGTTGCTTCCGTTCGTACAGGCGATAGCCCTGCGCGTTCTCAGCGTGATTCGTCATCAGCGGGGGACCGGTCCGCGGTCCGAAATCCCTGAACGTCTGCTCGTACGGAAACGCACGCAGATCGTCACCGGCCTCAACCGAGTAGCGCTCGATCAGATCGCGGGTCTCCTTGGCGAATCCCTCGCCCAACGGGACTCGCCAATCGAGCAGTACGTGTGCGGTTGGGTGTCCGATCCCCATCACGGTGAGGGGGTACGCCGGGAATGGAGCAAGCAGGCTGAACCCGCACGAGCTAACGGGCGTGTGGTCTCGGTGCCACTCCGCCCGGTAACCCAGCGGAGCACGATGGCTGACGTCGAGGTCCCACTGCTCCGTGTTCGTCGCACCGAAGAATCGGACTGGTGGGCCGGATTCACCGTCATCGACCACCGAGCCTTGAAGCTCCTCGACCAACCGCCGAGGAAGTGCATCGTCATCATCGAGGTTCGTCGTCAGCAGGAAGTTGGGCGCAGGATCGTCGAGGTACGGCTGCAGCCACTCAACCTCCGCGAGCGGGCGATCCGGATCGTAGTCGTGGATGACGACTCGTGGATGCGCCGTGGTCGCTGCAGCCAGACGATCGCGATAATCGACCGACAGAGACGGATCGATGGCGATCACCCAGGTGAAGTTGCTGCTCGTCTGGGCCGTCACACTGGGAGCACAGGCGATCTCGAACAGCTTGAACCGGAGGTCTAGCCGCTTCGGGTCAAGCGCGTTGTACTCGCCCCGGAGCGGAGCCACACTCCGCACGCTTGGATTCTTGATCCGCTCGCGCTCTCCGGCCCGGATACTGAACCGCGTGATCACGAAGTGCTGGAGCCGCATCATCCGCACCACTCACGCAGCTCGCGTCTCGCGCTAACGAGGGCTGCAGGCCGCCGCGTAGCCAATCCGCTGCGTCGCCGTCGAGGGGTGCTCACCGGCCTCGCCCAGGTCACCAGTCGTTGCTCGACTCGTACCCAAGCCGGACCACTACGTCGCCGAATCGCTCCTTGAACGCGGCTCGATGTTCGTCGGTGAGATGTCGCTCCCACCGCGAGACCCCGCGCGACTGTATGTGCGGATCGTGTGTGAGTCGATCAGCATCCATTCGCGCAAGGTCCTCGGTCGCAGCAATCTCGATCGCCCGCTCGAGCCAACGTCCGCTGAGCCCGAGAGCGACAAACATCCGCCGCATCTCCCCGTCGAAGTCTGCCAGCACATCCTCAAACCGGAGCTCGACCACGTTGGGATCGTCGTAGTCCCAGGCGAGCATGCGCTCGATCGTCCACGTCCCGTAGTGCGTCATCTCAAACGTCACCCCGTCAGCCGGGGAGAGCGACCGTAGACGCTCCTGATAGGACTGACCGCAGAGGGATCCCAGGTACTCGCGCTTCCACTCCTCGGAGCACGACTCCAACCACATCGGCACTCGAGGGGCCGTGATCGGGGGTGACTCATCGAGGTTTGAGTTCACGCACCAGGGCTCATCGGTACGAAGGTGATACTCGTACCCCGATGCGATCACGTCGCGCGGGTCGCGAATCAGATGGACCCCGCGATACGGCTTGTTCAGCCTCGAGAGATCGAAGTGCGCATGCCCCAGACCCAGGACGTCGACGCGCGGCGGCAGTTCGACCGGCGCTCCTCCGCCATGCCATCGAAACCGCCAGTCGAACTCGTCGCAGAGTTTGAGAAAGATCGTTCGCATCAGCGTCGAGCCCGACTTGTGGTGGCAGCTGACGATGATCGGTGCCGGCGGTCGGCTGGGACGATCCCGGCGAACGACTTGATAACGGAGCTCTGATGCCAGCGTTCGTACGAACGAGCTACGAGTCACCCGATTGTCACGGAGTCGACCAAGCACCGTCCGTGCAGCCTCCTGGAATCCCAGGGGCTGTCCGAACCCCTCGGTGCCGATCATGTGCGTCCCAACAAACGCCGTGCAAGTGAGCGCGGCCGCCAGAACAACGCGCGGGTGTCGGACGCGCGCATCCGCTCGGACTGGCTGTTGACATGGGGGAACGGGGCGTCTGGAACCGCGGCCTCCAGGAACTCACAGAGCGGCGCCCAGCCGTCGCCCTCAGCAAAGTTCATCCTCAGCAGATCGCCGGGCCGCTCCGCGAAGTACTCAAGCACTTCTGCGTTGTGACGCTCATAGCGTTGCCGGTAGACGCCTTCGTGCCCAACCGGATCGCCCGCGCCGTAGATCCATCGGCGCATTTCCGTCTCAGAGCCCCCGAAGTGACCAAGCGCGCTCGTCAGCCAGCTCTCAGTTGAACGCTCAGTCAGGATGAACTTGCTCTCTGGATAACGCGAATCGAGATGCCTGAAGATGATCGGCCAGGGGTTGTCTTGGAACGCATCGTACTGAGGCACTAGCTCATCAGCACGCGCGAGGACCCGGGTGCCGATGTTCGGATCGTCGACGCCGAAACTCGCCGCAACGCGGTAGCCCAGGAGCCGGAGCGCCGTCGCCAGCGTTGAGGTTCCAGTCTTGTGAAACCCTACGCAGAAGATCTTGCCTGAGTACATCGAACCTTCCGAGGTACGGGATGCGTCGGCTTTGCCGATGATCGACCGGATCCATCGGTGGCGGCAACTCGCGCAGCGATGACAGCGGTCTCCGGTCCGGACGGCGGATCAGCTCCGGCGGCGCAACTGCCAGACTACCGTTCGACCCGGCCCTGCCACCAACCCGAGTGCTTGAGACGATGGCCGGCCCGCGTGGGAGGCGAACACCACATGACCAGAGCAACGCCCGAGGAGGTGCGCGCACGCGCCCCGCGCCCCGTCCCCTTCCATCCACTCCCCGGACCACCCGGCGCCCCACGCCGGTCGATCGTGCCGCTCAAGGCGGCCGGCACCACCCCACCCGTCTTCCTCGTCCCCGGCCAGCGAGGTGAGCTGTTCCATTTCAAGCGTCTCGTCGAGCGCGTCCACGACGACATCCCCGTCTACGGCTTCGAGGCCCGCGGCCTCTACGGCGACGCCGAGCCGATCGACAACACCCGCGACATGGCGCGCTACTACGTCGAGGAGATGCGGACCGTCCAGCCCCGCGGCCCCCACCTGCTCGGCGGCTTCTCCGTCGGCGGCAAGATCGCCTACGAGATGGCTCGCCTGCTCCAATCCGAGGGCGATCCACCCCACCTGCTGATCTTCGACTACGGACCCAGCCCCCGCCGCGGCACCGGCGCAACTGGCATCGTCAATCGGCTCCTGCTCCCGCCACGCACGATCCGGTTCCACTGGCAGAACTACCGTGGCCTCGAGGGCCAGCGTCGCGCCGCCTACCGGCGCGAGCAGATCAGTGACGAGATCCGCCAGCTCCTCCACCGCCTCGGCATCCAGCCGCGCGACTGGTTCTACAAGATCGGCGGCCCGAAGCCGCCCAGCGGCAGCGCTCCCGTCGCAGAACTCGCCGGCGCCCCGGCTGTCCGCCGCGCGCTACGCAACGCCGAGAACAACTGGGGCGAATGGATCGACGAGCCCTTCCGTTCCCGGTTCACCCTCTTCCGAGGCAAGATCCAATACCCCGGCGCCAACCTCGACGAGCAGCTCGGCTTCGACGAAACCACTGCCCCCGGCGGCGTCGACGTCCGCCACATCCCTGGGTTGCACGCGTTCCTGTTCGTCGAGCCCCACGTCTTCACCCTGATCGCCGAACTCGAGGACTGGGTCGCCCGCGTCCCGGACGCCCCCCTCCCAGGCGTCACGCGCCCCGCCGGCGGCGCAGCGCGCTGATCCCGAGGTGTGACGCACAGCCGCACCGCCACCCGCTAGACTCCCTCCATGCCCGACGACACCACCGAGGCCCAGGCCAGCCGCCTCGTCGCCCAGGGACCCGACGCCGTTATCTACGCCTCGCGCGACGGCATCATCCGTACCTGGAACGCCGCCGCCGAACGCATCTTCGGACACCCCGCCGCCGACGCCGTCGGCCAGCGCCTCGACCTCATCGTCCCCGAGCGATTCCGCGAGGCGCACTGGACCGGCTGGGAGCGCGCGCACGCCGACGGCGTCACGCAGTACGTCGGCCAGTCGCTCCCCACCCGCGCCACCCACGCCAGCGGCGACACCATCACCGTCGAGCTCAGCTTCGCCATCGTCCTCGACGACGCCGGCGAAGCCATCGGCGCTCTCGCCACCGCCCGCGACATCACCGAGCGCTTCGAACAGGACCGCGCCAACCGCCGTCGCCTCAAGGAGCTCGAGGAAGAGCTCGAAACGCTCCGCTCGAGCTAGCGCCGCCCCACCGCCCGTTCGACCTGTTCGAGGAACCCGCGAAACACCCCCTGCACCGGCCCGGCGCCAGCGCCGCGCCCCCCGGACGGCACGGCCAGCACGGTCGCCTCACGTAGATCGACCGCCGCAACCGCGCTCGCCCCCTCCGAGGCCGGACACGGAATCTCCGCGTGCCACGGCGTCCCCGCCGGCACCCGGCTCAGCCCCCGACACCCGGCGAGCCCCCAGCGCGAATGCACCCCCGGCATGTGCCGGTGCTCCAGCCGCGCCAGGTGCGCCTTGAACGTCGCCCCGTGCGCGTCCCACTCGCAGCGCACCGCACACCGGCACGTCGCGGCATCCGAGGCGTGCATCCGGTGTACGCCGTGCGCCAGCTCGTGCAGCAGCGTGCTCCGCATCACCGCGCGGTCCTCGTGGTGACGAACCACGATCCGGTACGGCATCGCCCCGTAGTTGATGAACCCGCGCGTCGACCGGGCCGGTGCGCGAACCGACACCCGAGGCAGCGCGGACGCCGGTAGCCCGCTCTCGGCCCACACAGCGCGGGTCAACTCGCCCATCCAGGCCGGGTTCATCGTCGTGTGCGCCATCCACCCATCAACGCGCGTCTCCCGCGAACGCGCCACCACGCACGCTATATTGCGCCCGTTCGCCGGCTGCGACCGCCCGAGGAGACCCCACCATGACGACGACCGCCGTTCGCCCCGAGGACTGCCTGGCACAGCACGAGGGCGATGTCACCGTCGAGGGCCCCGACGGACCGATCCGCATCGTCCGCGACCGCTGGGGCATCCCCCACGTCAAGGCCGGCTCCGCCCGCGACGCCTTCTTCGCCCAGGGCTACTGCCTCGGCCAGGACCGTCTCTGGCAGCTCGAGCTCTACCGCCACTTCGCCTGGGGCCGCGGCGCCGAGCTGCTCGGCAAGGGCCTCCTTCGCCGCGACCAGCAGAACCGCCGCCTCAACATCGGCCGCTACGCCGAGCGCGAGTGGGAAGCGCAGACCGACACCGCGCGCATGATCCTCGAGGCCTACGCCGCCGGCGTGAACGCCGCCATCAAGGCCAATCCCGCCCCCTACGAGTTCCACGTCCTCCCCGGCGACGGCCCCCAATCCGAACAGCAGAGTCACGAGATGCAGCCCTGGCGCCCCGTCGACTCCCTCGCCGTCCTCAAGATGGTCTCCGCCGGCGCCCAGTGGGCCAGCCGCATCACCCACGCCAAGATCGCCGCGAAGCTCGGCCCCGAGGCCGTCGCTGCCCTCGTCCCCGACCTGCCCGAAGGCACCTCCCTCATCACCCCCTCCGGCCTGCGCTGGACCGAGGAATCCCACCCCTACGCCGAGGACATCGCCGCCGCCGCGGGCGAACCGGACGGCATCGTCGCCGCCGGCGGCGGCTCCAACTGCTGGGTGATCGCCCCATCGAAGAGCGCCACGGGTCGCCCGATCGTCGTCGGCGACCCGCACCTCGCAATCGGCATCCCTGGCCAGTGGTTCGTCATGCACATGGACTGCCCGGACTTCAACGTCGCCGGCCCCTGCTCGCCCGGTTACCCCGGCCCCGTCTACTACGGCCACAACACGAAGGTCGCCTGGACCATGACCCACTCCGGCGGCGACCGCTGGGACCTCTACCGCGAGCGCGTCCGCCGCACCTCCGAGGGCAACGGCGGCACCCCCGAGGTCGCCTCCGAGTTCCGAGGAGAATGGGAGGTCGTCCAGCCCCGCACCGAGCGCTTCGACGTCCGTGGCGGCGACCCCGTCGAGGTCACCATGTGGGATACCCGCCACGGCCCCGTCATCTCGGGCGACCCGCTGCAGGACGACGAAGTCCTCGCCGCCGCGTGGGGCCTCGCCGAGCCCGCCCACGACATGGACGCCCTCTGGGGCGTCGTCACCGCCAACGACAACGCAGACGTTCGCGAGGGCTTCCGCACCTACGACTCGATCAGCGGCAACTACTGCTTCGCCGACCAGTCCGGCGACATCGGCTACCAGTACGTCGGCCGCATCCCGAAGCGCCCCGCCTGGCTCGTCCCCGTCCCCGGCTGGGACGGCGACCATGAGTGGGACGGCAGCATCCCGAAGCCCGAACTCCCCGCCGAGGACAACCCGCCCAACGGCTTCATCATGACCGCCAACAACCGCACCACCACGCCCGACTACCCGCACTACCTCAACTTCGCCGGCACCCGCTTCCGCGCCGACCGCCTCCGCGAGCTCATGGACGACGTCGAGACCTTCTCCCTCGACGACATGCCCGCCTTCCAGCAGGACGTCGTCTCCGTCGCCCACCGCGAGGCCGCCGCCCACCTCACCTCCTTCGAGGCCAGCGACGAGCGCGCCCGCGCACTCCAGGCGATGCTCGCCGACTGGGACGGCCGCATGGACGCCGACAGCTCGGCGGCCGCGCTCGCCAACGAGGCCCGCGACCAGCTCGCCGCCCTCACCGTCGAGGCCTACTACGCTCAGGTCGACGGCCTCGCCCCGCAGGCCCCGGCGTCACACACCGCCCTGCTCGCGCAGCTCGCCAACCGCTCCCCGCTCATGCTCGGCGACTTCGACTCCTGGGAAGCCGCCATGGAACAGGCGCTCCTCGCCGCCGCCGAGGCCCTCGCCGAACGCCAGGGCGCAACTCCCGAGGACTGGCGCTGGTCCACCGACCACCAGATGATCTGGGCCCACAACCTCGGCCGCGACCCCGAGCTCAAGCCCACCTTCGACCTCGACCCGCTCCCCATGCAGGGCGACCGCAACACCGTCTGGAACGCCGGCACCCCGCTCGGCGCCACCGGCATGCACGGCGTCAGCTACCGCCAGATCCTCGACGTCGGCGACCTCAACGCGGCGAAGATCGTCATCCCGCCGGGCAACAGCGGCCAACCCGGCTCCCCCCACTACGACGACAACGTCCAGCGCTGGCTCAACGTCGAGTACCACCCCCTCTTCGTCGACTGGACCGATATCGAGGCCAACGCAGAAGCGGAGCTGAACCTCACCCCGAGCTAGCCCAAGCAAGCCACCTCAAGCTGCGGCGCGCCGGGGCTGAAAGCGGCGCGGACTCACGACGGCATCGAGGCGCCCGCAGCATCTGTGCTCGCCGAGCACGAGCCGATTACTGGCGTCAGCACCGTGCCTCGCGACCCCTTCATTTCGGGTTAGGGCGGGCGGGCGGGTCTTCCGAGCATCAGAGCCGCGGGCTGAAGCCCGCGTCCCAACTCTCGGCGCGCGCAGCGCGCTCCGCACCTCCCGAGGCGTCGGCCAACGGCCGTCACCCCCTGTCATCTCTTCGACCGACGCCCTGGTCAGATCGAACCCCCTCCACCCCGATCGACCCCTCCGAGGCCACCCAACCCCTCGATCTGACGGTGCCCACGCCCCGCGCGAGTCGCGACCCTCCGCCCAACAAACAAACAACCGAGGCGCGACACCCACCGAGGCCGGTCGCCCCGGAACGGAGACCACCGATGACCACCAACGCCCTGCTCACCCGTACCGACGGATCCTCGTTCGAGCCGACCACCAACGCCGTCGGTCCGTGGGACGGCGGCCTCCTCTTCGGCGGCGTCCCCGCCGGCCTCGCCGTGCAGGAGGTCGAGCGTCAGGTCGGCATCAGCGACTGGCAGGCCGCCCGCATCACCACCGACCTCGTCCGCCCTGCGCCGAAAGCGCCGCTCACCGTCGACGTCGACGTCGTCCGCGAGGGCTCTCGAGCCGTCGTGGCCACCGCGTCGATCCTCGCCGGCCCGAAGCTCGTCTCGCAGACCTCGCTACTCCTGATCCCGCGACAAACGACCGAGGAGCCCGCCACCCCCGCCGCCGACCTCGACGCCCCGGCCGACCACGCCCGGACCACCATCCACACCCCGCACCCCAGCATCTTCCAGGTGCTCGAGATCCGCGCCGGCGACATCCGCGACGACAGCGAGCGCGGCTGGGCCCGCCTCAACGCCGCCATCGTCGAGGGCGAACCCGCCTCCGACCTCGCCCGCGCCGCCGTCGTCGCCGACCTCGCCGCCGGCATGACCAACACCCGAGGTGGCATCGTCGAGTTCATCAACGCCGACGTCTCGCTCTTCCTCGAGCGCGTGCCCACTGGCGACTGGCTGAGCCTCGACCTCAACCGCCCCGACCTCGAGAGCGGCATCGCCGTCGCCAGCGCATCGATCGGCGACGCGGCCGGCCCCACCGGCCAGGCGGTCATGACCTCGGTACGAGCAGCCCAGGCCGTCGCCGTCGGCGCCAGCTAGCGCTAGACGAGACTGGCGAAGCTGCGAGCGACTAGACAAGCCCCGCCCGAACCGCGTAGCTGGCGGCAGCCGCGCGGTTCCGGGCCTTCGTCTTGTCCAGGATGTTCCGCAGGTGGTTCGCCACCGTGTTCTGGCTGATCGTCAGCCGGTCCGCGATCTCCTGGTTCGAATACCCCTCGGCCACCAGCCGCAACACGTCCACCTCGCGGCCGGTCAGCGGGCTCCGCTCAACCGCCGACTCCGCCGCGCCGCGGAAGAACTCGATCACCTCGTCGATCACGTCGCCCTCACGCACCGGATCCAGCCGCGCATGCCCCAACCCCTCGAGGGTGATCAACCGCGAGTCCGCGATCCCCCCGGCGAGCTGCTGCCCGCCGCTGAACGGAATCGCCCGGTCCCGCTCGTGGTGCACCACCAACGAGGGCGCCTCCACCCTCGCAAGCCGGTCGCTCGTGTCGACGAAGTACAGCTCCTCCAGCGCCCGCGCCGCCACCTCCGCCGACGCCGACCGCCGCTGATCCGCCGCCAGCTGCTGCGCCTCCTCGCTCGTCGCGTTCGGCGCCAGCATGTCCGCCAGCACCTTCGACCCCATCCCCCAGTGCGCGCGGATCATCGACAGCATCGAATCCCGTACCTCCGGCCGCCAAAAGATCACCGGCCCGTTCGCGTACGTCGACACGAACACGATCCGCGACACCCGCTCCGGATGCGCCGCCGCCAGCGCCACCGCGATCGGCCCCGCCTGCGAGCACGCCCACAACGAGGCCCGTTCCACCTCCAGGTGATCCAGCAGCTCGACCAGCTCCTCCACGTGCCGCTCGAAGCGCCAGTCGTCCAGATCCCGGTCCGACAGCCCCGTCCCCTGCTTGTCGTACAGCAGTACCCGGTGATCCAGCCTCAGCCGGTCGATCATCGGCGCCACCAGCGAGTGGCTCATCTGCATGTCGAACACCCACGGAGGAATCACCACCAGCGGTGCGCCGCTCCCCACGCCCGCATACGCCAGTCGAGCGCCGTTGCGCTTCCGTAGGTGCTCGATCCGCAGGTTCGGACTCGGTCGCATCGCCGCTCCTCGAGGAGCAGACAGGATACTGCGCCACCCCTGCCTCGACCCCGCGCCGGCGACGGGGTCCGACACTGCGAGCTACGAGTTCGCGATCGCCGCCGACCCGCGCGCCCACTCCAGGAGCACCGCGTCGTCCTCCAGGACATCGGCCGGCACCGAGTAGTACGGCATCCGCCCGTGCTTCTCCGACCCGGCCGCCTCGAACTGCGCCCGGTTGCTGTCGTCCACCTTCAGATGCAACCGCGCATCCGAATCGATCAGCGCGAACATCGCCCCATCGACGAACACCCCGGCCCCGCCGAACATCTTCTTCCACGACACCACGCCGAGAGAATCCAACTCCTCGACCAACTCCGCCGCAAACTCCCCCACCTGCTCCGAGTACCGCGCGCCCTTGAGCCCCATCACCCACCTCCTACCAGCCAGACGATCGACTCCGGCCTGGATCGACCATCTCGAACCATCCGGGCCTCACGACGCTGCTGCGACCGCCGCCGCGCAGCGGCCGTCACGCCCCCGCTCGCCTACCCTCGAACCCACCGAGGCCCCCCACCGGAGCACGCGCCATGACCATCCCCGCCGACCCGATCGCCCGCTTCAACGAGTGGTTCGCCGAAGCCGCCCGCCTCGAGCCCGCCGTCCCCGACGCCGCTGCCCTCGCCACCGTCGACGCCGGCGGCCGCCCCTCCAATCGCGTCGTCCTCGTCAAAGCCGTCACCACCCAGGGCTTCGACTTCTTCACCAACTACGACTCGCGCAAGGGCATCGAACTCGCCGCCAACCTCGCCGCCGCCCTCACCTACCACTGGAAGTCCCTCGGCCGCTCCGTCCGCATCGAGGGCGACACCACCCGCCTCGCCTCCGCGGACTCCGACACGTACTGGTACAGCCGCCCCCGCGGCAGCCGCATCAGCGCCCGCGTCTCGGCCCAGTCCCAGCCCATCGCCTCCCGCGAAGATCTCGAGGCCCGCACCACCGCCGAGGCCACCCGCATCGGCGAAGCCGAGGTCGACCGCCCCGCCAACTGGGGCGGCTACCGCCTCGTCCCCCTCCGCATCGAGTTCTGGACCCACCGCGACGACCGCCTCCACGACCGCCTCGAATTCACCCGCCCCTCACCCGACGCCCCCTGGCAGTCCCGCCTCCTCCAGCCCTGACCGCGCACGGGACCAAACAGCGACTTGCCGTCGAGGAGTCCAGCCCCACGCACAAACGGAGCGGGCGGTCACTGCACACCAGACTTCACATCAACTGGCGCGAAGCGTCAGGAACGGGGTCGAAGACCCCCGACTGCCAGCTCGACAGCCGCGGCGGCGTGCAGCGCCGTCGTGTCGTACAGCGGCACATCGGTGTGCTGCTGCCCCACGAGGAGTGAGATCTCCGTGCACCCCTCGATCACCGCTTCCGCCCCACGCTCCCGCAAGCCATCGATGATCCGCAGGTACTCCGTCCGCGACTCGTCCCGGATCTCGCCCAGCACCAGCTCCTCGTAGATCACTCGATGCACCGTCGCGCGATCCGCCGCCTCCGGCACCAGCACCTCCAGATCGTGCCGCTCCGCCAGCCGCCCTCGGTAGAAATCCCGCTCCATCGTGAACGCCGTCCCCAGGAGCCCCACCGTCCGCACGCCCGCCTCCCGGATCGGCGCCGCCGTCGCATCCGCGATGTGCAGCAACGGGATCCCGATCGCCGCCTCGATCGCCGGCGCCACCTCATGCATCGTGTTCGTCGCAATCACCAGGAAGTCCGCGCCCGCCGCTTCGACCCCCTGCGCCGCCTCGGCGAGCACCCGCCCGGCGCCCTCCCAGTCATCCGAGGCCTGCAACTCCTCGATCGGCGCGAAGTCCACGCTCACCATCGCGATCCGCGCCGAATGCAGCCCGCCCAGCCGCGCCTTCACCCCCTCGTTGATCAGCCGGTAGTACGTCTCCGTACTCTCCCAGCTCATCCCCCCGAGCAACCCGATCGTCTTCATACCGATCCCCTCGCCAAGCTCAATCACCACGCGAACAAAGCGAGCGACAGCCAAAGCATCTATGACTGGCGCGAAGCGTCATGAGAGGGGAAACCGACCCTCTTCATGCTGATCTCCTTGCCTGAGTCGAGCCCGGTCAGCGCAGCAACGAGGCGAGCGACCATCGAAGCACCTATGACGGCGCGAAGCGTCATAGAGGGGCCGAAGACCCCTCCGCCATGAGCGCCTCGACTTCACTTCGTGAAGCCATCGCCTCCTGCGCTCCGCGCCGAGTCACACATAGCGCCCCCGCCGCCACCCCGATCCGCGCCGACTCCACCAACCCGAGCCCCAGCGCCAGTCCCGAGGCCAGTCCACCGTTGAACGCGTCCCCCGCGCCCACCGTCGCCACCGGATCCACCTCGTGCGCCGGCACCAGCTCCGACACCCCCTCCGCCTCGACCCACGCCCCCTGCGCCGCCAGCGTCACGATCGCCGCCCCGACCCCGCGCTCGCGCAACGCCCGCGCCGCCTCTCGGGCGCTCTCGGCATCCGTCACCGGGTGCCCCGCCAGCTCCGAGGCCTCGTGTTCGTTCGGCGTCACCACGTCCGCCAGTTCCAGCAGATGCGCCGCCTCCGCTCGCGTCGGCGCCGGATCGAGGATCGACGTCGCCCCCCGCTCGCGCGCGATCCGCATCGCCGCCGCCGTCGCCTCCAGCGGCGTCTCCTGTTGCACCATCAGCACCGACCCCGCGCCCAGCAGCTCCGTCGCCGCCGACACCCCCAGCGCCTCGTCCACCAGCGTGTTCGCCCCGTAGACCGCGTTCACCGAGTTCTCGCCGCTCCCGTCGATCAGGATCACCGCGACCCCGCAGTGCTCCCCCACAGCGGTGCCGACGAACCGCGTCCCCACGCCCGCCGCCTCCAGGTCACCCCGCATCTCCTCCGAGTACCGGTCGTCCCCGAGCATGCTCGCCATCTCGACGCCCACCCGCCCCTCGAGGATCCGCGCCGCCGCGACCGCCTGATTCGCACCCTTCCCGCCCGGCGTCGTATAGAACGCCGTCCCCTCGCGCGTCTCCCCACGCCCGGCGATCACCGGCGCCTCGACAATGAAGTCGATATTGATCCCGCCAAGCACCAGCACCGTCATACGAGCGAGGGTACGGCCCGCCAGGAGCCAGCTCTAGCTCGCGCTGGTCGGCAAGAGACCCAACAAGACGAGCACGAACCGCGAAGCGTCCACGAAGGGCCGAAGGCCCCCGCGAAGCGTCTATGAAGGGGTCAAGACCCCCGGGCGAAGGAGACTGCCTCGTCGATTAACGGTGTCCAGGATTCCGCGTCCGTCGAGGCCACCAGGGCCCACTCCTTGAACACCCGCCCGTTCGGCGCGAACGGCTGCACCGTCCCCGCCTCGACGAGGCTCGTCACCCGGTCGGCAGCCAGCTTCACGATCAGCTCCCCCGTCTTCGAGTGGATCATCGCCGTGAACTCGCCATCCACCCGCAGGCAGCGCGACCCCATCATCGTCCCCTCGACGACATCGTCAGCCTCGAGGTGCCCCGCCGCCAGCCCCCAGAACTGCGCCTCTGCCTCATCCAACGGCAACGCCATCACAACCCCCGAGCACCTTGTCGAACCCACTCAGCCTGGCGCGAAGCGTCGGGAAGGGTCGAAGACCCTCGAAGACCCTAGCGCGCGGCGGCGGCACCCACACCCTCAGTCACGTTGGCGAGCAGCCAGTGGTGGAGCGCCTCGAAGCGCATCAACCGCTCGAGGCACCAGTCCACGAACCGCTCGTCCTCGAACTCCGCCGGCACCGGCTCCTGCCACCGCGCCTGAATCATCTTGTGCCGCAGCAGCACCCCCCGAGGATGATCCGCCTCATACGGCGCCGGCACCCGCTTCAGCGCCTCGCCCGCGACGTCCGAGTCCGGCAGCGCCCGCAACGGCGCCAGCGCCGCCTCCAGCTCCGCACCTGACCGATCGTCCGCCACCGCCTCACGCCACCGCTCGAGGCCGTCCTTATCGAACGCCGCCCCGCCACCGAAGCCGATCCCGCTCGGATGGATCCGCACCCGCACCGTCGGCGCGAACTTCTTCGGTGCCCCATCCCAGAAGTTCACCATCAGGTAATCGCGGTACGGCGGCTTGTCCGGCGCGAACCGCAGATCCTCGTTCAGCGGCGAGATCGACCCGTTCACCTTCGGCTGCGCCTCGATGCTCGGCGACAGCTCAGCGCGTAGCCGCCCACCGAGGTCCTCCACCAGCGCCCGCGCCGGATCGATCAGCGTCGCCGTCACCTCCGGCTTGTTCTCCGCGTACCACTCCGGATTCCCAAGCGGCAGCGCACCAAGGAGCCCCAGCGCATCCCCCGAGAACCCCGTGAAGTTCGACATCGACCATCTCCCTCACATGCAGGCTCGCGAACGAGCCAGACCACCCTCGGTGCAGCCAGCCGTTGCTTCCGTCTCGGTCGCCAACGTGACGAGGGCCGCCCCTATCGGGACGACCGGACAAGTGCACGCTCGTCCCGACTCAGCTACCCGACAAAGCCCCGCCTGCATTACAAGCCGGCCTCAGCGCCCTTCGCACCCGAACCCCGCCCCAACCGCCCCGCGGCCTGCTCTCGCAGCCCGCGAAGCGTCCAAAGAGAACCGAAGGTTCAGAAGGGGTAGCCCGTGGCGCCTTGGACGCCTTTCAGCGCTGAGATCTCGCCCGTGTGGGCCAGCGTGTTGCCGAGGAGCGCGTTCGTCAGCGCGTCCGCCACGCTCATCTTCATCTCGCCGAACTGAATCTCGCGATCCAGCTCCTCCTCCGTCAGCGCCTCCGCGAACGCCTGCACGCTCGCGTATACCGCCTCCTTGTACGGCTGCAGCGCCTCGAGATCCGCCGTGAACGACTTCGCTTGCTCCTGCGTGTGCTGCGCCACGTTCGGCAGCCCCAGCTTCTCGCCCCAGCCCTCGCTCTCCCAGACCGACGGCTGCCCCTGGATCATCGAGTTCACGATCATGTCTTCCGACTGCAGCACGTGCGTCACAATCTCCGAGATCGGATGCGCCGTCCCCGCCGGCACGAACGATGCCTGCTCCGGCGTCAGATCCGAGCACGTCCCATCGAACCAGCTGTGCGCGTGCGTGATCGCCGTCTGAATCGTCTCGGTCCCGTTCATCGTCTTCCCCCTCGACTCGCGTGATCGCTATGGTAAGCGCGTACTAACGTACTCGCCTCGTCAACATCGGGTCATCAAGATGACGATCGCACCCATCGAGGATCGACAGTGCCCGATCGACTGTGTCCGAGGCGTGGCGAGCTATGGAACCGGCGACCGCAAGTAGTCCAGCATCGCCCGCGCCTGATCCTCGGACATCCCGGCCGCGCCCCACGCCGGCATCCCCTCGGTCGCGCGACCGCGCAGGATCGTCTGGATGTAGAACTCATCCGACTCGGACAGCCGCTCGCCGCGAATCTCCGGCGCGCCGCCCCCCTCGCGCTCCAGCCCGTGGCACGCCGAGCAGTTCGCCCGGTACACCTCCGCCGGATCCCCCGCAAACCGCTCCGCCCCACCCTCCGAGGCGGCAACCAGCTCCCGAGGGCACCGCGGCTCCCGCAGCAGCCAGACCCCGTCACCCGTTCCGAGGTAGATACACCCGTCACCGTCCCCGGCCAGCGACAGCGGCGCGCTGCCGGCCGGGTGCAGCAGCCGCACGTTCCCCACGCGCTCCCCGTCCGCGTCGACCGGCAGCGAGTACACCGCCTCCATGTGGAACCCCGTGAAGACCAGCTCCGTCCCACCCTCCGAGGAGTCATCCGCCCGCGCCACGATCCCCGTCGGCGCGATCGCCGCGAACTCCGTATCGAAGAGCGGCGGATTCTCCGCGTCCCGTCGATCGCTGTCCGGCCACTCATGGTTCGACCCCGGCTCCACCAGCCGCAGCTGATCGAAGCCCGCCGACCCGTTGTCGGCCACCACCGGCCACCCGGTCTCCGGGTCGCAATCCATCGCAAACACGTTGCGGAACCCGAGGGCAAACACCGGGTACCGCTCCCCGAGCACACCCGCCGGCGTCAGATCGGTGCCATCGAGCTGATAGCGCAGCACCTTCCCCTCGGCGAACTCCACGTCCTGCGCCCGGAAGCGAATCCCGCCACTGCGGTAGCTGCCCGGCCCAGGCGAATCGGTGTCCCCAACGCTGAGATAGAGGTACCCATCGCAGATCGCCAGCGCAGACCCAAAATGATCGGCCTCGGCCCCGCGCGCCGGATCCTCGCTCGCCAGCCCGCCGACCAGCCGCTCCGGCACCCCACCAACGAGGTCATCGACCCGCACCCGAAACAGCGCCAGCCGCTGGTTCCGCCCCGTCCCCTCATGCGCCGAGAAATACAGCGTCGGCTCCGAGGGCCACTCCGGATGCAGCACCAGGTGGAACAACCGCCCCGCCTCCGGCAGTTCCACCTCCACCACCGTCGAGTCCGCGAGACGCCCCGCCTCGTCCGCGACCAGCACCCCAATCCGCCCGGTCAAATGCTCGAGGTAAAAGACCTCCCCACCCGGCGCCACCGCGATATCCGTGACGAACGACGCCGACGTGAGACGGTCAGCGCGGACGGGATCGTCGAAGACCGTCCCGTCCGGGTGCATCCGCTCGCTCCGCCCGATCCCCTCGTCCGCGAGGGCGCTGACGACGACGACGCCGATCGCCGCGACAGCCACCGCCACGGCGCCGAACCACATCAGCCGCGACCGGCGGCTACCACCAACGTTCAGCAGGCCGGACACGGGCGCCCCCATCCGAGGTGCGGTGACTGGTGCGACGACCAGCTTTCCGCGACCCGCAGCCCCGTGCAAACGGCCGGCCCCCGAAGAGGCGTGGCATCATGTCCCCCATGCCCACCCTGCCCCCCAACTTCACCGCCGGCTTCGGCGTCCCCCAGGTCTTCCCCGGCGCCCCCGTTGACGTCGACGAGATCATCGAGGTCGCTCGGACCGCCGAGGCCGCGGGCTTCGTCGACCTCTGGACACAGGAGCAGCTCATCGGCACCGCCCGCAGCGTCGAGCCGCTGACGCTGCTCGCCTTCCTCGCCGCCGCCACTGAGCGGATCCGCCTCGGCGTCTCCGTCCTCGTCCTCCCGGTCCACGGCCCGCTCCACCTCGCCAAGCGCCTCGCCTCCCTCGACGTCCTCAGCCGCGGCCGCCTCATCGCCGGCGTCGGCATCGGCGGCGACTGGGACCAGGGCGCGTTCGGTATTCCCGAGGGCCGGCGGGTCGGGCGGTTCATGAACGTGCTGAACGCCGTCAACGCCCTCTGGACCGAGGACCGCGCACAGCTCGAGGGCGACTTCTACTCCCTGTCCGGCACGCCCATGCAGCCCAAGCCGCTACAGACCCCGCGGCCACCGATCTGGTTCGGCGCCCGCGTCGAAGCCGCCGTCCGCCGCGCCGCCCGCTTCGGCGACGGTTGGATGGGCCCCGGCTCCTCCAGCATCGAAACCTTCGAGGAGCTCGTCCCCCTCCTCCACGACGAGCTCCAGCGCGTCGGCAAGGACCCCGCGACCTTCCCCGTCTCGAAGCGCGTCTACCTCGCGATCGACGACGACGCCGATCGCGCGAAGGCGCGGCTACGCGACTGGTTCGCCCACAACTACGGCAACGCCGACATGGCGGAGCGCGTCTCCGTCTGGGGTCCAGGGGACCGCGTCCGCGCCCACCTCGATCGCCTCATCGAGGCGGGCGCGAACCACCTGCTGCTCAACCCGGTCTTCGACTACCACGAGCACATCGACGCGCTGCGCCCCTACACGAACGTCGAGGACTAGCCGCCTAGACCTCGGTCGGCAGCAGGTTCCAGTTCCCGATCAGGTCGAGCGGCGCCGGGCGTGGCGGCACCTCACAGCGATCGCCGATGTTCTCCTGGAACGCCTTGAACGCCTCGATCTGACCGAGCCCCGCATCCGGCGCGTCGTCCGCCCAGAGCGCGAGGTGCGCGAACGTCTGACCGTCATCGAGCTTGAACGTCGTGTAGTGGATCGAGTCGTCGCCGCGCTCCGCCAGCTCGCGGTACACCGCCCGCACCTTCTCCTCGTTCTCCGCGACCCGGTCCGCCTTCACCTTGTACTGAACCAGCACACCGTTCATCGTCCACCCCGTTCTGATACTGAATAGTTACCGTAACTATCAAGTTACGATACGCGTCAAGCGTGGCCGTTCCCAGATCGGTGGGACCCGGATCGGTGGGACACTGATCCCATGCCCTTCCGCCTCGCCGCCACCACCCTGCTGCTCGCGCTCCTCGCCGCCTGCGGCTCGGACGGCGGTGCCGACACGACCCCGAGCCCAACCCCGCGATCCGACCTCCCGAGGACCGCAACGCCAGAGCCTGCCGCCGCCGACCCGTCGGCGATCGTGCTGAGCTGGTCCCGCTCCGGCGGCATCGCCGGCTTCTGCGACGGACTGCTGATGACCGCCGGCCATCGCGCGATCCTCGGGACCTGCGAGCAGCCCCCGAGCCCGACCGCCTCCGGCGACCTGGCGCCAGGCGAATCGATCATCGAGTTCGAGCGCTGGCGCAGCACCTACGCCTCATTCGAGGTCGAGTGGGACGACGGCCCGGACGTCGCCGATGGCATGCGCATCGAGATCACGTTCGTCGGCCGCGGCACCGAGCCCGCAGGCGAGGACGTCCAGCGCGACATCGCCGACTTCGCCGCCCGCCTCTTCGCCGAGATCGCCGCGACCCAGCTCCGCGCGGCCGCCGCGAGCGCGCCGCCCGCTAGCTAGCTCCCGCCTCCCGAGGCCACGCCACCACCACCTCGAGCCCCCCGCCCGCACGCGCGGTCGCACCCACCGAGGCGCCGTGTGCGCGCGCGATCGCTTGCACGATCGCCAGTCCGAGGCCAGTCCCGCCCGTCTCCCGCGATCGCGACGGCTCGCCGCGCGCGAACCGATCGAACAACCGCTCGACCTCGCCGACCTCGATCGAGGGCCCGTCGTTCGCCACCCGCAGTCGCCGCTCGCCGTCGGCCACCGCCAGCTCGACCGCCACCTCGCCACCGTCGACGTTGTAATGCACCGCGTTCTCGATCAGGTTCGCGACCAGCCGCCCAAGCAGCACCCGGTCGCCGGTCACCTCCACCTCGTCGCCCGCCACGTCGACCGACAGTCGGCGCGCGGCAACCTCCGAGGCCAGGTCGTCCAGCGCCTCGTCGACAAGCACCCGCAGCCCCACCCGTTCCTCGCGCTCCGCGCCGGCATCGGCACGCGCGAGGATCAGCAACCGATCGATCAGCTCCTGCGACCGGTCGACCGCCCGTCGCAGCACCGCCACGCTCTCCGCCCGCTCCGCCTCCGATGCATCCGGATCCGCCACGTCCAGCTCCGTCCGCATGATCGTGAGCGGCGTTCGCAGCTCGTGCGCCGCGTTCGACACGAACGCCCGCTGAGAATCGAACGAGGACTGCAACCGGTCGAGCATCACGTTGAACTGCTCCGCCAGCTCGCGCAGCTCGTCCCGCGGCCCGTCGACCTCCACCCGTCGATCCAGCTCCTGATCCGAGATCTCACGCACCGTCGCCGAAATCTCGTGCACCGGTCGCAACATCCGCCCGGCCACGAACCATCCGAGGCCAACCGAGGCGATCGACATCAGCCCGAGCGCCACGCTCGACTGCACCACCAGCTCGCGCAGCGTCTCGTCGCGCAGCTCCACCGCGATCCCGTCGAACAGTTCGCCGAACCCGAACCCACCACGCCCGCGATCCCCTCGGAAGTCCGCCGGCGGTGGAAACAGCTCGCGGCCGGGATTGAGCACCTCGACCGGCAGCTCCAGCCGCTCAATCGCCGCAAATCGCACGTCTTCGCGATCGGTCGGGAAGTTCCGCTGCACCAGCAGGTAGTTGATCGCCAGGAGCAGGAACCCCGCCAGGAGGAACAGCGCCCCGTACCAGAGGGTGAGGCGCAGCCGAATGCTCCAGTGCCGCCAGTGCAGCGACTCGATCACAACCGATACCCGGCCCCGACGATCGTCTCGATCACCGGCGGGTCACCCAGCCGCTTCCGCAACGTCACCAGCGTCATCCGCACTGAGTTCGTGAACGGGTTCGCCTGCTCGTCCCACGCTCGCTCCAGCAGCTCCTCTTGGCTGACCACCGCCCCGTCCGCCTCCAGCAGGATGTGCAGCACCGCGAACTCCTTGCGCGTCAGCTCCACCGCCGCGCCGTCCCGCGTCACCACCATCGTCGCCGGGTCCAGCGTGATCCCCGACCGTTCGAGGGCAGGCGGCCGCACCGTCCCCGTGCGCCGCCCCAGCGCGCGCACCCGCGCCGCCAGCTCCTCGAAGTCGAACGGCTTCCCGAGGTAGTCGTCCGCCCCGAGGTCCAGCCCATCGACCCGGTCCCGAATCGACGCCGCCGCCGTCAGCATCAAGATCCGCGCCTCGTTCCCCGTCGCGCGCAGCTCGGCGCACACCTCGTCGCCGTGCAGCAGCGGCAGATCGCGGTCCAGCAACACCACGTCGTAGTCGTTGATCGATGCCTTCTCCAGGCCGGAGCGACCATCGCCCGCCAGATCCACGGCGAACCCCTCACGGCGCAACCCGCGCGCGACCGCGTTCGCCAGGTCGGCTTCGTCTTCGACGATCAGGATGCGCATTGCGCCGGCTCCTCCGCGCCGCATCGGAGCGAACTACTCCAACGCTGAGCCTAGTCCACGCCGTGTCAGCGCCGCATAAGTCACGCCCGACCGAACCCACCCGTCGGGCTTACGGCCCGCTTATGCCCCGATACCTAGCGTGGTCCCACCGCCGCACCCGGGCCAGACGCGAGAGGCGACACGATGGCGACCCACGATCCGACCGCAACCGATCTCGACGCCCTCCTGGGCGGCGACAACGACTGGCGTCGATTCCTCCCTTGGGCCGGCGGCATCGCGCTCCTCATCATCGCCGCCCTCACCACCTACCTCCTCACCTCCGGCAGCGACACCGTCGCCGCCGTCGAGCCCGAGCCAACCCAGGCCACCACCGGCTCCATCACCAGCACCACCTCCCTCTCCGGCACAGCCGCCACCGCCCAGGCCGCCGACCTCACCTTCGGCTCCGCCGGCGTCGTCGCCACCGTTGACGTCGCCGTCGGCGACCCCGTCAGCGCCGGCGACGTCCTCGCCACGCTCGATAACACCGAGGCCGCCCGTCAGCTCGAGACCGCCCAGATCTCGCTCGACCAGGCCGAGGCCTCACTCGCCGAGCTGCTCAGCGACCCTGACGCCGCCGACCTCGCGGCAGCGATCCAGTCGCTGCGATCGGCTGAATCCCAGGTCGCATCGTCCGAGCTGTCGCTCGACCGGCTGCTCGAACCGGCGGCCGCCGCCGACGTGCTCGCCGCAGAGCAGGCGGTGGCGAACGCGATCTCGCAGCTGTCCACCGCCGAGGCGGCGCTCGCTGACCTGCGCGAAGGACCTACTGACGCCGATGTCGCCTCGGCTCAGGCCAGCGTCGCCAGCGCCGAATCCCAGCTCGCAAACGCGACGCTGGGCGAACAGACGTCGTTCGGCGCCCTCGACGCGGCGCAGAACGCCTACTGCGCATTCCCCGAGGGTCTCGCGGACCTCTGTGCGACGTGGGCGCTTCCACTGTCGGCGGAGAACATTGGCCGTCTCGAGGCGTCTGAGGCTGACGCCTCGACGTTCCTGATCGCCACGATCGACCCGTTCATCCAGGCCAGCGTCGCCTATGAAGGCGCCCTCGCGAGCCTGGAGGCTGCCACCGCATCCCTCGAGTCAGCCACCGCGCGTCTCGAGGACGCTCAGGCAGCCGCGAGCCCGGACGCGCTGTTTCGCGCCGAACAGAGCGTGACCGCCGCCAGGAACAACTACGACGTCGCGGTGCTTCGGCTGGAGGAGCTGAAGGCGGGCGCCGAAGCCATCGAGGTCGATCAAGCGCAGACCAGCCTCGCCAGCGCCCAGGCCAGCCTTACCAGCGCCCAGGCGCGCTACGCCGACCTCGTCGGCGGCGCCGACGTCACCGACATCGAGCGCGCCCAGCAGAGCGTCCGGCTCGCCGAGATCGGCCTCGAGCGGGCGCAAGAGGGCCTCGAGGACGTCCAGGTCATCGCCCGCTTCGACGGCGTCGTCGGCGCCGTCAACGTCGGCGTCGGCGACCAGGTCACCGCCAACACCGTCGCCATCTCCGTCAACACCCCCGAACGCATCGTCATCGACCTCACCGTCTCCGAGGCCGAGGTCCTCGACCTCGCGGTCGGCCAGGTCGGCCTCGCCACTTTCGACGCCGTCGGCGACACCCAGTACCCCGTCCGCGTCACCAGCATCAGCACCATCCCAACCGTCGCCTCCGGCGTCGTCACCTACGCCGTCGAGGCCGTCATTCTCGAGGTGGGCGAGATCGCCGAGGTCACGGCGGACCTCCAGGCGCTCGCAACCGGCGGCGGCGCCACCGACTTCGCCGCGCTCGCCGCCGCTGCCGGCGGAGGGGGATTCGGTGGCGCCGCGGACGGCTCCGCCCTCCGAGGTGACGGCACCGGCCGCGCTGCAGGCGGCCAGGCCGGCGGAGCCGGCCCGGCAGGTCTCCTCGGCGACATCGAGCTCCCCGAGGGCGTCACCATCCAGGACGTCTTCGCCGCGCTCGCCGCTGGCGAGGACCTCCCCGCAGGCATCGAGCTGCCCGAGGGCTTCGAGCTCCCGGCCGGCTTCGCCGACCGCCTCGCCGGAGGCGGCGCGGGCACAGGCACCGGCGCCGGTCTCGCGACCCTCGCCGACGAGAACCGCCAGCTGCCGCTCGCCGGCATGAGCGGCAGCGTCGAGATCCTCCTCGGCACCCGCGACGATGTCCTGCTCGTCCCGAGCAGCGCCGTCCGCGCTCAGGGCAGCACCTCCTACGTCGTCATCGAGAACGACGAGGGCGAGTTCGAGCGGCTCACCGTCGTCACCGGCGAGAGCAGCGGCGCCAACGTCGAGGTCGTCTCCGGCCTCGAGCCCGGCGCGACGGTCTGGCTCAACGCCAGCGCCCCCGCCTCCGAGGACTTCTCGCTCCAGAACGTCGACGTAAGCCAGCCCGACGACGCTCAGCAGCCGCCGGCCGGCTTCCCGCCCGGCGGCTTCGGCGGAGGCGGCGGTGGCGGTGGCGGTGGCGGCCGAGGAGGTGCGCAGTGATCCGCCTCGACGGGGTGACCCGCACCTACGGCAGCGACACCAGCCTCGTCACCGCCCTCGGCGGCGTGGACCTCGAGATCGGCGCCGGCGAGTACGTCGCCATCATGGGCCCCTCCGGCTCCGGCAAGAGCACGATGATGAACATCATCGGCTGCCTCGACCGACCCTCGGAGGGCGACTACCACTTCGAGGGTCTCGAGGTCGGCCGCCTCCCCGACCGCGATCGCGCACGCCTCCGGGGCCGCGTCTTCGGCTTCGTCTTCCAGTCCTACAACCTGCTCCCGCGCCTCACCGCGCTCGAGCAGGTCGAGCTCCCGCTCGTCTACCAGCAGGCGCCGAACCGGCGCCGCCGTGCCGCCGAGGCGCTCGTGCGCGTCGGCCTCCGCGAGCGCATCCACCACCGCCCCAGCGAGCTCTCCGGTGGCGAGCAGCAGCGCGTCGCCATCGCCCGCAGCCTCGTCGTCAACCCGCGGCTCGTCCTCGCCGACGAACCGACCGGCGCGCTCGACACCCGCACCGGCGAGGAGGTCATGCACCTCCTCACCGACCTCGTCGAGGACCAGGGCATCACCGTCATCCTCGTCACCCACGAGCAAGAGGTCGCCGACTACGCCTACCGCACCATCCGTATGCGCGACGGCGGCATCGTCGAGGACACCGCGCGCCGGGAGCCCGCGACCACCAACGGCGCCACACCGCTCGAGGATGGCTCGCCGCTCGATCCCGCCGCCCCGCGCCCACTCGACCGCGAGGAGGTCACCCCGCGAAGCGTCGAGGAGATTCCCCCGCGGAGCGTCGAGGAGATTGAAGCGTGAGCCTCATCGACGCCGCGCGCGTCGCGCTCCGCGCCATCGGCGGCAACCGCCTCCGCAGCGGCCTCACCGCGCTCGGCCTGATCATCGGCGTCTCCTCCGTCATCGTCCTGATCGCCGTCGGCCAGGGCACACAGAAGGGCATCACCGATGAGATCGAGGGCCTTGGCACCGACCTCATCTTCGTCGAGCCGGGCAGCTCCTCTGACGCGGCCACCGGCACGCAAGGCGCTCCCGGCACCGCCACGACACTCGTGCTCAGCGACGTCGACGCGCTCGCCACCGCCGGCATCCCCGGCGTCACCGACCTCGCCGGCGAACTCACCATCGACGCGCAGGTGATCACCGGCGCCGAGAACGTCGGCGCCAGCGTCATCGGCACCACCTCGGAGTGGCCCTTCGTCCGCGACGCCGTCGTCGGAAGCGGCAGCTTCTTCTCGATCGCCGATGTTGAGAACGACGAGCTCGTCATCGTGCTCGGCGCCGCCACCGCCGAAGACCTGTTCGGCGACGACGACCCGATCGGCGAGAGCGTCCGCATCTCCCTCGCCGGCGGACGCGTCACCTTCGAGTTCAACGTCATCGGCGTCATGGCCCCTCGAGGCGGCGCCGACGCCGCCGAGTTCGACGCCCAGGTCTACGTCCCCGTCAATTCGCTGATCAGCCGCCTCGGCTTCCTCCGGAACGCCGCCGGTGGTGACGTCCCCCTGAGCCAGATCACGATCAAGACCGCGCCGGGCACGGACCAGGAGGTCACGAAGCAGCTCGTCAACGACGTGCTCCTCTTCAAGCACGCAGTCACCGAACCCGACTTCGAGGTCCAGAGTCAGGACGACCTAATCAGCGCCGCCTCGTCGGTCAGCAACACGCTCTCGCTGCTGCTCGGCAGCATCGCCGGCATCTCCCTGCTCGTCGGCGGCATCGGCGTCATGAACATCATGCTCGTCTCCGTCACGGAGCGAACCCGCGAGATCGGCATCCGCCGGGCCGTCGGCGCCCAGGCCAACGACATCGTCAAGCAGTTCGTCACCGAGGCCCTCCTCCTCTGCGCCGCGGGCGGCGTCGTCGGCATCCTCCTCGGCGTCGGCATCTCCGTCGGCCTCGGCGGCCGCGAGCTCGGCGGCCAGGAGATGACCACCGTCGTCCGGGCCTGGAGCATCGCCCTCGCCTTCGTCGTCGCCGTCGGCGTCGGCCTCGTCAGCGGCATCTACCCGGCCGTCCGCGCCACCGCCGTCGACCCCATCGCCGCCCTCCGCAACGAGTAGCGCCTCCCGAGGTCACACCGCTCTCGCAACTGGGGGCCTGTCCGGCTGCCCCGCCGGGACAGGCCCCCGTCCACCACCCAGTCGAAGGATCGACCAATGCAACTCCGCCTCCCGAACCCAAACCGCCGACCGCTCGCCGCCCTCGGCGTCGCCCTCCTCACCCTCACGCTCGCCGCCTGCGGCGGCGAAGCCGCCCCCGCCCCCGACCCCACCGCAACCGAGCCACCCATCGAGGCCACCCCCGCCGCCGCGTCGCCCGCGGATCGCCCCACCAACGGGGCCCCCGCTTTCCCCGAGGAGATCACCACCTGCCTCGCCGGTCGCGGATACGCCGACCCAACCGCGGCCGGCGCGCGCGACGCCGAGTTCCAGACCGCCCTCCAGGACTGCGCAACCGAAACTGGCGCCGACCTCCCGGTCCGAGCAGGCCGCGGATCCGCGGATGGCGGCCGCGCCGGCTTCGACCCCACCACCCTCCTCGAATGCCTCGCCGCCGAAGGCATCGACGTCGACCCCGACGCAACCGACATCCCGCTCAACACCCTCGACCGCGCCGCCCCCGAGGTCGCCGCCGCCCTAGAAGCCTGCGGCCTCCCCACCGGCGGTCCCGGCCCGGCGCAGTAGACCCGTTCCGGCCCCAACGCCAACAACACGACGCCCCGTCGATCGACCACCCCAACGGGTCTGGCACACCGCGAAGCGTCAAAGAGGGTCGAAGACCCCCACTGGACAGGACGGCGACTGCGCCGCACGCTGCGTTGGCTCCACGGAGCCAGCAACGCGAAGGGCGGGGCCGATGGCAGAGATTCGCTGGACCGAGGACTCGGCCAGCGCCGCCGGATCCCGCGAGCGCGGCTTCAAGATCCTCCGCGACGGCGACGAGATCCCCGGCGTCTTCTGGTACCCCGAGGGCATCCGCGGCGCCCAGCCCCTCATCCTCATGGGCCACGGCGGCAGCGGCCACAAGCGCAACGAGCGCATGCTCCAGCTCGGCCAGATGTTCTCGGGCGACTACGGCTGGTGCGCCGCCGCCATCGACGGCCCGCAGCACGGCGGCCGTGGCCCCGTCACCGATGCCACCGACGCCGAGTACACCGCCATGTGGCAAACCGACGGCATCGTCGAAAGCACCATCGAGGACTGGCGCGCCACCCTCGACGCGCTCGAGCAGCTCGGCGAGGTCGACTCCGCCCGCATCGGCTACTGGGGCCTCTCCATGGGCACCATGTTCGGCCTCCCCTACGTCGCCAACGAGGACCGCATTGTTGCCGCCGTCCTCGGCAAGGCCGGCATGAGTGGCCCCAGCGTCGACCGCAGCGGCATCGCCCCCCACTTCCAGCAGCACGCTCCCAACGTCGAGGTCCCCGTCCTCTTCACCATCCAGTGGGACGACGAGCGCTTCGACCGCGACGGCCAGCTCGACCTCTTCGACCGCATCGGCTCCGAGGACAAACGCCTCCACGCCTACCCCGGCCTCCACGCCGACTACGGCCCCGAGGCGTTCGAGGTCCAGGCCGAGTTCTTCGAGCGAAACCTCTAGCCCGACGCCCAGGACGACGAGACAGCAACGACGACGCAACACCCGGGACGGCTAGGTGGCCGCCCGACGAAAGGACCCAGCGTGAAGTTCGAAGATGTGAAGAAGATCGGCGTCGTCGGCGGCGGCGTCATGGGCGGCGGCATCGCCCAGGTCATGGCCATCGGCGGCTACGACGTCATCGTCCGCGACCTCGACGACGAGACGATCGAGAAGACCAAAGACGCCATGTTCGAGAGCAAGTGGGGCATGAAGCGCTCCGTCGAGGTCGGCAAGCTCGGCTTCGACCAGTGCAACGAGGCCATGGCTCGCGTCAGCTTCACCACCGACCCCAAGGACCTCGCCGACGTCGACATGGTCATCGAAGCCGTCCCCGAGGACCTCGAGCTCAAGCAGAAGGTCTTCCAGGAACTCGACGAGATCATCAAGCCCGAGGCCATCTTCACCAGCAACACCTCCGGCTACGTCATCGAGGAGCTCGCCGAGAACGTCCTCGAGTCCCGCAAGCAGCTCTTCGCCGGCATGCACTTCTTCAACCCGGTCCCGGTCATGAAGGCCGTCGAGATCATCGCCACCCCACAGACCACGGACGAAACCGCCGAGGTGGTCACGAAAGTCGGCGAAAAGGCCGGCAAGGTCACCGGCCAGGTCAAGGACATGCCCGGCACCTACGGCTTCATCGTCAACCGCGTCTTCGGCGCCGCACGCCGCGAGGCGCAGAAGCTCGTCGACGACGGCATCGCCACCGAGGAAGAGATCGACAAGATGATGATCACCGGCCGCAACTGGCCCGTCGGCTTCTTCTCCGGCCGCGGCGGCATCGGCGGCCAGTGGTAGCCCCCAACCTCCGAGGTCAATGACCCAACGGGCGCACCTGCGGTGCGCCCGTTGTCGTTCCGAGGCCCCCGCTAGACTGCCGCGATGACGGACCGCCTCCGCCAACGACTCGCCACACTCTTCGTCGTCCTCGCCGCGCTCGCCCTGCTCGTCTCCGAGGTCGCCGTCTGGGCCGACGCCGCCATCTTCGACAGCGACGGCTTCGCCTCCCGCTCCGAGGCCGCCCTCGCTGACGAGGACGTCCGCGCCTTCCTCACCACCCAGATCGTCGACGTCGCCATCGAGGAGGGCTCCGCCGACCTCGTCACCGCCCGCCCGCTCCTCGAGGCCGCCGTCGACGCCACGCTCGGCAGCGCCGCCTTCCGCGAGATCTACGTCACCGCGATCCGCTCCGCTCACGGCGCGCTCTTCACCGAAGAACCGATCGTCCTCGAGCTCTTCGACGCCATGCTCTTCGTCCGCGCCACCGTCGAGGGCCTCGACCCCGACCTCGCCGATCGCCTCCCCGAGATCGACGACGCCCTGATCGAGATCTCAGAGCAGCGCGAGCTCGACGCCCTCCGAGGCGCCGCCGACCGCGCCGAGGTCAACGCGGTCGTCTGGCCCGCGATCACCCTCCTCCTCGCCGCCGTCGCGCTCGGCCTCGCCACCGATCGCCGCCGTGCCGCGATCCGCCTTGGCGTCGCCGCCGCCCTCACCGCCGGTCTCGCGATCGTCGCCCTCGAGGTCGGCCGCGCCGCCCTCGTCGCCACCGCGGACAGCGAGCAGGTCCGAGGCGCCATCGACGGCACCTGGCACGCCTTCCTCGACGACCTCCACCGCTGGAACCTCGTCCTCGGCGGCGTCTCCGTCGCCTTCGCTGCCGCCGCCACCTCCACCATGCCGCGCTTCGACCTCGGCGCGGACGTTGCGCGCGTCCGCGCGCTCGTACTCCGCGACAGCGGCTGGATGCGCTGGGGCCGCGCCGTCGTCGCCGTCTGGCTCGGCATCCTCGCCTTGACCGAGCCGGATCAGATCGTCGGCGCCGTGATCGTCCTCGCCGGCCTCTACCTCCTCTACGCCGGCCTCACCGAGCTGTTCCGCCTCCTCGGCCTCAACGCCATCGTCGCCCCCGACGACGACACCTCCGCGAGGACCGCCCGCGTCCCCGCCCCACTCCGCATCGCCGCCTTCGCCGCGATCTTCCTCGCCGGCACCTCGCTCGCCGCCGGCATCGTCGGCGGCCTCGGCCCCTTCGACCGAGGCGCGGACTCACCCTTCGAGGTCGTCGACACCACCACCTGCAACGGCCACGCCGAGCTCTGTGACCGCCGCGTCGACCAGGTCACCCTCGCCGCCACCCACAACTCCATGTCCGCCGTCGCCGACGGCTGGCTCTTCGCCTCGCACAGCGGCGGCGTCGCCGCACAGCTCGAGGCCGGCGTCCGCGGCCTCTTGATCGACGTCTGGCACGGCTTCCAGACCGACAACGGCGTCCGCACCGAGCTGCTCACCGGCGACCGCGATCAACTCATCGAGGAGTACGGACTCGAACTCGTCGAGGCCCGCGACCGCATCGCCGCCACGCTCGGCGTCGAGGGCCGCCGTGACCTCTTCCTCTGCCACGGCTTCTGCGAGCTCGGCGCCACCCCGTTCGCCGACACCCTCGCCGACATCCGCCGCTTCATCGTCACTCACCCACGCGACGTCGTCGTGCTCGTCATCCAGGACGAAGCACCGCCCGGGGCCATCGCCACCGCGATCGCGGACGCCGACCTCGTCCGCTACGCCTACACCCACCCCGAGCCCGCCGCTCCGTGGCCCACCCTCGGCGAGCTGATCGACAGCGGCCGCACCCTGATCGTCATGGCCGAGGGCGGCGCCACCCCCGAGCCCTGGTTCCACGCCGCCTACGCGCTGGCCCAGGAGACCCCCTACGCCTTCACCTCGCCCGACGACCTGAGCTGCGCCCCCAACCGAGGCGAGGCGGACGCCCAGCTCTTCCTCGTCAACCACTGGATCGAGGACATCACCCCGTCACCCGGCGACGCCGCCGTCCTGAACGCGCGCGACGTCCTGCTGCCCCGCCTCCGCGAATGCGCGGCCGAGCGTGGCCTCACCCCGAACCTCGTCGCCGTGAACTTCTACCTCGAAGGCGATCTCTTCGAGGTGATCGACGAGCTCAACGGCGTCGTCACCCCAACCGACTGAGGGCAAACAACAGGCGCGCCTCGCGGCGCGCCCGTCGGAATGTGAACTGAGGAGAGGAGCGCTACGCAGCCTTCGCCGTCGTCACCGAGCCGAGCATCCACTCGGCCTGCTCCAGCAGCGCCTCGGAGCCACCCAGGCCACTGAGCAGCTGCTCGTCCTCCTCGGACAGCTCGCCATGGACGTCCATCTGCTCGGCGCTCTGGACACCGTCGCCGATCCCCAGCGCCGCCGCGATCCGTCGCCCGTTCCAGGCCACCCAGGCCAGCGGCCCCAGCGAACCGTCGGAGAACCCACCGATCGCCTCGACGATCTCGTCCGGCACGTCCCAGGCACGCGCCACCTCGACGCCCCACGACTGGCTGTCGTAGCCGAAGACATTCGCCTCCGCATCGAGGATCGGGTGACCCGTCCGCGCGATCGCCGCCACCTGCGTGTAGCGCTGCGGGTCGGACTGCGCCATCGCCATCCGGCCGATCAGGTGCAGCAACCCGGCCGTGAACGCCGTGCTCCGCTGCTCCGCGCCCCACGCCGAGGCGTCGGCGACCAGCGCCGTCGTGAAGAGGTGCCGCCACAGCTCCGAGGAGTCGATACCCGCGTAGTCCAGCCGGTTGAACGACTCGCTGACGACCGCGGCGGTGATGATCTTGCGGGTCGTGTTGAGGCCGATCCGGACGATCGCCTCCGCCGGCGTGCCGATCGCCGTCACCGGCGCCGACGCCGCCGAGTTCGCGGCCCGCAGCACGGAAACGGTCAGCGCTGGGTCAGTCTCGACCACCTGACCGAGCTGGGGGATCGAAGTCGACGGATCGCTCAGCAGGCCCAGCGCCTGAGCGTGGACCGCTGGCAGCGTCGGGATGGGGTGGACTTGGGCCATTCGGAATCGCTCCCGCTGTGCGCGCGGTCTCATCGAGAACGGAAACGTCCTCGGGGACACGGGTCCCACGTCCAGAATCATCGGCTGCTCTTGCGAATCCGGACAGACCTCGCCCACGACCACCCGGGCGCGCCGGATCACCCCGCCAGAAACCTGGACGTCAGCTTCGTCAGGAAACCGCGAGCCCGAGCCCGCCGATCCGGCCGCTGAAGGGCCGGATGTCAGGGTGCCCCCTGACCCTCGATCAGCCACCCACCGACGATGATGGCTGCATGACGGTTGAAACACTCCCGGACGGGCTCCCCGAAGAGGGCAATCCCGAACTCGACATCCTCGTCAACGAGATCGCCGAGCTGCGCGCCCTCCCGGCCGTGGCCGCCCGCGTGATCGAGATCTCCGGTGGTGAGCAGTTCTCCGCCCACGAGCTCGCCCAGGCCGTCGCCTCGGACCAGGCGCTGACCGCGAAGCTGCTGAGGCTCTCCAACTCCGCGTACTACGGCTACCCGCGCAAGATCACCACCGTCCGCGACGCCGTCGTCCTGCTCGGCTTCCGCGCCGTCCGCTCGGCCGCCCTCGCCTCGTGCGTGATCGACTCGCTGCCGGACCGGCCCGCGAACATGGACCCCCAGCGGTTCTGGCGCTTCTCCGTCTCCGTCGGCATGCTCGCCGAGGTGCTCGCCAACGCCCATCGGCGCCACATGGACGAGGCCTTCACCGCCGGCGTCCTGCACAACATCGGCCGCCTCGCCCTCGACCAGCACCGCCCCCGCGAGCTGATGGCCGTCACCACGCTCGCCGCGCGCAAGAAGGTCAGCATCGCCGAGGCCGAGATGGCCGTCCTCGGCTTCACCGACGCCCAGCTCGGCGGCGCGCTCTCGACCCACTGGAACCTGCCCGAGGACCTCGTCGACGCCGTCGCCCACCACCAGCTCAACCCGGACGCGCTCCCCGACCCCGACTCGCTCGCCGGCTACGTCGTCCGCGCGCGCATGTTCGCCCGCGCCTCCGGCATGTCCGACGGCATCGAGCCCCGCCGGCGCGACGAGGTCGACGCCGAATGGCTCATGCCGCCGCTCTCGAAGGTGCTCCAGCAAGCAGGCGGCGTCCCCGGCGTCGAGGATCGCGTCTCCGCCTTCGTCGACTCCGCCCTCGGCGCGGACCTCGCCGCCTAGCGCGGCAACCGCACGAGGCCCGGCAACCCCACGAGGCCTGGCAACCGCACGAGGCCTGGCGCGCTACCCCTCGATTGGCGCGATCGGCTCGAAGTCCTCGTCGCTCACCGTCGTGCTGAACTCCGAAGCCTCAAAGCCGCCGCCGTCCCCGTTCGGCGCCCGCCAGCTCGCTGACAGCAGCAGGTTCCCCTCGCCGATGCACGCCTCCGAGGTGCCGCCACCCGCGTCCACCTCGTAGCACGTCGTCTCCATCCCAAGGATCGTCCGGCTCTCCGTCTCGCGAACCCCATCGATCCGATCCGGCTCGATCACGTTCTGAAAGATGATCTCCGTCGGGTTCGGCAACTCGGCGAACGGCCCGTCCTCGCCGCGGAAGCAGCTCTCGAAGCCGCCCACGTCGAAGCACGTGATCTGCTCGCCGTCCGCCTCGGTGATCACCACCAGCAGGAACCGCTCGCCCCCCTGCTCGGAGGACGTCTCGAACCGCTCGCGCCCGTCCGCCGCCCGGATCCAGGTCAGCGCCCCTGTGAACGACTGCCCGCTCGCCTCCGTTGTGAACGCGTAGCTGATCCGGTACTCAGCGTCGTCGAGCCGCTCGAGGACCGCCGT
>JANQNP010000106.1 GCA_028279505.1 Dehalococcoidia bacterium
AGCGCCGCGGCGATCAGGAGCCCGCCCGTCGCCGCTGGCTGGTTCCCGCCGACCCCGATCTCGAGCGGACCGGCCGCGGGCTTGATGGAGATCGAGAGCAGGGTCCACGGCTCGCCGCTGTTGCCCGTGAATCCGACTGCCTGGGACGCCGAGCCCACGACCGTCTGCAGGTGCGTCGACCAGTCGCCCCCGAGCACCAGGCTCACCCGGCTCGTCCCGTCCGCGGTGATCGCCCCGCCGAAGGTCTGAGCGAACGAGTCGATCAGCTCGTCAGCCGCCGAGGTGATCGTGTCGTCGACGTTCACGCCCGTGCCGTTGGCGGCCTCCGGCGCGCGTGCAGGTGTGGTCTGGTCGACCCCGGAGTAGGCGGTCACCGACACGAAGAGCGAGTCGTTTTCGGTGCTCAGCGTGCAGGTGATGGTGCTCGACGCCGTCGCCGGCGCGATCCGCTGGTACACCGCCTGCTCCATGCCAGTCCTCGAGGAGCTGCCGAGCTCGGCGCCGAGCGTCGTGCCGCCGTAGGTGAAGCTCGAGATCGTCGCCGGGAACGTGTCGTTCCAGGCCGCTCGACAGACCGCGTAGCGGTCGGTGCCCGACGTCGTGAAGTTCGTGACCGAGACGCTGGTCGCGTTCAGCGCGCCGGCGATGTCGCCAGCCTCGTAGGCCACCGAGTGGTGGGCGTCGATCGCGAGGTCGACGGTCGAGATCGCGATCGAGACCCGCACGCTCGCTGCCTGGCTGAGCGAGTACCGCACGCGGTACCGGCGGAAGACCCGCCCGTTCGGGGCGCGCGAGCCGGTGCGGCGCCAGAGCAACGCCGGCATCGCGAGCCCGCCACCTCGAGCGGCGGGGCGGGTGCGGCCGCCGCGCCAACCCTCGGCGCGCGCGACCTCCATCCATCCGGTCGGGCCGCTCGCCTCGGTCGTCGCTTCGATCGCGAGGTAGCCGGTCAGCGATTCGACCCAGTCGGTCGGATCAACGTCGAGGGTGACGAGCAGCGCGTGTCCGTGCAGGTGCAGCAGCCGCCCGATCACCTCGGGTGCGCGTAGCGCCGGCGCGAGCGTGTCCCGCTCGCGGTGCTGGCCCTTCGACCGCGCCTGTCGCGCCTCTCCGACCGACTCGAGGGCGATCATGCTGCTAGAGGGCGCCTGGCCGGCTCGGGTCGCGCAGCTCCTTGTGGCGGCCGCCGAAGCGAGCACGCAGCTCTCCGACGGTCATCCCCATCGCCTCGGCGATCGCCTTGAACCGGCGCTCGCTCACGCGGACGTTCGTGCCGAGCTTGCTCGTGTCGTTCGTCCGCAGCCGCAGGTCGTCGGGCGTGAGTCCCAGCTCCTCCGCGATCGCGTCGAGCGTGGGGTTCGGCAACCGCTTGACCGAGAGCACGGGCGCTGGCGGATTCTCGTGGCGATCGCGCACGACCGCCTCCTGGATCTGGACGTCGAGCGGGACATCGTCGCGGTCGATCAGCTCCCACTCGTCATCGGCCGAGGAGCGGCGCGCCCACCCCTCGCCATACGGCGCGTAGGTGACACCTTCGTGCACGTGCTTCGCCATCGTTCGTCTCCTCGAGGTGCTCGACTCAGGCTTCGGGGTTCTTGGTCAGCGAGTGGGTGTAGGTGACCTGGTCGGCTGCGTTCACCGCCTGACCGCCGGTCAGCGAGCGGTCGAGCGCGGAAGGGCCGGTCAGGTTGTTCGAGAGCAGGTGCTCCTCCCATATCTCGGTCGCGTCCCCTGTGATCGTCCCCGCGTTGCGATAGATCGGATCCGCGTCCGTCGGCGTCCCGGTCGCGCGCGCGATCCCACTGCTCACGATCAGCGCGGTGTCGTTGTTGTTCTCCGCCTGCGTCGACGTCCCCACCTCGTGGAAGTCGAAATCGGCATACTCCGAGGCAGTCGCGGAGAAGAGCTCGTCGACCTCTTCGGAGACGAACGCGTCGGTGACCTTCCCGCCGCTCAGCCAACCGCAGTGTTCGACGAACCCGCCCTCGCTCCCCAGCAGCGAGAGCGCCGTCTCCCATGGGCCGAGCGCCTGAGCCGGGCACGTCTCGAGACGGCACTCGTGGTCGACCCAATGCGTCCGCCGCAGCGTGCCGAAGCTGGGGTCCGGGGCCTCCTCCTGCTCGCCGGTGAACGGGTCCGCCCAGCCGCGGTGCCAGTGCTGCGCGTGTAGGTCCCCGCGCACCGAGACGTGCACGTCGTGACCGAGCACCAGGTAGTACCAGCGGCTCGGGATCGACTCGTCGACGTGGTCGCGGAGGAACGTCAGCACGCGCCGCTGCCAGTGCGTGACGGGCGGGCCAGCCTTCACCCCCGGCCGGTGCACACCGAGGCCAGGCGTCCGCCGCCAGAGCTTCCGGTCGAGGAACACGGTGCGATCGCTGAGGCGGTCGACCGGGAGCGCGAGCCGCTCGCCGCGCTCTGTCGCCCATAGCCCGCGCTGCAGCTGCAGCTCGCGTTGACGCTCGGTCAGCGGCACTCGACGATGCGCGACACGCGGGTGGCGCTTCGAGCCGATCAGGGTCGTCGTCATGGCATTGCCTCCTTGTCGGCCGCTAGGCCGCCGCCACCAGCTCGCAGGTGGGCGCGTACTCCTCGATGAACTGCTGCGCCCTGAGACGCCGCCAGGTCCCGTCCTCGCGAACGATGAACAGCCGCTCGTCTGCGAGGTGTTCTGGGAGCTCGATCCGCACCCGCTCCCAGGTGTTCCACTCCGGGTGTGACCAGCACGCGATCAGCCCGTCGACGCGCTTGTCAGGCTCGGAGGACACCCTGATGAGCGAGTCCTCGAGGCGGGAGCCGAGCGACGTCTGGCGCACGCCCGAAGGCGGCGACTGGCCGTTCCGCCGGCCGCTGTCCGACCACTCCGTCCAGCCGACCTCGGTGGTGACGTTCAGGTCGATCAGGCAATGGTCCGCCTGCACCTGGCCCATGTGCGCGGTGATGTGGGCGTGCTGCACATGGCTCGGGTTACCGTTCCCGCCGCGATCGCGGCCGGTGCCGGGGTAGTTGAACCAGTGGTGGTTCCCGAAGCTGCGGTCCGAGCAGTTGCCGCGGAACGTCCCATACGAGATCCGGAGCGGCGGCACCTCCGCGCGGTTCCACTTGTCGATCTCGTGGTGCACGCCCCATCCCGGCGAGTCGAGGAACTGGCAGTCCTCGTAGGTGTGGACCGCACCGAGGTCGGTCCAGGCGGCGCCGCGCAGGAAGATCACCCGGCGGAACGCCGCGCCGACGACGTCGCCGCCGCTCTTCATCGCCCCCCAGTGATGTTGGTTGGGCGGGTCGGTCTCCGTGTCGAGCCATTCGAGGATCAGGTCCTCGACGACGTCACCGGCGGTCGGGTTGCCGGCGTAGGCAACACCCCGCGCGCGGATGTGGCCACCGCGGACCTCGCCTCGCGCCTCGAGCCCGTGCTCGCCGGCGTCCTCGATGTCGACGTTGATCGCGCGCATCCGGCGCGTCCGGTCACGGTCGACGACGCCGATGTGGCCACGGTCGTCGACGCCTGGTCCCGCGAAGCCGCGGAAGCCGACGTCGATCAGGTCCATCGACTCGGAGACGCGATGGGCGTAGACCGCGACCTGACGCGAGGTGTCGTTTTCGACGATCAGGTTGTAGAGGCCGCGGCCGTTCCACTCGCCCTGGGTCCACCAGGTCGGCAATTGAGAGCGCGGGACGCTGCCACCGTTCCCGTTGCGGTTCCAAACCTGCCCGAGGACGCGGAGCGGCGGGAGATCCGCGTAGAGGCTCGATGCGTCGATCGCCTGCGGGTCCTCGCGGTGTCCGTAGCGCAGATCCGCCGGCGGCTTCGGCACCTCGTGCTCGTGCTCCTCGGCCAGCGCGAGGCGGCGCTCCGCGTCGGCCATACGTTCCTCGAGCGGAGCGACTCGCGCGTCGACGTGACCATCGACAGCCCTCCCAACCCCGCTCAGCGCTTCCTGCAGCTCCATCCGAGAGCCTCCTACTCCCACCGCGAGACGACGTCGACGTCCACCGTCACGGCGTCGAGTCCCGGTTCCGTCCAGGTCAATTCGTTGACGCCCGGCTGAATCGTCAGCCAGCGCTGCCGGTCCGAGGGCGTGACCGCCCACGGCATCGATTCATCGGTCGTGAGGTTCCGCACCGTGCGGGCGCCGACGTCGATCTCGAGCTCTTCGTTCAGCTCCATCAGCACCGCGAGCACGAGCTGCTGGCCGGTCGCCGAGGACGCCAGCACGCCGTCCATCCAGTAGGCGTCACGGCGGGCGAGCATGTTGAGGTATGGCGTCTTCGTGCTGTCGAGCGTCGCTGTGATCGCGTCGGCGGTGACCTGGTCGCCGTCCGTCGCCTTGGCGAACGAGCCGAGGGTCTCAGCGTCGAGGCCGATCAGCCGAAACTGACCCACCTTGTCGATCTGCAGAACACCAGAGTTCAGCTGGATACCGCCCGGGTAAACCTGCGCGAAGCCGTTGAGCACCGCCGCCGCCATGGGGTTGTTCTGGCGGAAGTCCAGCCAGTACTTCTCGCCGCTGAACAGGTCGACCGGGTCGTCCCACTTGAAGGTCCGCCAGGACGGCTCGGCTTCCGGGCCGACGATGTTGCCGGTCGACTCCTCAGAGGTCAGCGCGGTCCCCGGAGTGTCCGAGTCGTCCGACATCAGGCGGCACAGGATCTGGAGCGTCGTGGAGCCCTGCAGCCAAAGTCGACACTGGACGCCAATACAGATGAAGTCCGCCGGGGCGGTGAACTGCTGGGCGGTGTCGTCGTACGCCGTCACGCCGATCTGAAGATCGGCCGTCGCGGCACCCTCGGGGTTGCCTTCAACGATCTGCGTTCGCACGTAGAGGTCGACGTCGAAGATCGGCGACGCCGGCTCGCCGATGTTCAGCGTCCCCGACGCCACCGGTCCGCCCTCAGCGGACAGCTCCTCTTCGTTCCCGTCGTTGTCGCGGCCGAGAATCTTGAGCGCCAGCGTGTCGTCGATCGCGCGGGTCAGGCTCAACGCATTGCCGCCGCCAGCGTTCGCCAGACCCGAGGGAAACCGCCGGTGCAGCGTGTTCACGTTCGGCTTGCCGGCCTCCGGCCCGTCCTCCTGGTACTCGAACGCGATCGACGTCGCCGGCGATCCCTCGGGCAGCAGCAGCCGGCTGGCCTGGCTGTCGCGGTCTCGCACCACCCGCGCCCACGCCATCGATCGAGCCGGGTTGTCGTCGTCGTAGAACTCGTTCCAGACGTGCGAGTCGTTCGTCGAGGCGCTGAGGTCGATCAGCGGCTCGAGGTCCGGCCGCGGCGTCGGCGCCGTCGCGTCGGAGTAGCCGTAGAGCAGCTGGATCCGCCGCTCGACCCAGAACCCCTCGAGGCCCGCGGCGTGCGCCGCCGCGGCCGTGTGGCGGTCGCCGCGCACGATCCCCTTGACCGTGTCGCGGTCCTTGCTCGACCACCGGATCACCTCGTCGCCGAACCGCATCACGCCGGCGTCGGGCAGGTCGGCGCCGTCGCCTGGCTCGAACGTGAGGTCCTCACCGTCCGCCGGCGAAACCGCGGTGATCGCGTTCAGCAGCTTCGCCGTCCGCCGCGGCGAAAGGCTGATGTTGCTCCAGATCTTCGTCGCCGCGTTGTTCAGGTTCTCCGACCACCACGGAGTCGGGACCCCGTCGAGGAGCACTCGAATGTCGTTGCCGTTCGCGAGCGCGCGGCCGGCCGCTACCTCGGCGGCGTGATCCCAGCCGCCATCGGTGATCTCGATCGCGTAGTCGCCGAAGATCCGGTCCTGGACGTTCGCGATGATGATCTCGCGGTAGTAGCGGAAGTCCTCGCCCTGCTCCTCTTTGAGGTTCGTCGGTCGCACGCGGATGACCGCGCGGTCCTCGTCGGCGTTCCCCAGGTTCGTGACATTGAACGCCTGGCCGGAAGTGATGACGTTCGTCACCGTCTCGACGGCGCTCACCGACCGCCACCGCGGATCGGGCGCGTGCAGGATCGCGGTGAACTGATTGGGGATGCCTTCGGCGTGCTGGATGGCACGCAGCACCGTGCAGTCGATCGCACGGTCCTCACCCAACCAATCCACGATCAGCGGTGCGGTGAGCTCCGTGGCGAACTTCTGCTGCAGCAGCGCCATCTGCGTGTGGATGTCGCCGCTCTCGACGAGCACGTGCACCGGGAACGTCCGCGCGACCTTCCTGGTCCTCGGGAGCCGCGGGAAGCTGCCGGCGACGCTCACCGGCACCGGCTCCGCCTCCCGATCGAACGGACGCCCCGACCGGGAGAAGTGGCCGAAAAGACCGCCGCTCGTCAGTGAGAATCCGTCGAAGCTCTTCGGCGTCGGGTCGCTCATGCCGTCGCCGCCAGGTCGCCCTCGGTCGGAAGCTCATCCCCTGCCGCATCGCCGTAGAAGTGGTTGTGGTTGATCGTCCCGTAGTTGAAGAGGGTCTCGGTCGGCGCAGTGGCGAAGTCGGCGGCCTGGAGAGCCGGCAGATTGACGAAGTCCGGAGCCCCGGGGATGAACTGTGGTGCTCCTGGCGTAGGCGCCGCCAGGCGTTCGGACGCGACCCGAGCGAGCCGCTGCTGCTCCGCCAACGCCGCCCAGAAGTCATCGGTCAGCTGGGACGGATCCGCTCTGATCGCCGCGTTCTGCAGGTCGGTGATGTTCGATCGTGCCCGGTCCAGGAGCGTTCGGTTCGCGCCCTGCTGCAAACCGAGCAGCTCGTTCCGCGCCCGGATCTCGTCGCGCAGCGCGCGCTCTGTGTCCTTCGCGGCGTCTGCCTGGTCCTCGACGGCGCCCGTCAGCTCCTTCGTCTCCTCGCCGGCGTCCTCCGCGATCTCGTTGAACGAGAGCAGGGCGTTGGCCAGGTTTTCGACCTCCGCCTCGCGCGCCAGGAGCTGGCTCAGCTGGTCCGCGAACGCCTCGAACTGCAGCATGAAGTCGCCGTCATCGAGGTTGGAATCGAGCAGCTGCGTCGCGAGCGCGGTTGCGAGCGTCTGCGAGCTCAAGCCGCTGAGCTCGCGGGTCAGGTCTGACGCGTCCTCCGCCGCGTCGGCGAGGGAGTCGCCCATCCCTTCTGCCGTGACGCCGGCTCGCTCCTGGGCAACCGCGGCTTGATTGGCACGGGTACGGGACTCGGCGAGTGCGCCGTTCAGCGTCTCGATCTTCGCGTCCACGGCGTCGACCGCATCTTCGGCAGCCGCCCAGGCACGAACCTGCTCCAACGTCGCGAAGCGAGTCTCGTCAATCGCGGCGCGCGCTTTGGCCGCATCGATCTCGAGCTGCTCCCGCCGCGCCTCGAGGGATGCGATATCAGCTCGGATCTGAGCGTCGGTCTTGTTCGCGAGGAGGTCCGCGATCTCCGCCTGCTTCTCCTGCTCGAGGCGAGCCTCCCGCGCCGAGTCGCGCAGGCGGTCGTAGATCACGACCCCAACCGCCAGCGCAGCGACCATTCCGGCAATGGCGGCCGGTGACGTCAGCATCGCGAAGTTCAGCGCCCGGACCGCTGTCGTCGCACTCCCAGCCGCGCCCCCGAGGCGCGTGTACGCCAGCGCGGCCGCCGGCCCGACCGTGGCCATCCCGGCCATCGCCAACACGGCCTGTTGGGTCGCGGGGTCCATCGCGATGAATGCGCCGGTCACGTCGTTGATCCCGGTCAGCAGCAGCGTGAACGCCGGGAGCAGCAGCTGGCCGGTGTTGATCTGCAGCTCCTCGAACTGCGCGTCCAGGATCCGGGCCTGGTTCGCGGCCCCGCCCGCGGTCCGCTGGAAATCGCCCTGCGAGTCCGACGTCTGATCGAGGAAGATCTGGTACCGGGCGAGGATCTTCTCGCCCTCGGTGAGCTCGCCGTGCACGTCACCCAATCCGAGCTCGAGCGCCTTCGCCTCCACGGTGGTCGCGTTGAAGACCACTCCGAGCCGGCGCGCCGGCTCGGCCTCGCCGAGCAGCCCGGATTGGATCCCAGTGAGCACCTCGGGGATGTCGAGGTTCTTGATCGACGCCAGGTCCGCGGCGAGCTTCAGCATGTCGAGCGACAGGCCGGCGGTCTCCTGCCGCGTCAGCCCCGTCGCCTTGAAGACGTCGCCGAGCGATGCCGCGTACGCGTCCACCGCGGCAGAGGAGAGCCCAACCGACCGGGCCGAGTCCTCTCCAAAGGCCGTGATGATCTCGGAGGCCTCACCGAACACCTGGGCGCTGGCGTTCGCCGCCTCCTCTGCCGTCGAGGTGGCGGAGACTGCTCCGGCCGCGAATGCCGTGAATCCGATCGCGCCGGCGGCCACGGCGACCGCCGCGACGCGCCCCCAACGCTTCGCCTTCTTCTCAGCATCAGAGAGGCCCTTGTCGAGCTTCTGATCGTCCGTCGTCAGCTCGAGGACCGATTCGCCGAGGGACGCGGTTCCCCCGGCGATCAGGGCGCTTACCACGGCAACCGGCTTCCTAGTTTCGCGGCCGCGCCGGCACCCGCTCGATGGTGATGCCGAGCGCCTCGAGGCGTTCCAGCGTCACGGCCTGCGCTGAGGCCGAGCGCTGGCCGGCCTGCCGCTGCCAGGCGCGCACCTGGCGTTCCGACTCGCTGCCGCCCGCCCAGGCGACCCGCTGGACGCTCAACGCCCGCAGCGCAGCCTCGGCATGGGTCGCCGGCAGCTCCGACGCGTACAGGCGCAACAGCCAGAGCGGCATCCTCAGCCAACGCTCGGGATCTCCGTGGTAGGTGGCCTGGAGTCTGGCGATGGCTCGGCGTTCGTCATCGCGATGTGAGCCGCCATCCGCATCGTCAACTCCCACGTCGGGTGCGTCTTGGCGGCTTCGGCAAAAAAAGCGACCACCACCATCTGCTGCTTGGCGGTCTTCAACCCGTCGATGGCGTCAGTCGGACAGTCGATGAGCACGAGCTCGGCGAGACGCCGGCATCGGCTCTGGTACTCGCGCGATTCGCGATCGGTCGGCAGCCTCACCTCCTCGAGGCGCTCGAGCTCCGCCTCCTCCTCCGGGTCAAGCTTCTTCCGCCGTCGCAGGTTGCGGAGGCTCCGGCGCTCCTCCTTCGTCGGCTGACGCAACCCCTCGAGCTCGAGTACCCGAGCCCACAGCTCGTTGAACTCGTGCCGCGCCGACAAGCTGAGATCGTCAGGTCGGGCCAGCGCATAGGGCTCGCCGTCGATCCGGATGAACGGTCGCTGCTCCTCGGTCGTGAAGTCGAACAGCGGGCCTGGTTCAGGCGTCGAGTTCACCGCAGTGCCTCCCTCTCGACAGTGCCTCCGGGGCTAGGAGGCCTCCTGGTCCTCGATCCGCACCTTCCCGAAGCCGAGCGTTGCGTCCTCGAGCAGTCGCAACGTGAAGCGCAGCCCACCAGGGGCGCCCTTGACCATGACCACCTCGGGCGAAGCAACTTGGACAGCGATCGGGATGTCCCACTGGATCGCACCTGCAGCGAGCTCGGTCGAACCCGGATCGGCTTTGACGATGTAGGCCGACTCGTCGACCACCAGGCCGCGCTGCATATCGAAGTTCTTGTTGCCGGCGGCGCCGACGCCCGCCGCCGTGTCGGTCACGGTCTGCGACGCCCCGTTGAGCGCGCGGGCGTACGCGACCGATGCCAGGTCCGCGAGCACGAACTCGAGCTCGACGTCCTCGCGAGTCCGGGCAGCCTTCCGTGGCCCCGTGCTCCCGAGGAACCGGAACGGATCTGTCACGATCTCCTGGTTGTGCCGGAGCGTGATCCCGTCCTCGCTGAGGCCCTTGTTGCCGACCGTCCCTAGCAGGGTCCACGACCCGGCGCCGGGATCGTCGGCGAGGTTCGCGAACGCCGTTGCAACGGCGGCGTAGTAGACCTGAGCTCCGCCGCTGAATACCTCGAGTGCGCCCACGGCCTATCCCTTCGCTGCGCGCCGGCTGCGCGCCGGCTTCGACTTCGGTTCGCTCGCCTCGGCAGACGTCGCCGGCGGCGGCACCGGGTACGGGTTCGGGTCACCGAGCAGCTGGCCGTCGACCTCGAGGAGCCGTGTGCCCGGACGCACCCCCCGCAGCAGCTCGGTGACGACGTCCTCCGCCAGCTCGACCGCTTCGCCGTCGCGCTCGAGGACCACCGCCTCGTCATCTGGGATCGGGATCTCGAGGCGGTCCGCCGGTCCCCGGTAGATCACCTGCTTGCTCATGCCACGGCCTCCTCGCTCGCCAACATCAGGTAGCTCCGATACACGTAGTGGGTGTCCCCCAGTTCGCGGTCGACGCGCGGGATCCCGCCGGTCTCGACGATCAGGTTGTGGAGCAGTGCCAGGCCGTCGACGGCGTGGCGAGACAGCTCCTTGAACGTGGCCAGCAGCGCGCGATCGATCTCCGTCGCCGTGTAAGTCGTCGCCGCGTAGGATCTGGTCTCAACCCGCAGCCGGCCGAGCGCCTGGTAGCCGGCCATCCGCGGCCCGCCGTTCAGCGACAGCACGACCGCGTTGCGCGGCATCAGCGACGACTCCGTCGCCGGCAGCTCGTGCGTGTAGACCCGCTCGGCCGGCACCAGGGCGGTGACCAGCGCCTCGGCCTGTGCGACGTCCTGCAGCGGCGTCAGTGGATCCGGGATCGCCGTGGGGCTCATCGCGGCGCTCGCTGCTGCCAGCGACGTCTGAGGTGCCCGTGCAGCTGCGGGAATGCCTGGTCGGCGCCCTGCCGCAGGAATCCGCGGTTCGGTCCCTCGAGTTCCTGCTCGAGCGTGTAGTCGGCTTCGGACGACACGCCCCCGCTCGCACCGCGGCGACCGCGTCTCGCCGGGATCGGGAGGATGTGGTCCCGCAGGAAGCCGGTGTCCACCGGCGCCGCGCCACGCGAGATCGCCACCGCGTCCTCGGTCGCGTCGTCGATCGCCTCGACCTGCGCCTGGCGCGCCGCCTTCAGGATCTCGTCGCCTCGCCAGTCCAGCCGCGCACCCATCACGCGGCTCCGTCAAGGCTGAGCTCGAGGTGGCTCGCCTTCTTCACCACCGAGCGGATGTTCATCACGCCGGCGAGCACCGTCGCGCCGCGACGGTCCGTCACGCCGTTGACCCGATCGGCTTCGGTGACGTCGGTGGCCACCGGCAACACGAGGCGGATCGACTCGGCGACAACGGTCCGCCGGCCGTCGATGATCTCGTCGTCCGGACGCTGCCAGAGCTTGCAGGCTTGGTCGCTCAGGTGCGTCGACCAGGTCGGCGCCAGCGCGTTGCCCTGCGGGTCCGTCCCGGTCTGGGTGTTCCGCTCGATCAGGCATCGGTGCGTCATCTGGCTGCGGACGCGGCCGCTGGTAATCGTGCTCATCCGACGTTCGGCACTTCGCGCAGAGATGAGAGCAGCGATCGCCGCTCCTGCTCGTAGTTCAGCTCGATCGTTGATTGGTCGCCGACCCGCACGAACCGCGACGCCTGGTAGCCCAGCTGCAGCTTGACCAGGTCCAAGATCACCCGCACGCGCTCGTCGCTGTCGTCGACTGGCGTGTACGCGACGACGACGCGATCGGCCCAGACCGCCGAAGGGTTCGTCCCGCTCTGCAGGCGCTGCATCGTCAGGCCTCCGTGCCAGAGCCGATAGTCGTCGGTCGCGAGCACCGTCTCCGTCTCGGCGATCCCGGCGCACTCCGTCACCGAGGTCACCGTGGAGATCGACCGGCTGAGGTAGATCCGTGGACCGCCGCCCTCCAGCTGCGCCGTGACGCCGTCCTTGGCGTGCGGCCCGTGCATCGCGATCACCTGGCGCTCGGCCGCGTCGATCAGCCGCCGCAGCACCGCGTCGTCGGCGTCCGTCTCGGCGTGATCGCGTGCCATCTGCGTCGTGACCTCGACCGGCATCGCGCGTTACTCCGCGGCCGCGGCCAGGTGCGCGCGGATCTCCGCGACGATGTCGGCGTTCTTGCCCCGCGCGTTCACCTTCGCGCCGACGTCCTTCGCCCGCTTGAACAGCTCCTGCCGCCCGAGCGTCTCGAGGTCGTCGGCCGCCTGTGGAGCGACCTCGGTCGGCACCTCGGTGGCGAGCTCTGTCGCCGCTCCGTCTTCCCAATCGACCGAGAGCTCGGGCGTCGCTCCGCTCCGGCGGAACTCATGCTGCGTCGTCTTCGCCCCGCGACCCTCGCGGGGCCAGGCCTCCAGTACCTCTCGCATCGCCGTGCCTCCTCCGCGCGCCTCGAGGGGCGCTTAGTTGCGTCCCAGCTGGGTGACGTCGAACGTGTCGATCACCGCGGTGTTCGCGTTCGCCTCGCCGCTCAGGAACTGCAGCGACTTCCGCATCAGGACGTCGTCGGGGATGTTGGTGGTGATGGTCGTGGTGAGCGTGCCGTTGACGAGCACGAAGACCCTGCCCGCGCGGAAGTAGAACTCCACCTCGATCGGCGTCGCATCCGCCAGGTCGCCGATGTCGACGAGGGTCTGGGTCCCGTCCTTCTCGCAGACGAACGACAGCTGCGTGGCGCCATCGAGCGACTCGATCCCGATCCGGTCGGTGACGCCCCCGAGGATGTCGGTGTCCGTGACTGCGAGGCCGGCGAACAGGTCGGTCTGGTCGACGTCCGAGATCGCGCCGAGACGGATCCGGCCGTGGAGCTCGTTCCCCGTCGCCAGCGAGTACGTGGAGCCCTTCTTCTGAGCGTTCAGGCCGTCGTTTTCGTTCGCCGCGGTGGTGAGCACCACGCCGCCGCCGGAGAGCGACGTCTGCGCCATCGTCGAGGTGCCGGCACCCACCTCGACGACGGTCAGGTCCCACTCGGTCGGGTCACCGGTCGTGTCGTCGACGGGCAGCGACTGGAAGTCGTCCCGGTCCGCGATCACCTCGGGACCGAACGCCTGCACCAAGCGCAGCCGGTTGCCGTTGTAGAACGCCAGCTGTCCAACGCGCCGGTCGGATCGGATCCGTGCCATCTCCTAGCTCCTTCGCTTCCACCGGGATCGCTGCTGGCCCCCGAGAGTTGGGAGGCGCCCCGAGGGCCAGCAGCCCGTCCCGTACGGGCTGATTGGCGGCCGGCTAGTCGACCAGCGGCGACACGTCGAAGCTGTCGGACGCGTACCGGGGCTCGCTGAGGATCGCCTCGACGTACGCGTCGACCGGGCTGTCCACGCCCTCGGTGAGGGTCAGGAACACGCAGGGCTTGGTGTCCGGCAACGCCGCCGCGTCAAGCTCGATCGCGGTCACCTTGTTGGCGCCCGCCGCCGGCGTCACGCCCGCCGCGGTGGCGGTCGTCCGCGCACCGAACGTCGGGGGCGACGTCGCGATCCGGTAGTTGAATGGGATCGCCTCCGGGTTGCTGCCGGCGACGTCGCTGCAGGCGTGCGCAGTGATCGCCGCGGTGCCGGTCCCGCCGGCGCCCTCGACGACCAGGAACGTCACGTGACCGAACAGCTTGAGGCTGACGACGTCCGTCGACGGGTCACCGTTGTAGCGGTCAGCGTCCGGGTAGAGGACGGGGACCGGGAGGGTCTTGGGCATCAGGTCCATGTGCTGAGCTCCTTCTGCTCTGCTAGCTCGCGCGGATCCCGCCGGCTACGGGCGAGCCGCGAGGGTCACGTAGGGCGAGAGCTTGAAGTTGGAGTCCGTCGCGTTCGCCGGCGTGAGCGCCTTCCGCCACTTCGGCTGGCCGTTGACCATCGCCACGAACTGGAAGGTCTGCTCCCGGGTCAGGAACCGGACGTGCATCGACGTGAGCGTCTCGATCCCGCCCTGGTCGATCGTCCGGTACTGCTTCGGGACGGCGAACATGATGTCGCCCTTGACGCCCCGCCCCGAGGCCTGCTCGATCGGGATCACCGGCCGGCCCTTCAGTCGACCGAACGGCGCATCGCTGAACCCGCCCGGCGGGAGGTAGACCGGGACCCCGCCTGTACCGATGTCGAGCGCCATCTCGTCGAGGTCGGGCTCGAGCTCCTGGTTGATGTACCAGTTGCCCACCAGCCGCAGGCGCGCCGGCACCCGCGCCCAGATCTTCGAGATGTTCTGCGAGTAGATGCTGCCGGGCTCTTGGCCGTCCTCGATCGGCACCTCAACGAGCGCCGGCGAGTTGAGCATCCCGAGCGGCTTGCCGGCACCGTTCCCGCGGTACATGGCATCGTCGAGCTTGAACGCGAACTCGGCCGGGAACTCCTCGAGCATCAGCGCCTGCAGAGCGACGGCGTTGCGAAGGGCGCGTCGTGTCGCGTACGAGACCCCGACGATCTCCTCGAGCTTCAGCTCGTTTTCGGCGATCCTCACGCGCGAGTCCGGGACCTGCTCGGCCTCGTCGGCCCAGTACACCTGGACGCCACCGCCACGCGACCCTTCGACGCGGCTCGTCTCGTCGATGTAGGGCTCCTCGAGGCGATCGAAGCCTTCACCGATCGGGATGTTCGCGGCCGCCGTCCAGAGGACGGACTCCTCACGCGATCGCTGGAGCAGGTCGTCTGAGAACTGCGTCTGAATCAGGAACCCGCCGTCTGCGGGCACGGTCGCGCCCATGCCGGCAGCAGCATCCGAGGCGACCAACCGTCCGTCGCGGTTTGACGAATCCTTCGCCACGGCCGCGACTGCCTGGAGCATCTCGCCGATGTGGTTCCAGCCCTGGTCACGCGCCAGGAACTCGGCGATCCGGCTCGCGTCGGGGTCTTCGTCGTCCTCGTCTTCGTCGTTCAGCGCCTCGGTCGTCGCGTTGCCCTGCTGCCCCCCGCCGGCGGCGAGCCGCTCATTCTCGCGCGCCTGCTCCATCCGACCGATCGTGTCGTTCAACGTCTCGATGCGGTCGTTGATCTGGTCGTCGCGCGCCTGCGCCTCTTCCGAAAGGCTGCCGTCCTCCTGCGTGTCCGCCAGGAGCGCCGTCTGCTCCGCGCTGAGCTCGGCTCGCTCCCTCAGCAGATCCCGAAGATCCATCGTCGCTCCCCTGCTGCCGAGGCGTGGGAAGCACGAAAAAGCCGCGCCCCGAACGCCCCGTGTCTCCACGGTTCGTACGGCTGCGCGGCGATCGACTGATGCCCGCTGGTCGTGTCGCCCTCGGCGCGTCCCTGGATCTCGACCGAGTCCTGGGCGCTGTCGGGGCCGGTACTAGTTCGCCGGTGCGAGCGGTTCCGATCTCGACGGAGTCGGTCGCCTTGGGCGGCTTGAGTCCATTGAACGATCAAGTGCTTATGCAGGTCAACTGGCCGGTGGTGGGATCTGCAGGATATTGCTATCGTTGTAACCAGCCTGCTTCCGGGCAGGCGGACCTGTTGGGGGTTCAGCGGCCGACTTGAGGTGGCACTGCCGCTCACCTCTGCCCTAGAGAAGTCAGCCGGAGCTTGCATCGTTTTCACGCTGTCTCACCCGACAGGGGCGCTCTAGGGTCCCCGGTCGAGTGCTCATTCAGGCGATCGGCCCACGGAGGGGCCGCGCCGGAGGGAGTGCTCGATGCACAACCGCCTCAACGTCCTCTTCACATTCGCGATCGCGCTCGGGACGCTGGTCTCAGCCGCGATCGCCGTCCTCACCTACATGTCGGGCTGACCGGCGCCTCATACACATCTGCAACCGAGGTTGCCGTAGGCTCCCGTCAGGGAGAGGTGACGTATGACCCAGCCAACAGACAGCCCGGCCGACACAGGGATCGCGGCCGCTCGCGCTCGCCGGGAAGCCGGCGAGACGAGCCCACCTGACTCCGCCGATGCCCAGACCCCGCTCTCACAGCTCGCGCTGGCTGCCCGCGTCATCATCGGGGTCGCGGGAGCGATCGCCCTCGTGCTCATCGCGGTCAACACCTCGAGCACCTTCGCCGACGCGGAGGAGGCGCGCCTCGAGATCAGCGCCGTGCAGGTCATCCAGGTGTACTCGGAGGGTCTGTTCTGGATGGTCTTCACCGTTGGCCTGGTCGTCGCCGGTTACATCGCCAGCAAGCTCGTGCCCTAGTCGCCCGCGGCGAGCGCGTTCGCTCGAGCGCGACGCCGCCTCGTCTCGAGGTCAGCCGAGGAGCGCGAGGCCTCGTCGCCGACGTTCGTCTGCTCGACGGCGCCAAGCCGCTCAAGGGTCTGCGCGAACGTCGCGATCCGATCGACCAGGCCCGCCGCCTTGGCGTCGCGCGCAAGCATCGTCGCCCCCTGCCCGAACTGCTCGGCGACGGTGGCCACCGACACGCCTCGCCCCTTCGCGACGTCGGACCGGAATGTGTCGGAGAAGTGATCGATCTCCGCCTGAAGGTGCGCCCGGGCCTCGTCCGTGAGCGGCTCCCAGGGGTTCCCCTCCGCCTTGCGCTCGGGGTTGCGGATCATCTCGACCTCGAGGCCGGCCTGCTCGAGCCAGCCTTGTTCGTTCACGTAGAGCAGCCAGGTACCGATCGACGCCGTTGAGCCGGAGGGCGTGATCACGATCTCCGAAGTCATCGCCGCCAGGTGGATGGCTGCGGAGTGCGCGTTCGGGTCGATCATGGAAACGATCGGCTTCTGGTCGCGCATCGCCAGCAGCTCGAGCGCGGCCTCGTGTCCGCCCTCCGACATCCCACCCGGCGAGTCGAACCGCAGCACGATCGCCTTCACCCCGTCGTTCCCGACGAGCTGTCGCAGAGTCCGTACGAGGCCGTCGTAGCTCGGCAACCCCGCCCACCTGGTGAGCCAGTTCTCGTGGTTGAAGATCGGCCCCATCACCGGCACCACGGCCACAGCGCCCGACTTCCGTCTGATGCTCGCCGGGACCGCCTCGGCCTCTTCGCGCTGCAGATCCTCGATGGTGTCGTCGCTCTCCCAGAACTCGACGAGCGCATCCGAGTCGACGTCGTCCGCGCGCACGCCGGCGAGGAACTCGAGGCCAGGCGACGCCGACCGAATGTCGAACCCGGGCGGGACAAGCCCGTCCTCGAGGGCGCGCACCAGGCCGATCGTCGGCCACCCGTCCCGGACTTGCGCGGCGAACCGCTCGCCGGCAGGCGCCCCGAGCTCGCCCTCGTCCACGATCCGGTGCATCTGACGGAGGAGGTCGCCAACGACGCCTCGTCCGCGGTTCGGCTCGATCGACCAGGGCGCGCGCAGCGCCTGTGCGAGAAACGCTCGATCGCTCATGCAGTCACCGTCCCTATCGCCAGCGTGACCAGCTCGGCTGGTCGCTCCTCGTTCCATCGCTCAGTCACAGCGACCCCGCCGTCGACCACCGCCTCCCGCTGCGCGTCCACGTAGGACCGCGCCGCTCGAGGTGGCAGCTGCAGGGCGTTCGACACATGTTCGTAGTGGTCGTCGTAGAACGACTCGAGCTCCTCACGGAATGCCGCTTCGCTGTCGGCGTGCTTCCGCGCGATCCGGGTCACCGCGGCGACCTCCTTGCGGACGACGCCGGCGGAGACCTCCTCGACGATCATCCGCGCCGAGCTCATCGCCCGCTGGTCCACCAGCTGGGGTCCCCCGGGCAGGAACGCGAGCGCCTGCCCGCCGCCGGCGTCCGTAGCGTTGGCCATGTTCATCGGCACCAGCAGCTCGTCGAGCCCCGGCTCGGCGTTCAGATTCTCGAGGTTCCGGACTTCGTTCCGGCTCATCCAGCCGGTCAGCACGGCGATCTGGTACGCCTTGTACCGGGTTTCGATGTCGCCGCGAAGCGCGCCCTCGAGCAGGTGCTCGAAGAACAGCCCCTCGCGGCGCTCGCGCTGCGTCAGCCACGCCCGATTGAGCGACTGCTCTCGCCGCTCGGCGCCGGGCCGCACGACGTCACCGACGTGGCTGATCTGCGCCTGCTCAACGTTGCCGTACGTTGCCCTCGAGTAGTCGCCCAGCTTCGGCGGCGCCATCCGCACCCAGCGCCCAGTGTCGAGCAGCTGGTGATCGCGCGTCTCGAGGAACTGCGCATCCTTCGACGTCACCCCGACGGTCGTCAGGTCCATCCCCTCCTCAATCACCGCCGGCGTCCAAGCGGCGTCCGGCCCGGTGCGGGCGTCTCGGAACGAGGAGGCGATCCGCTTGTTGGCGTCATCGCTGAGCACCTTGTCGTGCTTCAGCACGACCGACAGGTGGGGATCGTTCTTGAAGGAGCGAGCACCGTACTCCTCGGCGGCCACCGTCAGCCCCAGCGAGCGCCTGGCCAGGCCGACCAGCGACAACCCCACAATCCCATCGAGGGTCATGTTCCGGTGGTGATCGATTTCGTCCTGGACGAAGACGTGCTCGTGCCCGTCTCGGTCGCGGTACGTGTAGCGCAGCCGTCTCGACGGGAGCTGCTCAACCGTCATCCGCGCGGGGTTCAGAGGGATCACCCCGTCGAACTCACCCGCCGGCGTGTTGAGGATCCGACCGTAGGCGTTGCCGCGGATGGCCCAGTGAACCTCGACCTGCTCGCGATACTCGAAGGGCGTCATCCACTCGTTCGGCCCGAAGGACATTCGTTCGGCCGCCGCGTGGTCTGTCACGCGGTCCTTCCCGCGCCCGTCGGGCTGGCGACGGAACAGCGGCAACGGCAAGCTCGCGATGTCCTCTGAGCGAACCTTCACCGCCGCGTGAAACGCCGCGATCTGCAGCGCATTCTCCGGCGTGACTTTGATGCCGGCGGGGTTGTCCAGCGTCTCGCCGAGCTCCCCGTACCAGAAGCGATCGGTCGCCGGCAGCGTGTCGGCCGGCGCGAGCAGCCGCTCGAAGAGCCCAACGGTCGGCATCGGCTACGCCCTCCGCCGCAAACGCGGCAAGAGCTCCGGCAGCGCCGCCACCGCCAGGAGCACCGTCCCCCAGAGAATCAGCCCGACCGGCGCCGCGATGAGCCCGACGCCCGTGCACAGAGCGAGTAACCCGAGCACCCCGATCACCGTCCGCTCGCTCGCTGACCTCCGCACATATTGTGCACTAGATCTCACTATTTGAACGATTCTGCGAGCCGCGGCCCAAGCGGTCGCCCACACCCGAGCTGGAATCCACAGCACTACCGTCGCCGCGAGCCGCGCTCCCCGAGGTAGCCAGTCGCCGGCGAACCGGCCTGCAGACGCCGCCCAGGGCTCAGGAATCAGGAGCCAGAAGAGCACGGCGCGCGCCCACCTGATCTCCCATCGGCCGAACGCAGCAGCGCCGCGCAGCAACCACGCAATGAACCTGGCAATCATTCGCCGAGCCTCCTCACCCCTCGTGTCTCGTAAATCGATGGACCGTCCGGCTCCTCAGCCGCCGACGCCACGTGCGAGCAGATCACCTGGGTGATGCCGGCGTCGTTGGGGAGCCTCGTACTCGAGCGCCTCCGGTCGAGCCGGCGTCCGCCAGAGCTGGCGTCGCGCACCTGGCTATTCGCGATGTGCCGGGCCACCGCCTCCTGTCCGTCGTGCAGGAAGCGATCGCCATCGAGCAGCGCGAACCACGTTTGGAACGCCGGCACCATCCGCGCGTCGGTCTGCGGGACCTCCAGCATCGGGAGCCCGTCCGCCTCCCACGCGTCCGTCTGCATCGTGATCCGGGCAGGGTCGAACCCGATCCCCAACAGGTGCAGCGGCAGCAGAGCCCAGCCGCAGCCACACACGCACACCCCGCTCTCGCACCAGAACGCGTCCGGCGAGCCGCTCAGCGTCCCGAAATGAAGCGAGTACAGATGCGCCTTCAGCTGCTGCTGGGGCAGCTTCCAGGTGTCGTCGTAGCTGCCGTCGTGGAGCAGCGGACGGTCCCAGACCCGCGACCAGGAACGCACCCACAGGTCATCGAGCGGTCCCTCGAGCTCCCAGACCGTGACCGCCGTCGAGTCGCGCCGCGTCGAGGCGTCGACGCCGGCGACGGTGCGGATCTCCGAGCCGATGTCGGTCGGTCGCGGCATCCGCTGTTCTGCCCTCGGCCAGGCGAACTGAGCCCAGGGCTTCGGCAGCCAGATCTCCTCGGTGTCGGTCCACTGGTTGAGCCGATACCGACGCGCGATCGCCTCCGTCATCTCCGGGTCCGAGAGGTCCTCAAGGTAGCGCTCGAACGACACCGAGTAGCCAGCGGCCGGATTCGCCGCCTCCCAGGCAGCGCGGTCGGTGTGGTCGCAGCCCTCGGGCGCCTCGTAGATCAGGGCGAAGAGGTACGGGTCGACGCTCTGGTCGGCCTGCACGGCCTTCGCGTGCGTGTAGACGCGGAAGCAGAGCGACTCCCGGTCCCAGCCCGCGGTCGTGATCTGGATGAACAGCGGCTGTCGGCGCTGCGTGCCGCCCTGGCTGAGCACCCGATAGGTGTCGAGGTTCCGCTGCGTCCGCCACTCGTGCAGCTCGTCGATTACGCAGACGTAGACGTTCGGGCCGTCGAGGTTGCCGCCACCCGACGCGACGCGACGCAACCTCGCGCCTGGTCGCTCCGGGACCAGGATCTCCGACTCCCACCGCTCGGTGAGGTCGCGGAGGTTGAACCCGGGCATCGCGTCGCGCGCGCTCCGCCCCTCCTCGGCGGTCCGCGTCGCAGCGGTGAACGAGAGGTCGGCCTGATCGTCGCCGGCGGCCGCCGCGATCACCAGCGGCGTCGGCTCCGGATCGGCGACCGTGTGGTACAGGCCGATCCAGGAAGCGCCCAGCGTCTTCATGTTCTTCTTCGGGACGCTGATGTAGGCCCGCCGGTACTGGCGGGTGGCGTCGTCGCGAAGCCGGTAGAGCTCGAGCAAGGCCTCGCGCCACCACGGCATCAGCTCCGCCGGCTGTCCCTCGAGCTCTCCGTCGGGGAAGACGCAGAAGCCTTCGATGAACGCGACCAGCAGATGGCCCTCGGTCCAGAACCCGCGACGGTGCGCCTCACGGTGCGCCGGGTGGACGTCGCGCCCGTCACAGCGATGGAAGGTCGCGAGGCCGGCGTCGACCGCGGCGCTGAGCTCGTCGGTC
>JANQNP010000111.1 GCA_028279505.1 Dehalococcoidia bacterium
ATCTTCGTGACCCGGGCCCTGCCGGGCACGGAGCCGCTGCGCCGCCTCGAATCGAGCTGCACGGTCGACCTCTGGCCGGACCGAGACCCGCCCCCGCCCGCCGCGCTGCAGGCGCACCTGGCCGAGGCCGACGCGGTGATCACAATGATCAACGACCACGTCGACGCTGCCGTGCTCGACCAGGCGCCACGGCTGCGCGTCATCGCCCAGATGGCGGTCGGCTACGACAACATCGACGTCCCGGCCGCGACCGAACGCGGCGTCCTTGTGACAAACACGCCCGGCGTCCTGACCGACGCCACCGCCGACCAGGCGTGGGCGCTCCTCCTCTCCGCCGCGCGCCGCCTGCCGAGGGTGGAGCGCGCGATCCGCGATGGCGAGTGGGGCGAGTGGAACCCGACCTGGATGCTCGGCACCGACGTGACCGGAGCGACGCTCGGCATCGTCGGCGCCGGCCGCATCGGCCGCGCGATGGCGGAGCGCACCGCGGGGTTCAAGATGACGGTGCTCTACTGCGGCCACGGCGCCAAGCCCGACTTCCCGGGCGAGTTCGTCAGCTTCGAGGATCTGCTCGCGCGCTCCGACTTCGTCTCGATCCACGCGCCGCTGACCGAGGAGACCGAGCGCATGTTGGACGCCGGCGCGTTCGCGGCGATGCGGTCGCACGCCATCCTCGTGAACACCGCACGCGGCGGACTCGTCGACCAGCAAGCGCTGTGCGAAGCGCTCGAGGGCGGCGCGATCGGCGGCGCCGCGATCGACGTCACGGTGCCGGAACCGCTGCCCCCGGACGACCCGCTGCTCGACGCGCCCAACCTCACGATTGCGCCCCACCTCGGAAGCGCGACACTACAGACGAGGATCCAGATGGCCGAGCTGGCCGTAACGGGCGCGCTCGACGCGATCGCCGGTCGGCAGCCGGCCCACCTCGTGAACCCGGATGCATGGGAACGGCGACGCCAGTGAGCGACCAGCGGGACCTCAGCCAGCTCCACGGCCGCCTCTGGCTCGCCGAGGCGCTCTGGAAGCTCGGCTCGATCCAGTTCGGCGACTACACGCTCGGCCGCACCGTCCGCAACTCCCCCGTTTACGTGAACGCGAAGCTATTGATCTCCCGACCGGCCGATCTGCAGCGCACGGCGCAGCTGATCGCCGACGAGCTGCGCATGGGCCAGGCGATGCGCAACCGCCAGGTGGAGCCGTTCGAGACGATCGCCGGCGTCCCAATCGGCGGCCTCCACATCGCCACCGCGCTCTCCCTCGAGACGGGTTCGCCGCTGCTCTACGTCCGCCCGCCGCGCACCGGGAGCGCCGGCAACGCCTCGCACATCGAGGGCATCTACACCCCCGGGCAGGGCACCGTGATCGTCGATGACCTCGCTGCAGGCGGCGGCTCGCTGGTCGAGACCGTCGAGCGCCTCCGCGAGGCCGGCCTCCGCGTCCACGACGCCGTCGTCCTCATCGACCGCGAGCAGGGGGCGGCCGGCCGCCTTCGCATGCTCGGCGTCCGCCTGCACTCGATCCTCACCCTCGACGTGGTGCTCCAGTACCTCCACTCGGCAAGCCACATCAGCGACGAGGACTACGAGCGCTCGCGCCTCTACCTCAGCCGCGAGGGCGACGTCCGCTCCGAGTTCGACTGACCTCGGTCGGACCGACGCTACCTCGGGCGGCGCGATAGGCTGCGCGTCGGAGGCCCCGATGGACGAACTGATCGCCGAGCTCGTCGCGGAGCAGGACTACCTCGACGAGGCGGTCCGCGACGCTCCCGAGGACCGCTGGAACGCGCCCTCACCCGCCGAGGGCTGGTTGATGCGCGACTGCATCTCCCACCTCGCGGAGCTCGACCGCACGGCGGCCATCATCGCGGAGACAGGCGCCTACCCCTCGAGCGACGGGCGCAAGGGCGACGGCGTGCTCAGCGCGGGCCAGCTCGACGCGCGCTCGCTCTCCATCGAGGAACTGCTCACCTTCTGGCGTGAGTCGCGCGCTCGACTCGCGGCGGCCCTCCGGCCGCTCGACGCGCGCGACCGGCTGCCCTGGGCCGGCAACACGATGAGCGTCCGATCCTTCACCACGGCCCGGCTGATGGAGGCCTGGTCGCACGGCCTCGACGCGATCGAGACCGCCGGCGTCACCCCGGTCGACAGCGATCGGCTGCGCAACATCGCCCACATCGGCTACGCCACGCGAGACTTCGCCTACCGCAACCGCGGCCTCGACCCGAACCCGGAGCCGCTCTACGTCGAGCTCACCGCCCCCTCCGGCGCGACGTGGACCTGGGGCCCCGAGGACGCCGCGAACCGCATCACCGGCGCCGCCGGCGACTTCTGCCGCGTCGTCACGCAGCGCATCCACTACACCGACACCGCGCTCGAATACACCGAGGGCGCCGCCGAGGAGTTCCTGCAGATCGCGCAGGCCTTCGCCGGCCCGACCGGCGCTGGCCGCCCCCCGAAGTCCGGCTAGCGGCCCGCCGAGGCCGGCTCACCCGGCCAGCGGAGCAGCGACTCCGGGTACCGCGTCCCCACGATCCCCTGCGCCTCGAGCGCGTCGAGCTCCTCGCGCGTGTAGCCGAGCATGTCGAGGTAGATCGCCTCGTTGTGCTCGCCGAGCTTCGGCGGCGGCGTGCGCACGGCGTTGGGCGTGTTCGCCATCTTGATCGTGATCCCGGGATAGCGGTGCGTCCCGATGCCGGGCACCTCGATCGCCTCGAAGAACCCCCGCGCCTCGAGGTGCGGATCCGCGAGCGCATCGAGCGGCGTGTGCAGCGGCGCCGCGGCGACGCCGGCCCGCTGGAGCGCGTGGAACAGCTCGTCCTTCGTCCACTCGGCGACGAGCGGCCGCAGCGCCGCGTCCAGCTCGTCGCGCGAGTCGAGCCGCCCCTCGACGGACGCGAAGCGCTCGTCGGCCGCGAGCGCGTCGCTTCCGAGGACCGTGCACAGCGCGCGGAACTCCTCGTCGGTCGCGACATCGATGGCGACCCACTCGTCGTCGCCACGCGTCGCGTAGACATTGTGCGGCGCGTGGGTGCGGTGGCGGTTGGCCTGCGACGGCGTGTCGCGACCGTTCATCGTGTAGTCGAAGATGTACTCGCCGAACGTGGGGATGAAGCCCTCGGTCAGCGGGAGCTCGATGAGCTGGCCCTCGCCGGTTCGATCGCGATGCCGCAGCGCCATCGCAATCGCCAGCGCGCCCTGCACGCCGGAAACGCCATCGCTCGAGAGCGTCTCGCCGATGAACTCGGGGCCGATGTCGCCGTAGCCGCGCAGGTGCGTGTGGCCGACCATCGCCTCGACGTGCAGCCCGAACGCGCGGTAGTTCCGGTAGTCGCCATCGAGGGCGAACGCCGGCATCCGCAGCATGATCAGGCGCGGATTGACCTCGCGGAGCACCTCCCAGCCGATGTTCGCCTTGTCGATCGTCTCGGGGACGTTGTTCTCGACGAAGACATCGCACTGCTCGATCAGTTTGAGGAACGCGGCTCGCCCGTCCTCGGACATCACGTCGCAGGCCATCGACTGCTTGTTGCGCGCGTGCGAGTTGAAGGCCGCCGCTCGGTTCCAGGGGTCCGCGCCCGGCTCCATGTCGGGGTAGCCGGACTGCAGCCCCTGCGCGACGAGGAGCTCGGCCTGCTCCTTCGACACGATCGACTCGGCGCCGCGGGTGTTCGGCTGGATCTTGTTGATCGGCTCGACGCGGATCACCTCAGCGCCCCACTCCGCGAGGAGCTGCGTCACGTGCGGCCCGGCCCAGACCACCGTCACGTCAGCGACCCGCACACCCTCGAGGGGTAGCCGCTTCGGGGCATCCGAGGACGGCGGCTCCGTGGGCGCGCGCGGCTGACCCCACGGCGCCTCGAGGTCGGCGTCGTGCTCACCGAGCAACGGCGCGCGGCGCGCCACCAGACGCGGCGATGCCGACATGACGAAGGGCCGCCCGGGGTAGAGCAACGGTCCCGTCTCCGGGTGGTCGACCTCTTCCCAGAACCCGCGCCGCTGGTACTGCTCGTCCTTGAACAGGTCGGCGACCGTCATCACCGCGCCGGCGAGCAGGCCGAGGCTCTGTGCTTCGCGCACCACCTCGACCTTCGACTTGTCCGCCAGGTACGCGCGGTACGAGCCCTCGATCTCCTCGAACAGGTCCGGCGGCAGCAGCGTGGGCGCCGCGCCGATGTCGGGGTGGTCGAGGAGATCCTCCCGGTCGATGAGCTTCAGCAACTTCGGGAGGCGCGGACCGGTTCCGGTGATGTTGACGAAGCCGTCCTCGCAGACGCGGACCCCCGCGCCAACCCGCTGGGTCGTCACGTTCGCGCGCTTGGGCGAGGTGCCCGAGTAGGCGGCGGCCGTCAGGTGGATGACGCGCCGGTCGCGACAACCGTTCTGGCACTCGTGGATCGACAGGTCGACGTAGTCGCCCCCCGTCGGATCGCCGCGTTCCACCCGCAGCCGGATCAGCATCGCCGCGAGGGCTGCGGAGATCCCGGCGTGGTAGTGCGCGTAGTGCCCCGCAAGCTTGAGCGGCTCGCGGTCGCGATTCCCCGTCTGGTGCAACGGGCCGCCGATCGCCTGCAGCGTCAGCTCGGTCCCGCGGTAGTCGCGATACGGCCCCGTCTGACCGAACGGCGTGATCGAGACGACGGCGAGGCCCGGGTTCGCCGCGGCCAACTCCCGAGGATCCCAGCCCCACGACGCCGCCTCGCCGGGTGCGTAGTCCTCGAGGAGCACATCGGCCTCGGCAGCGAGCCGGCGGATCGTCGCCGCGCCCTCAGCGGTGGTCGGATCGACGACGGAGGAGCGCTTGTTCGTGTTCAGGTGCAGGAACAGACCGGAGCGCTCCGGGTGCGGCTCATCGTTCGGGAACGGGCCGAACGCGCGCGACGGATCGCCGCCCGGCGGCTCGAGCTTGAAGACGTCGGCCCCGTAGTCGCCGAGCAGCTTCGCGGCGAACGGTCCCGCCACGTTCCTCGTCAGGTCGAGCACGCGCATGCCGACGAGCGGTCCGGTCATCTCCGCCCCGATCTGGCGCGGAGAATAGCATCACGCACGTACTGGTCGTGGGTCCGCTAGGAGGCGCGGACCTTGCTCGACTCCACGCCGGTGCGCGCCTGGGCGCTGCGAATCGCCACCTCGTTGACCACGAGGACCAACACCGCGCCGAAGAGCGCCAGCGCCACCGCCAGTCCGACCGAGCCCTCGGGCGATCCGAGCTCGGTGCTGTCGAGCCCGTTCGGCCACGGCCAGAGCACGCGGGTCGACCCGATCATCAGGCCGATCAGCGCCGCCATCACCGTGTCGCGGTGCCGCTCGAGGGCCCAGTGCAGCGCCTGCGAGAACAGCGCCAGCCCGATCGTCGCGCCAACGAGGAACACGGCCAGCAGCCCGATCTCGCGGTCGGTGACGGCGTCCAGTACCGGCCCGTACATCCCCAGCATCACGAGGATCAACGACCCACTGATCCCCGGGAGGATCATCGCGCAGATCGCGACGCTCCCGGCGAGGAAGAAGACCCAGACCTCCGGGTCCGAGGCCTGCGCGACGCTGTCCTCGGAGGTCCCGCCGCGCACGCCGAGCGCGACGAACAACGTCACACCCACCACGACCATGACTGCGATCCGCGTCGCGTCACGTCGCGTGACGAGCCGCCAGGCGACGGCGATCGAGCTGACGACGAGCCCGAGGAACAGCGCGGCAACCTCGATCGGGCGGTCGTGCAGCTGGGTCTCGATCACGCTCGCGAGCGTCACGATCGCGAGCCCGATGCCGGCGAGCAACGGCACCAGGAAGAACCACTCGACGCGCCGCAACCACTCGACGCCGCCGGCGAGGTCGAGCCGCGCGAATCTGCCGAGGGCTGAACTACCCGACTTCACCGAGCCGACGAGTCGCTCGTAGAAGTTGAGCACCAGCGCGACCGTGCCGCCGGAGACGCCCGGCACCACATCAGCGGTCCCCATCAGGAACCCGCGCACCACCGTCCCGACGACCGAGATCACCATCGATCGAGTGTAGGCACCCGCACCCGCAGCGGCCTCCGCATTCGCCCGAGGACCGCGTCCCACCCCCGATCTGCGGCATCCTGACCCCATCGAGGATCGCGACCGCACGAGGAGGACGCCATGCCCGCCGACCGAGGATTCACCGCCGTCGCGCTCGTCACCGGCGCCAACCGCGGCATCGGCTTCGAGGTCACGCGCCAGCTCGCGCAGGGCGGGCTCGTCGTGCTGCTCGGGTCGCGCGACCGCGATCGAGGCAACGCCGCCGCCGGGCAGCTCGCCGCCGCCGGCGACATCGTGCCGGTCCGCCTCGACGTCACCGACCCGGGCGACGTCGAGGACGCGCGACGCTTCGTGGAAGACCAGTTCGGCCGCCTCGACATCCTCGTCAACAACGCAGCGGCGTTCTACGACGACGACCAGACCGCGTCCTCGGTCGACCTCGATGACGTGCGCGAGGCGTTCGAGGCGAACTTCTTCGGCGCGTGGCGCGTCGCGCAGGCGTTCATCCCGCTGCTCAAGCGGAGCGAGCACCCGCGGCTGGTCAACGTCTCCAGCGAGAGCGGGTCCTTCGAGGGCGGCGGCGGGCTCACCGCGAGCTACGGTCTGCCGGGCTCGGTCTCGGCGTACGGCACCTCGAAGGCCGCGCTGAACGCGCTCACCGTCAAGCTGGCCGCCGAGCTGGCGGAGGACGGCGTCCTCGTCAACGCGATCTGCCCCGGCTACACCGCGACGGACATGGGCGGCGGCGGACGGCCGGTCGAGGATGGCGCCGCCTCGGTGGTCTGGGCCGCGAGCCTGCCCGACGACGGACCGACCGGCGGCTTCTTCCGCGACGGCGAGCGGCTGCGCTGGTAGCGCGCGCCCTCGCGACCGGCCAGCTACGACTGGCGCATCCGGCGGGCGAACCGGAACGCGGCGACGGGGTTGCGCAGCACCCGCAGCAGCGAACCTCCGGGCGCGGGCGGCATCGAGGCGAGCGTCCGGATCCAGTCGCCGAACACGTCGAGCAGCGGGTCGCCGTGCCCGGGCGCACCATGTCGCGGCGCACGACTCGCCAGCAACTCGAGCGACCGCTCCTGCATCCCGGTGTCGTCGTTCGCCATCGGGAGCGGCCGGCTCAGCCGGTCGCCGGAGTTCAGCGTCACGTCGCCGGCGAAGACCAGCTCGCGGTCGGGCAGCAGGTAGCAGACCGACCCCGTCGTGTGCCCGGGCGTCGGGATCGCGATCACGCCCGGCCGGATCTCGAGGTCCGCGTCCATCGGGATCGCCTCGTCCACCACCGACGGCTCGCCGCCCGCGCGCCGCGCGAACCGCCGTACGAGGCGCGGCGGTCGCCGATCCGCCCGCACCCGACCGTCCTCGACGTCGCCAGCTCCGAGGACCACGCGCAGCCCGAGCGCCTCGCGCAGCTCGGCCGCACCGCCCGCGTGGTCCCAGTGGCGGTGCGTCAGCAGCAGCGTCGACGGCGTCACCTCGAGGCGTCGACAAGCCTCGAGGATCGGCGCGCCGGCGCCGGGGGTGCCGGCGTCGACGAGAGCGTGCTCGCCATCGTCGAGGGTCACGAGGAAGCAGTTGGCGCCGGGGACGCCTCGGAGGCGCCACACGCCGTCAACGACCGACTCTGCGAACGCGGGGTCGTGGTTCATCTGCCTGCCAGTTGACCTGAGCTGCCGGGACCTCCAGCGTATCTGGTGCGGGGTAAGAAAGGCTTGCGCCAGATGTTCAGGACCCGGTTCCGAGCTCGCGCCGCCGCGATCGCGACGATCGCCCTCGCAATCACCGTCCTCGCCGCGTGTTCCGGCGACGACTCCGGCCCGCTCAGCGCCGAGGAGGCGGAGGCGATCGCCGCGAACGCGCTGCTCGAGCTAGGGGATCTCCCGGACGCGGACTGGAGCCAGGAGGAGTCGCAGTCGGGCCTCGAAGGGCTCGTGCCCGGCGACGCTGGTGACATCGACCTCGACATCCTGCCCGAGGCCTGCCAGGTGCTCGAGGACGCGATCGGCGACCTACCGTCGGTCCTCGGTGAGGCCGAGCCGCTGGCGACCGGCAGCCGCACCTTCACGGCGACCGGCCGGCTCCTCAACCTCGACGCCGTCAGCTCGACCGTCGTCGTCTTCGAGGAGGCGAGCGGTGCGGAGGACGCGGCCGGCGTCCTCGAGGACGCGTTCTCGATCGACAACCTCGAGGATTGCATCCAGCAGGCGATCGTCCCCGCCGGTGACGATGGCCTGCAGATCGTCGAGTTCTCGTTCACCACGCCGAGCTACGCGCTGGCGGACTCCACCGCCCTCGCCGCCAACATCGAGGCCATCGCGCTCATCCTCCCCATCAACGTGGGTCTCGACCTGCACGTGTTCCAGCGCGGGAACGTGCTCGCGCTCTACGTCGCCGTCGCGGTCAACTCCGACGAACTCGACGATTCCCACGCGGAGCTCCTCGCGACCTTCGCCAACCGCATCGAGGAGGCGCAGGCCGAAGCCGGTTGACGCACCGCGCCCCACGCCTGACGCTGTCAGGCAATGGTGAGATTAAGAATCTGGCCGGTGATCGTCATCGGCCTCGTGGTGGCCGGACTCGCCGCGGGCTGCTCGGATGACGAGCCGGACCGCGGACCGAACGACCCCGAAGCGCTGGCGGCCGCGGCGGCGCTCACCACCGACGATCTGCCCGATCTTAGTTGGCAGCAGAACGATCAAACGTTCGCGGAGATCTTCGCCACGCCGGATCCGGACGAGACGCCGTTCCCGCTTCCGCCCGAATACGAGGCCTGCGACTTCTTCGACGATCTGGAGGATCCGCCGACGCCGGTGCCCACGCTGAGCAGCGCCTTCAACCGATCGTTCCTCGATGTTGGCCTGGACCGGTCGGGCGCGTACATCTTCACGACGGTCAGCGTGTTCGAGACTGAAGACGCCGCGCGACGTGCGGTCGAAGAGATGCACGACGCGGACCCGTTCGGCTCCCTCTTCGACGAGATGACCGAGGAGTGCGAGCAGGTGGTCGCCGACTCGATGGCCGGGGTCGACGACGGATCGGCCATCATCGTGCAACGCGAACGCGACCCTGGATTCGAGATCCGCGAGGCGGAGATCGCGCAGCTCAAGATCACCGTCAGCTCATCCGCCGGAGTCGACTCGAGCGTCACCACGGTGGCGACGTTCGTCCGAGGCCACGTCGTCGCTCGCTACAACGCGAACGAGACCGAGGATGGTCTGCTCGACCACGAGGAGCTGATCCGCGCGTTCATTGAACGCGTCACCGACGCGCAGCTCGCGGACCGGGCGCTCGCCGAGGACTAGAGCAGGCGGCGGATCGGCTTGCGGCCGGGTCGGGGGTCGTAGCTCGACTTGAACATCTCGAGCTTGTCGCGCTCGATCAGGTACTTGCCGGCGAACAACGTCGCGGGCACGCGGCCCTGCTTGATCAGGCGACGCAAGCTCTGGGGGTGGATCCCCAGCTCTCGGGCGGCCTCAACGAGGTCCAGGTAATCGTCGAAGGGGGAGTCGGACACGGTGGGGTTCCCTCGCAAGCTGCGAGTCGCGACGCCACATCGCACTGTCGGCTGTGCAACGGTCGGCAGACGCCACGACACGTCATATTGCTGAACTGCGTAAGCGAGGCTACCCAACAACGACCGCATATGTAAAGCGCATAAGCAGTTCTTGTCCACAGCACGTCCACAGACCGCTCGACAACCGGCGCAACGGCCAACGCGGGTCAGTCAATGCAGACGCCGACCCCTCCGCAAGAACACTCCCCACCCGCCCAACCGCAGTCGGTGGACGAGCAGGCGCGAAGCGTCCAACGAGGGCCGAAGGCCCTAGATGGTGGGGACGGTGGTTTCGCGGAGGTGGCGGACCGCGGCCGGCAGCTCGGCCGCGACGTAGTCGATGTCCGCCTCCGTGTGCTGCGGCGACAGCGTCATCCGCAGCGACCCGATCGCCAGCTCCAGCGGCACGTTCATCGCCAGCAGCACGTGGCTCGGCTCCCACGTCGCCGAGGTGCA
>JANQNP010000011.1 GCA_028279505.1 Dehalococcoidia bacterium
CCGGCGCGAGCGCGGCGAGCCAGTTGTGCGCCGCCGGCGCGAGCAGCGCGCCGCCCTCGACGGTGCCGGGCGTCACGACGCGCACGATCCGCCGCTCGACGAGCCCGCGGCCGGGCTCGCTCACCTGCTCGGCGATCGCGACGCGGTGCCCCGCGCCGACGAGCCGCTCGAGGTAGCGCTCGAGCTGATGGTGCGGCACCCCGGCGAGCGGGATCCGCCCGAGCCCCTTGCCCATCGGCCGCGAGGTGAGCGCGATCCCAAGCTCGCGGGCGCAGAGCTCGGCGTCGTCGTCGAACGTCTCGTAGAAGTCGCCCATCCGGAACAGCAGCACCGCGTCCGGCTGCTGCGCCTTCAGCGCGAGGTACTGGCGGCGCGCCGGGGTCTGCCCGTCGCCGCTCGATCGTCCGCGCGTGCGCTTCGCGCGCGACGCCGCCACCCGCGTCGGGCGCGCGGACGCCGCTGTGCTCGGGGCATCGTCAGCGGCAGGCGTCGACTCGGTCGGCGCGGTCGCCTGGGCCTCGGGCTCCGTCAGGAGCGCATCCTCCGCGGGGAGCGGATCGGGGTGTCGCCGGGGGTGATCAGCTTACGCGCCGCCCGCGGTCGGCCTCAATCGTCAGGGCGTCAGACAAGGCGGTCCGCTGACGAGGTTGGGTGTGCACCCACTCGCCGCGAGCCGGCAGGCGGCGTCGAGCGCTGTTAGGCGGCCACCCGGTCGCGACCGTCGCGCTTCGCCTCGTATAGCGCTTCGTCGGCGCGACCGATCAGCGATTCGAGGCTCGACGGCCGATCGGCGAGCAGCGCGACGCCGAGGCTCGCGGTCACCCGCAGCTCGCGGGCGCCGGCCACGCCCGCGGCGGCGTCGGGCGCGGCGCCCTCGACCTCGGCGGGGCGCACCGCGGTCTGGGCGACGGCGACGCGCAGCCGCTCCGCGACGGCGAGCGCGGCCGCGCGGTCGCTGTCGGGCAGCACGATCAGGAACTCCTCGCCGCCCCAGCGGCCGACGATCGCCTCGGCCGGCGCGTGCGCCCGCAGCGTCGTCGCCACGGCCGCGAGCCGCGCGTCGCCGACCGCGTGGCCGTGCCGGTCGTTGACCGCCTTGAAGTGATCGAGGTCGAGCAGAGCCACCGCATAGGCGGCGCCGCGCTCCCGCGCCGCCGCGAACGCCGGCTCCGCGCGGCCGCGCAGGCCGACGCGGTTGAGCAGCCCGGTCAGGCCGTCATGCGTCGCCATCCGTTCGAGCACCGCCTCCGCCTCGCGGCGAGCGGTGATGTCGGTGCCGATCCCGAGCACGCTGTAGCCGGCATCGCCGCGCGCGAGCGCGGTGAAGCTCATCTGCACCCAGACCGAGCCGTCCGGCCCATCGATCCGCGACACGGTGTTCAGCACGTCCTCGCCGCTCTGGCGGACGCGCTCGTGCGGGCGCTCCGCGAACGGCAGCTCGCGCCCCGCCTCGTCGAAGTAGCGCAACAGCTCGGGACCGACCTCGCGGGCGCCGAGCCGGTGCACGATCTCCTCGCTGAAGTGCAGCGCCACGCCCGCGTCGTCTCGGACCGAGACGAGCAGGCCGGCGCCCTCGCAGACGTTGAGGACCATCGCCGCGTCGAGGTGCGGCGCGATCCCCTGCAGCGCGCGAAACAGTGCCACGGGTTGCCCTCTCCACCGGGCAGGACACGCCCGGGCCGGACGAGCACGCGCAGCCGCGCATCCCGCCCGTCAGAACCGTCGGCATCAGCCGCTCGTCAGCGCAGGTATCAGGGGCCGTCAGCAGCGGATTGTGAGCGAAACCGCGGGTGGACCCTGATCCGAGGCGCGATCCGGGGCTGGGAGCAACCCCGGGCCTCGGGAGTGACGCCGAGGACAGGCGGCCGTCGATCGCGCACAATCAGCGGGCCGGCGACAACCCGGGCCGGGGTGGCGGAACGGCAGACGCAGCGAGCTTAAACCTCGCGGCCGCGAGGCGTGTGGGTTCGAATCCCACCCCCGGCACCACCCCGACACGGCCGGCGCGCGAATCGGGTAGCGCGAGCCGGTCGACAGCCTCCACGCTTGTTGTCAGCGCTCACATACACCTTGTATGATGCCTGCACGGCGAGCCGACCAGCGCGCTGCTATTGCGGTGCGCGCGGGATGGATCGCCGGTGCATGAGGCAGCACGCACAGCGTCCGCGGGCCGGTCCCACCGGGCACCCTCGGAGCAACGTTCCCGCCCCGCCGGCCGGAACGACAGGGGAGATTCGATGGCAACCGAGGTTCGATCCGAGACCGGTGAGCAGACCGAGGCCGCGGCAGTCGGTACCGAGTACCAGGCGCTGCTCGACTACGGTCGTGAGCGCGGCTACAAGCTCGACTGGCTCCAGGCCGCTGAGACGATGGGTACCCGCCCCGAGTTCGACAGCGCGGCCGGTGGCCTGCTGCTGCAGAACACCGACAGCGGTCCGTTCGCCGAGATCCCCGAGCGCAGCGACAACATGACCGGCCGGCCGCGGGGCGCGATGGAGCGCCCGAACGCGCCGCGGGTCGGCAATTACCCCGTGCGCACCAAGGCCGACGTCTGGCTGCGCAACGGCGCCCAGCTCTACGAAGAGGCTGTGCAGCGCCAGTGGTCCTCCGCCGTCGACGTGCCGTGGCACACCCTCGAGGAGCTCCCCGACGACATCGAGCGGGCCGAGTGCATGCTCGCCACCTTCCTCACCGAGGTCGAGTTCGTCGCCGGTGACGTGCCCGGGAAGTGGATCGCCTACACGACGCCGGACTACTACGAGCCGCGCATGTTCCTGATCTCGCAGATCATGGATGAGGCGCGCCACATGGACGTCTTCCGCAAGCGCGCCCTCGCCAACGGCGGCGGCCTGATGGGCCAGTTGAACAACTCGGCGCTCGCCGGCGGCACGATCGACTCCGCCCGTGACTTCACCGAGATGTCGGCCCGCCTCCACATCTCCGGCGAGGGCCTCGTGCTCTCGATCTTCCGGATGGGCGAGCTGATGAGCTACAACGACGCGGAGAAGGCGATGTACCGCCTCGCCGCCTCGGACGAGTCGCGCCACGTCGCCTTCGGCGTGATGCACCTCCAGTACCTCGCGCAGACCGACCCGGAGCGCACGGCCGAGATCCACAGCTACCTCGACGAGATCGAGATCGGGCTGGCGCAGGGCTTCGGTGGCCAGAACCCGGCCGCCCGTGGCACGCCCTCGAGCGCCGCGCTCTCGGTGCTCCTCGGTGGTGGCGCCGACGCCGCCTCGCTCCGCGAGGGCGAGAACATCGCCCTGGCGATGCGGCAGCGCCAGATCAAGGAGTACATCCAGCGTGTGCGCGTCGCCGGCCTCGGCGACCGCTTCGAGGATGGCCGCGCGAACCCGGCACTCCAGGCGTACATCGCGGCGTAGCGCCGCTCGACCGGAACCAGACGGCCGGCCGTTTCCCCAGCGGGGCGCGGTCGGCCGTCGCTACATCAGGACCGGCGCCGCCTGCCCCGACCGGGGCGCGACGGTCCGCAGCAGCACCGCCGACGACGGCGGTCACGAGGGGAAGACTGGATGGTCCAGCAAGCGACACCCGAGACGGACGCGAGCGAAGAGCCGCCCCCCGATCTCAGTTGGATGGAGAAGACGCTCGGCTGGGGCACCCGTGCCCGGCTCGAGCCGAACGGCGGCGGCCTTACCGTCGACGCGCTGAACATCGGCGTCTACGCCGACATCCCGGATCACATCCCGTACCGCAACCGCTGCCCGCGCGGCGCGTACCCGGCGCCCGAGGCCGGCAACATCGGCGGCTACTACCTGCAGGACAAGTACGAGCAGTGGTCGGAGGTTGCCGGCCTGCTCTACGAGGAGGCGATCGGGCGTCGCTGGGCGACCGCGACCGACGTGCCGTGGGACAGCGCCGAGGGCGTCGCTGACGACGTCGAGCTCGCGATTGCGCAGGTCTCGACGGAGCTCTGCCAGCAGGCCTCGATCGAGACCGAGGTGATCTCGGCCTGGCTCCAGAACCTGAGCCCCGGCTACCACGAGGTGAAGCTGTTCCTCTCGACCGCCGTCTACGACGCGGCGCGGATGTTCGACGGCTACCGCAAGCGCGCGATGCTGAACGGCGGCGGTATGCTCATGGAGAGCCCCGGCCGCATGAACCGGCAGATCCTCGAGACCTACGCCGGCTGGTCGGAGACCGTGCTCACGCAGTACGTGATGCGCGGATCCCTCCAGAAGACGATCCTCCGCTACCTCGCGACCTACGGCCCGACCGAGGCTGACCGCGTGCTCGCTTGGCGCCTGCTGCCGGACCGCGCGCGCACCGCGGCCTACGCGATGGACCACATCCGCTTCGCGATCAGCCAGCGGCCGACCCTGAAGAAGACCTTCACCGACTGGATGATGCGCGTCGAGATGGTGCAGGCCGGCGAGAACCGCGACCCGGTGCTCTGGGAGGCACTCGCGATCATCTTCGGCGGCGGCGTCAAGGGCATGGACGAGGGCATGGCCCGCGTTCGCGAGCTGCAGCGGGACTGGGTGCGCGACTACCTGCGCTACACGAAGGTCGCGGGCATCGACCGCACCAACCCGCTGATCCCGCCGTTCCAGATGATGCTCGAC
>JANQNP010000023.1 GCA_028279505.1 Dehalococcoidia bacterium
GGCGCCACCAGCACCGAGGAGCGCGCCGTCCGCGCCACCTCCTGCGCCACCGAGCCCAGCATCGCCCGGCGCCACCCCGTGCGCCCGTGCGACCCGAGCGCGATCACGTCCGCGTCCACCTCCCGCGCCAGCTCGACGATCGTCGAGGCCGGTCGACCCGTCCGCACCGCGTGCTCGGCGTTAGCTCCCGCTGCGCGCATCCGCTCCGCCGCTGCCGCGGCGACCTCCGTCGCCGCCTGTTCCGCCACCTCGTCCGCACCGGACGCCGGGACCACCGTCAGCGTCGTGATCCGCGCCCCCTCCGGCGCCAACAGCTGCACCGCCGCCTCGGCAGGCGTCGCCTCCTGCGACCCGTCCGTCGCCAGCACCACCGAGCGCCACGGCTGCGAGCCGCGCGTCACCAGCACCGGGCATGGCGCGAGCGCCATCAGCTCCGCCGTCGTCGGACCCACGATCTCGGTCGCGATCGTCTCGTGTCGTGTCGCCGCCACGATCAGATCGCTCTCTTCCTCGCGCGCCACGCGCGCAATCGTGCGCGCCGGATCGCCCACCTCCACGCGGATCGTCGCGTGCCCCTGCGTCACCCCGTGCTTGCCCAGCGCCGAATCCAGCACCCGGTGCAGCGCCTCGCGCCGTTGGGCCTCCAGCTCCGGCTGCGCTGACTGCGCGCCCTCCAGCTCCAACCACGGCATCGGATCGCTCGGGATCACCGCCAGCGTCAGCACCTCGGCCTCGGCCCCGCCACGCAGGTTCGGGATCGCGCCGCCCGCCTGCGTCGAGTTCGGTGACCCTTCCGTCGCCCATAGCACGCGCATTGCGCCCAGCCCTCCAAGAAACCCTCTGCGTCGACGCGTCCCCACCGATCCCCGGCCGGACGCGACCTGACCACCGACGGCACGAGCCGCCCTCGGTCCCGGCCCTCTTGTAGGTGACGCGGCTGCGGTGTGTCGAGAGGCCTTGGTCGCATCTGCGGCGGCCCCTCCGCCGTACAGGCCGCGCAGGCCTCGAAAACGACGAACCCGCCTCGGCGGGCGGGTTGGTCAGCGGTGCTGTGGTGCCGAGGGCCAGAATCGAACTGGCGACACCGCGATTTTCAGTCGCGTGCTCTACCGACTGAGCTACCTCGGCTGGACGAACCAGACTAGCGGACCCGAACGTGCGGGCAAGCGGTCAAGGCCCAGGATCGGGCGTTGGCGTGGCGATGGCCGCGAAGGCCGCCGTGCACGCGGCGTCTGCCGTCAGCGTGAACGACTCCGACGCGCTCGTGCTCCCAGACACCGGACAGCTCGCCCCGCTCCAGCTGTCGAACACGAACCCGACGTCCGGCGTCGCCGTCAGGGACACCAGCGTCCCGCTCGGCTGCGTCCCTTCCTGCGGTGAACTCGCGCTCCCGCCCGTCCCCGCGCTCACCGACACCGTGAACGTCTCCGCTTCGAAGTTCGCCGTGCACGTCGTGTCTGCGGTGATCGTCACCGTGGTCGACGCCGCGTTCGCATCCAGTGGCGAACAGTTCGACCCCGCCCAACTGGTGAACGCAAAGCCCACATTCGCCGTGGCGCTGATCGGCACCGACGCGCCTGACAGATGTGGACCCGCCGCCCCGCTGACACTGCCCCCCTCGGACGGATTTGCCGTCATCGTCAATGTGAAGGTCTCTGCGGCGAACGTCGCCGTGCAGGTCGTGGCCGCGTTGATCGTCACCGTTGTCGAATCCGACCCCGGATCTGCTGCGGCGCAACCCGTCCAGCCCGTGAACGTGAAGCCCGAGTTGGTCCCCGCACCAATGTTCACGATCGTCCCGCTGTCGTAGGTGCCAGCGCCCGTCGGCGAGCCACCTTCGGCGGGACTGGAGTTCAAGGCGAGCGAGAACTGCTGCAGGTCGAACGTCGCGGTACACGCGGCGTCCGCGTTGATGACGAAGGAGTCGATGGCGCTGAGGCTCCCCGAGACCGGGCAGCTTGCGCCGCTCCAGCCGGCGAACTCCGAGTCCGCGGACGGGGTTGCCGTGAGCGTGATGAGATCGCCGGAGGTGTGGGTCGTGGTGCCCGAGGGCTGCACCGTCCCGCTGCCCCCGCCCGTCGTGATGACGGTCAGGTCGTAGTTCGGAAGCGGCGTCGGCGGCGCGACGGTCACCTCGATCTCCGCCTCCGCCTGGTCGCAGCCGTCGTCGTTGCAGACTTCGAGCTCGATGGTGCGCGTGCCGGCGGTTGCGTAGGTGATGAAGAAGACCGAGGTGGTCCGCGTCGTCCCACCGCTGCGCCATTCGTAGCTGTTGACCTCACCTTCGATCGTCGGATTGCAGGTCACCGCGGTCCCGACCTGAACCGCCGTGGGCGAGCAGCCGATCAGGTTGATCACCGGTGGCGCCAGCACCGCGGCCTGCTCGACCACCAGCGAGGTCGACTCGGTGTCGCACCCGCCCGCGTTGCAGACCTGCAGGCTGATCGTCCGCTCACCGGCCGAGTTGTAGGCGCCGCTCAGCACCGAGCTCGATGCCACGAGGAACCCGTTCACGCTCCAGTCGTACGTCTCCACGTCGCCGCCGAACGACCCGGTGCAAATCACCGTATCGCCGACCTCGGCCGGGGACGGCAGGCAAGCGACCGAGGTGATCGTCGGCGCGTCGGGCGGCGGGGGCCCCGCCACCGGCGTCGTCGTCGCGGTCGGATCGTCCGTCCCGCCGGGCGGGTCACCGCTCACCACCGGCTCCGGCGTCGCCGCCTCGAGCGACACCACGAAGGCCTGCGACTCGGAGCTGGAGCAGGCGCCGCTCACGCAGACCTCGAGCGCGATCCGGTACGGGCCACCGGCGGGCAGCACCGTGCGGAACACCTCGCCGTCGCCGGACGCCGGATCGCCGCCGGGCGCCGTCCACGCGTACGAGTCGGCGACGCCGCTGGGGGTCGGCTGGCACTCGAACGTCTCGCCCTCGGGCTCGAGCTGGCGGCACCCGACCGCCTCGATCGTCGGCGCCTCCACCGAGTCACCGGCGACCACCGCGGTCGGCTCGGGCGTCGGTGTCGGATCGACGGCGCCCGACGCCGCGGTCGGCTCTCCCGTCGGGTTGGCGGCGAGGACGTCACCGCCGTCGCCGTCGTCCCCGTTCAACTCACCCAGCGCGATGAACGCCGCCAGGCCCGCGAGCACGAAGAGCGTCGCCGCGCCGGCGATCGGCAGGATCGCCCCGCCGCGGCCACCGAGGCTCGGCAGGCCCGGCAACGAGAACCAGCCAAACAGCGCCGCGAGGAACCCGCGCCGGCGCCGGTCCTCGTCGAGTTGACGCTGCGTCGCCTGCGCCGCCACCTGGATCGCCGCCAGCGACTCCGCGGACAGCGCAGCGTCGGCCTGCGCCACCAGCGCGGCCGCCGCTGGCAGATCGGGCACCAGCGCCTGCGCCGCCCGGGCGTACCGCCTCGCCTCGCGCCAGTCATGCGACGCGGCCGCCGCCTGGGCGCGTGCCACGAGCGCACCCGCCTCGCGAGCAGCTGCCGCGGACGCAGCGGCGTCATCGACGTCGTCGGCGCCTGGGGTCGGGCGATCGGCCGGCCCCGGGGGATCGCCCGTCGAACCACGTGCGCCCTCGGATGCCGCGGGACGCTCCGGGTGCGTCGGCTCAGGTT
>JANQNP010000094.1 GCA_028279505.1 Dehalococcoidia bacterium
GGCCACGACCACGGCGCCGGCGTCAGCTGGTCCACCGCCCACGCCCACCCCGACCGCCTCCTCTCGCACGTCGCCCTCTCCGTCCCCCACCCCAACGCCTTCGGGCAGGCGATCCGCAACGACGAGGACCAGCGCAAGCGCAGCGAGTACATCGCCCGCTTCCAGGTCGTCGGCGCCGCCGAGGACGCCATCGCCGGGCGCCTCGACGCGATGTGGACCGAAAGCTCCGAGGAGGAGAAGGCCGACTACAAGTCCGTCTTCACCCAGGAAGGCGCACTCACCGGCGCCCTCAACTGGTACCGCTCCTCGCTCCACTACGACGGCCCCGACGCCACCCAGCGCGTCGGCGACATCCAGGTGCCCACCCTCCTCATCTGGGGCAACGGCGATGGTGCCATCGGCCGCGCCGGCGTCGACGGCACCCCGCCCTACATGAAGGCCGAGTACCGTCTCGTCGAACTCGACGCCGGCCACTGGCTGATACAGGAGGACACCGAGCGCGTCGTCTCCGAGGTCATGACCCACATCAAGGCCCACCCCGCGAGCTGACCCAGGCCGTTCGAGTGGGCCAGCCAACGAGGCCAATGCCATCGCCGAGGAGCACCGCATGAAGTTCGGCGTCCACATTTTCGCGACCGACTACTCGATCCGCCCCGGCGAGGTCGCGAAGGAGGCCGAGGACCGCGGCTTCGAGTCGATCTGGTTCCCCGAGCACAGCCACATGCCGGTCGATCACTCGCCCGCCCCCAGCGGCGGCGAGGTCGAGAAGCGCTACTACGACACCCTCGACCTCTTCGTCACGATGGGCGCCGCCGTCGCCGCTACCTCGAAGATCAATGTTGGCTCCGGCGTCTGCCTGATTCCGCAGCGCCACCCGATCAACACCGCCAAGGCCGTCGCCAGCCTCGACCAGCTCTCAGGCGGCCGCATCCTCTTCGGCGTCGGCGGCGGCTGGAACAAGCCGGAGATGCAGCATCACGGAACCGAGCCCGCGCAGCGCTGGAAGCTGATGCGCGAACGCATCGAGGCGATGAAGGCGATCTGGACCAACTCCACCGCCGAGTACCACGGCGACCTCGTCGACTTCGCCCCGATCCACCAGTGGCCGAAGCCCGTCCAGCAGCCACACCCACCGATCATCCTCGGCAACGCCGGACCCCGCGCCCTCCAGCGCACCGTCCGCTACGCCGACGAGTGGATGCCGATCGCGCGACGCATCGAGGACCTGCCCGCCCGCCTCGACGAGCTGCAGGAGCTCGCAGCCGCGGCCGGCCGCGACCCGATCCCCTTCACCGGCTACGGCATCGAACCCAACGAGGAAGCCGTCGAGGAGATGATCAATCTCGGCGCCACGCGCTGTGTCCTCAACCTCCCGGCCGCCGGTGCCAACGAGGTGATGCCCGTCCTCGAGAAGCAGACCCGCCTCGTCGAGCAGTTCGCCGGCGCCTAGTCACCACCGAGGCCACGCAACCAGCGAGGAGCACCGCATGAAGTTCGGCACCCACATGTTCCCCACCGACTACTCGATGAGCCCCGGCGCGCTCGCGAAGGCCGCCGAGGATCGCGGGTTCGAGTCGGTCTGGTTCCCCGAGCACAGCCACATGCCCGTCGACCACTCCCCGTCACCCAGCGGCGGCGACGTCGCCAAGCAGTACTACGACACGCTCGATCTCTTCGTCGCCATGGGCGCCGCGGTCGCGACCACCTCCACGATCAACGTCGGCTCCGGCGTCTGCCTCATCCCCCAGCGCCACCCCATCAACGCCGCCAAGGCCGTCGCCAGCCTCGACCAGCTCTCCAGTGGCCGCATCCTCTTCGGCATCGGCGCCGGCTGGAACAAGCCCGAGATGGAGCACCACGGCGCCGACCCCGTCACCCGCTGGAAGCTGATGCGAGAACGCATCGAGGCCATGCAGGCCATCTGGACCAACTCCACCGCCGAGTACCACGGCGACCTCGTCGACTTCGCCCCCATCCACCAGTGGCCGAAGCCCGTCCAGAAACCGCACCCGCCCATCCTCCTCGGCAACGCCGGCGCCCGCGCCCTCCAGCGCACCGTCCGCTACGCCGACGAGTGGATGCCCATCACCGAGCGCATCCCCGACCTCGAGGGCAGCCTCGCTCAGCTCGCCGAGCTGGCCTCCGAGGCCGGCCGCGACCCCATCCCCTTCACCGCCTTCGCCATCGCACCCAACGAGGAGGCCGTCGAGCGCGTCGCCAACCTCGGTGCCCACCGCGCCATCTTCATGCTCCCCGCCCTCCCCGAGGAGACAGCGACCCCGCTCCTCGACAAACAGGCGGCCCTCGTCGAACAGTTCGCAGACGCCTAGCTCAGAACGAACAGGACTCCCAAATGAAGATCGGCCTCTTCGTCGGCGCACTGCCGACCGGCAAGACCGTGACCGAGCAGATCGCCGACGTCGTCGACGCGGAACGCCGAGGATTCGACATGTACGGCTTCGCCCAGACCGGCGAAACCGACGTCCTCACCACCATCGCGATGGCGGGCGCCGAGACCGAGCGCATCGAGCTCCTGACCGGCGTGATCCCCACCTACACGAGGCACCCGAACGTCCTCGCCCAGCAAGCGGCCACCGTCAATCAGGCCACCAACGGCCGTCTCACCCTCGGCATCGGCCCCTCGCACAAGCCGGGCGTCGAGCGCCTCGGCCTCCAGTACGACCGCCCCGCCCTGCACATCCGCGAGTACGTCGAGATCCTCCGCGCCCTCAGCACCGAGGGCCAGGTCGACTACGACGGCGAGTACTTCAAGCTCGCTTCGGGCATCGGCCTCGCCGAGGCCGCCCCTTACCCGATCATCATCGCCGCCCTCGCGCCGCTGATGCTCCGCACCGCCGGCGCGGTCGCCGACGGCACCATGACCTGGATGGCCGGCACCACCGCGCTCCGCCAGCACGTCGTCCCCCGCATCACCAAAGCAGCTTCCGAGGCCGGCCGCCCCGCCCCCCGTGTCGTCGTCGGCCTCCCAATCGCCGTCGCTGACGACGCCACCGCCGCCCGCGACACCGCCGGCAACCTCTTCCAGGTCTACGGCAACCTCGAGAACTACCGCCGCGTCCTCGACCGCGGTGAACTCGACGGCCCCGCCGACGTCGCCGTCGTCGGCACAGAAAACGAGGTCGCCGACCAACTCGCCGCCTACGCCGCCGCCGGCGCCACGGACCTCGGCCTCATCCCCTACCCCGTCGGCGACAACCCCCAGGCCTCCGTTGACCGCACCGTCGACCTACTGCAAAGCCTCGTCGGCACGATCTAGCGACCGCCGATGACAGCGCTCATGGCAGCGCAACGAGCTAGACAACCCACCCGGGCGGCCGCGAGTCACCTCTCTGCAACCCGCGAAGCGGGATAGAGCGGGGCGGCGGGGGCGCAGCCCCCGCTTCTTTGGG
>JANQNP010000034.1 GCA_028279505.1 Dehalococcoidia bacterium
CGTGCTGCATCCAGCGCCTCATCGAGTCGTGAGCTATCGCGGCCTCCTGCCTGCGCGAGCTGGGGTCGTCCGCCGCCGCCGCCACCGGTGATCTGAGCGGCTGCCCGGACCACCTCGTCGGCTTGCAGCCCGCGCTCGACCACATCCTCGGTCGCCGCGGCAATGAACATCGGTCGCCCGTTGATCTCGGCCGCCAGCGCGATGAACGCGGTGCCGAGGCGTTGTCGGAGCCGGTCGACCATCGGTCGCAGCGCGTCGGCCGAGTCGGCGTCGACGCGGGCGACGAGCACCTGCACGCCGTCGATCGCTTCCGCGGCGTCGACGAGGTCGTCGGCCCGACCCGCCGAGGCCTGCTGGGCTGCCTCCTCGGCGCGTCGCCGCTCCGCGGCAAGCTGCTCCTCGAGCGCCGACACGCGGTCGCCCACCTCGGCGGCCGGCACCTTGAAGTGCTGCGCGAGGTCATCCAGCTGATCGAGGCGCGTTTCGATGTACTCGTCGGCCTCCGGACCGGTGAGCGCCTCGATCCGGCGCAGGCCGGCGCCGATGCTGGAGTCGGAGACGATCTGGAGCCGGCCGACCTGCCCGGTGGAGTGCAGGTGGGTGCCGCCGCAGAACTCACGGCTGAAGCACTGCGGCGAGTGTTGGTGGCCGTGCCCATGCGCCTCGCAGTACTCGACGACCCGGACCTGGTCGCTGTACTTGTCCTCGAAGAACGCGATCGCGCCGCGCTCGACCGCCTCGTCGTACGGCAGGACGAGCGTTTCGCGCGTGATGTCCTCGCGAACCTTGTCGTTGACCAGACGCTGGATCACGCGGAACTGTTCCCGCGTCGGCGGCTCGGGATGGGTGTAGTCGAAGCGCAGCCGGTCCGGCCCGACGTAAGAACCGGCCTGTCGCACGTGGGTGCCCAGCACCTCGCGAAGCGCCGCGTGCAGCAGGTGGGTGGCGGTGTGGTTGCGCATCGAGCCCTGGCGGAACTCCGGGTCGACACGCGACTCCGCGCTCTCGTCGCGCTCAATTGCGCCCTCGGTCACCTCGCCGATGTGGACGATCGCGTCCCCGAAGCGCTGCGTGTCGTCGACGCGGAAGCGGCCGCTGGGCGTGATCAGCTCGCCATGGTCGCCGATCTGGCCACCGCCCTCCGGATAGCTGGTGGAGGCAGCCAGCACCACCTCGCCGGCTTCCCCGCTCTCGAGGCGGTCGGCGATCGCGCCCTCCCGCATCAGCAGCGACACCGTCGAGGTGCCATTCAACCCGTCGTAGCCGGTGAACTCGGACTCCACGCCGAGCGCGGCGTAGCGCGCCGCGCGGTCGTCACCCGCGGTCGCAAAGGTCTCCTCACCTCGGGAGCGCTCGCGCTGCGCGTCCATCTCCGCCTCGAAGCCGGCCTCATCGACCTCGAAGCCGTGCGAGGCAGCGACCTCGCGGGTCAGCTCGGGCGGGAGGCCGTGCGTGTCGTAGAGCGTGAACATGTCCCGCCCCGGCACCTGCTTCGACTCACCCTCGCGGAGGATCACCTCATCGAGGAGCTCGAGACCACGGGCGAGCGTCTGTTGGAAGCGCGCTTCCTCGACCTCCGCGACGCGCATGACGAAGTCACGCTGCTCCTCGAGCTCCGGGTTCGCCTTCAGCGAGTTGTCGATCGCGGCGTTGACGACGCGTCCGAGGAACGGCTCGCGCATCCCGAGGTGCTGGTACCCGAAGTAGACGGCGCGCCGGAGCACCCGGCGCAGCACGTAACCACGGCCGTCGTTGCTCGGGAGGACGCCGTCGGTGATCAGGAAGGAGATCGCGCGCGCGTGCTCGGCGACGGCGCGCAGGGCCTCGGTGACCACAGGGTTCTCGTGCGGGTCGTAGGTGCGACCGGAGACGGCCTCGGCCTCGGCGATCACCGCGCGCAGCTCCTCGGTCTCGTGGACCGTGCGCACGTGCTGCATGACCGAGGCGAGACGCTCGAGGCCAGCGCCGGTGTCGATGTTCGCGGCGGGCAGCGGCTCGCGGTTGCCCTCCTCGTCCTGGTTGTAGGTCATGAAGACCAGGTTCCAGATCTCGAGGAACCGCCCGCTCTCGAGGGCGGGGTGATCGGCGTCGTAGTCGTAGTCCGGCGCGCGCGGCTCGGCTGGCTCGCCGAAGTCGTAGTGCAGCTCGGAGCACGGGCCACAGGGACCGGAGTCGCCCGGTGGCCCCCAGTAGTTCCCCTGCTCGGCGGTGTAGCGGAGGATGCGCTCCTCGGGGAGGCCCTTCGCGCGCCAGAGGTCGAACGCCTCGTCGTCGTCGGTGTACACCGTCGCCCAGAGGCGGTCCGGGTCGATCTCGAGCACCTCGGTCAGAAACTCCCAGGCCCAGTCGATCGCCTCGGGCTTGAAGTAGTCACCGACAGAGAAGTTCCCGAGCATCTCGAACAGCGTCAGATGACTCTCGTCGCCGACCTCTTCGATGTCGACGGTGCGGAAGCAACGCTGGATCGAGGTCAGTCGCCTGGCGGGCGGCTCCTCGAGGCCCATGAAGTACGGCTTGAACTGCACCATGCCGGCGCTGGTGAACATCAGCGTCGGGTCGCCGTGCGGGATCAGCGATGCGGAGGGGATCCGGCGGTGACCGCGCGCCTCGAAGAAGTCGAGAAACGCCTGTCGCAGTTCATCAACTGTCAAGGAAGCCCGCCCTCCGCAGCGCGCCCGCCTGAAGTCCTGATCGGCTGCCACTCAGGCAGTCGCGATCGCCCGGAGCCGCAGTCGGTCAGGCACAGGGGAGGTGCCGGTCCGTCGCCGTCTCGCTAGGGTAGAATGCGCCGTGAGAGGCGGTCAATTTTGGAGTCGCGCATGCCCGTTCGGGCCCGTGCCCACAGCCGTCTCCAGCCGATCCGCCGATGACCGAGCCGCTCTCGCACCCTGCCAGACCTGACTGGACCGCCGTCATCCTCGCCGCCGGGCGCGGCACGCGCATGCACTCCACCCTCCCGAAAGCGCTCCACCCCGTCGCCGGCGTCCCGATGGTCCGTCACGTCGCCAACGCGGCGCGCGGCGCGGGCTTCGGCCAGATCGTGGTCGTCGTCAGCCCCGAGGGCGAACCGGTCGCCGAGACGGCGGGCGACGGTGCGGTCGCGGCCATCCAGACCGAACCGCTTGGCACCGGTCACGCCGCCCTCGCCGGAGCCTCGGCGGTGGGTGACGCCTCGACGGTCGTGATCCTCAACGGGGATCTGCCGTTGCTGACCGCGGAGACGCTCGCGGCGGCGGCCGCGCGCCACGCCGAGGCTGATGCCACGCTGACGTTCGTCACCGCCGAGGTCGCCGACCCGACCGGCTATGGCCGCGTCGACCGCAAGGTCGGCCGCGTGCACGCGATCGTTGAGGAGGCCGACACCGACGCCGACACCGGCGCGATCAACGAGATCAACGTCGGGCTCTACCTCGCGGAGGCCGACTGGCTCCGAGGGGCGCTCGCGGCCCTCGAGCCGAGCGCCGGCGGCGAGCTGTACCTGACCGACATCGTGACCGCCGCCGTTGCGCACGGCACCGTCGAGACCTACCGGCTCGCCAACCTCGGCGAGGTGCAACAGGTCAACGATCGCGTCGAGCTCGCGCGCGCCGAGGCGGTGATGCGAACGCGGATTCGCGAGCGATTGATGCGCGCCGGCGTCACGATCGCCGACCCCGCGAGCACCTACGTCGACGCCAGCGTCGAAGTCGGAGCCGACACGACGCTCCTCCCGGGTACGCACCTCCTCGGAGCGACGGCGGTCGGCGCGAACTGTGAGCTGGGACCGAACGCAGTGCTGCGGGACGTCACCGCCGGCGACCGGGTGCGCGTCGGGAGTTCGACCCTCGAAGGGTCGACGCTCGCCGAGGACGTCGAGATCGGGCCGTACTGCCATCTGCGGCCCGGGTCGGTCATCGAGCGCGACGTGCACCTCGGGAACTACGTCGAGGTGAAGGAGTCGCGGATCGGCGCCGGGACCCAGATCGGGCATTTCTCCTATGTCGGGGATGCGCGGGTCGGTCAAGCTGTGAATATCGGTGCGGGGACCGTCACCGCGAACTACGATGGTGAGCGGAAGCATCGAACGGAAATTGGCGACGGGGCATTCATCGGCGTGGACTCCATGCTGGTGGCCCCGGTGAACGTGGGGGCAAGCGCGCGCACTGCGGCTGGAGCGGTCGTCATCGACGACGTGCCACCCGGTGAACTGGCGATCGGGGTGCCGGCGCGCAACCGACCCAACGAAGGAGGAAAACCCGGCCGCGGCTGACCCCTGGCCAACGCCTGCTTTCTCTTGGATAGCAGCTTAGTCATCGTCGTCGCGACGCTGTTCGCGACGGCCATCCTCCTGGTTCTCATCGCAGCCGCCGAGGCAGGCGTGACGGCGCTCTCCCGCGGGCGCATCCGCTCGGAACATCCCAACGGCCTCGGTGGTCTCCTCCTCAGCTACATCGGTCAGCGCCAGCGCATCCTGCGCACGCTCAGCGTCGCCACCACCGCCGTGATCGTGCTCTGCACAGGCACGCTCACCTTCGCCCTGCTCCAGGGCTCCGAGGTCACGATCGAGGCGACCGCCGTTGCCGTCCTCGCGTCGTTCGCCTTCGTCGCGTTCGTGCGCCAGAGCACGCGCTCGATCGTCCTCCTGAACCCGGAGCGCTGGGGCCTGCGCCTCTCCCTCCCGATCCGCCTGCTGCAGGTCGTCTTCACCCCGCTCGCATGGCTCGCCAACGCCCCGGTGAACCTGGTGCTCCGCCTGATCGGCCGCGGCGACCAGCTCCGCGAGGTTGACCCGACCGAGGAGCTGGTCGGGCTCCTCGAGGTGACCGAAGCCGGCGAGGAGCCGGCGATGGCGGAACAACGCCGGATGATGCGCGGCGTGATCGACATGACGCAGCAGACCGTCCGCGAGCTGATGACCCCGCGCACCGACCTGATCGGCGTCACCATCGAGGCGTCGATGGGTGACGTGATGAAGGTGATCAGCGAGTCCGGCTACAGCCGGATCCCCCTCTACGCCGACTCACTCGACACGATCGTCGGCGTCATCTACGCGAAGGACCTGCTCGCCTACCTGCGCACCGGCGACGTCACGCCCAAGCTCGAGGACATCTGCCGCCCCGCCTACTTCGTCCCCGAGACGAAGCGCGCCGACGAACTGCTCGCCGACCTCCGTCGTGACCAGGTCCACCTCGCGATCGCGGTCGACGAGTACGGCGGAACCGCCGGCGTCGTTACCGTCGAGGACCTGCTCGAGGAGATCGTGGGCGAGATCGCCGACGAGTACGACGTCGAAGAGGTCGAGATCGAGCGTGTCGCCGACGACGAAGCGCTCGTCGACGCGCGGATGACGATCGACGAGCTGAACGACCTGTTCGGCACCACGATCGAATCGGACGACTTCGACACGGTCGGCGGCCTCATCTTCACGCTGCTCGGCCGCCTCGCCACCCCCGGCGACGAGGTCTCGACCTTCGACGAGGACAGCTCCGAGGGCGACATGGGCCTCGAACTGCGGGTGCTCTCCGTCCTCGGACGGCGCATCAAGAAGGTGAAGGTGACGCTCCGCCTGCGTGCCGCGGAGCCCGTCACCGCCGACGTCGTCTAGCGGCGCTAATCGCGCCGCGCCGGTCGCCAGCGATCGGTGCTCCAGCAGACAGACAACTGTTGCGGGGTTGCATTCGTCGCGTACCCTGTCGGCCGATGACCGAGTTCAGAACAAATGATCTGCCCTACTGGGTGGCGCTCCATCGGGCGTACCAGCTCGGGGGCGCGGGGTTCGAAGCCCTCGAACGGGCGTTTCCCAGCATGGAGGCGGCCTGGCGTGCCGCGCCGGCGGAGCTGAAGGCGGCGGGCCTCGATGGCCGCGCCGTCAACAGCATCGCGAAGATCCGAGGCGAAACCACCCCCGAGGCCGAGATGGAACGGCTCACCCTCGCCGGGGTCATGGCCCTCGCGAGGCCCGATCCGCGCTACCCGGAGCGGTTGCGGGAGATCCCTGATGCTCCGCCCGTCCTCTACCTGAAAGGCTCTTGGGAACCGGAGGACGACTGGAGCGTCGCCGTCGTCGGAACGCGACGCACCACGAGCTACGGCCGCGAGGCGACGATCGAGCTGGTCGGCGGGATCGCCCCCCACCGCGTCACGATCGTCTCGGGGCTCGCGCGAGGGATCGACACCATCGCCCATCACACCGCCCTCGATGCCGGCGCGCGCACCGTCGCGGTGCTCGCCAACGGGCTGGACATCGTCTATCCCTCGGAGAACCGGGGGCTCGCGGACCGGATCGCCGAGCAGGGCGCCGTCGTCTCCGACTACCCACTGGGCACGAAGCCGAACGCGAAGCACTTCCCACGCCGGAACCGGATCCTGTCAGGGCTCGCGCTCGGCACCGTGGTGGTCGAAGGTGACTACACCAGCGGCGCCATGATCACGGCCCGCTTTGCGATGGAACAGAACCGAGAGGTCTTCGCCGTGCCCGGCTCGATCTTCTCCCCACAGTCCCGAGGCCCGCTCTCCCTGATCCGCGACGGCGCCACGCCCGCGACCCGCGCCGAGGACGTGCTCGAGGCGCTCAATCTGACGAAGCTCGGCGCTCAGCTCGACTTCAGCCGCGCCATGCCCGCGGTCAATGGGAACGAACGATCGGTGATCGACGTTCTGACCCGTGAACCACGCCACATCGACGAGCTGGTCCGGGAGAGCGGTTTGGCGGCCGCTACGGTCTCCGGTACGCTCGCAATGCTCGAACTTAAGGGTCTCGCGCGTGACGTCGGTGGCATGCAGTATGTCCGACTCCGCGAGGACCTGACCGATTATGACTCCCAATCCGCGGCAGCCCAGGACGTGCCCGCCGGAGAGCGAGCGGTGAAATGACGACTGACGCCCGCGCAGCGGACGCATCCACGAACGACGACGACCTGCGCCGGCTGGTGATCGTTGAGTCACCGGCCAAGGCCCGCACGATCAGCCAATTCCTCGGCCCGAACTACGTTGTCGAGTCCTCGATCGGCCACATCCGCGACCTGCCGTCCTCGGCGGCGCAGATCCCGAAGAACTACAAGAAGGAGAAGTGGGCGCGACTCGGCGTCAACATCGAGAAGAACTTCGAGCCGCTCTACGTCGTCCCGCCCGACAAGAAGCCGCAGGTCACCAAACTGCGCAAGCTGCTGAAGGAAGCGGACGAGCTCTACCTCGCCACGGATGAGGACCGCGAGGGTGAGGCGATCGCCTGGCACCTGCTCGAGGTGCACAAGCCCAAAGTGCCCGTCAAGCGCATGGTCTTCCACGAGATCACCCGCGACGCGATCCAGGAGGCGCTCGAATCACCTCGCGAGGTGGACAGCGAACTCGTCGAGGCGCAGGAGACGCGCCGCATCCTCGACCGGCTCGTCGGCTACGAAGTCTCGCCGGTCCTCTGGCGCAAGGTGAAGCCGCGCCTCTCCGCCGGTCGCGTGCAGTCGGTCGCAGTCCGCGTGATCGTCGAGCGCGAGCGCCAGCGGATGCGCTTCAAATCCGCCGGCTACTGGGACGTCGAGGCGGTCCTCGCCACCCGCGACGGCCGCGAGGAGACCGTCCTCACGAGGATGATCGAGCTGCAGGGCCAGCGCCTCGCCGTCGGCCGCGACTTCGATCCCGAGACCGGCGAGCTGACCGACCCCTCCTCCGTCGCGCTGCTGAACGAGGGCACGGCCACCTCGATCGCCGAGGCGCTGAAGTCGGTCGCCTTCACCGTCACGGACGTGCAGGAGCGGCCGTACACGCAGAAGGCGCCAGCCCCGTTCATCACCTCCACGCTCCAGCAGGAGGCCGGGCGCAAGCTGCGCTATAGCGCCCAGCGGACGATGCAGGTCGCCCAGCGCCTCTACGAAAACGGCTACATCACCTACATGCGGACCGACTCAACCAACCTGTCGGAGCAGGCCGTCAGCGCTGCCCGCCGCCAGGCGAGCGAGATGTACGGCGCGGAGTACGTTCCGGATAAGCCCCGGATCTACTCCTCCGGCGCTGGTGCGCAAGAGGCCCACGAGGCGATTCGCCCTGCCGGCGACATCTTCCGCACGCCGAACTCGCTGCAGGCGGAGCTCGACGCGGACGCGCTCCGCCTCTACGAGCTGGTCTGGATGCGCACCGTCGCGTCCCAGATGAAGGACGCCAACGGCGTCCGCACCCAGGTCCGGATGGAGGCGGAGGCCGGCGAGCACGGCACGGCGACGTTCCAGACCTCCGGCAAGGTGATCACGTTCCCCGGCTTCCTCCGCGCCTACGTCGAGGGCTCGGACGACCCGGACGCCGCGCTCGACGACCAGGAACGCCTGCTCCCGCCGCTCCAGAGCAGCCAGCAGCTCGATCCCAGCGCCACCGAGGCCAAGGGCCACGACACGCAGCCCCCCTCCCGCTGGACCGAGGCGAGCCTGATCCGCGAGCTCGAGGAGCGCGGGATCGGCCGGCCCTCCACCTATGCGTCGATCCTCCAGACGATCCAGGACCGCGGCTACGCGTGGAAGAAGGGCAGCGCCCTCGTCCCCACGTTCATCGCCTTCGCCGTAACGCGACTCCTCGAGGAGCACTTCCCCGACCTCGTCGACTACGACTTCACCGCGCGCATGGAGAAGAGCCTTGACGACATCGCCGAGGGTGAGCGTGACGGCCGGCCGTGGCTGCACAGCTTCTACTTCGGCGACGAAGATGCGCCGAGCGACGACCCGATGGCGCAGGACGGCCTCCACGGCACGATCAGCTCCGGCTGGGAGGAGATCGACGCCCGCGCCGTCTCCTCGGTGCCGCTCGGCGAGGACGACGAGGGCCGCGAGGTCGCGGTCCGCGTCGGTCGCTACGGCGCCTACATCCAGGCCGGCGACGACGAGCTGCGCGCCGACCTTCCCGAGGACATCGAACCCGACGCCGTCGACCTCGCGCACGCCGAGGAGCTGCTCCACCAGGAGTCGCTCGGCGACCAGTCGCTGGGCGACGACCCCGAGACCGGCCTGCCGATCTACCTCAAGACCGGCCGCTTCGGCCCCTACGTTCAGCTCGGCGAGGACCCGGAGCGCGACGAGAAGGGCAAGCTCCCGAAGGACGCGCCCAAGCCGCGCCGCTCCAGCCTCTGGCCGGGCATCACGATGGAGACGATCACCCTCGAGGAGGCGCTCGAGCTGCTCTCCTTCCCCAAGGTGATCGGTGTCCACCCCGAGACGAACATCGAGATCACCGCCCAGGACGGCCCGAACGGCCCGTACATCAAGATGGACACCGAGAGCCGCAGCCTCGAGAGCCACGAGCAGATGCGGAACCTGACCCTGCTCGAGGCGATCGCGATCCTCGCCGAGCCACGCAAGGGCCGCGGCCGCCGCTCCCCGCAGATCCTCCACGAGGTCGGCAAGCACCCGGACAGCGAAGCCGTCATCACGGTCCGCAACGGCCGCTTCGGCCCGTACGTCACCGACGGCGTCGTCAACGCCTCGCTGCCGAAGGGTCGCGACCCGAAGAACATCGACCTCCAGGGCGCCCTCGATCTGATCGCCGCTCGCGAGGAGCGCATGCGTGCCGAGGGCAAAGACCCGCGCGCGCCGAAGGCGAAGGGCGGCCGCCGCGCGAGCAGCCGCAGCCGGCGCAAGTCCGCATAACCCGTCGCCTCGCTCCCGCCCGCGCTGCTAGGCTGGGCATCTCCCCATCCGTGGGACCTCTGGCGGGGTGACGCGGAGCGACCCGACGTGCCGAAGTCCGATCCCCCGACCGACCGACGCCGCGAACCGGCTCCCGAGGCGCTCGCCGTCCTCGATCGCTACCTCGAGCACATCGAGCACGTCCGCCGGCGCTCCGAGCACACCGTCCGCAACTACCGAGCGGACATCGAGGCGTTCCTCGCCTTCCTCGGCGCGGTCGACACGTCGTTCGACGAGGCCGGGCGGCGACTCGGCCGGGCGCACCTCGGTGAGCTGCGCGCTGCCGGCGTCGCCGACAGCTCGATCAAGCGCCGCGCCACGACCATCGCCGCCTTCTACCGCTGGCTCGATCGCGAGGGCGTCCCGCTCAACCCCGCGCCCGGCGACTCGATGCTGCGCCTCCGCTTCCCGAAGGCGACACGCCGCCTCCCCCACTTCCTCTCCACCGAGGAGGCCGCCGACCTCGTGGACGCACCGGAGGCGGACACGCCCTCGGGGCTGCGCGACCGCGCGATCCTGGAACTCCTCTACGGCGCCGGCCTGCGCGTCAGCGAGGTCGCCGCGCTGAACCAGCGCGACGTGGATCTCACGAATCGCCAGCTCCACGTCACCGGCAAGGGCGACCGCTCGAGGATCGCCCTCTTCGGCGCGCCGGCCGCCGAGGCCCTGCGCGCCTACCTCGACCGGGCGCGACCGGAGCTCGCGACCGGCGCCGAGGACGCTGTCTTCCTCAACCGGTCGGGCGGGCGCCTGACGGCGCGCTCGATCCAGCGCCTCGCGCGTCGGAGCGGGATGCAGGCCGGCATCGCCCAGCCGGTGCACCCGCACCTGCTGCGGCACAGCTTTGCCACCCATATGCTGGAGGGCGAAGCCGACCTGCGCGTGGTGCAACACCTGCTCGGGCACAGTTCGGCCGACACCACGCAGATCTACACCGCGGTCGCCCACCGCCGCCGCGAAGCATTGATCACCTCCGCGCTCGACCGCGCCCGCCGTACCGAGGACGGCGAGGAGTAGGATCGGCCGCGGGCAACCACTCGCGGCACGAAGCGGAGACTCCGATGCGGATCCTGATTCTCAACGGGCCCAACCTGAACCTGCTCGGGCACCGTGAGCCGGACGTCTACGGCTACGAAACGCTCGCCGACATCGAGACGCTGCTCCGCCAGCGCGCCGAGGACCTCGGCGGCATCGAGCTCGACTTCGTGCAGTCCAACCACGAGGGCGAGCTGATCGACGCGATCCACGCCCACCGCGACTGGGACGGCATCGTGATCAACGGCGCCGCCTTCACCCACAGCTCGACCGCCATCGCGGACGCGCTCAGCTCGATCACGATCCCGGCCATCGAGGTCCATCTCACCAACGTGCACGCTCGCCCGGAGACGTGGCGCCACCACTCCTTCCTCTCGCCCGTCACCTGGGGCCAGGTCTCCGGCTTCGGCTACCGCAGCTACCTCGCGGCGCTCGACCTGCTCTACAGCCGGGTCGCCGAGGAGGAGCAGAACGCGTGAGCACCGCCCGCATCGACCTCGTCCGCGCCCGCCTCGAGGAGCTGCGTCTCGACGCGCTGTTGATCACCACGCCCACCAACCGGCGCTGGGTCTCCGGCTTCACCGGCTCGGCGGGTGTCGCCCTCGTCGGCCGCGACCGCGTCCGCTTCGCGACCGACTCCCGCTACTGGGAGCAGATCGCCCTCCAGGCGCCCGAGTTCGAGCTGGTGAAGGTCGCCGGCGCGACCACCGGCATCGCGCCCGACCTTCTCGAGGACACGGGCGGCCTGACCATCGGGTTCGAGCCCGCGCATCTCACCGTCAGCGCCTACGAGCAGTGGACGACCGCGATCGACGCCCTCCTCGAGGCCGACCGGCCCCGCTTCGTGCCGGCGCCCGGACTGATCGAGGGCCTGCGCATCGTCAAGGACGCCGACGAGCTGGACGCGCTCGCGAGGGCGGTCCGGCTCGGCGACGACGGGATGGCCCACGCGATCTCGGTCGTCGAGCCCGGCATGACCGAGAAGCAGCTCGCCTGGGAGATCCAGCGCTACGTCATGGAGCACGGCGCCGAAGACCTCTCGTTCAGCACGATCGTCGCCGGCGGCGAGTGGGGCGCCTCGCCGCACGCCCGCCCGCGTGACGTACCACTGCCCGAGGGCGCGGGCGTCGTCATCGACATGGGCGTGATCGTCGACGGCTACTGCTCGGACCTGACGAGGACGCTGTTCCTCGGAGAGCCCGACGACCAGTTCAAGCGGGTCTACGACACCGTACTCACCGCCCAGACGATGGCGGAGGAGCGCATCGAAGCTGGCATGACCGGCCGCGAGGCGCACGAGATCGCCGCCACCGTGATCGCCGAGGCCGGCTACGGCGAATACTTCGGCCACGGGCTCGGCCACGGCGTGGGACTCGACATCCACGAGGCACCGCGGCTTGCCCCCGGATCGGACGCCGTCCTCGAGGATGGCCACGTCTTCACCGTCGAGCCGGGCATCTACATCCTTGGCTGGGGCGGCGTGCGCATCGAAGATCAATGTGTGATGGAAGACGGTCGCGTGCGCCCAGTCTCCGCATCGCCGAAACTCGATCTGGAGATTGGAGTCACAGCGTGATCGGTACCTCGGAACTCAAGAAGGGCACCTCCGTCGAGGTCGACGGCACCCTCTACCAGATCGTCGACGTCCACCACGTCAAGACGAAGAAGTCGGCCGTCTACCACGTGAAGATGCGCGACCTCCGAGGCGGTCACATCATCGAGAAGTCATTCAACGCCGGCGCGAAACTGGCCGCCGCCCGCGTCGAGCGCCGCGAGATGCAGTACCTCTACGGCGACGGCCAGATGCACACCTTCATGAACACCGAGACCTTCGACCAGGTCGAGGTACCCACGACCGTCATCTCCGACGCGCTCCCGTACCTGCGCGAGGGCGACAAGCCGCAGCTGATCCTCTACGGCGAGGAGGCGCTCGGCATCGAGATGCCCGCCGCCGTCGAGCTGACGATCGCCGAGTCCGATCCCGGCATCAAGGGCGACACCGCCACCGGCGCCACCAAGCCGGCCAAGATGGAGACCGGCCTCGTCGTGCAAGTCCCGCTGTTCATCAACCCCGGCGACACCATCAAGGTCTCCACCTCCACCGGCGAGTACCTCGAGCGGCTCGCCACCGCGTAAGCCGGAGCCCAGCCTCGAGGGGTGCGCCGCTAGCGGCGTCGCGAGAGCATCGACCGCAGCCGCCTCAGCGGCGCGGTGATTCGCCAGGAGATGCTGGTCGTCAGACCATCAAGCGCGGCCTCCGCGATCTCGGCGCGCGCCCTGAAGTCCATCAGGCTGAGTTGCGTGGCGACCTCGGATGCTGGCCCACCGCGGTCCGTGGCCACGACCGCTGACTCGTCCGCCTGTGCCATCACCGCCGAGATATCGAAGAACGCAAGCGGCTGGAACTCAGTCGTGGTCACGAGCAGGTTCGAATCGGGACTGATGTCGATGCCCTTCGGGCCACCCTCTTGCGGGTTGACGTGCCCGCGCGCGAACACCGCATCGTCGACCACTGTGATCGTCGCCGCCGGATCGCGCACGCCCGACCATTGGTCACCGTCTCGATCGTAGATCTGCACGTGCGGCGCGCCGGCGTCAGCGACGAACAGACGGCGGTCATCCTGACTGAAGCGGAGCCCGTGCGGATAGCGCAGGTCGCGCAAGACCGCGACCGGATTGGCGTCCTCGTCCAGCGCTGACGAGTAGTCGTACACGAGGACACTGTGCGTGCTGTGGTTACTGATCGCGATCCATCGACGATCATGGCTCACCGCCACACCGTCCGGGATCTTGAGCCACTTGCGAAGTAAGACGTCGCTCTCGACGGCCGCCTCGGACGAATCCGCATCGAATCGGTGCCGAGTCACGGTATGGATGTGGTTGTTGCAGACAAGCACCTCGCACCGATCTCCCACACCCGAGGCCAGGGCGACGGATCCGGGGGATTCGACCAGGTTCAGGCCGCCGGCGCTCCACGTCTGACGGGGCGTCACCTCGCGCGAACGATGGCCCGGCTCGGCGGCTGGCAGATCGAAAACCGTAACGTCGCCACCACGATTGGCGACGATCAGGGTGTGGTCGTCGATGAAGTCCAGGCCGTGTGGCCGCTTGAGGGCCGGCGACGAGAGTTCCAGCGCGCCGTTGATCGTGACCGAGGTCCCCGTGGCGGACTCGCCGAGCTCGATCTCGAGGATCGCAATCCGGTTCCGACGGAAGCCGGCGATGGCCAGCCGGCGATGATCGGGGGAGAGTCGCAGATCCTCGGTACGGCCCAACGCCTCGATCGCGTCTCGCACCGGCTCCGGGGCCGCGTATTCGATCCGCATCTGCACTCCCAACGGCCGGCACCGTTCTCGGGATCGCTGCTCAAGACGTGAGCTGCGATACGTTGACTTCCGGCTTCCGAGGTCGAGCGGGTCCGACGAAACGCGATCCGGCGACCCGTCTCCTCCGCGAGACGATACGCCTAGACTGTCGGTCGGTTCAGGGAATTCCGGACTCACTGGGCAACGAGCGTCGCAGCCAGTCCCTCCCTCGCGGACCCGCAGTAGTCGCTCCCCCGTCCGGTCGGTTCTACTGAGACGAGAGGACGGCGCCATGACCAATCAGCCTGAGGTCCAGTCCGTCTGGCAGCTCGTGCGCTACCTGCGCGACCTGCTCGATCACGACCGCCGGCTGAGCGACGTTTGGGTCGGCGGCGAGGTCTCCAACCTCACCCGCGCGTCCTCCGGCCACATCTACTTCACGCTGAAGGATCGTGGCGCCTCCCTCCGCTGCGTCTTCTTCCGCACGGCCAACGCCGGCCAGGGCGACCGCGTCGAGATGGGCGCGTCGCTGATCGCCCACGGCAAGGCCGGCGTCTTCGAACAGCGCGGCGAGCTGCAGTTCGTCGTCGACTTCGTCCAGCCCGCCGGCGTCGGCGCGCGCCAGGCGGAGTTCGAGCGGCGACGCGCGCTCTTCGAGGAAGAAGGGCTGTTCGATCCCGCGCGCAAACGCCAGCTCCCGAGGTTCCCCGAGCGGATCGGCGTCGTCACCTCGATGCGCGGCGCCGCCGTCGGCGACGTGCGTACCGTGCTCGGCCGCCGCTGGCCGCGTGCCGCGGTCATGCTCCAGCCGGCCCAGGTGCAGGGCAACCTCGCCGCCGTCTCGATCGCCGAGGCGGTGCGTGACGTCGCACCGAAAGAAGACCCGACGGCGTGGCCTGACGTGGTCATCGTCACGCGCGGCGGCGGCGCCTCCGAGGACCTCTGGGCCTTCAACGAGGAGCCGGTCGTGCGTGCGATCTACGGCTGCCCCGTGCCCGTCGTCTCCGCCGTCGGGCACGAGAAGGACACCACGCTCGCCGACCTCGTTGCCGACATGCGCGCCGCGACGCCGTCCGCCGCCGCCGAGCTGGCGACGCCCGACCGCCGCGAACTCCTCGGCCAGGTGCGTGGACTCCTCCTCCGCCAGCACATGCAGCTCTCGAGGCGCATCAACCAGCTCACCGAGGGCGTCAGCCGCGACGTCGCCCGCCTCGATCGGTCGCTCCCGGACACCCAGAACTGGCACCGCCGCATCGCCGCCCACGCGGACGCGATGCGGCACCGCGCGACGGCAGCGACCGCCGCCTCCCGCGACGGCACGACGGCGCTGGCGGCACGCCTCGAAACCCTCTCGCCCCTCGCCACGTTGGACCGCGGCTACGCGCTCGTCGCGCGCGAGGACGGCACGGCGATTGGGCGCGCCGCCGACCTCCAGGACGGCGACCGCATCGAGATCCAGTGGCGCGACGGTAGCCGCCACGCGCGTGTAGATTCGCCCTGATGACCGCCTCCGAGCAGCAGCAGCCACCCGGATCGCAAGCCCAGAGTCCGGAAGTCCAACCGGCGCTCGACTTCGACTCCGCGAGCGCGGAGGCGGAGAGCTTCGAAGCGCTCTACGCGCAGCTCGAGGGCATCGCCACCCAGCTCGAAGCCGGTTCGCTCAGCCTCGAGGAGTCGATCTCGCTCTACGAGCGGGGCATGGAGCTGGCCACCCGCTGCCAGCAGCTCCTCGGCGACGTCGAGCAACGCATCGAGGTGCTGCGACAGCGCGCGAACGGCGGAAGCGACCTCCAGTGATGCGCCGTGCCGGCCCCGCCGCACCAGGGCGTCCCTCGTGACCGTCAACGTCGGCTGGTTCACTACCGGCCGCGGCAGCGGCTCGCGCGGCATGTACGAGGCGGTGCGCGCGGCGATCGACGATGGGTCGCTCGACGCGCGCCTCTCCTTCGTCTTCTCGAACCGCGCCCGAGGCGAGGACCCGGTCACCGACGAGTTCTTCGCGCAGATCGACGCGGATGGGATCCCGCTGATCGCGATCTCGTCGGTGCGGTTCCGCAAGGCCGCCGAAGGCGAGCGCTCGAAGCCGGGTGTGCCGCTCCCGCAGTGGCGCACCGACTACGACCGCGAGGTCGCCGCCGCCATCTCCTCCTACCGCTTCGACGTCGGCGTGCTCGCCGGCTACATGCTGATCTTCACCGGCGAGTTCGTGGACCGCTTCCCGCTGCTCAACCTCCACCCCGCGCTGCCGACCGGCCCGATCGGTACCTGGCGCGAGGTCAACCGCGAGCTGATCCGCGACGCCGCGCCCGAGAGCGGTGTGATGATGAACCTCGCGATCCCCGCCGTCGACGAGGGGCCGGTCGTCGGCTACTGCCGCTACCCCATCGATGCGCCGGAGTTCGCTGCCGCACGCGCCGAGCTCACCGAACTAGGCGATCCGACCGACCTCGAAGCGAACACGCTCGAGGCCAGTCGCCTCTTCACGCTGATCCGCGAGGCGGGCCTCCGCCGCGAAGCGCCGTTCCTCGTCGAGGTGCTCGGCGCCTTCGCCGGCGGGCGCATCAAGATCGACGACAGCAGCGTCGTCTACGCCTCCGGCCGCGCCGCGCTGCCGATCGACCTCACCGAGGAGGTCGACCGACGCCTCCTCGCGCCGACCGCGGAAGGGGTGCCCGGAGACGTCGCTGGTCAGGCGAAGGGTGAACCGATAGGCTGAGCCACCTCGACTCCCCGGTCGTAGCCTCGAGGATCCCCGCATGACCTCAGACGCCCAGCATCTACCCGTGCCCCAGTCGCGCGCGCTCCAGGTCAGTCCTGCATCGCGGGCGCTCGCGCTACGCCCAGCGCTCGCGTTGATCGCGAGCCGCGCACTACCGGCGGTGACGGCCTCGGTTGCTGCGGCGGCCACCGTGCTGACCGCCGAGCGGGCCGTCCGCGGCGTCACCCGGAAGCTCACGCCGACGCGGCCGGACCCCACCCCGCCGATCACGCCCGCCGTCGTCGGCACCACCCGCACGATCGTCACCGAATGGCTCACGATCGAGCGCCGGAAGCGCGCCAGCTGACCACCTCACCTCACGGCGAACGACTGCAGAAGCTCCTCGCACGCGCCGGGTTCGGCAGCCGCCGCTCCTGCGAAGCCCTGATCAGCGACGGGCGTGTCACCGTCGACGGCCGCGTCGCGACCCTCGGTGAGCGCGCCGACCCCGCGACGCAACGCATCGAACTCGACGGCCAGCCGGTCACCCTCCCGACGGACGATCTGACGATCGTGCTGAACAAGCCGACCGGTTATGTCGTCAGTGCCTCCGTCGAGGCCGGTCAGCACAGCGTCTTCGAGCTACTACCCGACGCCCCGGCCAATCTCCGTTATGTCGGCCGACTCGATTCCGACACCGAGGGCGTCCTGCTCTTCACGACGATCGGCGAGCTGGTCCATCGCCTCACGCATCCCCGCTACGAGGTCGACAAGGTCTATGAGACCACCGTCGAGGGCCATCCCACGCCCGCGCTCCTCGAGCGGTTGCGCACCGGCGTCGCCCTCGAGGACGGCTGGACCAGCCCCGCCCAGGTCACCGTCACCGAGACCCGGAGCAGCGACACCGTCCTCAAGCTCATCATCCACGAGGGCCGGAAGCGCCAGATCCGTCGCATGTGCAAGGCGGTCGGCCACCCCGTCCGCCGGCTTCGCCGCACCGCGTTCGGGCCGATCACCCTCCGCGGCGTCGCTCCCGGCGAATCGCGCGAACTGACCGCCGAGGAGCTGGCGGAGTTGTACGAACTCGCCCTGCTGGATCCAACACCGAGCCGGGCGACGGGCGCTGAGAGGCCGCGCTAGACGCTCAGATCGGGCGCTGGATATGATCACCCGACTTCACGAACGGCGAGGGAGCCTCGCATCGGATCCGAACCGCTTGCGCGCTCTGTCGCGATCGACGGCCCGACGGCTGCCGGGAAGACCGTCGTCGGCCGCGCCGTCGCCGAACAGCTCGGCATCGGCTTCTTCGACACCGGGCTGATGTACCGCGGCTGCACGCTCGCCGCGCTCGAGGCCGGCGTCGACCCCAACGATCCCGACGCCGTGCTCGCCCTCGTTCAGTCGCTGGACCTCGACATGCGCTGGCTCGATCCGACGACGCCCCGCCTTTACCTCGCGGGCGTGGACGTCACCGATCAGCTCCGCACCCCGGAGATCGAGCAGAGCGTCTCGCTCGTCTCGCGCGTCCCCGATGTCCGCGACGAGCTCGTCCGCCGCCAGCGCGCGATCGCCTCGCGTGAGCCGGTCGTCATGGCCGGGCGCGACATCGGCACCCGCGTCCTCACTGAGGCCCGGACGAAGGTCTTCCTCGATGCGTCGAGCGAGATCCGCGCTCGCCGCCGCCTCGGCGAGGAGATCGATTCCGGTCGATCCTCCTCGTTCGACGAGGTGCTCACGGCGACGCGCCGCCGTGACGAGCTGGACGATTCGGGCCACCGCGCCGTGCGCCGCGAGCAGGCCGCCGAGGACGCTGTCATCATCGACACCGATCCGCTGGGCATCGACCAGGTGGTCGGTGCCTGCGTCGAGGCCTATCGAGCCGCCAACGGGGAATGACGTGCGCCGCTTCTTCAGCCGGATCATCTACGGGGCGCTGACCCGCTTCACGCGCGCCGCCGGCCGCCTGCTCGCCGATATCGAGGTCGTTGGCCGCGACCGGCTCCCTACCGAGGGCCCGGTGATCCTGATCTGCAACCACGCCCATCTCGTCGACCCACCGCTCGTCGGATCCTTCTCGCCTCGGCCGGTGCACACGATGGCGAAACGCGAGTTGTTCGAGACGCCGCTGATCGGCTGGATCTTCTGGGCGGTGGGCGCCTTCCCCGTCCGTCGCTTCAGCGGCGACCTCGGCGCGCTGCGGGTCGCGCGGAACTACCTGCGCGACGGCGGCGTTGTGCTGATGTACCCCGAGGGCACCCGCAACCACGGTCGCGGGTTGAAGCCCGCGCTGCCGGGAGCCGCGATGGTCGCCTTGCTCACCGACACCCCCGTCGTCCCCGTCGGGATCTCCGGCAGCCACGCGATCCGCTGGAAGACCATCCCCTTCCTCTGGATCCTCCGCCGGCGCCCCAGGATCCGCATTGAGTACGGCGAGCCGTTCAACCTCGAGAAGGGGCGCGCCAGCGCCCAGGGGGCGATGGCCGCCACCGACCGGATCATGCGCGCCGTCGCCGCGCTCCTCCCCGAGGAGTCGCGCGGCGCCTACGGCGAGCAGACCGCGGGTACGATCGTCGTGGCTCGGGCCACGCCCGATCAGCGCGAGAGTTTCGAGGAAGAGCGGCGGGGCAGCAGGGAGTAGCACCGTGTGTGGCATCGTCGCCTATAGCGGCCAGCGTCCAGCCGGCCCGATCGTCCTCGACGGTCTCCGTCGCCTCGAGTACCGCGGATACGACTCCGCCGGCATCGCCCTCATCGAGGACGACGGCGAGCTCTACGTCGCGCGCGCCACGGGCAAGCTCGACGCGCTCGTCCAACACACCGAGGGCCAGCTCCCGCCGGCGACCACCGCGATCGGCCACACCCGCTGGGCGACCCACGGCGAGCCGAGCGACCGCAACGCCCACCCCCACCTCGACCCGAACGGCCGCGTCGCCGTCGTCCACAACGGCATCATCGAGAACTTCGAGGCCCTGCGCGCCCGCTTCCCGGCCGAGACCTTCAACTCCGACACGGACACCGAGGTGCTCGCCCACCTCCTCGCCGCCAACCTCGATGCCGGCGCCGACCTCCTCGAGGCCCTGCGCGCCGTCGTCGCCGACGCCGAGGGCGCTTACTCCCTCGTCGTCAGCTCGCGTGACGAGCCCGGCCGCATCGTCGCTGCCCGCGTCGGCAACGCCGGCGGCCTCGTGATCGGCTACGGCGACGACGAGACCCACGTCGCCTCCGACCTCGGCGCGCTGATCACCCACACGAGGCGCGTCAACTTCCTGGAGCCCGGCGAGTTCGTCGACCTCACCTCGAACGGCGCCACCTTCGTCGACGCCGCCGGCACGACCATCGAGAAGGCCGTCGAGGTCACCCCGCACGACTACGTCACCGCCGCCCGAGGGCGCCACAAGCACTTCATGCTCAAGGAGATCTACGAGCAGCCCGACGCCGTCCTCGACGCGCTCCGCGGGCGCTACCACACCGACCCGCCCCGCGTGGCCCTCGAGGATGAACTCGGACTCACCGAGGAGCAGGTCGCCAGCATCGACCGCGCCGTCCTCGTCGGCATGGGCACCTCCTCGAACTCCACGCTCGTCGGCCGCCACTACTTCGAGCGCTTCGCGCGCATCCCCTCCGAGGTTGATAACGCCGCTGAGTTCCGCTACCGCGAGCCGGTGCTGAACCCGCGCACCCTCGTCGTCTCGGTCGCCCAGTCCGGCGAGACCGTCGACACCCTCGCCGCCATGGACGAAGCCCAGCGCGCCGGCTGCCCGCAGATCACGCTCTGCAACACGCCAGGCGCGCAGACCACCCGCGTCGCCGACGGCACGCTCTACCTCCGCACCGGCCCCGAGGTCGCCGTCGCCAGCACGAAGACCATGGCCTCCTCGATGCTGCTCCTGCACGCGCTCGCGCTGTACCTCGGGCGGGCGCGTGGCGCGCTCGACCCCGAGGTGGAGCGACACCAGGTCGAGGCGGCGCTGCACCTGCCGGTCGCGATCGGCGAGGCGCTCGACCTCGCGCCGCAGATGGAGGACATCGCGCGCCGCTACGCCCAGTTCGAGGACTTCCTCTTCCTCGGTCGCGGGCTCAGCCTGCCGATCGCGATGGAGGGCGCGCTCAAGCTGAAAGAGGTCTCCTACATCCACGCCGAGGGCTACGCCGCCGGCGAGATGAAGCACGGCCCGATCGCGCTGATCGACCCACAGACGCCGACCGTCGCGATCGCACCGCGAGACTCCGTCTTCGAGAAGATGCGCTCGAACATCGAGCAGGTCCGCGCGCGGCAGGGCGACGTCATCGCGGTCGTCTCGCACGACGACCACTCGCTCGACGACCTCGCGACGGACGTGATCGAACTCCCCGAGGTCGATCCGCTGCTCGCCCCGATCGTCACCGTGGTGCCGCTACAGCTCCTGGCGTACTACATCGCCCTGCAGCGCGGCGCCGACATCGACCAGCCGCGCAACCTGGCGAAAACGGTCACCGTCGAGTAGCCGCCGGCCCGAACGGGCCGGCTCGGACGCTACGGACGCCCTCGATCGGTCGGGACTAGCCTTTGAGGGCCGCCTGCGCGGCCGCGAGGCGCGCGATCGGTACGCGGTACGGCGAGCAGGAGACGTAATCGAACCCGTGCTGCTCGCAGAACTCCACCGAGGACGGGTCACCCCCGTGCTCGCCGCAGATCCCGATCTTCAGCGTCGGTCGCGTCGACTTCCCGCGCTCGATCCCAAGCTCGATCAGCCCACCGACCCCGTCTCGGTCGAGCACGACGAACGGGTCGCGCTCGAGCACGTGCTGGTCGAGGTACGACGGCAGGAACCGGCCCGCGTCGTCGCGGGACAGCCCGAACGTCGTCTGCGTCAGGTCGTTCGTGCCGAAGGAAAAGAAGTCCGCGTGCTCCGCGATCTCGTCGGCGACGACGCACGCCCGAGGCAGCTCGATCATCGTCCCGATCGAGTAGCTCACGCGCGCGCCCTGCTCGCTGAGCACCTGCTCGGCGACCGCCACCGCGCGCTCACGCAGCAACCGCAGCTCGTCCGGCAACCCCACGAGGGGAATCATGATCTCCGGCTCGACCTCGACGCCATCGGCCGCCAGCTGGCAGGCCGCCTCCAGCACGGCGCGCACCTGCACCTCGTAGATCTCCGGCGACGTCACACCCAGGCGCACGCCGCGATGGCCGAGCATCGGGTTCTGCTCGCGCAGCGCATCGACGCGGCGCTCCACCTGCTCGATCGGCAGATCGAGGGCGGTCGCCACCTCGGCGATCTCGGCGTTCTCGTGCGGCAGGAACTCGTGCAGCGGCGGGTCGAGCAGCCGGATCGTCACCGGGTACGGCGCCATCGCGCGCAGGATGCCGGCGAAGTCCTCGCGCTGCATCGGCAGGATCTTCGTCAGCGCGTCACGCCGTGCCGCCGTGTCCTCCGCGAGGATCATCTGCCTGACGGCCAGGATCCGGTCCGCGCCGAAGAACATGTGCTCGGTCCGGCAGAGGCCGATGCCCTCCGCGCCGAACTGGCGTGCCCGCTCGGCGTCCTCGGGCGTGTCGGCGTTCGCGCGCACGCGCATCCGGCGCGCCTCGTCGACCCAGCCCATGATCCGGTCGAACTCCGGCGGGAACTGCCCGTCAGCGAGCGGCAGCTCCCCGAGGATCACCTCGCCGCTCGACCCATCGAGGGAGATCGTGTCGCCCTCGCGCACGGTCAGCGTCTCGCCGTCCTCGGTCTTCACGGTAAACAGGCGGTTCGCGTAGTCGATCTCCAGCGCCGTGCAACCGGTGACGCAGCACTTGCCCATGCCACGCGCCACCACCGCCGCATGCGAGGTCATCCCACCGCGCGCCGTCAGGATCCCCCGCGCGCTCACCATCCCCTCGATGTCCTCGGGGCTGGTCTCGTCACGCACGAGGATCGTCGGCTCGCCGCGACCGTAGGCCTCCACGACGTCGCCGGGGCGGAACACGACCTTCCCGACCGCCGCCCCCGGTGAGGCGGCGAGACCGGTCGCGATCACGTTCCGCTCCACGCCGTCGACGAACACGGGGTGCAACAGCTCCTCGAGCTGCTCCGGGTCGAGCCGCGCGATCGCGGCCTGTTCGGTCAGCACACCCTCGTCGACGAGGTCGGCGGCGATCTTCAGCATCGCGAGGCCCGCGCGCTTGCCGCCGCGGGTCTGCAGGATCCACAGCTTCTGCTGCTGAACGGTGAACTCGATGTCCTGCATGTCGCCGAAGTGGCGCTCCAGCCGATCACAGGCAAGCGCCAGCTCCTCGTAGACCTCCGGCATCGCCTCCTCCAGGGACGGTGGCGCGCCCTCGGCGCGGTCCGCCGCGAGGATCGGCTGCGGCGTGCGCGTCCCGGCGACCACGTCCTCGCCCTGGGCATTCACCAGGAACTCGCCGAAGAGCAGCGGCTGGCCGGTCGAGGGGTTGCGCGTGAACAGCACGCCGGTGGCGCAATCGTCGCCCAGGTTGCCGAACACCATCGCCTGCACATTGACGGCGGTGCCCCAGCTCGAGGGGTAGCCGTACTGGTCGCGGTAGACGACCGCCCGAGGGTTCTCCCAGCTCTCGAAGACGGCGCCCACAGCGCCCCACAGCTGGTCCCACGGGTCCTCGGGGAACGCCTGGCCACCACGCTCGAGGATCAGGGCTTTGTACTCGGCCACCAGCTCGCGGAGCGCGTCCGCGTCCAGCTCGGTGTCGTTCGTCACGCCTCGGGAGTGCTTCTTCGCCTCCAGCAGCGCCTCGTACGGGTCGGCGTCGGTGTCGTCGTGCTTGCCGACGCCCAGCACCACGTCGCCGTACATCTGCACGAAGCGGCGGTAGGAGTCGTAGGCGAACCGGGCGTTCCCGGAGCGCTTCGCCAGCCCCTCGGCGGTCTCGTCGTTCAGGCCGAGGTTGAGGATCGTGTCCATCATCCCCGGCATCGACACGCGCGCACCCGAGCGGACCGAGATCAGCAGCGGGTTCTCGGGGTCGCCGAATCGCGTCCCGACGAGCGACTCGACGTAGCTCAACCCGTCGCGCACCTGCTGCTCGAGCGCGGCGGGGTACGACCGGCCGAGGTCGTAGTAGGCGTTGCAGACGTCCGTGGTGATCGTGAACCCCGGGGGCACCGGGATCCCGAGGGAACTCATCTCCGCCAGGCCGGCGCCTTTGCCGCCCAGCAGATTTCGCAGGTCCTGGTCTCCGTCGGATTGGCCGTCACCGAACAGGTAGACGAGCTTCTCCGACTTGGTAGCTACCCCGGGCTCCTCAGCGGCGGTGGTCATGACGGGCTCCCTCGATCTGAATCCACCGGGTCGTCGCTCGCGCGTCGCCGCGATCGCCAGTGCGTCGCCATCACACGGTGAACCGAATGATCGTGCCGCAGTCCGGATTATAGGGGAGTAAATATTCCGTCCGAAGACGGATTCGCCGGTAGACAGGGCCCGCGGGCGCTCGCAGACTCGCTGCAGATGCCCGACGCAGCCGCCCCGCCCGCCGTCGACCTCGTCAGTGTGCGACACGCGCTCGAAGCGCGCGAGTCCTCGCTGGCGCCGTGCGCTGCCCGTGAGCAAGCGTCACGCGGCCGCGAGCGCCCCGAGGAGCCCCAACCGCTGCGCCTCGCGTACCAGATCGACCGCGACCGCATCATCCACACCCGCGCCTTCCGCCGCCTCAAGCACAAGACCCAGGTCTTCGTCACCCCCGATTCCGATCACGTGGTCACGCGGATGACCCATACCATCGAGGTGCAGCAGGTCGCCCGCACCATCGCCCGCGCGCTCAACCTCAACGAGGACCTGACCGAGGCGATCGCGATGGGCCACGACCTCGGCCACACCCCCTTCGGCCACGCCGGCGAGGAGGAGCTGGGGCGACTGCTCCCGGACGGCTTCCGTCACAACGAGCAGTCGCTGCGCATCGTCGAGCGTCTCGAGCACGACGGGCAGGGCCTCAACCTCATGTTCGAGACCCGCGACGGCATCCTCCGCCACTCGAAGGGCCGCGCCTCGGTCACGAGCGAGGAGGGCTGGGGCCTCCCTGCCACCCTCGAGGGCGAAGTCGTGAAGCTCGCCGACTCGATCGCCTACCTGAACCACGACATCCAGGACGCGATTCGCGCCGGCCTGATCGCCGAGGGCGATCTGCCGGCCTCGGCGCGCCGCATCCTCGGCGAGGATCATGCCGGGCGGATCAACACCCTCGTCACCGACTGCGTCACCGCGTCGCTGCCCACCTTCGAGTCCGAGCGCCCGACGATCCTGCTTGGCCCGCAGACCCTCGAGGCGATGGACGAGCTGCGCGAGTTCATGTTCCGCCGGGTGTACCACCACGAGCGCACCCTCGAGGGCGCGAAGCGTGGCCAGGCGGTGGTCTCCGCGCTCTTCCAGTACTACGAGGCGCACCCCTCGGAGATCGCCGGCTGGTCGCTGCCGGACGACCCCGCCTGGCGGCGCGCCGCGGACTACGTCTCCGGCATGACCGACCATTACGCGCTGCAGCGTGCCCGCGAACTCGCCCTGATCGACTGAGCGGTCCGCACCCCACGGCACGGCGGCGCGTGGGGCAGACACGGCGGCCGATCCGAACATCCTTGCTATCCTCGGGACTCCCCACTGGCGGGACGCCGCACGGCGTCGGGGGATACCACGCTCAGGCTGGTTTCAGGGGGACGGAACGAACCGCCACGTACGCGCGCCGATGCTCGCCGGACTGGCGATCGTCCTGATCGCGGCGATCGCGGTCACCACGATCGTCGCGCTCGATCGCGCCTCCGGCGACGAACCGGAGCTCGTGGCCGACGCCACGCCCAGCGACCCGCTCGAGGGCCTGGACGGCGTCCTTGCCCGCGCCGTCCTCACCAGCAACCTGCGCGCGACGCCCGGCCGCCAGTCGGACATCCTCGCGATCGTGCCGACGCAGCAGATCACTCGCGTCACCGGCCGCAGCGCCGACGGCGATTGGCTCCGCGTCGCCTACCCCGCCGACTCCGACCTCGCCGGCTGGGCGCTCCGCACCAGCTTCGACGTCGAGCGCGGCGACCTCGCGACGGTCGCCGTCGCCTCGATCGGGGCGTCCGAGGAGCCCGGCGACGGCGTCGTCCCGAGCGTCGAGGACACCCCGCTGCCCGACCTCGCGCTGGTCGACGCGTTCCTGCTCCCGAACGGTAGCCTCACCCTCGTCGTTGAGAACGTGGGGACCGGCCGCTTCATCGGCACCATCGGCATCCAGGTCACCGGGGGAAGCGGAGAGCTGCTCGGCGTGCTCGACACCCAGGAGACCAGCCTGCTGCCGAACCGCACGGCGACGATCGACACCGGCCTCGAGATCACCACGACCGGCTCCTACCTGATCGAGCTCGATCGCCTCGACCGCATCGAAGAGGCGAGCGAGTTCAACAACGCCGAGCGGGTCTTCCTCGTCGCGACGGGCTCGTAGCGATGGCCGCCGAGCCGACCACGAGCCGCACGGCCTTCCTTTGGGCCGGAGCCGTCATGACCGTGGTCGTCGTCGCGACGACGACCGCCTTCGCGATCGTCGTCTTCCTCGGCGACGACGACGAAGCCGCTCCGGCCACCGCGACGCCGGAGACGTCCACCACCGTCACCCGCGCGCTCGCGCTCCGCTCCGGCCCCGCCGGCGACACCGCGATCAACGGCAACCTCCAGGCCGGCGCCGTGGTCGGCGTGATCGGCCGCGACGAGTCGAGCGAGTGGATCTTCGTCGAGGTCGCCGGACCGCCCCCCGTCCGCGGCTGGGTCGAGGTCGACGACCTCAGCCCACCGCCGGATCTCGCCGCGCTGCCGCTTAGCACCCCGGAGCCGCTGCCTCGCGCCTCCGCGACCGTCACGGCCACCGCCACGTCCGCGGCCAGCCAGCCGACCTTCACGCCGGATCTGTCCGACCTCGCGATCGTATCGGTCTTCTCCAGGGACAACCGCGTTGTCGTCGTCGTCACCAACAGCGGCGTGGTCGACCTCGACGCTCAGGTCACCGTCTCGATCGACGGCGGCCCGGTCCGCGCCGCCGACATCAAGCCCGGCGAGCCGATCCGCCCCGGCGATCAGCTCGAGATCGTCCTCGACGACGAGTACGTCCAGCGCCGTGCCTTGATCACCGTCGCCGTCGCCACCGATCCGGAGATCGAGGAAGACAGCCTCGACAACAACACCCTTGAGACCGTCATCTCGCCCGACCTCGCCAACGACCTCGGCATCGCCGCCGTCACCTTCGACGGGCCAGAGGGTTCGCTGCGCGTCACCCTCAGCAACAACAGCAGCATCCCGGTCACCGGCGCGGCCAGCCTCACCGTCCGCGAGAACAACGAGGAACGTGCCCGCCTCGGCGTCGAGCAGCCGCAGTTCACGCTCGCCCCCGGCGAGACGATCGACGTCGACTTCCCCGAGATCGTCGGCCTCACCGTCGAGGACGTCACCGTTCGCCTCAGCACCAACGCGGTCAACGACGCCGATCCGACCAACAACGTGTTCCCCCAATGACCGGGGCCACTCAGTGACCGACGCGACGCCGGCTCCGCTCGCCGCACGCCTCGAGCGGTCGCGCGACGCCTTGCTCGAGGCGCTGACCGAGCGCACCGAGGCCGACTTCGCGCGCGCCCTCGGCGGTCCCTACGGCGACGAGACGCTCGGTCACGCGCTCGCCGTCCTCGCACAGGCGGAGCGCGCCGGCCTCGCGGCGGCGCGGTCGATCGCGGCGCCGGAGCGGGAGTTGCCCGAGAAGCCGTTGCCCCCGCAGGTCACCCACGACCTCGCCGGGGCGCGTCACCAGACGCTGAGCCACCTCGAAGGCCTCGACGGCGCGGCCGCTGAGGCGGTCGTCGCCGCGATCGTCGAACGCGAGTCGGCACTGGTGGCGCAGATCGGTACCATGCTCAGTACCCCGGTTGAACGAAGCGAACCGCGAACGAAGCCCCAGCTTAGGTTTCCCGTCATCGATTGATCTCTCCCCACTGGAGATCAGCCCGTGAGCACGATCGACGAGGTGAAGAACCGCCTCGATCTGGTCGACACCATCAGCACCTACGTCCCCGACCTCAAGCAGTCGGGGCGAACGTGGAAGGCGCGCTGCCCCTTCCACAACGAGAAGACGCCCTCGTTCGTCGTCGACCCCGGTCGCGGCACCTGGCACTGCTTCGGCGCCTGCTCGACCGGCGGCGACGTCATCGAGTTCATCCGCCGGGTCGAGGGCCTCGAGTTCCGCGACGCGCTGCGGCTGGCCGCCGACCGCGCCGGCGTCGAGCTGCGCAAGCCCTCCGCCCGCGAGCGCGAGGAGCGCGACCAGCACGAGCGCCTGCTTCGCGCCAACGAGGCCGCCGCCGTCTTCTTCCGCGCCGCGCTCGACACCCCTGAGGGCACCGACGCGAAGACCTACGCAACGGAGCGCGGCCTCGATGAGGCGACGATCGAGCGCTGGCAGATCGGCTACGCCCCCGACGACTGGCGCGCCCTCACCGAGCACCTCACCGCTCGCGGCTTCACGGTCCCGGACCTCGTCGAGGCCGGTCTCGTCATCGAGGGCGATCGCGGCCCCTACGACCGCTTCCGCCACCGCCTGATCTACCCGACCCGCGACCAGCAGCGCCGCCTGATCGGCTTCGGCGCTCGCGCCCTGCGCGCCGAAGACAACCCGAAGTACCTCAACACCCCGCAAACGCCGCTCTTCGACAAGAGCGGCTCCCTCTACGGCATCGACCAGGCCTCCGAGGCGATCCGTCGCGGCGACCGCGCGATCGTCGTCGAGGGCTACATGGACGTCATCGCCGCCCACCAGTTCGGCTTCCCCGAGGTGATCGCCTCCATGGGCACCTCGCTCACCGAGAAGCAGATGGCGCTCCTCAAGCGCTACACGCGCAACATCGTGCTCGCCCTCGACGCCGACGAGGCCGGCTCGGAGGCGGCGCTGCGCGGCGTCCAGGTCGCCGCCAACGCTGCCGACCACGAGCAGGTCGCCACCGTCGACTGGCGCGGCCTCGTCAGCTACCAGGACCAGCTCAAGGCCGACATCCGCGTCACCTCGCTCTCCGAAGGCGAAGACCCGGACTCGATGATCCGCCAGGACCCCGACGCCTTCCGCGAGCTGCTCGACGGCGCGCTACCGGTCACGGACCATCTCTTCGCCGCGATCGGAGCCCAGGTCGACGGCGGCGACCCGCGCTCCCGCTCGCGCGCCGTCGAGGCGCTCGCCCCCACCGTCGCCGCGATCGCCGACCCCGTCGTCCGCAGCCACTACGTCCAGCGCCTCGCACGCCTCGGCGGCATCGACGAGCGGCTCGCGCTGCAGTTCATCACGCGTGCCGGCGGCGGCAGCGGCCCCACTGCGCCTCGCCCCGTCGCCACTCGCGCCGACGTCCGCCGCGCCCGCGTCGAGAAACCCGTCGCCACGGACGGGGAGACGCAGATCCTCCGCCTCCTCGTCCAGCGCGTCGAGTGCCGCGACGTCGGCCTCACCCTCGACGCCGACCTCTTCGAGGACCCAACTAACCGCGCCGTATTCGAGGACTGGAAACTCGAACGTGAAACTGACGGCATCGACGACCTCGAGCAGGCCCTCGCCGCGCGCGTGGAGGCCCTGCGCGAAGCTGCCCTGCCCGACTACGAGTCACGCCACCTCGAAGGCATGGTGCAGGGCATCGCCACGCAGCTCCGCCTCCGCCGCTCCCACACCCGCCTCCAGGCCGCCGCCATCGAGCAGGCCGAGGCCGTCCGCGCTGTCCGCGGCGGCCCCGCCACCCCGAGGCCATCCGACCTCCCGGAGGATCCCCCACCCGACCCCGACGAGATCGTCAGCGCCTACGAACAGACCGTGATCCGCCAACGCCGCCTCATGCGCGAGTACCAGGTCGCGCACGGCCACCGCCCCGCCGCTGACGAGGACGCCCCGCCCAGCGAGGACGAAGAGCACCCGGCGCTCAGCACGCCACCCCCACCTGCGCCAGCCACCGCGTCCACCTCTGAGGCGCCGCCCACCTCCGAGGCCGCACCACCCCTCGAGGCCACCCCACCCGCCGCTGGCGCCCCGTCCGCGCTCGACGCCCCGCCGCCATTCGCCCCACCCGAGGGGTCCGACACACCCCCCGAGCCCGACGCCCCGGCGGGCCTCGACGCCCCGCCCGACTACGGCGAACCGCCCATCGAGGACAGCACCGCCCCGCCTGCCGAACCGGTCGAATCCGGCGCGTCACTCGACGCGCCGTTCTGACGGCTCGCGCACCTCGGGAGGCGGGATCGCACTGCGACCTTCTCGTACACTGCTCGGCCGAACCGGTTGGAAGCAGGAGTCGATCGACGTGCTCTACGAATACCAGTGCAACGCGAAGAGCAAGCGCGGCTGTCCCAGGACCTTCGAGCTCATTCGCAACGTCGCAGATCGCGATGAACCCGCACCCTGCCCAACGTGCGGCTCCAAGAAGACCGCCCGCCTGAAGTTCCAGGCCTTCGCGATCGCGGGCTCAACCGAACCCGACGCCTTCGCCGGCGACGGCGAAGCCGGAGACTTCGGTGACTTCGGCGACGACGACGACTTCGGAGACGACGACTTCGACTTCTAGCCCACCTGCGCGGGGAACCGGGCCGATGGCGACAGCGTTCTGTCAGACAGGATGCGCGCCACAACCCTCGGACGAGCGACCGCCCTCGCACCGACGATCGCCCTCATCGGTCTGCTGCTCGCCTGCGCCTCAGACAGCGCGCCCACTGCGACTCCGACCGCAACCGAGGCGCCAACGGCCTCCGCGACGCCACCGCCGGCGGTCCGCACACCTCGTCCCGCTGTTCCCGCCTCGACGCCCCTGGCGCCCGGCGTCATCGTCACCCCGATGCCTCCCCAGGCCGTTGACCTCACCGCCTCACGAGCAGCCGCGAGCCAGCTGATCGACGCCGTCGCCTCCGGCGACGTGGACGCCCTTGAAGCCCTGGTGCGGTACCAGCAGATCCCCTGCGACGGCGAGCGGTCGCGAGACGGCCCGCCGTACCCGCCCTGCGAGGGCGAAGACCTAGCCACGCCGGTCTCCGCATTCCCCGTCGGCGTCTGCAACGCTGTCTGGCACCGCGACGCGCGCCCGATGCTGGAGCGATTCGTCGAGCATGCCGGCCCGCTGTACGCCGTCCTGGAGGGCCCGCGATTCACCTATGAGTACCACGGCCTACCAGTCGACGAGGCCACGTGGGACGTCCGCGTGATCTTCGAGACCGACACGACGGGCGTGCCGCGGGCCGCCTCCGCCCTCATCGCGGGCGGCCGCGTTGAGCTGCTCATCCTCGGATGTGGCGACCCCAACCTCGAGGTCGCGGCGTTCGAGGAGGACCCGCCCGCACTGGTGCTCACGGGACCCGGGTTCGTCGAGCCGACTCCCCTACCGCAGCACACGCCGGTCCCCGTCGAGGCGGTGACCGCGCCACGCGGCGATCGAACGGGTTTCGCCGAGGTCGACCGCGTCCTGACCGCCATCGAGCAGCGAGACCACGAGGCGATCAGGGCCCTACTGCAGGCGACGCCACGGCTATGCAGCTTCGGTCGGGGGTTCGGTCTGGCGCGCTGCGAAGGCGGCGAGATCGAAGGCGACCTCGTAGAGGTCTTCTCCACAGCCGGAGGCTGCCATGGGTCAGTGATTCGGCCTGACTTCGCTACGATCGCAACCTCCCTCACTTCGGAGGACGTCGAGCTGTACGCCGTCGGCGGCGTTCCAAACGACCCCGACCGCCACCGACTGCTCTATGTGTCGACGGTCGACGACCGCGCCGGCTTCACGCTCTCCGTTCACGGCGGGGCGATCGTTGGCACGGGCGCCTACGTCTGCTCCACCAGTCCCGAACAGCACGCCGGCTGGCTCGACATCATCCTCCGCGGCCCCGCCTGGCCCGAGGACACCCCCGCCGCCGAGGGCGCCGCCACCTCCGAGTAGCCGCGCGCGCCGCCGCCCGCTACGCTCCGCCGCCTGTACCGATCGACGCACCGACCGGAGTCCCGAGGTGACCGAGCCGCCCTCGACGGACCAGCGCCGCCCGCTCGCGGGCGGCGGCCTCGCCCTCGCGCTGACCCTCGCCGCCCTCTGGGGCGGCAACCCGGTCGCTGCCAAGGCCGGCCTCGATGACGCGCCTCCGCTTCGGATGGGCTGGATGCGGTTCGTCCTCGGAGCAGTCGTCGTGCTCGTCTGGGCGATCGCCACGAAACAGTCGTTTCGGGTGCATCGCTCGGAGTGGTGGCCGCTGATCGGCCTCGGCGTCCTCTTCTCCTCGCAGATCGCCTTCATGAACGTCGGACAGGACCACACCACCGCAGGCCACGCGGCCGTCATCACCGCGACCTTCCCGCTCTGGACCGGCGTGATCGCCCACTTCATCGTCCCCGGCGATCAGCTCAACCGGGAGCGCGTGATCGGCACGCTCCTCGCCTACGCCGGAGTCGTCGCCCTGTTCTCGACCGGCCTCGAGGGCGACGCCACCATCGGCGGCGACCTGCTGATGACCGTCTCCGCCGTACTGCTCGGCTCGCGGCTGGTCTACCTCTCGCAGGCTGCGCAGGGCATCGCGATCCACAAGTTGCTGTTCGCCCAGAGCGTGGTCGGCATCGCCACCTTCGTCGTCGCCAGCGCGCTCGTCGAAGACGAGGCGTTCGTGATGACGGGCCGGCTCGCCGTCTCGCTGCTCTACCAGGGGGTCGTGATCGCCGGCTTCGGCTTCCTCGGCAACACCTGGCTGCTGCAGCGCTACCTGCCCTCGGGCGTCGCGACGACGCAGCTCACGACGCCCTTCTTCGCGGTCGTCGCCGGCGCGATCATCCTCGGCGAGGACGTCGGCCTGGAGCTGGTCGTCGGCGCGGTCCTCGTGGTCCTCGGGCAGCTGATCGCGCGCCGCGAGGAGCTGCGCCGCGCCCTCGGGCGCGACGAGCTCGAGCCTCGGGGCGAGGTCAGCCGCGGCTAGTCGCCGCCGCCTGCGGCTGGCTCGGCGGCAGCGGTGCTGCCGCCCTCGACGTTGATCGTCGGAATGACGCGGTCGAGCCAGCCCGGCAGCCACCAGTTGCGGCTGCCCAGCAGCTCCATCGTCGCCGGGACCAACAGCAGGCGCACGACCGTTGCGTCGAGCATGACGGCCACGGCGAGGCCGACGCCGAACAGCTTGATGATGCGATCGTCCTCGAACACGAAGCTGCCGAAGACGACCACCATGATCGCCGCGGCCGCCGTGATCACCCGCGCCGTCGAGGCGAGGCCATCAGCGACCGAGCCCACGGCGTCACCGCTGCGGTCGAACTCCTCCTTCACGCGGGAGAGCAGGAAGACCTCGTAGTCCATCGAAAGTCCGAAGACGATCGCGAACATCATCATCGGAATGAACGGCTCGATCGGCGCGCCGTCGATGCCGAACAGCGAGCCGAGCCAGCCCCACTGAAAGATCGCCACGACGATGCCGTAGGCCGAGGCGATCGACAGCATGTTCATCACGACGGCCTTGATCGGCACGAGCAGCGAGCGGAACACGGCCATCAGCAGCAGGAACGACAGCGTCAGCACCGCGCCGAAGAAGATGATGATGCGGCCAGTGAGGTAGCCGGTGAAGTCGATGTTGGCGGCGACCGTGCCTGTGATGTTCACATCGAGGGTCGATCCGGCGACCGCGGCCGGAACCACGGTGTCGCGCAGCGCCTCGACGAAGGTGCTCGTCTCCTCGTCCTGCGGCGCCGTGTCCGGGATCACCTGGATCAAGTAGGCGGGCGACGCCTCGGGGTTGGTCGGGTCGCTCGGGAACGGCGGGGCCACCGAGGCGACGCCGTCCGCGCCCTCGAGCGCGCCGATCAGCGACTGCAGCGCCGCACCGTCCGAGGGCTCCTCCACCTCCGCCGTCACGAGCAGCGGGCCGTTGAAGCCGGGGCCGAACCCCTCGGCGAGGAGATCGTAGGCCTGGCGGGTCGAGGTCTCCTCGGGGTAGTTGCCCTCGTCGGAGAAGCCGAGCCGCAGCGACAGCACCGGCGCCGCGAGGATCACGAGCAAGAGGACGCCGACGCCGAGCCAGGCCCACGGCCGCGCCTGGATCAGGCGGCTCCAGCGGTAGGCGAGCGTCTGCTCGATCGGCGCGGGCGGGCGGTGAGGGACGTGCTCCTTCAGCCGCGGGATCCAGCGACCCACGATGAAGAGCACCACGGCGATCGGCATGCCGATCAGCAACGTCGGGACCCCGATCCCGATGCCGAGCAGGGCGAGGGAGATGAACCCCGCAGCGACGAGCGAGTACCACGGCGTGATCTCGACCCGTTCGCGGGCGAACCCGATCAGCGCCGGGAGCAGCGTGACCGAGGCGATCATCGTGATCGTGACGGTGACGGCCGCGCCAATACCCAATCCGGAGATGAAGGAGAGACCGATCAGCAGCATGCCGAGCAGGGAGATCACGACCGTGAGCCCCGCGAAGATGACCGCGCGTCCGGCGGTATCGATCGCGGTGGCGGTCGCGTCCTCTGGCGTCTGGCCGGCGTGGATGCCCTCGCGGTAGCGGGTGACGATGAACAACGCGTAGTCGATGCCGACGCCGAGCCCGATCATGGCGCCGATCTGGATGGCGAAGTCGGGCATACCGATGACGTTCGAGATCAGGGTAATCAAGGCGATGCCGGTGCCGACGCCGGCCACAGCGACGCTGATCGGCAAGCCCATGGCGAGCACGCTGCCGAACGCGAGGATGAGCACGACCACGGCGAATGCGAGGCCGATGAACTCCGACTCGGGCGGCTCGAACGGGCCGAGCGCCGCGCCACCGATCTCGACCTGGAGACCAGCGAGCTCCGGCCGCTGGTCGAGCAGCTCCTCGCCGATCTCGCTCGTCGCGGTGAAATCGAGGTCGGCGGACAGCGCGACCGCGGCGAACGCGACGGTGCGGTCCTCGCTGACCTGGGTGAACGAGCCGGGCTCCTCGTACGGGCTGGAGACCGTCACGCCCTCGAAGGACGCGGCCTCGGCGAAGAGCTCCTCCATCGCCTCGCGGACCTCGGGGTCGTCGATGCCGCGGTCGGTGCGGAAGACGATCGAGCCGGATTGGCCGCTGCCGAAGCCGTCGAAGTGGGTATCGAGGGCGTCGAACCCGCGGCGGCTCTCGGAGTCCGGAATCTCGAAGGCCGCGTTGAACGCGGCGCCGATCGCGCCGGTCGTCGCGAAGATGGCGCCCATCGCGACGATCCAAGCAGCCACGGTCAGCCAGCGATTGCGAAAGCACCATCTCCCGAGGGCAACGAGCACCTGAGTGTCCTCTCAACGCGATGTTCGAGGTCGAACGCGACTTCCGAGGAACGGCCCGAACGGAGTCTCAACAACTGTCTAACGAGTGAACGCCTCGTCGCCCCGTTGTGGCAAGCGGAAGCCAGAACTCGGCGAACAGTTATGGAAAGATCGCACCCGGCAGCCCGGCCTCAACTGCCCGGCGAACGCGCCTAGCCGCCGCCGGCGACCGCGTTGAGCACCGCCTGCTCGCGCGAGCGCCACCGCGTCTTCCGGTAGTCCTCCCACACGAGGTACCCGTACCCCGCGAGGGCGACCAGCCCGCCCTGCATCGCCGTGATCACCCCCACCGCCAGCGTCACGTCGAACCAGAACCCCTGCGGGAACATCTGGATCAGCCGGTCGGTGGCCGGGTTGAGCCGCCACAGGTCGTTGGAGAACGAGATCAGGTGGAACTGCTCGAACAGCGCGTCGAACCCCAGCAGCACGCCGATCGCGCCCGCCCCGAGGATCGCGACCGTCGCCGCCCCGGCGATCATCGACTGCGTCGCCAGCTCCCGCAGCGCGCGCTCGCGGCTCCAGAGGAACACGATCACCACGTAGCCCACGAGGTAGACGAACGCGATCTCCTGGACCCGGAAGCTGAGCTGCATCAGGTCCTTCACGTCGCGCATGTGCAGCACCTCGCGCTGCGTGTAGAGCGCCTGCTCCTCGCCGTCGAGCACCACGCGGATGTCGAGCAGCTCGTCGTCCGTGCCGGTGCGGAAGTAGTCGACGATCTCGTCGGTCGCGGCGTCGAGCTGGACGCGGTCGATCCCGGTCCGTTCGACGGCGTCGTACTGACGGTAGGAGTAGCTGTAGACGCGGGGCTCCGTCGCCGCGACTCGCACGTTGGTGAGCAGCAGGAAGAGCGGTACCGCGACGATGAAGAGGACGGTGGCGATCCAGCGGGTCGCTAACACCGGGTCAGTATACTCCGCGCATGCCGCCGCCCTCGCACTCGCAGGTGACCGCGCTCACCACGGCCATCGAGGCGTTCGGCCTCGCGCCGCACCAGCTCCAGCTCTTCGATCCCGACCACCCCCGCTTCGACGCGCAGCGCCCCCTCCTGGTGCTCGCCCCCCAGTTCGAGGCCGCGCGCCCGCTGATCGCCGAGCGCTACCCCGCGAACCTCGAGGGCCGCGCGGCCGGCGAGGGTGTCTCGACCGCCCTGCTCGCCGCGCTGCCCGCGACCGCGAGCGCCTGGCTGCTCCCCGCGCTGCGCCCGGAGCAGGACCTCCGCAGCCTCGCCGGCATCCGAGGCGTCGTCGAACGGCTCTTCAGCCCCGACGGCTGCCCCTGGGACCAGGCCCAGACCCCGGAGTCCCTCGCCACTTACTTCATCGAGGAGGCGTACGAGCTCGTCGACGCCGTCGAGGGCGGCGACCCCTCGGAGATCCGCGAGGAGCTGGGCGACATCCTCGCCCACGTCTTCATGCAGACCTCGGTTGCCCAGCAGGCCGGCCAGTTCACGGTCGAAGACGTGGTTGAGTACATCGCTCGCAAGCTGGTCCGTCGCCACCCGCACGTCTACGGCGACGTCGACTCGGACGACCCGGAAGAGATCGAACGCATCTGGGAGCAGATCAAGGCCGACGAACGTGCCGAGCGGGCGGCAGCGAACCCGGACGCGGCCGCGACACCGGAGAGCGCACTCGATTCCGTCCCGAACTCCGCGCCGAGCCTCGTCCGTAGCGACCAGCTGATCGGCCGCGCCGAACGCGCCGGCCTCGGCCCGCCGCCTCAGACCGCCCGCGAGCAGCTCGCGCTCGCGATCGAAGCCCTCGAGGACACACCCCGTGCCGAGGCGATCGGCGCGCTGCTCTGGGCCGCCGTCCGGCTCGCGCGCGACAGCGACGTCGACGCGGAGCAGGCGCTGCGCGGCACCGCGAACGCGTTCATCGACCGCTTCCGCGCCGTCGAGTCGGAGGCCCGGGACGCCGACCGGGCGCTCGCCGCGCTGCCCTCGGAGCGACGCCGCGCCCCCTGGTCGGAGCCGGCCGTCCGCGCCGTGCACGCCACAGGCGGGCTCCCGGACGAGGCACAGTAAGAAGTACAGCGCCCCGTGATACACTCCCGCCATTGACGGGGTGGATCCCCGGATCACGACGCACAGGTCACTCACTCATGGCGGAGGAGCAACACGCATGACCGCGACGTCCACACTGACGCGCAAGGAATCCCCCAAGACCGGCGACTCGGTCGTCACGGCGGAGCGCTATGCCTCCGGCATGTCCACGTTCGCCGACTGGATGGGCTCGATCGAGAAGAACTCGGACCTCTTCCAGCGGCACTACGACGAGTTCCAGCCGAACCCGGACGACGTCGCTGCCCTGAAGGGCTACGTCGAGAACAACGGCGTCAAGGCGCTGCTGCTCGGCACCGACTGGTGCCCCGACGTCTGGCGCGGCCTCCCCGTCGCCGCCAAGCTCTCCGAGCTCTCCGGCATGGAGCTGCGCATCTTCGAGCGCGACGAGCACTCTGACATCATGGCCGAGTTCCTGAAGGACGGTGAGTTCGAATCCGTCCCCACGATCGTCCTCTACGACGGCGACCACAACTACCTCGGCCACTGGATCGAGCGCGCTGATCAGGCCAACGCCGAGATGGGACCCTTGCGCGAGATCATGGCCGGCAAGGAGCGCGGCACCCCCGAGTGGGACGAGGCCCGCGCCCAGTACATGGACAAGACCTGGTCGCTCGCCGAAGGCTGGCGCCAGGCCCAGGTCAAAGAACTCCTCGCCCTCCTCGAGGAGGCCCTCGGCTAGCCGGGCTCTCCAGACCACGGCGAACGGGCCGCCCCTCGCCGGGCGGCCCGTTCTGATCTCAGCGGCTTGACCATCGCCCAGGGTCCCGGTTGGCGTGCTCCGGCAAGCGGGGCGCCCCTGCCGACTCCCAGACCAGACGGCGCACACGAAAGAGCCGCCCGCAGGCGGCTCACCAGAACAACGGTGCGAGCCGCGAGCTACCCCCGCCGACGCACCCGCTCGTCCTCAAACTCGAACGCGTCATCCTCGTCGCCGTGCAGCGACCTCGGCTCCGATGCCGCCTCGAACTCGCTCACGACGGCGTCGAAGTCCATCGCCCCGTCGGCGGCGTCCGCCGCCATCGAGGGCGACTCTGGCTCCGGCCGCAACGGCACCTGGGGCGGAGCGTCGAACGACAACCGCGGCTCCGGTGCCTCGGTGATCGGCTCGTTCGGCAGCGTCGCTGGCGCCACCGGCGCGATCGGCCCGCGGGCCGGCGCTCCGCCCGTCGGGCGGCGCGGCTCGCTCTCCTGGATCGAGCCCAGCTCGGACAACAGCACCTCGCGCTCCAACAGGCGCAGGTAGGCGTCCTGGAGCGTCTCAGGCGGCCGCAGCGCGGCGTAGATCGGTAGGCTCACCAGCGGGAACACGATCGAGATCGCCACAGCGGTCAGCTGCGACACGGGATCCCGTGTCCGCGAGCGAATGTCGCGGTACACCCACAACACCGAGGTCGCCCACAGGACGATCAGATAGCCGCCGACCAGCGTGCCTGCCAGGCGCGCCGTCGACTGCCAATCGCCTCCGGGCCATCCAATGAGCGCGTCCACGCGCACCTCCCGGGTACTCCGCCCGTCGAACAGGCTAGCACGCACCTCTCGGGCAATCTGTGGGCAGCGAGGACTAGACGCTGACGCCTCACGGCCGGTTCCACGCCGCCACGACACGCCATCAGGGAGCCGTGATCCGCCCCCCTGTGGATCACCCGTTCGAGCGGCCCCCTTGCACCCGGTCGCCGAACACCCACACCCCGTGCCGCACCGCCGAGGGTGCATGACTCGACAGCACCGACACGAACAGGATCGGCGCCAGCAGCCACTCCCCCCGGCCGCTCGCCACGATCGCCCCAAGCACCACCAGCTTCGCGACGACCACGACGCCCTTCGTCTGCACGAGGAACGCGGGGCTCTCGAGGACGTCGAACACCAGCACCGCCGCCCCGGCACCGACCAGCAGCAACAGCCACCCCTCGAGCTCCTCGCTGGCCACGCCCAGCACGACGCCCCCGGCGAAGACCCCCGCACCGAGCACATGCGCCGCCCGCAGCGAGATCTTCAGCCCGCGCCCCCACCCGCCGAGCTTCCCGCCTCGATCGGGCCCCAACAGCGACTGCAGAAACTGACTCACGAGCGCCCTCGATACCGGCGCGGCCATCGGTCAGGCTGCGCGCCGCCCGACACCGTAGCGCGCTCCCGCCACCGCCAGCAGCACCCCGATGACGAGGACGGCTCGTAGCGAGCGGCTCAGTGACGCCCGCGTCGCTAGCCCGAGGTTGCCGCTCCCGCTCGGCCCCGGTGGCCCGACCATCCGGCACGAACCCGATTCGATCGCGTGTGCAGCGAATGCCGCGCAGACGTAGGCCGGGTAGGGAACCGGCGGCCACGGAGCGAGATTCCGAAACGAGACCGTCGTGTCCGCGGCGAACGGGAAGGTCGCGAACATCATCCGACCGTGTCCGTCGCCGAACTCGAGGAGTGCCCCGTTAGCACGGCATGGTTCCGGTTGCCCCTCGGAGCCAACAACGAGCAGCAGCGGTTCGCGGATCTGGAACACGCCGCAAGGCGTCTCATTGGCGAAGACCAACAGCCTCCCGCCAAACAGCTCGTCGTAGGTGTGGTTCGCGAACCCAAGGTCCGCCAGCGGCTCGAACTGCACCCCCATCGTCCCCGTCGGCGGCGACTCCTGCGCGCGAGCGCTACCGGCGCCGCCAGCACCGAGGACAGCGAAGCCCACGAGGGCCAGACAAACCGCGGTTCGCAGCACGGACGTCCCCAGGCGCGACGGTCAGTCAACGGTGAGCATCATACCCGCCGATATGGCCACCGCCCGGTTCGGGCTACTCACGGCAGTAGCGGCGCCCCCGACGCGGGCACGCCGACGCAGAAGCCGGAGTCAGCCACGGGCCTCAAGCCACCGGGTCGATCGGTGTCCGCATGCGCTCACGAGCCTCGATCACCTCGCCCGCGTCCAGCAGCAGGTCCTCGCGGAACCGCGGTCCCACGATCTGCACGCCGAGTGGCACCCCGTCCGCCTCGCCCACCGGGACCGAGAGCCCCGGCAGCGCGAGGATCGCGATCGCCAGCTGGAAGCGGTTCGCCGTGAAGCAGCGGGCCGTGCCCTCCGCCCCCGCGATATCGAGATCGATCGGCAGCGGCGGCTCGCCCGAGGACGGCATCACTACGACCGGATAGTCCTCGAGGAATTCGGCCCACCTCGTGACGAGCGCGTCCCGTTCCGTGTGGCCCGCGACGAAGCCCGCGAGATCGAGGGGCCGACGCGACTCGCACCAGAGCTCCATGGAGCGCTTCGCATCCTCGTCCCCGTACTCGTCGATCCGCGGTCGCAGCGTCGCGAACGTGTCCGCGATCGCGAGCTCATGCCACAGCTCCGCCGCACGATCGAGGTCCGGCGGAACCGTCTCCTCCACGGCGTAACCCGCCTCCGCGAGATGGCGCCCGGCGGTGCGCACCGCCTCGCTCACGCGCGGATCCACCGCACTGCCCTCCGGCTCCGCGACCAGCGCCACGCGGATCGGCCTCGGCATCGCCAGGCCCTCCAGCGGGACGTCGACCCATCGGGTGTCACCGCTCGCCGACGCCGACATCACCTCGAAGGCAAGCCGGCAGTCGCGCACGCTCCGCGCCAACGGGCCCTGCGTCGCCCACTGTGCGGCGGCGAGTCCGCGGCCCGCCGGGTTGAGCGTGCTCGTCGATGCGATCCGCCCGATCGTCGGTCGCAGACCGACGACACCGTTCACGTACGCCGGGTACCGCACCGACCCGCCGATGTCGTTGCCCTGGCTGATCGCCCCGATCCCCACGGCAACCGCCGCCCCCGCGCCACCGCTCGACCCGCCGGGCGTGATCCCCGCGTCCCACGGGTTGAGCGTCTGGCCGTGCAACTCGTTGCTGGTGAACCAGCGCATCGAGAACGGCGGCGCATTCGTGCGGCCGACGAAGATGGCACCCGCCGCTCGGAGGTGCGCGACGACGGCGGCGTCGCCCGGAGCCACCAGCTCCTCGAACGCAACGCAGCCGTTGTCGGTCGGGTGCCCACGCTGATCCGTGTTGATCTTGGTCGTCACCGGTACCCCGTGAAGCGGCCCGATCGCGTCCCCACGCCGCAAGGCGCGATCCGCCTCGTCCGCCGCCGCCAGCGCCTCGTCGTCCATCGTTCGCACCACGGCATTCACCGCCGGATTCACCGCGTGCAGCCGCTCGAGCACCGACTCCGTCACGGCGCGAGCGCTGGTCTGTCCCGTCCGGATCCGCCGCGCCACCTCGACGGCCTCGAGCTGCCAGGGTGCGAGGTCATCGCGGTCAGTCGTCATCGGAGGTCCTCCCACCGGGAGCATAGTCGGCCGCTGGAGCCCGCAGACCCGGATAACCCGTCGCGTCGACCCCCACCCGGTGACCGCTACAATCGGCCCAGATGACCACCACCCACGACGTCCTCAACGAGGCCCAGCGCCGCGCGGTCGAGCTGCCAGGCGGCGCGCTGATGATCCTCGCCGGACCCGGTTCGGGGAAGACGAGGGTCATCGCCCACCGCATCGCCTACCTCGTCGAGACGCTCGACGTCGCCCCCTGGCGGATCCTCGCCGTCACCTTCACCAACAAGGCCGCGCGGGAGATGCGCGAGCGCGTCGAGACCATCCTCGGCGACCGCGCGAACGACCTGACGATGGGCACGTTCCACTCTGTCTGTGCGCGCATCCTCCGCCGCGACGGCCACGAGATCGGGCTCCCGAACGACTTCGCCATCTACGACACCGACGACCAGATGTCGCTCGTCCGCACCATCGAGGCCGAACTCCAGATCGACCCGAAGCGCTTCCACCCTCGGGCGGTGCTCTCCGCCATCTCGGCCGCGAAGAACGAGCGCCGCGACGTCGACGAGTACCAGCGCGGCATCGGCTCCTACTTCGAGGAGATCGTCTCCCGCGTCTACGCGAAGTACCAGGAGGCGCTCACCCGCAACGGCGCCGTCGACTTCGACGACCTCCTCGGCAAGACGCTCCAGCTCTTCGAGACGGCGGACACCGTCCGCCAGAAGTACGCCGACCGCTACCTGCACACGCTCGTCGACGAGTTCCAGGACACCAACCTCGTCCAGTACCAGCTCGCGCGGCAGCTCGCCTCGATCCACGGCAACATCACCGCCGTCGGCGACCCCGACCAGTCGATCTACAGCTGGCGCGCCGCCGACATCCGCAACCTCCAGCACTTCGAGCGCGACTTCGAGGGCGCCGAGGTCGTCCTCCTCGAGCAGAACTACCGCAGCACCGGCCACATCCTCAGCGCCGCCCACGCCGTGATCGACCGCGCCGAGGGCCGCCCGGAGAAGCACCTCTGGACCGAGAACCCCGAGGGCGACCTCGTCGTCGAGTACGAGGCCCCCTACGGCGACGACGAGGGTCAGTTCATCGCCGGCGAGGTCAAGCGCCTGATGCGCACCGCCAACTACCCCCACGCCGCCTTCGCGATCATGTACCGCACGAACGCCCAGTCCCGCGCCATCGAGGAGGCCTTCATCCAGCAGGGCGTTCGCTACCGCATCGTAGGCGGCACGCGGTTCTACGACCGCCGCGAGGTCCGCGACCTGATCGCCTACCTCCGCCTGATCCACAACGAGTACGACTCCGTCGCCTTCCAGCGCATCGTCAACGTCCCGACCCGCGGCATCGGCGCCAAGTCCAGCGGCGACCTGCTCGCCGCCGCCGTCGAGCTCGGCCTCTCCCCCCTCGCCGCCGCCGCCCGCGCCGCCCGAGGCGACGACCAACTCCCGAGGTTGCGCGCCAACATCCAGACCGCACTCTCCAAGTTCGTGGCCGAGATCGACGACCTGGCGCACGCCAGGAACACGCTGACGATCGCCGAGCTGCTCGACCGGATCCTCGCCGCGACCAACTACCGCGCCTACCTCGAGAAGAGCGACCCCGAGCACCACGAGGTGCGCTGGGAGAACGTCCAGGAGCTGCGCAACGTCGCCGCCCAGTACGAGGAGGTCGAGACCGACGCCACGCTCGCCCAGTTCCTCGAGGAGGTCGCGCTCGTCTCCGACGTCGACGACCCGAGCGCGGACCAGCCCGATGCCGTCACCCTGATCACGCTCCACGCCGCCAAGGGCCTCGAGTTCCCCGTCGTCTTCATGCCCGGCATGGAGGAGGGCATCCTCCCCCACATGCGCTCCATCGACGACCCGAGCCAGCTCCAGGAGGAGCGCCGCGTCTGCTACGTCGGCATGACGAGGGCGCAAGAGCGCCTCTACCTCACCCACGCCCGCCGCCGCATGAGCTTCGGCAACCTGCGCGCCAACCCCCCGTCCCGCTTCCTCGACGATCTCCCCTCCGAGGACGTCCAGACCCCACTCGGCTCGAACCGCGCCGCCCCGCGCACCGGCGGCCTCCGCGCCGCGGCCGCCGCGGCCGCCGCCGACCAGCCCGAGGCCACCTCACCCTCCTTCGCCCCCGGCGACCGCGTCCACCACGCCTCGTTCGGCAACGGCGTCGTCATCGCCTGCGAGCTCGTCCCCGGCGACCAGCAGGTCACCGTCGCTTTCGAGGGCAAAGGCGTGAAGAAGCTGATGCTCTCGTTCGCACCACTGAGGGCGATCGCCCCCCAATAGCCAGCGGCGCGGTAGCCCGCGGCCCGGCAATCCACGGCGCGAGGGCACCCCTGCCGAGGCCCAACAGCCCCCGGTCCGACGATCGACCGCGGTCGCAGCTGGCTAGCTAGATCCGCGGCTCCGCCGGCTGGCGCGGCTCCTCGAGGTCCCCGACCAGCGTGTTCAGCTCCAGCCGCTGCAACACGTCGCCGCGGGTCAACATCCCCACCAGCCGGCCGTCGTCGAGCACCGGGAGCTGGTTCACGTCGTGCTCCTGCATCAGGCGCATCGCCTCCAGCACGGATGTCGTGGGCTCGATCGTGTGCACGTCCACCGACGGCACCATCGCCTCGCGAACCACCGTCTCGCCCCAGCGCTCGCGTGGCACCCGCGTCAGGTCCGTAATCGTGATCAGGCCCGACACTCGCCCCAGGCTCTCCGTGAGGAACGCCCGCTCGGCGTCGCCCAGCACCCGCTCGTCCGCCAGCCGCTGCAACGACCAGTTCTCCGGCACCGGCGTCGGCGGCGGTCGCATGATGTCCGAGGCCGTCACACCGCCCAGCGCGCGCTCGAGCAGCACCTGTGCGTACGCCTGCTCCGACGCGTTCTTCAGGAACAGCCCGATCAGCACGTACCAGAGCCCGGTCAGGCCCACGAAGAACACCCAGACGATGCCCCCCACGATCATCACCCACGCGATCGCCTGACCCACCGTCGAGGCCACTCGGGTCGCCCGCGTCAGATCGTGCACCCGACCCCAGATGATCGAGCGGAACACTCGCCCACCGTCCAGCGGGAACCCTGGCAGCAGGTTGAAGAACCCCAGCAAGAAGTTGATCCACCCGAGGTACCCAAAGACCACGTTGACGCCCTCGCCGCGGAACACCAGCCACAGCACCGCGAAGATGAGCGCCAGCAACCACGAGGACAGCGGACCGACGATCGCGATCCAGAACTCCTGGCGCGGTGACCGCATCTCACCCGCGATCTGCGATACACCACCGAAGATGAACAGTGTGATCGCCGGCACCCGCATTCCGTAGTGCTGCGCCATGAACGTGTGCGACAGCTCGTGGATCAGCACCGACGCGAAGAACAGCAGCGCCGAGACGCCGCCCGCGATCCAGAACTGCGTCTCGCTCCAGCCGAGGTTGAACTCCGGATCGGGGTACACGCTCTCCGCGAGCGACCACGTCACCAGGCCGAAGATCAGCACCCACGACCAGTGCACCTGGATCGCCACCCCGCGGATATAAGCGATCGTCAGCCCGGAACCGATGTTCATGCCCAGAGGGTACGACGACCCGCCGGCACCGGTACGGGTCCTTCGTCGCGGCGGAGGGTCCTGATCAGCCCAAGTGGGTCCGCCAGGCCAGCGCTCGGCGGGATCCAGGGTTAGGAGAGCAGCGCCTCCAGCGCCACGTCGTCCACCGTCGCCGCCATCAGCTCCCCGGCGCGCTCCACCTTCGCCTCGCCGGAGAACGGCGCCGTCCCGTACGTGCCCTCGATCGCATGCACCGTCGAGGGCGTATCGCCCGGCGTCACCAGCAGCGTCGTGTCGCGGCTCGCCGCCGCGCGGTCGAGGATGTACGGGCTCGGCGCCCCGCCACCGCTGAGGATCAGGCACTCCGTCCGCGCCGCGATCGCCGCCAGCGCCAGGTCGACCCGGCCGCTCCGCGTCACCACCGCGCTGCGCTCGAAGCGTTCGAAGTACTCGTCGGCCGAGTCGTGCGAGATCGCCCCCACGAGGATGTAGTCACAGGTCGCCGCGTCGCCCTCCTCGGAGCGGCTCAGCACCTCGGCGTTGCTCGCGGCGATCAGCTCCGCCACCCGCGGCGCCGCCAGCGTGCGGTCCTCCGGCAGCAGCCCCGGCCGCGCGTCGCGTGCACGCGTCTCGATCACCAGCGCGGCGCCATCCGTCGCCGCCTCACCGCCCGAGGGCGTCACCAGCACCAGCTTCGCGCCCAGCTGTTGCGCGAGCGCCGCGCCGTCCGCGCCACCCGCCGCCTCGAGGATCACGTGACCCGCGGCGTCGCCGGGTCCGGTCGCCTCCACCGGCACGCCGCTGCTCGCCGCGAACTCCAGCGTGCCAAAGACCTCGGCGTGCGCG
>JANQNP010000041.1 GCA_028279505.1 Dehalococcoidia bacterium
TGAGCACGTACGCTCAACTGCGCAGGGAGGCCTTATGACTACTCATGACCGCAATCGCGATGCGGCGCCCGTGACCCGAGCCCGCCCGATGCGGACCGGTCACCGTGTGCGGATCCTCGTCGCCGACGATCACGCCCTGCTCCGCCAGGCGCTGCGCATGATGCTCGAGGCGCAAGAGGGCCTCGAGGTGGTTGGCGAGGCGACCAACGGCCGCGACGCCGTTGAGAACGCCGAGCTGCTCATGCCCGACGTCGTGCTCATGGACATGGTGATGCCCGGCCTGAACGGCATCGACGCGACGCGCCAGATCCTGAAGCGCTCGCCGAACACCAAGGTCCTGATCCTCACCGCCTACCTCGAAGACGAGCGGCTGCTCCAGGCGCTGCGCGCCGGCGCTTCCGGCTACGTGGTCAAGAACTCGGACATCGAGGAGCTGCTGCTCGCGATTCAGTCCGTGCGCCGTGGCAACACCTACTTCTCCACCTCGGTCTCCGACGAGATCGCGGTGAACGAGGTGCTGCTCCAGGCGAAGCAGCCCGAGGGCCGCACCGGCTACGACCTGCTCACCAACCGCGAGCGCGAGGTGCTGCAGCTCATCGCCGAGGGCCTCTCGAACCAGGCGATCGCCGAGCAGCTCGTGATCAGCGTGAAGACGGTCGAGGCGCACCGCGCGCACATCATGACCAAGCTCCACGCGAAGAACCGGACCGACCTGATCCGCTACGCGATCAAGCGTGGCCTCGTCGGCCTCGAGAGCGCCGGCCACGACGAGTCGAAGCTCGCGGCAGGCTAGCGATCGGTTCTCGAACCCCAGTGATCCACGACGGGCGGCGAGCGCGAGTTCGCCGCCCGTTCTGTGTCCGGCGGAGCCCGGCGCGGCGGCGCGCCGACCACCCATCGTGACCACCGAGGCGGGCGAATTGCCGCTGGTGCTCGTCGCGGAGGATGAGGACAGCGTGCGCCAGATGGTGGCGCTGGCCCTCAAGGCGATCGGCTATCGCACCGTCGTCTTCGCGGACGGCGCCGCCGCTGCCGAGGCGATCGATGGCGGCACCGTGCCCGACGCCGTACTGCTCGACGTGCGCATGCCTCGGATGAACGGCATCGACCTCGTGCGCCACATCCGCGCACGGACGGAGACGGCGACGACCCCGGTCGTGGCGATGTCGGCCTACAGCGACGAGCTGCAGGCGCGGGAGATGATCGACGCCGGCGCCAACGCCTTCCTCGCGAAGCCGTTCACCATCGAGGAGCTGCGCGCGACGATGTCCGTGCTCTCGCCGCGCTAGCGGCGGACGGGCAACCGTCCGCGGCCGGCTAACCCTCGGTCGGTGTCTCGTCCGGTGGCGGCCAGCTCACGACGGACACGTAGCTGATCCGCGAGGGGAGGGCGAAGCGGCCGTCCTCCAGGCCGAAGTGCTTCGCGACCAGCTCCTGCGCTCGCTGATCGCGCTCAGAGCCCGCCTCGAGCCAGTACAGCCAGCGCGTCCAGCCTTCGGCGTCCGTGGCGTCGACCGGCTCGCGCGCGGCGCGCGGCAGGGTGCGCACCTCGAACGGTCGGTCCAGCGCGCCGAGGACCGCGAGGAACTCGCGCCGCCCGGGGAGCAGGCATGGCGGCTCGCCGTAGAGCTCGCTCCAGATCGGGTCGAACGCCCCGCTCGGTGCGCGGTCGCCGATCACGACGATGCACGTCCGCCGCGTGTGGGCCTCCATCGCGCCGATGAACGCTCCGAGGTCGTCCTGGTCGTACAACACGTGCGACGCGACGCTGACGTCGGCGACGGGTACCTCGGCGTCGTTGGCGAGCGGCCAGCGCTCGTCGTGCACGCGCAGGTTCTCGAGGCCCGCGGCCTCTGACGCGCCGCCCATCACCTCCCGCATCGCCTCGGACGGTTCGACCGCGTGGACGGCGGTCACCCGCTCGGCGACCGGCACCGCGATCCGCCCGCCGCCGGCGCCGATGTCGAGCCAGGTGTCCTCGGGACGTGCGTGCTCCAATACCCAATCGAGGTCTGACGCCTCCACCCGGCCGGGGCGGAACTGCTGGGCGCGCGGTCGGTAGAAGTCCGCCCCGGGCACGGTCTCGCGGAGCCGCTCGATCTGCTCGCGGTTCGCTGCCACGAGGTCGGTCCAGGCGCTGAGCGCCGCTCCGGCGCTCGGTCGGAGCGTGCGTTCGGGGTCAGGCGCGTCGGCCATTGGCGTCCTCCGGTGCCCAGTCGCGGGATCAACATCATGCCGCAGGACTCGCTGAGGGGCCGTGCTCATGGTCTCGCACGCCTCGAGCGAGGGCGTTCCCCGATACGGCGGCTGCCCGAAGCGCCAAACAATGGGCCTCGGGCACGACGTGTGCCCCGGGAGGTCGTCGTGATCCGAATGACCCGGCTGGACGGTACGCAGTTCTACGTGAACGCGGAGTTCATCCAGAGCGTCGAGAGCACGCCGGACACCCACGTGGTCTTGCTGAACGGCCACTCCTACGTGGTGCAGGAGCAGGACGAGGAGATCGTCGAACGCATCGTCGAGTACCACCGCGGCGCCGGCCCTGCCGGCAGCTCGCGACCACCCATCGCCCTCGTCGTCGGCAACGACGACCACGAAGACTAGACGGGATCTCGCGTGGGCATCGCCACCATCATCGGGATTGTCGTCGCCGTCATCGGAATCATCGGTGGATTCATCATCGAGGGTGGCCAGGTGATGGCGCTCTTCAACATCCCCGGGTTCATGATCGTCGTCGTCGGCACCTTCGGCGCCACCATGACCGCGTTCCCCTTGAGCAGCACGCTCGGCATCCCCGGCTCCGCGATCCGCGCCATCACCGGTGGCAGCGGCGCCGAGCCGAAGGAGATGGCCGAGCAGCTCGTCGAGATGGCCGACAAGGCCCGCCGCGAGGGTCTGCTCTCGCTGGAGGAGGAAGCGCAGAAGGTCGAAGAGCCGTTCGCCCGCAAGGGCCTGATGCTCATGATCGACGGCACGGACCCCGAGGCGCTCCAGTCGATCCTCGAGATCGACATGGACCAGGAGGCGAACCGCCTCCGCGAGCAGGCCGAGATCTGGAAGGTCGGCTCCGGCTTCTCGCCGACCCTCGGCGTGCTCGGTGCGGTCATGGGTCTGATCACGGTGCTCAGCGGCCTGGGTGGCGACGTCGCCGCCCTGGGGCACGGCATCGCCGTCGCGTTCGTCGCGACGTTCTATGGCGTCGGCCTTGCCAACGTGTTGCTGCTGCCGATCAACATGAAGCTGATGGCCATTGCCACCGAGGAGCGGCAGGTCCGGGAGATGATCCTCGAGGGGATCATCTCGATCCAGGCGGGCGACAACCCGCGCATCGTCAAGGAGAAGCTGCAGGGCTTCCTCGCTCCCGGGAACCGGCTGCCCGAGGACGACGAGGAAGAGGGCGTTGAGGCGGCGGCCGCGTGAGCCGTCGCAAAGAGGCGCACCACGAGGAGGCCGAGGCCGACGAACGGTGGGTCATCTCCTACGCCGACCTCGTCACGCTGCTGTTCGGCTTCTTCATCCTGCTCTACGCGACTGCCGACCAGAACATCGCGAAGTTCGAGTCGCTGGCGCGCGGGCTGTCCGACGCGTTCAACGTGCCGATCAACGAGGGCATCTCGCAGGGGTCGCCGCTGTTCGATGGCGGTACCGGCATCGTCCCCGGCGGCAACGACCGCACGATGGTGATCGAGAGCGACCTGCTGTTCGTCCAGAACTTCATCGAGCAGCGCGCGATCGCCGAGGGCCTCGTTGGCAAGATCGTCGTCTCCGAGGAGGCGGACGGGATCGACATCCGTCTCGCCGACAACCTGATCTTCCCGACGGCCAGCGCCAACCTGCGTGAGGACGCGCTCCCGCTGCTCGACATCGCGGCCGCGGTGGTGAATGAGCTGGGCCGCGAAGTGCGCGTCGAGGGACACACGGACAACGTTCCGCTGGTCACCGACCGCTACCCGTCGAACTGGGAGCTCTCCTCGGCACGCGCGACGGCGGTGCTGCGCTACATCGTGGAGGAGGCGGGCGTCGATCCGGCGCTCGTGCACGCCGCGGGCTACGCCGACACCCGCCCGGTCGCGAACAACCTGACGCCGGAGGGACGCGCGCTCAACCGGCGCGCCGACCTCGTGATTCTGTACCCGCCGGTTCGCTTCGACGTGGTTCCCGGCGAGGGGATCTTCGACAGCGAGCCCGGTGACGACGTGTTCGACATCGTCCCCGCGCCGAGTGGTGAGTAGGAAGGCCCAGCCATGGGGTTCTTGAAGAAGCCGATCGTGATGGGTGTCGGCGGCGCCGTGGCCGGGATCGCGGTCATGGCGGTGGTCTACACGCTCTTCCTCAGCGGCGGTTCGAGCGCCTCGGCAGAGCCGACTCCGGAGCCGACGGTGATCCCGGCGAGTGGCAAGCTCGGTCCGCGGATCACCCTCGAGGACCGCGTCTTCAACCTCGTCAGCCCGGCCAGCGCGCCGGTCTACGCGAAGATCCAGACCGTCATCGAGTTCGAGACGACCGATTACCGCTGGGGCGAGGTGTTCGACAACTGCGGCGGACACAGCCGCGACCTGAACAGCTCGCCGCGCCGCGTCGTCTCGTTGCTCCCGCCCGGCCAGCCACCCGCCGAGGCCCCGGCGGCCGGCGGCGGTGGCCCCGAGGTGAGCCCGTGCGTCGCCCTCGAGGCCGAACTCCTCCACGAGTTCGAGGAGGAGATCGGGACGGGCATCCAGCTGATCGAGGACGCGGTGACGATCATCGTCAGCTCCAAGCGTCCCGAGGAAGTCTCGAGCACGGAGGGCAAGGACGCGCTCAAGGAGGAGATCCGCCACGCCGTCGAGGAGCTGATCCACCACCCGCACGTCTCGCGCGTGCTGTTCCTCAACTTCATCACGCAGTAGCGACGGCGAAGCAGACCTCTCATGGCCGAGAACCGAGCACTGTCCCAGGGCGAGATCGATGCCCTGCTCAACCAGATCCCCGAGGGCGGGGAGGATGAGCCGGATGGCGCCGCCGCGCCGTCCACGCCGCTGGACACCGGCTTCTCGCGGGTCATCAAGGCCTACGACTTCCGGCGTCCCGACAAGTTCTCAAAGGAGCAGTGGGGCACGCTGCAGTCGATGTACGAGGCGTTCTCGCGCTTCGCGGGTGCCTCGTTCTCCTCGCGGTTGCGCACGCTGGTGAACATCCGCCTGTCGAGCATCGACCAGGGTCTCTACGAGGAGTGGCAGGCGCAGGTGCCGAGCCAGACCGCCTGCTACGTGCTCTCGATGCAGCCGATGACGGGCAACATCGTCGTCGAGTTCAACCTCGATGTCGCGAGCGAGGTCGTCGACCGGATGCTCGGCGGTAACGGCGTGCTGATCGACCGCACGCGGGAGATGTCCGACGTCGAGGTTGGCCTGCTCCGCTCGTTCAGCTCCGTCGTCGCGCAGTCGCTGCAGGAGATGTGGTCGGCCGTCGTGCCCGTCCGCTCGCAGTTGCAGGACTTTGGCCTCGATGCCGGGCTGATCCAGGTCGCGAGCCCAACCGACGTGGTGCTCACCGCGTTCTTCGAGGTCAGCATCGGCAACCGGCTTGGCGCGATGTCGGTCTGCGTGCCCTACACGGTCCTCGAGCCGATCACCTCGCAGCTCTCGGCCCAGGTCTGGTTCTCGTCTGGTCGCCCGCAGGCGTCCACCGACGAGGAGCGCCACCTGATGCAGGCGCTGATCGCGCGCAGCGAGCTGGAACTGCAGGTCGAGCTCGGTTCGGTCGACCTCCCGACCAGCTCGATGATCGACCTCGAAATCGGCGACACGATCGTCCTCGATCAGCGCGTTGGCCGCCCGCTCGACGTCACTGTCGATGGGCGCTCGCGCTTCCGCGGCTTGCCCGGCGTGAACGGCAAGTACCTCGGGCTGCGCGTCACCGGGGTGGTGGAGCAGGAGTACGGCTTCGACGCACCGGCCGCGACCGGTCTCCGGCTCCCGCCCGAGGAGATCGAAGGCATGCGGGAACAGCCCGCCTTGCCCCCGCCGGCTGCCGAGGTCGAAGCACTCGACGCCCCCGATGCGCCGATCCGGCTGCACCCCGAACTACCCGATCCGCCCAGCGACGAGTCGCCGTCTTCGGCGACCAACGCCGCCTGATAATGGAGGACTGCCGTGGCTGACGACGAGATGCAGACGCCCGACGACGATGCCGCCGCGGACGCCGATGCACCGCTGAACGAGGAACCGGCCGCCGAGGACGCAGCGTCCGAGGATGCGGCTGACGCCGTCGACGCCGCGCCTGAGGGCGACGCCCCCGAGGCGGTGGACGCGGACGCCCCCGAGGCTACCGACGGCGACGCGCCGGAGGCGGCTGACGGCGATGCGCCGGAAGCAGCCGACGACGATGAACCCGCGGCGGGGGGCCTGCCGAACCTCCAGGCGCACCTGTCCGGCGCCGGCAGCGAGGAGATCTCGCAGGAGGACATCGACGCGCTGCTCGCTGAGCAGGGCGACGCGCCCGAGCCCGCCGAGGTCCAGCCCGCCGGCGGCGGAGCCACTGACGTCGACGCCGGAGCGGAGACGCTCCTCGGTGAGCACGTGGCCGCGCTCGGCGCGTTCGGGCTGAAGGGGCAGGAGACGCTCTCGCTCGGCGTCGAGTCGGCGATGGGGCAGGCGATCACGATCGCGAACACCTCGGTTGTCGAAGGCGATTACAGCGCGATCGAGCAGGAGTTCGTCGAGACGCCACACCTGGGCTTCGAGCTCAGGCTCTCACTCTCCGAGACTGAGTCGCACCTCGTGGCGGCGCTGATTCCGCTGCCGGACGCCGGCGCGCTGTTCTCGATCGACACGACGCCGGACGAGATGGCCGACGAGGGCTTTGCGCAGACGCAGCTCGAGACCGCCGCCGGCACCATGCGTGAGCTGCTCGACCTCGTGAGCCTCACCCTCTTCACCGAGGGCCTGTCCGCCGCCGAGGTGACGCTGTCCGACCAGCGGGTCGACCAGCCCGAGTTCACCATGGGCATCGTCGCGGACGTCGCGCAGGGCGCCACGCCGCTGCGCGTCGACATCGTGCTGGCGCTGCCCGGCGGCATCCCCGTCACGGTGACCCTCGTGATCCCGTCCTCGCTCGCGATCCGGATCGCCGAGACGATGGCTGAGGCAGACGCAGCGGCGCCCGCTGACCTGCCCGAGCCGACACCGATCGACTCAGCCCGCGGGGCCGATGGTCCCGCCGCCGTCGATATCGAGGCGCCGCCCACCTTCGCGGGTGCGGCCGCCGCCGGTGACGCCGCCGCCGGAGGCGCCGGTTTCGGTGCCGAGGAACCGCTCCGCCCCGCCGCGACGATCGGTGCATCGCCGGACGTGGACGTCCACCCGGTGCGCTTCCCGCCGCTGCCCGAGCTGGAACCGCCGGTGACGGCGCAGCGCGGCCTCGACCTGATCATGGACGTGCAGATGCGCGTCGCGGTCGAGCTTGGCCGCAGCACCATGACCGTCGAGGACGTGCTCTCGCTCGGGCCGGGCTCGGTCGTGGAGCTGAACAAGCTCGCCGGTGAAGCCGTCGACATCCTCGTGAACGAGCGCCTGATCGCGCGCGGCGAGGTTGTCGTCGTCGATGAGAACTTCGGTGTGCGTGTCACGGAGATCGTGTCGCCGCGCCGCCGTGCCCACGCGATGGGTGCGTGATGACCCACCTGCGCGAGCGCACCGTGCCGAACTCCCGCCTCGGGCGGCTGCTGATGGCGGCCGTCCTCGGTGGGCTGCTCGCCCTCGTGTTCGTCGCTCCGGCGATGGCGCAGGAGGCAACCGCGACCAGCTCGCCGGTCGGCGGGTCGGTCTCGGGTTACGGCGTGACCGACTGGATGAACCTGTTCCTCCGGCTGGCGCTCGTGCTGGTCGTGATCTGGTTCGCGATCGTCGCGATGCGATGGTGGGTTCGCCGGATGAACGGCGCCGTCGGGAACGCGGGCGGCCACCTCGAAGTGGTCGAGACGCGCTCGCTCGGGCCGAACCGCTCGCTGCAGCTCGTGAAGCTGGGCAACCGCGCCGTGCTGCTCGGCGTCACCGCCGAGCAGACCAGCTCGGTCCTCGAGATCGACGACCCCGTCGAGGTAGAACGACTGGCCACGCCGCGCGTCGCCGACGATTCGCCGACCTCGTTCCGCGACGCGGTGTCGCGCCTCGGTTCGCTGACCAGCTGGCGACCGGTGATCGAGCGCAAGCGCTCGAAGCCGGCCGCCGCGCCGTCTGCACGTGCGGCTACAACCCCCTCGAGGTTCGCGGCACCGACGCCTCCGGTCGCGGCCGCGCCGCGCAGCCGCTGGATGACGCTCGCGCGGCGAGTGATTGGCCTCGAGGACCGGCCTTTGCCTCGGACGGTGGCCGCCGGCCGGGCACCGGCCGCCGCGCTCGCTGCGCGCCGGCCTGCCGCTCCCGCAGCGGCCGCGGCTCCCATGGCGCCGGCGGGGCGTGCACCTCGGAGCCTCGCCTCGGCGCGAGCCACCGCGTCGGAGCTGCCGGTGTCGCGCGCGGCGCGTGCCAGCAGCGGCTACCGCCAGAACCAGATCGCGGAGGCCCAACGAGCGATCGCCTCCGTGCGCGCGGGGATGAACCGCTAGATGCTTCGCTCCAGGCGCCGCGTGCGGCGCTTCGCGATCCTCGGTCTGTCGCTGCTGCTCCTGCTGTTGGCGGCCGGCTGCGTCGAGGCGGACGGCACGACCACGGTGCCGAACGTCGGCATCGGTCCCGACGCGGCGGAGGACCCCAGCGGCGCCGCCACCGGTGTGCAACTGCTGGTGCTGCTCACGGTGCTCTCGCTGGCGCCGGCGTTGCTGGTCATGGTCACCAGCTTCACGCGGATCATCATCGTGCTCTCGCTGGTGCGGAACGCGATGGGGGTTCCGCAGCTCCCACCGAACCAGGTGCTGCTCGGGATCGCGTTCCTGCTGACGGTGTTCATCATGGCGCCGGTCTGGACGACCGTGAACGCCGAGGCGTTGCAGCCCTACCTCAACGGGGAGATCTCCCAGCAGGAGGCGATCGACCGCGCCGAGGCGCCGGTGCGCAAGTTCATGCTGGCGCAGACGCGCGAGAGCGACCTCGAGCTGTTCGTCGGGCTCTCGCAGGACGAGCGGCCGGAGAGCATCGACGACGTGTCCACCTACGTCGTGATTCCCAGCTTCATCGTGAGCGAGCTGAAGACGGCGTTCCAGATGGGATTCATCATCTTCGTGCCGTTCCTGATCATCGACATCGTCGTCTCATCGGCGCTGCTCTCGATGGGAATGATGATGCTCCCCCCGGTGGTGGTCTCACTGCCGTTCAAGATTCTGCTGTTCGTGCTGGTCGATGGATGGGCGCTGATCATCGGCTCCCTCGTGACCAGCTTCGCGGTCTGACCGGGCGGGTCAGGAGGACCTCATGGGCGACGGAGCCATCGTCTCGCTGACGCAGGACGCGCTGATGACCGCGGTGCTGGTCTCCGCACCGATCCTGATCGTGAGCCTCGTGATCGGCCTCGTGATCTCGGTCTTCCAGGCGATGACCCAGATCAACGAGGTCACGCTCACCTTCGTGCCGAAGATCCTCGGCGTCTTCGCCATCTCCGCGATCATGGGGCCGTGGATGGTCGCGACGATGGTGTCGTACACGCAGCGGCTCTACGCGACGCTGCCGCTGGTCGCGGGCTGATCGAGCGCGGATGCTTGCGCAGCTCTTCGCCGTTTCGCCGGAATGGTCAGCCGTCTTCCTGCTGACCGTGACGCGGATCTCCGCGGCGATCGTGCCGATGCCGGTGTTCGGCGCGCGCGGCGTGCCGTCGCAGACGAAGATCGCGCTCGCGCTGCTGCTCTCGCTGATCGTCCTGCCGCTGACCGCCGAACCCCCCGGTGGCGTGTCCACGAACCTGCTCGTGTTCGCCTCGCTGATCGGCTCCGAGGTACTGGTCGGGCTCTCGATCGGCATCGCCGTGATGCTCGTGTTCCACGGCCTCGAGATGGGCGCGACGATCATCGGGATCCAGATGGGCTTCGCGATCAGCGAGGTCTTCGACCCGTTCACCGGCGGGCGGATCGCGACGGTCGACCAGTTCTACCGGATCGTCGCGACACTCGTGTTCTTCGCAGTCAACGGCCACTACCTCGTGATCCAGTCGCTGCTGCACACGTTCGAGATCGTTCCGGCGGGCAGCGCCGACCTCTCACTGATCGCCGGTGACCGCGTGCTCCCGTTTTTCGCGTCGCTCTTCATCGTCGCGCTGCGGATCTCACTGCCCGTCGTCGGCGCGCTGTTGTTGACCGACCTCGCGCTCTCGCTGGTCGGGCGGACGATCCCGCAGATGAACATCCTCGTCGTCGGCTTTCCGGTGAAGATCGGCGTCGGGCTGCTGGTGATGGCGGCGTCGATGCCGCTGATGACCGCGTTCATGGGTTCCGTGTTCGGGCAGGCGTTGCTCGACGTCAACGGGTTCCTGGTGCCGTAGATGGCCGGCGAGAAGACCGAACAGCCGACTCAGAAGCGGCTCGAGGACGCCCGCAAGAAGGGCCAGGTCGCGCGCAGCCGCGAGGTCGACAGCGCGCTGATCCTGCTCGCGACCTTCGCCGTGTTCCGGTTCGGCGGCGCCTGGATGTGGGAGGCCGCCGAGACGGTGTTCGTCGACACCCTCGCGGACCTCGATCGCGACCCGCTCACCACCGAGGTCACGGCCATCCTCGGCATCGAGCTCGTCGGCCGGAGCCTGCTGCTGTTGCTCCCGCTGCTCGGTGCGATCGTCGCGCTTTCCCTGCTCGGGGGCATCGCTCAGACGGGTGGACCGCTCTTCTCGGTGCAGGCGCTCAAGCCGCAGGGCTCGCGGTTGAACCCGCTGCAGGGGTTCAAGCGCATCTTTGCCAGCAAACAGGCGCTCGCGAACCTCGCGAAGAGCCTCGCGAAGTTCGCGCTCCTCGGTGGGGTCGCGACGCTCGTCCTCTACCTGCGCCGCGACGAGCTGTTCGGGCTCGGGCTCACCAGCGGGCTGTTGCCGTCGCTCGGCATCCTCGTCGACCTGTCGTTCCAGCTCGTGCTCGTCGTCACGCTGGTCGTGATCGTGATGGCGGTCGCCGACTACATGTTCCAGCGCTACGACTTCTCGACCCAGATGCGGATGTCTCGCCAGGACGTGAAAGACGAGCTGCGCCAGAGCGAGGGTGACCCGCTGGTGAAGGCGGAGCTCGCCCGGCTGCGGCGTTCGCTGCTCTCGAGGGTGATGCAGACCGTTCCCGAGGCCGACGTGGTGCTGGTGAACCCGACGCACTACGCGGTGGCGCTGCGCTACGACCCGGCCAGCTCGAACGCCCCGGTGGTCCTGGCGAAGGGCGCGCGGCTGATCGCGCGGCGCATCCGCGAGGTCGCCGAGGAGAACAACATTCCGGTGATCCGGAACGCGCCGCTGACCCGCGCGCTCTACTCCGCCGCCGAGGTGGGGCGCGAGATCCCGGCCGAGCTGTACGAGGCGGTCGCCGAGATCCTCGCCTTCGTCTACCGCCTGCGTGCCGGACAGACCACCTGGGCCGAGGCGCCGGTCGACCTCACGGGCGCGGAGCCCGATGACGACCCGACCGACCCGAATCCGCTGGGAGTCGCGGCCTAACGGCCGCGCGCAGGAAGGCCCGGAGTTCCGATGCTGACCACGCTCGCGCGCCAGGCGGACGTCGCGATCGCCGCGATGGTGATCCTGATCGTTGGGATGATGGTGATCCCGCTCCCGCCGGCGCTTCTCTCGCTCCTGATCGTCGCGAACGTCGCGGTCGCGATCACGATCCTGCTGATCGCGATGTACACGAACGAGGTGCTGGAGTTCAGCATCTTCCCGTCGCTGCTGCTCCTCGTGACCCTCTTCCGGCTCTCGATCAACGTCGCCTCCACGCGGTTGATCCTCCTCGGGGGCGACGCCGGCGCGGTCATCGAGGCGTTCGGCAGCTTCGTCGTCGGCGGCTCGGTTGTGGTCGGGATCGTGGTGTTCCTGATCCTGCTGGTCGTGCAGTTCGTCGTGATCACCAACGGCGCCGGTCGCGTCGCCGAGGTGGCGGCCCGCTTCACCCTCGATGCGATGCCCGGCAAGCAGATGTCGATCGACGCGGACCTGAACGCCGGGCTGATCAGCGAGGCGCAGGCGCGCGAACGCCGCCAGCAGATCTCCTCGGAGGCCGACTTCTACGGGGCTATGGACGGTGCCTCGAAGTTTGTGAAGGGCGACGCGATCGCCGGTCTGATCATCGTCTCGATCAACCTGATTGGTGGGATCACGATCGGGATGATGCAGAACGGGATGAGCGCCGGCGACGCGATGTCGACGTACTCGCTGCTGACCGTTGGCGACGGGCTCGTCTCCCAGATCCCGGCGCTCCTGATCTCCACCGCGACGGGCATCATCGTGACCCGCGCGTCCTCGGATGTGACGCTGGGCGGCGACATCGGGCGTCAGCTCTTCTCGAACCCGCGGGCGCTGTTCATCGTCTCCGCGGTGTTGGCCGGCTTCGGCTTCGTGCCGGGCCTTCCCCTATCCCCGTTCCTGATCCTCGCAGCAATCATGGGTGGAGCCGGCTATCTGGTCCGTTCACGCCAGCAGGCGAGCGCGGCAGCCGTGGCCGGCGCAGTGGAAGAGGAACGGGCGCAGGACGAGCAGAGCGTGGACTCGGTGATGTCCGTCCTCCACGTCGATCCGCTCGAGGTGGAGGTCGGTTACGGCCTGATCCCGCTGGTGGATGAGTCGCACGGCGGCCATCTGCTGCACCGGATCACCATCATGCGCCGCCAGATCGCGACGGAGTTCGGAATCGTGGTTCCGATGATTCGCATTCGCGACAACTTGCAGCTCCCGGCGCACGCCTACTCGGTGAAGCTTCGCGGCATCGAGATCGGTGGCGGCGAGCTGATGGCGAACCGCTTCCTCGCCATGAACTCCGGGCTCGCGACCGAGGAGATCGAGGGCGATCCCACGACCGAGCCGGCCTTCGGGCTGCCCGCGCGCTGGATCACCGAGCAGGAGAAGCAGCGCGCCGAGCTGCTCGGCTACACGGTGGTCGACCCACCCTCGGTGCTGATCACGCACCTCAGCGAGCTGACGCGGCGGCACGCGCCGGAGCTGCTCTCGAGGCAGGACGTCCAGACGCTGCTCAACCACCTGAAGCAGGACTACCCGACGGTCGTCGAGGAGCTGATCCCCGGCGTGCTCACCGTCGGCGAGGTGCAGAGCGTGCTCCAGCAGCTGCTCGCCGAGGGCGTCTCGATCCGCGACCTCGTCACGATCGCCGAGACGCTCGCGGACCGCGGCCGGCAGACGAAGGAGACCGAAGCGCTCACCGAGGCCGTGCGGGCCTCGTTGGCGCGCCAGATCACCGTGCAGCACCGGGCCGGCGACGGGCAGCTGCACGCGATCACGCTGCACCCGGTGCTCGAGCGGCACCTCGCGGGCAGCCTCCAGCAGACCGACACCGGCGCGGCGCTCGCGATCGAGCCGGCGCTCATGCAACAGCTGCTCGCGGACGTCGCGAAGCAGATGGAGCGCGCCGCGGCGACCGGGGACCAGCCGGTGCTGCTGACCTCGTCACGGATCCGGCGGCCGTTGCGCCGCCTGACCGAGCGGTCGCTCCCGGCGCTGCCGGTCCTGGCCTTCAACGAGATCGCATCCGAGGTCGAGGTGCGCGCGATCGGAACCGTAGAGGTGGAGTCCTATGCCGCAGCAGCCTAGGCGTTTCCAGGCCGACAGCCTTGACGATGCGTACGACCAGGTGCGCACCGCGCTCGGCGACGAGGCCGTGATCCTCGCGACCCGCCGCGCCACGGCGCCCAGCCTCTACGGCCGGCCGCCGCGGACGTTCGTCGAGGTGCTCGCGCACGTCCCCGAGGCGTCGAACGTGCCGTCGCCGGTGCTCCGTTCCGGGAACGCTCCGGCCGGCGCGACCGCGATCCTCGAAGGCGACGAACCGGATCTGGCGCCGCCGTTCGAGAACCCGCTCGCCGGGAGCGGCGACGTGAGCCCGGAGCTGATGGCGCGCGTGACCGACACGCCGCAGCCGCTCCCCCCGCCCCCCGCGGCGCGTGTCCCCGCCGAGCCACCCGAGCCTGCGGCGCCCACGGCGCAGCCGATGCCGGCTGACCCGACCGAGGACATCGCGAGCGACCTGGCCGAGGCGGCGGCGACCCATGGTCGCCAGCGCGACGAGTTCGAGCAGCTCCTCGGTGAGATCGGCGAGATGCGCGGCATGGTCGAGCAGCTCGCCGTCGAGCGCATCAACGGGCGGATCGACGAGAGCCCGGCGCCGCTGCGCTGGCTGCGGAACCGGCTGCGCGAGCAGGGTCTCAAGAACACGCTGGCGGCGACCATCCTCGATCAGGCCGCCGACGCGCACGTGTCCTCGGCGAACGCGGACTCGCTGCGGCGCACGGTCGAGCGACAGCTCGCGATGATGCTGCCGCCGGCGGTGCACCTCGACCTTGCGAAGCGCCCGGCGTTCGTCGCGCTGGTCGGGCCGGCCGGCGCCGGCAAGACCACCTTTGCGATGAAGATGGCGCTCGAGATCGAGCGCGCCTACTCGTTGCGGGTGATCGTCGCCGGGACCGACGTCGAGCGTGCCGGCGCGCCGCAGCAGTTCACCGCGGTTGGCGCGGCTGCCGGTGTGCAGACGCGGCTGTGCTACACCCCCGGCGAGCTGCGAGCGCTGATCGCCGAGGACATCGCGGACGTCGTGCTCGTCGACACGCCCGGCCACGATGGGCTGCGTCGCGACCGGATGACCGAACTCCAGACGTTCATTCACGCCTCGCGCAGTCGCGACGTGCTGCTGGTCCTGCCGGCGACGATGAAGACGGCTGACCTCGAAGCGCTCGCTCGCGCCTACGAGCCGGTCGACCCGCTCGGCGTCGTGCTCACGCGCTGCGACAACACCTCCAGCCTCGGGGAGCCGTTCTCGGCGCTCGTCTCCAGCCGGCTCGGGCTCGCCTACACGACCCACCTCGATGCGGTGTCCGACGCGCCGAGGCCGGGGGACAACCTGGCGCTGACGCGGGCGATCATGACCGGCGACTGGGATGAGCAGCTCGCGGCCCGAGGCCGCGCGGCCTGAGCGCCTCCATGGCCGACTTCGTCGAGCTCCAGCCCGGAATGCGCGTGATGGTGCCATCACCGGAGGGCGCGATCGCGGGCTACTTCAGCAGCACCGTGCGGCGCATCGATCGCCGGGGGCTGCTGATCGATATCCCGCGGCTCGACGGCGAGGACCTGTTCCTCAAGCCCGGCCAGCAGCTCAAGATGTTCGTCCAGATCCACGGCCGCCTCTACGAGTTCGAGAGCCGCGTCCGCTCCGCGGACCTGCAGGTTCTGCTGGAGGAGCCCGGCGCCGCGAAGAAGACCGAACGACGGTCGTTCTACCGGCTCATGCTCTCGATCCCGGCCGTGATCACGATCGAGCAGCCCCATCGTGAGGGAGCGGACGAGGGTGACGAGGGTGACGAGGAGGACGAAGAGCCGCTGACTGAGGAGGTCACGATCCTCGATCTCTCCGGCGGCGGGGCGCGCATGCGCACCGATACCGAGTTGGCGGTCGGCACCCAACTCGAGCTGAAGTTCCCAACGGACCGACGGTCGCTGCGGCTGACTGCTGAGGTCGTTCGCGTCACCGCGACCGAGACTGCTCGGGGTGGTACGCGTCACGAAGCTCACTGCATGTTCACAGACATCGTTCGCGGCGACCAGGACGAGATCGTGCGCTTCGTCTTCCAGAAGCAGCGAGAGTTCAGTCAGCGTGGGGTCGCCTGATGCTGATCATGCGACTCGGTCTCACCATTGCCGCCCTCGGGTTCCTGATCGCCACCGTCGGGTCGATGCGAGCGGGGTATCCGCCGGAGATGGCCCTCGTTCGTGGATTCCTCTCCTTCATGGCCCTGTCGTTCGTCGCATATCTCGGCGAATTGGTCGTCGTGACGGCGCCGATGCCGGAAGTAGCACCCGCTGAGAGCGATCCACGGGAAGAACCTGACAGTTTCGAGATCGCACCTGCCGATGATCAGGCCGAGGGCCTGAATCCGGGCCCTGGGGAGCCTGCGCGCCTGCCGGAACCGAGCGATGAAGTCCCGGCCGCGTGAGATGAGGGATCGCTATGGCCGATTCAACTGCCGGGGGCGGCAAGTCACGCAGCGGCGCGCGCAAGTCGTCGTCGAAGGCGACCTCGAAGTCGGGATCCAAGGCGCAGTCGAAGCGGGCGCCGGCCAAGAAGCAGACGAAGCCGGCGGCCTCGAAGCCGGCCGCCTTGAAGGCGTCGGCCTCGAAGTCGAACGCGACTAGCGCGAAACGGAAGAAGCCGGCGGCGACGACGAAGGCGAAGTCGAGCCGGAACGCGAAGCAGACCAAGAAGCAGACGGCGGTTGCGAAACCGGCGGCGAACCAGACGAGTGCGACGGAAACGAAGGGGACGCGCAAGCCTGTGACGACGTCGAACACGACTACCGAAAAGGCCGCCGCGAAGCAGGCGCAACAGGTGGCGAACCGCAAGCTCTGGGAGGCCTACGGCGCCTCGAGGAGCGAGGAGCTCCGCGAGGAGATCATCCTCCAGTACGCCCCACTGGTGAAGTACGTGATGGGGCGGCTGGCGATCAGCCTGCCCGCCGTCCTCGACTACGAAGACATCCTCTCGTTCGGGACGATCGGCCTGATCGAGGCCGTCGAGCGCTTCGACTACGAGAAGGGCGTGAAGTTCGAGACCTACGCGATCGCCCGGATCCGGGGCGCGATCATCGACGCGCTCCGCTCGCTCGACCGGCTGCCGCGCTCCGTGCGTCAGAAGGCGAAGGACGCCGACAAGGCGCTGGTCGACCTGGCCGAGGGCCTCGGGCGCGACCCGACGGACGAAGAGGTCGCCGAGGCGATGGGTCTGACGGTTCAGGCGTACCGGAAACACCTGATCGATGCGTCGTGGATCACCGTCAGCCTCGACACGATGGGCACCAGCAACGACGGCGACGAGGACGGCGGCAACGGCGCCCTCGGTATCGCCGACCCTGACGACGAGGACTTCAGCGTCGGGCTCGAGCAGCAGGAGCTGGTCGGGGAACTGGCCGGTGCGATCCGGGAATTACCCGAGCGCGAGCAGCTCATCCTTTCCCTTTACTACAAGGAGGAGTTGACGATGCGCGAGGTCAGCAAGGTGCTCAGCATCTCTGAATCACGCGTCTGCCAGCTTCACGCGCGGGCGCTCACGCGGCTGCGCGGCAGTATCGCTCGGATGCAGGAGGGCCGTGCCGCGTGACCGTATCGCCTTCAGTGCTGCTCATCAGCATTGCGATCGGTGTCCCGCTGATGTTGTTGGCGCTGGGGGTGCTCTACCACGCGTACCTCCTCGGCCGGCAGCCGGCGGACCTGGATACGCACGTGGAGCAGTTGGCGACCGACCCCGACGAGGTCATGCGCGGGCTACAACGCTCGATGAACGACATTCGCGGTGAGCTGACCCGACAGCGGTCCTCGCTGCGCGAGATGCTGAGCGACGCACAGCCCGCCGCCGAGGCCGCGGCACCTGCGACCGCTCCACCGATGCCCCTCACCCCGATGCCCGAACCAACCCCAGCGATGGCGCCCGCGCCGGCGCTGCCGATCGACCGTACCGCCGGCGAGCTGCGTGCCGCCGTGCACGACCTGGCCGCCGAGGGTCTCTCCGATCGCTCGATCGCCCGCCGGCTCCGCATCGGCCTCGAGGAGGTGCGCCTCGCTCGCGCCAGCGGCGGCGGGTCGAGGCGCCCGGCATGGCCGCGGCACGCCGGTTCTGGATGCTGCTCGCGGCCCTCGCGGCGGCGGGCTTGCTGGCGGTGATGGGACCGTTCGCCGGTACCGCGCGCGGCAACGGCGTCCCGACGCTCGTTGACCTGACCTACATCGACCTCTCCAACAGTGGGCCCGAGGACGCCAGCGGCGTCGCCGAGCTGATCTTCGCCGAGGGCATCGTGCGCATCGATGCGGAGGGCCTGACGCGGCTGACCGGCGAGGTCTACCAGGGCTGGCTCGTCAACTCCGAGGCCGGCGACGCGATCTCGGCGGGGCGGTTCAACGCCGACGCCGCCGGCGTCGTCGACTACGAGGGCTCGCTGCCACCGATCGCCGACTTCGGCTTCGACCTGTTCATCCTGACGATCGAGCCGGATCCGGACGACGCGCCGCAGCCAACCGAACGGCGCTCGATCGGCGGCTACTTCACGCTGGTCGGCGTGCCGGGCGCCGATGGCCCCGGCTCCGAGTCGGCGCTCAACGCGCCGGGCGAGCTGCCCGCGACCGGTGACTTCACGCTCAGCAGCGACCTGTTCCGGATTGGCGTGCTGACCGTGCTGATGGCGGCGTCCGTCGTCGTGGCGCTGCGACTGAGTCGGAGGACCGCATGATCCGAGGGCTCTACACCGCCGCATCCGGCATGGTGAACGGCCTGCGCATGCAGGAGACCGTCGCCGAGAACATCGCGAACCTCGGAACCCCCGGGTACAAGGGCGAGCGGTCCGGGACGCAGGAGTTCCAGGGTGTGCTCGCGCGCAGCATCAGCAGCGCCAGCGCGCCGATCCCGATGGCGACGCAGCGGGTGATCGGTCGTGTCGGCACCGGCGCTTACGTCGACGAGCGGGAGACGATCCTCACCGAGGGCGTCGAGCGCCGCACCGACCTGCCGCTGGACGTGATGATCCGCGGCGACGGCTTCTTCCAGATCGCCACCGACGACGGCATCCGCTACACGCGCGACGGCCACCTGGGCCGCAACGCGGACAACATTCTCGTCACCGCTGACGGTCAGACGATCCTCGGCGAGGGCGGCGAGCCGATCACCATCAACACCGACGACGTGCGGATCCTCCCGAACGGAGAGCTGCTCGTCACGACCGAGGTCGAGGTGGTGCAGCCAGACGACACGGTCGCGATCGAGGTCACCGAGGAGGTGGTTGGCCGCCTCGCCGTGGTTCGCATCGACGCCGAGGCTCTCGTTCGCTCCGGCGGTTCGCGCTTCACGCTCGTGCCCGGCGCCGGCACCGAGGCGATCACCCTCGGCGAGGACGCCGTGATCGTCCAGGGCGCCCTCGAGGAGACGAACGTCGACCTCGCGCACGCCTCAACCGACCTCATGTCGCTCGCGCGGGTCTACACCTCGAACCAGCAGGTGTTCACCGCGCTCAACGACTCGCTGCAGTTGGCCGTCCGCGACGTCGGCCGGGTGGGGTAGCGCACCATGACGACCTGGTCTCTCGACGCTGCTCGCAGCGGTCTGCTCTCCCAGCAGCGCAACCTCGAACTGATCGCGAACAACCTCGCGAACGTGAACACGACCGGCTACAAGGCCGCGCAGATGCACTTCCAGGACGTGCTCGACGCGTCCGAGATCCTCGATGTGCTGAACGGCTCGGCGCCGGCGGATGGGGAGCTGAGCGCCTCGTCCGGCGTGCAGGTAGCCGGCGTATCGCGCGACCTCGCGCAGGGGGCGCTGCGCCCGACGGAGCGCCAGCTTGACTTCGCGATCGTCGGCACCGGCTACTTCCGGATCCGCCTCGACGATGGCTCCACCGCCTACACGCGTGACGGGGTCTTTGCACTCGACGGTGACAACAACCTCGTGACGTTGTCCGGCGACCGGGTCGAGCCGGGTCTCGACCTGCCGGTCGACTTCAGCGAGATGCGGATCGCCGCGGACGGCACGGTGACGGTCGTGCGCCCGCAGACCCAGGCGGAGCTGGACGCCCTGCCGGACGATGCCCCTCGTGACGGCATCCGTGTCGAGGTCGGTCGGATCGGCCTGACGCGCTTCGTCAACCCCGGCGGCCTCGAGTCGATCGGCGAGAACCTCTTCCAGGTGACGGCCGCGTCGCAGGAGCCGATCGACGGCTTCCCCGGCGAAGACGGCATGGGCGAGGTGCACAGCGGCTGGCTCGAAGCCTCCAACGTGGACATCGCCACCGAGATGACGTCGCTGGTGCTCGCGCAGCGCGCGTACCAGCTCAACATCGTCGCCTACCAGACGCTGGAGCAGATGCTCACGGACGCCAACCAGTTGGTCTAGCTCCGCGCGCTCAACGTTCACACACGCAAGGAAGCGAACGTGATTCAACCCATTCGTCCCCAGGACGCCTCCGGCGTTTATCAGCGCCAGGTTGAGCAGGCCCCGCAGACCGGCACGGCGCGCCGTGCCGGACCGACTGGTGCCGAGGGCGCGACGGCCCGGCACGACCAGGTCAGCGTCTCCGGTCGCGCGCACCAGCTGCGTCGCGTGATGGAGGTCATGCCCGAGGTCAGCGACGTCCGCGAGGCGCGCATCGCCGCGCTCCAGGCGCAGGTGGAAGCGGGGAGCTACGAGGTGGACGCGACCAGCGTTGCGCGACGGCTGCTCGACGACGGGCTGGCGCTGTGAACCAGCACGACAACAACGGCGCTCCCGAAGAGCTGAACGACTTCCAAATCTGCGTGGAGGCGCTGGAAGAGGTGCTCGCCGCCGAGCGGGACATCTACGTCTCGATGCTCGCGCTCACCACGCGCGAGGAGATCGCGATCGTCGGCGACGACGTGGAGGAGCTGACGGAGATCGTCGACGAGAAGCAGCTCCTGATCGATCACCTGAACGCCCTCGAGACCGAGCGCATGACCGCGCTCGTCGCGATCGAGCTGGCGACCGGCCTCGACCCGCAGACCGTCACCCTCAGCGAGATCGCGGGACGGCTGCCGATTGCAGACGGCCGACGGCTGCTCGAGGACGGCATGACCCTGCGCACCCAGGCGCGGGCGCTCGAGCAGGCGAACCTTCGCAATGAGCGGCTGCTGCACGGCAGTCGCGACCTGATCGAGCGCTGGCTCGTCTACCTGAACCAGGTGCTCAGCAGCTACGTCTACACGGCCGACGGCCGCGTGGACTCGGTGACGAGCGCCCGCTCGCTCGACCGGAGCGCATAGGACCCGGCGATGGCGATCTCAGTCGGCCTCAACACGGCGATGCGCGCCCTGCTCACCCAGCAGGCGGCGATGGACGTCACCTCGCACAACATCGCGAACCTCAACACGATCGGCTACACGCGGCAGCGCGCGCACCTCGAGGCGGTCGCACCCGTCGGGATGCCGCCGGTCGGCGGCGGCGTCGAGATCCAAAGCGTCGAGCGCGTTCGTGACCTGTTCATGGACCTGCAGATGCGGATGGAGAGCGGCGCGGAGGGTAGCTTCCGCGTCCAGGCTGACTCGTTGGCCCTCGCGGAGCTCGCGCTCGGCGAACCGGGCGAGGGCGGCATCCGCCAGCTCATGTCGTCGTTCTTCAACGCGTGGCGGGACCTCGCGAATGCGCCCGAGGAGTCGGCGGCCCGCCAGGCCGTGATCCAGACCGGGAGCTCCTTCGCCCTCACGGCGCAGCGGGTCGACCGCACGTTCAACGCGCTGCGCGACGACGCGAACGATCGCGTCGCGCTGCTCGTTGACGAGGTCAACACGATCGCCGAGGAGATCGCGACTCTCAACCAGCAGATCATGACGCTGCGCGGCACCGGCGACGCGGCTTCCGACCTGACTGACCGCCGCGACCTGATGCTGGACCGCCTCGCCCAGATCTCGGACATCCACTACGTCGAGCGCGACACCGGCACGGTGGACATCTTCATCGCCGGGCGCGCGCTGGTCAGCGGCAACGTCTCGAACGACCTCTACGTCGACCCCGACATCGCGAACAACAACTACTTCGACGTGCGCTGGACCGCCGACAACTCGCTGGCGCAGTTCAGCTCCGGCGAGATCCAGGGTCTGCTGATCCAGCGGGACACCGACCTGCCGGCGCGTATCGCCGACTTCAACACCTTCGTCGCGCAGCTCGTCGCCGACGTGAACGCGGCCCACATCGCCGGCTTTGGAGCCGATGGCATCGCGACCGGCAACGTGTTCTTCGCCGGCACGGATGCGACCGACATCACTGTCGACGCGGCGATCATCGCCACGCCGGCCCTGCTGGCGGCGGCGACCCTCGCCGGTGCGCCCGGCGACGCGAGCAACGCACACGCGATCGCTGATCTCCAGTTCGCTCAGAACCTCGCCGGTGGCACGCAGTCGTACGAGGCGTTCTACGGCGGCCTGGTCACGACGCTGGGCACCGACGCGCGCGACACGCGCGCGGTGGCTGACTCGCAGACCCTGCTGATCAGCCAGATCGACGGCTTCCGGCAGAGCGTCTCCGGCGTGAACCTCGATGAGGAGATGGTGCAGATGGTCCAGTACCAGCGCGCCTACGAAGCCGCCTCCCAGATCATCCGCAAGATCGACGAGATGCTCGATCAGCTCATCAACCGGACGATCTGATGCGCATCAGTCACCAGTCCGTCGCCCAACGCCTCCTCCGTGAGATCTCAACCGGCCAGCAGGCGCTGTTCGAGACCCAGGAACGCCTCGCCTCCGGCAAGGCGATCTCGAAGCCCTCGGACGACCCGTTCGGCCTCAGCCGCACGCTGGCGGCGCGCAGCGACCTCGATCTCGGCGCGCAGTGGCAGCGGAATATCACCGTCGCCAAGGACGACCTCGGGCTCAGCGAAGCGCTGCTCACCAACCTCGGAGACCTCTTGCAGCGCGCCCAGGAGCTGGCGACGCAAGGCGCCAACGGTGCGCTGACCGCCGATGCGCGCGCGCAGATCGGCCTCGAGATCTCGCGGCTCCTGACCGAGGCGGTCGCGATCGGCAACAGCTCGTTCGGTGGGCGCTATCTCTTCGCCGGCCACCAGACCGGCACGCCTCCATTCGTCGAGGACGTGCCGGGCGCTCCGACGGTCGTGAACTACGTCGGCGACGCCGGGACGGTCGAGCGCGAGATCGGGCCGGGCGGCGAGCGCATCCAGGTCAACATCGTCGGTAGCGATCTGTTCAGCAGCGTTTACGCCACGCTGATCCAGCTCCGCGATGATCTGAATGCGAACGACCAGGCGGCGGTGAACCTCGGCTCCGGGGCGGTCTCTGCCGACCTCGATCGGGTGATCGAGTTCCGCGGCGACATCGGCGCCAAGATGCGCCAGGCCGAGGTTGCTCGAAACCGCCTCGAGGATGGCGAGCTGCGGCTCCAGTCGCTGATCGCCGGGTTCGAGGAGGCCGACCTCGCGGAGAGCCTCGTCGACCTCCAGATGCGCGATACGGCGCTGAACGCGGCGCTCGGCGCCGTGGCGCGGACGTTGAACACCAGCCTGCTCGACTTCCTGCGCTAGACGACTGGCCGGGACGTCCGGTCGGAGAAGGATCGAACTATGAAACTGACGACCCACCTGCTGGGAACGGACGAGACCATCGAGGTCTCCGCCGAGCAGATCTTCGCGTTCGATCCACCCCTCGGCGGATTCGAGCAGCTCCGGCGCTATGCGCTGATCCCCGACGGCGACGACTCGCCCGTGGAATGGCTGCAGTCGATCGAGGACGAGAACGTCGCCCTCCCGCTGCTCGAGCCCTTCCTCTTCGAGCCGAGCTACGGCTTCGAGATGGCCGATCGCGATGCCGAGGAGCTCGGGATGGAGAGCCCGGAGGACGCGTTCGTCCGCTGCATCCTCACCCTGCGTGAGGAGCCGGAGGACATCACCGCGAACTTGCTCGCGCCGATCGTCTTCTGCCGGCGGACCCACCTGGCGCGCCAGATCGTGCTCCAGGAATCGGACTTCCCGCTGCGGCGACCCGTGTTCTCCACGCTCGGCCTGGCGGCCAGCGCGTAGAAGCAACCCGCCTCGAGCGGTGCTTCGGCGCCGTCCCCAGAGCGCACGAGCGGCAGGAGGCCCAGCGTGCTGATTCTGACCCGCAAGGTCGAACAGGGAATCGTCATCAACAACGACGTCGTCGTGCGCGTGCTGTCCATCGACGGTGAGCGCGTGAAGATCGGCGTCGACGCTCCACGGTCGATTTCGGTGCTCCGCGAGGAGCTGCTGGAGGAGGTTGCGGGCGAGAACCGTGAGGCTGCCGCGCGCCCCAGCGCGAGCAACGATCAGCTCCGGAAGCTCCGCCGGCCATCGGAATAGGGCGATTTCTGCCGATCCGGCCCGGTTTCACGGGCTCTGGCAGGTTTCATAGTTCGTTTACACTTGGATCGCGGCGCGCCAATGACCGTTCGGCATCCTATTGAGCGTAGGGGCCGGGCCAACCCGGCGACGTTCGTCGAAAAGAGCAAGTGGTGGGAGCGGTTGCGAACGACGACGGGGTCACCCTTGTGGTGACTTGGCTCGGCCCCGACCTCCACCCCCCATCCCCGGCGTAAGTCCATGACCGCCAAGATCCTCGTCGCGGATGACGAGCAGAACATCACCAAATTGCTTCGCCTCTACCTCCGCCAGGAGGGTTACGACGTCGTCGTCGCGCGCGACGGCCGCGAGGCGCTCGACCGGTTCTCCGTCGAACTGCCCGACCTCGTCCTGCTGGACCTGATGATGCCGGAGATCGGCGGCTTCGAGGTCTGCACCGAGATCCGCAAACAGTCCGACGTCCCCGTCATCATGCTGACCGCCCGCTCCGACGACGTCGACAAGATCGTCGGCCTCGAGATGGGGGCCGACGACTACGTGACGAAGCCGTTCAACCCTCGGGAGCTGGTCGCGCGCGTGAAGGCGGTGCTCCGCCGGCGCGAGTGGGACAAGACCGAGGGCGAAGACGGCCCCGGCGCCGTCACCGTCGACGACGTCACGCTCGACCCTGCCGGCCGCGACGTCGACGTCGCGGGCGAGCGGGTCAAGCTCCGCCAGCGCGAGTTCGATCTCCTCGAGGCGTTCATGCGCCATCCGAACGTTGCGCTCGACCGAGAGCGTCTGCTCGCGATGGTATGGGGCGAGGACTTCTACGGTGACGCGCGGACGATCGACGTCCACGTCGCCTGGCTGCGCGACAAACTGAAGGCCGGCAAGCCCTCGATCGAGACCGTGTGGGGTGTCGGCTACAAGTTCGTGCCGGCCGGGGATGCTGGGTAGTTTCCGAGCCCGGTTGCTGGCCGGGTTCGGCATCGTCATCGTCCTGACCCTCTTCCTCTCCGCATCCGCATTCGTGCTACTCCTCCGTCAGCAGCAGGCTGAGGCTGCGCAGCAACGGATCGGGATCCTCGTCGAGCCGATAACGACGAACGCCCAGCAGATGCAGCTGCTCGGCTGGTCCCGACCACAGATCAGCGCGGCCCTCTCCGACTTCGCGATCTACTACGACATCCGCATCCTGATGCTCGATCCGTCCGACAAGGTCGTGATCGACACGGAGCCGCGGCACGAGGCGATCGGCCTGACGCTCGATATCCCGGAAGGCACGCCAGCCGAGGTCGGACTGGCGCCGTTCCAGTCCGTGCGGATGCCGATCCTCGATGACGACCTCTATCTCTTCACCAGTGCGACGAGCCTAGCGGCGGCGCCGTGGCCCGGCGTCCAGGAGGATGTGTCGAAGCTGGTACTGGCGGTGCCGGCCGGTGACGTGAACTCGGCGTGGGCGGCGCTGTTGCCGCGCCTCTCGATCGCGGGCGCGGGCGCGGGCGTGGTCGCGGTGCTCTTTGCGTTCCTGTTCGCCGCGCGCATCACGACGCCCGTGCGCGAGATGACGCGCGCATCGCAGGCGATGGCGCGCGGTGACCTCGATCAGCGGATCGGCGGCGAGGGTGAGGACGAGATCGGCCGGCTGGCGGCGGCCTTCAACCAGATGTCGACGCAGGTCGCCCGCAGCAACCGGGTGATGCGTGATCTGATCGCCAACGTCTCGCACGAGCTGAAGACGCCGCTCACCTCGATTCAGGGATTCGGCCAGGCGATGATCGACGGCCTGGCGACGAAGCCCGAGGAATACAGCGAGATGTCGAGCGTGATCGTCGGCGAGACCGAGCGCATCCGCGTGCTCGTCGACGACCTGCTCTACCTGTCGCAGCTGGAGTCGGGCACGCTCCAGCTCAGCCTCGACGAGGTCGACCTCGACGCGATCGTCGACGACGCGGCCTCACGGTTCCGCTTCCAGGCCGACGAGGCGGAGGTCACCCTACGGCTGGCGCTCGAGGGCACGGTGATTCGCGCCGACGGCCGCCGGCTCGAGCAGGTGCTGGCGAACCTCGTTGACAACGCCATCCGCTTCGCTCCCGCGGGGAGCGAGGTGCTCATTCGCACCTACCGGCTCGCCGAGGAAGTGGCGGTCGAGGTCCACAACGGTGGCCCACCGATCCCCGCGGAGAGCCTTCCCAACGTCTTTGACCGCTTCTACCAGGTTGATCCGGCGCGCGCCGAGACGCGGCACAGCGGCCTGGGGTTGTCGATCGTGCAGGAGCTGGTGCAAGCGCACGGCGGGTCTGTCAGCGTGCAGTCGTCACGCGACGCCGGCACCACCTTCGCGATCCGCTTGCCGATCGATGGGCCTCCCGCGAACGCGATGCTGCCTCGGAGGTAGGCCGAGAAGGGATCTCCGTTGAGCACGTCACCGCAGGGATCGGACAGCTATATCCGGCGGAACCTGCCTCCGCTGATCGTGGGACTCGCGGCGATCGTGGCGATCGTTGGTGGCCTGATCGTCCTGATCGATCGCGCCAACGATGACGACGACACCCGTGCCTCCGCCGTCGACGTTCCGATCGAGTCCGATCGCTTCGAGGACCGGCTCGAGGGCGAGTTCGCCGAGTTGCTGCAGGAGCTGGTCGGCGACCGACTCCTGCTCGGCGTCAGCCTCTCCGAGGAGCTGGGCGTCCTCGTGGTGGAGCGCATCGTCGCCGGCACGCCGGCGGACGAAGCCGGCATCGAGGTCGGCGACGAGATCCTCGAGGTCGAGGGCGAGCCGGTCAGCACCGTCGAGGAGCTGCGCGACGCGATCGCCGCGATCGACATTGGCGACGAGTACGAGATCGAAGTCGGTCGCGGGGGCGACAGCGAGCTTCTCGCCGTCCAGCGCGAGATCACGATCGGCGCCGCGATGGCCGCGCTGCTCGAGCGTTTCGCCGACGAGGGCTTCGACCTCGATCGGTTCGACCTCGACGACTTCGACTCGCGCGCCCCGAACCGGCGGTTCGGGTTCGATCGCGAGGATCCGTTCGAGGCGTTTCGCCTCCGACCCACCCTCGGGCTCGCGGTCGTTCAGACGAACGAGGGCCTTCGCGTCGTCAGGGTCGACGACGGATCCATCGCCGAGGAGGCCGGATTCGAAGCCGGCGACGTGATCCTCGAGGCGGACGGCGATTCGATCGAGACGATCGATGACCTCCGCGACGCGCTGCCAATGCCCACGTTGACCCTCGACGACCCGCCGTCCTCGATCGTCGAGGTCGTCGACATCCTCGTCCTGCGCGAGGGCGACGAGATCCTGCTCGAGGCGCGATTCGAGATCGATGCGTTCGGACCGTTCTTCGCCCCGCGGGAGGGACCGGAGCTGCCGAACGCGACGCCCGAGCCGGATCGGTTCGCGGAACAGCTCCTCGATGAGCTCCGCGAGCTGGAGTCCTTCCTCGAGTCGGACGAGTTCTTCGATCGGCTGGACGATCAGCTGAGCAACCGGCTCGAAGCGCTGATCGAGGAGGCGCTGGCGGCAAGCCTCGCCGAACAGGACGCGACCGCTGCCGCCGACGATGCAGAACAGCCGGTGTCTCTCGGCGACCTCGACGTCTATCGAGGCACCGTGGACCTCTACACGGACGCGCAGATCGTGCTCGGCGGCTCGCTCGGGTCGATCGCCTTCGACCTCACCGATGACACGGTGGTGGTTGGCCGCCAGCCTCGGGTCGGCGGTATCTCCACCGTCGCCTCAAACGTCGATCGCGAGGCGCTGCTGATCCTGACGGTGAACTAGCTGGTTGACTCGGCCGTCTGGCCCCAGTGCAGCAGCCAGTACTCGTAGGCGTCCTGCAGAGCGAGCCACGAGGCCTCGACTACGTCGGTCGAGGCGCCAACCGTCCGCCAGAGGTGGAAGCGGTCGCTCGACTCGATCAGTACGCGCACCGCGGCATCCGCGCCCGCCCCGGAGTCGATGATCCGCACCTTGTAGTCCACGAGGTGGACGGCGGCGATCTCCGGGTAGACCTCGGACAGTGCTTTGCGCACCGCGGCATCGAGGGCCGACACCGGGCCGTTGCCGTCGGCGACGACATGTGCCTGGTGGTCGCCGATGCGCAGCTTCACCGTCGCCTCGGCCTGCATCTCGACGCGGTCGCTGCCGTTCGCCACGTGGCGGCGACGCTGCACGATCAGGAAGTCCTCGAGGTCGAACGGCTGCACGTAGCCGTCCTCGAGCCGGCGCACGAGCAGCTCGAACGATGCCTCGGCGGACTCGAACTGGTAGCCGCTCGCCTCCTGCGCCTTCACTTGCTCGAGCGCCCTCGTCGCGGCGGCGTCGCTGAGTTCGATCTCGACGCCCTGCTCGCGCAGCTTCTCCACGACGTTGCGGCGACCGGACAGCTCGGAGACCAGCACGCGCTCGCTGTTCCCCACGGCGCTCGGGTCGACGTGGGTGTAGGAGCCCGGGCTCTTGGTGATCGCAGCGACGTGGAGCCCGGCCTTGTGCGCGAACGCGCCGGAGCCGACGTACGGCTGCTGCGGGTCGAGGTTGAGGTTTGCGAGCTCGGTCGCGAACAGCGCCGTCTCCGTGAGCCGCTCGAGCTGCTCGTCCGTGACGACGTCGAGGCCGAGCTTCAGCTTCAGGTTCGGGATCACCGACATCATGCTGGCGTTCCCGGTGCGCTCGCCCCAGCCATTGACACAGGCCTGGACCTGGCTCGCGCCGGCCTGCACGCCGATCAGCGTGTTGGCCACGGCCATGTCCGTGTCGTTGTGGCAGTGGATGCCGATCGCGCAGTCCACGGCTTCCCGCGCCGCCTCGACGCCCGCCCGGACCTCGTCGGGCGTGGCGCCACCGTTCGTGTCGCAGAGCGTCACGGTTGAGGCGCCGGCACGCGCGGCTGCGCGGAGTGTCGAGAGCGAGTACGCGGGGTCCTCGCGGAAGCCGTCGAAGAAGTGCTCGGCGTCGAACACGACCTCGCGACCCTGCGCCCGCAGGTACTCCACGGAGTCCGCGATCATCGAAAGGTTCTCCTCCTCCGTGGTCTGGAGGACGTCGACGACCTGTCGCTGCGAGGACTTGCCGACGAGGGTGATCACCTCGGTCTGAGCGTCGAGCACGGCGCGCAGGGCCTCATCGGACGCGGCGTCGCCGCCGGCGCGCCGGGTGGAGCCGAACGCGACGAGCTGCGCGTGCTTCAGCTCGACCTCGGCGGCGCGCTCGAAGAACTCGGCGTCCTTCGGGTTGGAGCCGGGGTAGCCGCCCTCGATGTAGTGCACGCCCAGCTCGTCGATCTTCTCGAGCAGCAGCAGCTTGTCCTGCAGGGAGAGGCTGAGCCCCTCCATACCGAGGCCGTCGCGCAGCGTGGTGTCATACAGGCGGATCGCCGTGGCGTCGGGGAGGGTCATGGGTGGTCGTTTCGTGCGGTGAGGGCGCTCGCGGGCCTCGGAGGACGGCTGGTGGGGGAGGCGTCTAGCGCAGAATGAGCGAAGCCGTCGGTCCGGAGGACCGATCGGCGCGCACCACCTCTGCCGTCGTTCGCGTCTTCGTCACGATGCAGCCAGTCTAGACTGGCGTTTCGCACAGCAGCAATGATCGATTCCCCGAGGAAGCCGAGTCGCTCCGTGGCCGACTGGACCGCGCACCTCCCTCGTGATCGCCCCACCTCGCGGATCCTCGTGATCGACGAGCGTGACCGGCTGCTCCTGCTGCGCGCCAACAACGACGACCGGCCTGAGGAGTTCTTCTGGTTCTCGCCCGGCGGCGGCGTTGAGCCCGGCGAGAGTTACGAGGAGGGCGCGCGGCGCGAACTGTGGGAGGAGACTGGCCTGACCGTCCCCTCAGTCGGACCGTGCGTCTGGCACCGCGATCGAGAGTTCCGAGGCGTTCAGTTCCGCGAACGCTACTTCGTCGTCCATACCGAGTCGTTCGACCCTGAGCCGGCCGATCCAGACCCCCGATGGGAGCAGTACCTGCTCCGCGACGGCTGGTATCGGTGGTGGACGCACGAGGAGCTGCTCCGCTACGACGGCCCGGATCGGATCCTGCCGCCCGCGATCCAGACGATGATGGCGCCGATCCTCGAGCGGCGGTTCCCGAGCGAGCCGTTGCTGCTCGACCGATGACACCGGCCGGCGACGCGCTGATCGACCGCGAGAGCGCGCGGCTGCTCGTCCTCGATCAGTCCGACCGCCTGCTGCTGTTCCGCGCGACCAACGAGGAGGAGCCGGGCCCGTTCTGGTTCACGCCGGGCGGTGGCGTGGAGGCCGGCGAAACCTACGAGGAAGCGGCCCGGCGCGAGCTCTGGGAGGAGACCGGTCAGCAGGGTCTGGCGATCGGCCCGTGCGTGTGGCGCCGGGACCTGCACTACCTCGGACATCGGTTCCTCGAGCGATACTTCGTCGTCCGAACGACCTGGTTCGAGCCACGACCGGCAGAGGCCGACCCGCACTGGGAGCAGTACATGAACGAGCCGGGGTGGTTCCGCTGGTGGAGCCATCCCGAGATCGAGCATCACGATCGGCGCGAGCCGCTGTATCCGCCGAAACTCGCCGAGTTGCTGCAGCCGATTCTTGCTGGCGAGTTCCCGGCCGATCCGATCGAGCTGGATCGATGACCCACGCCGGCACCGAGGCCGACCCGATCCCGCGCCCCGGCGCGCGTGTCCTGCTCCTCGATGCTGACGACCGCCTGCTGCTGTTCCGCACTGCGCCCAACCCGAAGCGGCCCGACGAGGAGATCATCTGGATGACCCCTGGCGGAGCGTCGGACCCCGGCGAGACGCCGGAGCAGACCGCGCGACGTGAGTTGTTCGAGGAGACCGGGTTCTCGCCGGACCTGGGACCATGCGTCTGGGAGCGGGACTGGGTCTGGCACTACGGCGCCCACGGGACCTGGTACGACACCCGCGAGTACTTCTACCCGGCGCGCGTCGACGGCTCCGCTCCCGACCTACACCCGCACGTCGAGGACGAAATGGTCTCGCTGCTCGAGCATCGCTGGCTCAGCCTCGAGGAGATCGAGGCCTGCGAAGAGATGGTGTCACCGCTCCGCCTCGCGGAGTTGCTGCCGCCGATCATCGCCGGCGACTACCCGGCCGAGCCGATCCAGACCGGGCAGTAAGGAGCGTTAGCTCCCGAGCCGCTCGAGGACCGCGTCGGCCATCGCCGTGGTGTCGACGGTCGGCTCGCCCTCGCCGGCGAGGTCCGCGGTGCGGACGCCCGCCTCGACGACGGCCTGGACTGCCGCCTCGACGGCCTGCGCCTCCTCCTCGAGGCCGCACGAGTGTCGCAGCAGCATCGCGGTGCAGAGGATCATCGCGAGCGGGTTCGCCACCCCCTGGCCGGCGATGTCCGGCGCCGAGCCGTGGATCGGCTCGTACATTCCGAGGGCCGTGCCCTCCTCGGCGGGTGTGCTCAGCGAGGCCGAGGCGAGCATCCCCATGGAGCCGATCAGCATCGATGCCTCGTCGGTGACGATGTCGCCGAACATGTTGCTGGCGATCACCACGTCGTAGGACTTCGGGCTGCGGATCAGGTGCATCGTCATCGCGTCGACGAGCACGTCCTCGTACTCGACGTCCGGGAAGTCGGTGCGCACTTCGTGCACCACCTCGCGCCATAGGCGCGACGACTCGAGGACGTTCGCCTTGTCTACGCTGGTGAGCTTGTTGCGCCGCTCGCGGGCGAGCTGGAACCCGAGGCGCGCCACGCGCTCCACCTGGTCCTCGCGGTAGTAGATCGTGTCGACGGCGGCGCGGAGACCGTCGTCCGTCCGCCGCTCCTTCGGCTCGCCGAAGTAGGCGCCGCTGACCAGCTCGCGGATCACGAGCAGGTCGGTCCCCTCCAGCACCTCGCGCTTGATCGTCGACGCGTCGAGCATCGCCGGATTCGCGGTCACCGGTCGCAGGTTCGCCCAGAGATCCAGGTCCGAGCGCAACGCCAGCAGCCCCTGCTCCGGCCGCACCGACGCGGTTGGGTCGTCCCACTTCGGCCCACCGACGGCGCCGAACAGCACTGCGTCCGAATCCTTGGCAGCCTGGAGCGTCTCCGGCCGGATCGCCACACCGTGCGCGTCGATACACGCGCCACCGACCACGTCCTCGGTCAGCTTGAACACGTGCTCGAACCGCTCGCCCACGGCTTCGAGGATGCGGACGCCCTCGGCGGTGACTTCTGGCCCGATGCCGTCGCCGGGGAGCACGAGGATGTCGAAGCTGGCCATGGGGACGGTCCTTTCGGGACGCCGCGGACAGCGCCCTCAGATCGGGGTGCGGGCGCGAGTCTAGCGTGGCTCGCGGTTGGGGGCTGCTCGCTTCGCTACCCTGCGCCGATGCTGCTCGCCTTCCTCCACGGCCCCGCCGCTTCGGGCAAGTACACGATCGGCCGTCGGGTCGCCGACGAGCTCGGCTGGCCGCTGTTCCACAACCACCTGACGGTCGACCTCGTGAGCGCGCTCTTCGCCTTCGGCAGCCCCCCGTTCCGCGCCCTCCGCGAGCGGATCTGGCTCGACACCTTCGAGGAAGCCGGACGCGCCGGCCAGTCGCTCGTCTTCACCTTTCAACCGGAAGCCACCGTCGACCCCGCGTTCGTCGAGCGCACCATCGAGGTGGTAGAACGCACCGGCGGGCGCATCGCGTTCGTGGAGCTGACCTGTCCGGACGAAGTCGTTGAAGAGCGCATCGCCAACGAGGACCGAGGCGCCTTCGGCAAGCTCCGCTCTGCGGCGTTCCATCGTGAGCTGCGAAGCAACGGCGGCCTCGACTTCCCGCCGCTCCCCGAGCCGATCGCCACGGTCGCGACCGACAAGGTCGATGCGCAAGAGGCGGTTGCCCAGATCGCCGTCGCGCTTCGCGCGCGCTTGCGCGCTGGCTGACCTCGGAAACGGACGCCCTCGAGCGCTCGGGCTAGGGCTCGAGCGACTCGTCGGGGCTGACGAGGGGCGGCGCGACGATCGGCGCCGTCAGTATGTCGCCACCGCGGCGGGTGCCCGGCGCCAGCCAGGAGCCGGGCGGCGTATTTGACTCGCCGAACGCGAGACTTGCGACCGACCCGTCCTCATTCAGCTGGTACTGCCAGGCCGAGCCGCCGTCGACGACCGTCACGAGCCCGTATGACCAACCGATCTCGGTGTGGCGATAGTCGATCACGGCATAGAGCCGGTGTTCACGCTCCGCGAGTTGCTCGGCGAACGCGCGAAGCTCGGGCTCCCAGACCGGCATTCCGAAGTTCCTCGAGGTCATGAACCGTCGAAGCTCGGTACCCGCGCTGACGCCGGGAGGACAGATCTTCGAGGAGTGGTGGCTGGCTTCCTCCAGCGCGACGCACTCGACCGTTCGCGTTTCGAGCAAGGCCAGCAGCTCGTCCGCATCGTAGGCGGCCAGCACGTCGAGCAGTCGGTCGATGGCCGGGATGCCGGTGCGCGTCTCCTCCGGGTAGGTGGTGGCGAGCAACCAGTCGGGTTCCGGCAACGCGGGCCGGCGAACGCTGAGCTCGATGCCGTCCTCCACATCCTTGATCCAGCCGCCGCCCTCGATCTGGATCCACTGGATCGGGAAGTAACCGGCGTTGCTGCGGCCGATCACCCGGGCGTAGGTCCAGCGCGGGAGCTGTCCAAGGATCGGTGTCGGGTCTCGCCCCTCTGCGAATGGGGCGACGTGCACGTCGATGCGGCCCGTCGACGAGCGGATCGTTGGACCCACCCACCTGCTGATCCCGATCACGCGGACGGTCTGCGGCCGGCCGAACGTCGTGACGGTTTCTCCGTCGATCAGCAGTTCCCAGCCAAGTTCGTCCCCGCTGTCCGCGAGGCACAACGATCGGTCCCGAGACTCGTCGAGGACGACGAGCACGCGACGCTCGGCGCCGCATCGGCGCTCGATTAGCGGATGGTCCGCCCAGCCCGTGCGGACCGCGTAGGGATCGGCCACCTCGCTGGACCGGCCCTCGTCGAGGTCGATCAACCTCCAGCGCTCGGGCCCTGCTCTCCACTCTCGAAACGCTGGCGTGCACGGCTCGTCGGTGGGGGCCGGCATCGCGAGGGTCGGGTAGAGGATCTGGCGGCTATTCGGAGACCATTCGACTTCGAGGAGCCCGGGCATCGCCTCGCCCTCGAGGCTGTACGTGGTCGCGTCATCAACGTCGGTGTGGCTACGAACGGTGATCGACCGGTAGACCGAGCAACCGCCAACCGCGTCATCGATCCACGGGGTGATCCCGTCGCCAACCGCCATGTAGAGCTGACCGTTCGGCGCCGTGACGCCGAGCGGCGTCGCAGCTTCGGTCTTCACGCCGCCGATCGGGTCAACCGTGAAGTACCGCTGCAAGTTCCCGGACAGCTGAAGCCCCAGAGTCACAAGCGTTGGACCGTCATCGATCCAGGCGTGCGGTTCCAGGTGAAACGTGGCGCCATCGACCACGACCGTGTTGCTCCGCGAGATCAGCGCCTCGCCGCTGCGGGTGTCCAGCACGTGGATACAGGTTTCGCCGTCGCAGCGGACGACGCCTGCGACGAGTGATCCGTCTCGGGAGAGGAGCGGCGTCGTGCCGCGCATCGAGATCGCTTCGAGCCGCGAGCGCTCGTCGCCCGCGAGGTCGTACGTGACCAGGGTCGCGTCGCCCGAGGGCCGGCCATCCTCGGTCGCGCGGCGCGCCACGAGAAGGTCGTGGTGCCGGAGGCCGAGGACGTTAACGTCGGCGGTCTCCTCGAGGAGTTCGAACCGCCCGAGTTCGCGCTGCGCTCCGGCGTCGTAGGTGACGATGACCGTCGCTTCGGTTGCCGCGGCGCGGTCCCCGGTTGGCTCGTCTCCGGTTCGACGCACCTCGGCGTAGACGACCAGCGGGCCAACGGCATCGATTGGTGCGCCGTCGGCGCGCAGCGGCATTGACGGCACCTCACTTCGGGGTGTCGCCTCCACCGAGGGCTGCGCCGGCGCTGCCGCCGGGACCGGCGGCTGTGAGGAGCCCGCCTCGGTCGGCGCCATCCGAGGTTCGCTGGCCTCGGGAGACGGCGTGGCGGTATTGAGGTTGCGCGGTCCGCTGCACCCGCCGAGGAGCACGCCGATGGCGACCGCGATGAGCAGCGCGCGGGTGAGGAACGGAGGACGGCTCACGACGTACTCGCCGTCGTCGGAATGAGCGACATAACTGGATTGGCTAACGTCCGCTGGCGCCCGCCGGTTCCGCGGTCCGATCCGACGAGGAGCCTTCAACGCAGTGTCGCTTCGCGAGCAGCAGGTTCACCGATGGCGCCGCGCCGTCTCCTGCCTGGCCTGGAGCGCTCGGCGCTACTGCAGTGACTTCGCCCATTTGCGGATCAGCTTCGAGGCCCACGCGTAGTGGCTCGATGTCGCCGACACGAAGTACGCGCCCACCGAGGTGGAGCCGGTCCACGGGTACCGCTTCTTCGTGAAGAGGTCCTCGTCGTACGACTCGATCACCTGCAGGACGCGTGCGTGGGAGGCGCGCAGTCGCTGCTCGACGTCGTTCCAGTCATCCTCGGCGGCGCGTTCGTAGAGCATCTGGTTGAGCGCCGGCGTCTCCGCCCACGTGAACCCGTGGCCGGGGATGTCGGGCTTCGCGCCGGTTGAGCCGATGCACTCCCATTCGAGCGCCATCTCGTGCCACGCCTCGAGGTGCGCTAGCAGGTCCTTGACCGACCACGATTCGCAGGCGCCCGCGCGGGCTCGAGCGTTCTCGGGAACCCGGTTGACCGCGTCCCAGAGCCGATCGAACTCACGCTCGGCGGCGTCGAGTAGCTCGGGCTTGTTGGTTGGACGGGGCATGCATCGATGATGGCCGGGCCGCGGCTATCGGGCAGGGTCCAAGTTCCCGAGAGCCGATGAGCACTGGCGGTGGCCGTGTGCGCAGGCGCCGGCATCGAAGGGCCGCGAACCCCCGTTAATGCTGCACCACCTGTGTTTCAAGTTTGATCAATCTTGTGAATGGACGGTTCGGGACTCGCGACTGCGTACTCGATATGGTGGGCCTCTACCCAGATGCCGCTCGCTCTCTGGGCAGTCGGCCGGTCCGCACTGGGGACGCCGGCCGGATGATCGCGGCCAATACGCGTTGGTCGGCGGTCGGTTCGGGGGACGTGATGGTTGATGCCGGCCCATCGCTCAAGCTCCACCTGATATCCGACCGGTCAGCGGTGATGACGCGGCAGTTCCGTGCTCCTCGCGACCTGGTGTTTCGCGCGATGTCCGAACCGGAGCACATCGAGCAGTGGTGGGGTCCGCACGGTCACCGAGCGACTGTGCTCGAACTCGACATGCGCATCGGCGGTCGATGGCGTGTCGGCACCGTCAGCCCGGACGGCCGGGAGCATGCGTTCACCGGCATCTACCTCGAACTGAATCCGCCGGAGCGCACCGTTCAGACGTTCACGTATGACGTGGGGATCTTCTCGCAGGCGCGCTCAATCGAGACGCTGCTGTTGGAGGATCACGGCGATGTGACCACGATGACCATCATCGCGCGGTACTCGTCGCCGGAGCTGATGGACGTCATGCTCGAGTGGGGCCTCGAGCAGGGAGCGTCGGAGAGCTACGACCGCCTCCAGGCCTACCTCGACACCCTCCAGTAGCTCAGCTCGAGGCGCGCGCGGCCGCGGCCGCGCGAGCGGCGATCCGTCGGATGCCGGTCTGTCGCTCCTCGCCGTCGCGGACGAACTCGCCGTATTCCACCTGGAAGATCGGCACGACGTCGATGTAGAAGCGGGCGCGCTCGCGCGCGCGCCGGTCGATCGCGCCGCCCGCCACCTCGTAGTGCGTGAGCACCCGTTCGAGGAAGGCCCACGAAAACTCGTTGAGGATGCCGGCGAAGTCGAGCGCCGGGTCGGCCAGCATCGCGTCGCCGAAGTCGATCACCCCTCGGAGGTTGGCGTCGTCATCGAGGAGCAGGTGCGGCCCGGCGATGTCGCCATGCACGAGGACGCGCGGGGCGTCCGAGGTGCCGCCACCGGCTGCGAAGCTGGCGGCCTGCGCCTCGAGCCAGGCACGGCTCGCCGGGCCGAGGTGGGGTAGGGAGCTGGCGATCAGCGGCTGGTAGCTGTCGGGCCAGAGGTCCGTCTCTCGGATGTCGAGCCGGCGAGCCTCGTCCGCTGGGAAGGCGTGCAACTCAGCGAGGAAGGCGCCGATCTGCGCGGCGAGGCGCTTCCGCTTCGCTCCGCGAATCGTGCGCGACGAGGGTGGTAAGCCCTCGACGTAGCGATGGACGGCGGCGACGAAGGCGCCGCCGGCGTCGCGGATCACGCGCGCGTCGCGCGGGGTCTCGGTGGTGGTGACGTGACGCTCGAGGGCGGGCAGCAGCATCGCTTCGCGTTCGAGGTCGGGGATGGCCCAGGCGGCCTCGGGACGGGGTAGGCGGACGGACCAGTCGCCGCCGGGGTCGGGGACGCGGAACGCGGCGGCGCCGTAGCCCTCGCCGATCTTTGTGGCTCTGCCCCACGCCGCCGATGGGATGGTGGCGCGTAGCCGGGCGAGTGCGCGACGCGGGATCTTGTCCATCGCCCGAGGCTACGTCGGGATCGCGACACGGGCGCACCGGTCGGCGCCGCTCAGTAGCATCGGGCGCGACGAAGGGACCGTGCCGTGCCGGTAGAGCCGCTGACCCTCGAGGAGATTCGTTCCGCCGCTGACGGGCTAGTCGGGCATGTGGAGCGGACGCCGGTGGTGCCGTGGCATGGGCCCGATCTCCGGCGTCTGCTGGGCGCCGATACCCGGGTATCCGTGAAGCTGGAGCAGTTCCAGCGGAGCGGGACGTTCAAACCTCGTGGGGCGATCACCTCGATGCTCGCCGCCGGCGACGAGGCGCTGCGATCCGGGGTCACGGCGTTTAGCGCCGGGAACCACGCCGTCGCGACGGCCTACGCGGCGCAGCGGCTGGGCACTCATGCGCACGTGGTCATGCTGCAGAGCGCGAATCCGCTCCGGGTCGCCAAAGCGCGCGCCTACGGCGCGGAGGTGGAGATGGCCGTCGACGGCGCCGCGGCCCGAGCGCGCGCCGAGGAGCTGGTCGCGAGCGACGGCCGGTTCTTCGTCCACCCGTTCGAGAACCGGAACACCATCCGAGGCACGGCCACGCTTGGCCTCGAATGGATCGAGCAGGAGGACCCGCTCGATGCGGTCATCGTCTCGGTGGGTGGCGGCGGTCTGATTTCGGGAGTCGCGTCGGCGTTTCACTTGCTCTCGCCCGAGACACGCGTGATCGGCGTGGAACCGGAAGGCGCCGATGTCCTCCAGCGCAGCCTCGAGGCGGGATCGCCGCAGCAGATGCCCGTGGTCTCGACGATCGCGGACAGCCTGGGCCCGCCGGCTTCCGAGCCGCTCACGTTCGAGTTCTGCCAGCAGTACGTGCATCAGTGGGTGCGCGTCAGCGACGCGCAGATCCGGGAGGCGATGGCCCTCGTCTACTACGACCTGAACCAGGCGGTGGAGCCGGCCGGCGCGACCGCCACGGCGGCGCTGATCGGGCCGCTGCGCGAGCAGCTCCGAGGGCGGCGCGTCGGCGTGCTGATCTGCGGCTCGATCATCGATGCGGCGAGCTTCGCGGCTCACATCGAGGCGAGCGGGAAGACCGTCCCGTTCGAGGCGGGTAGCTGAAGCTCGCCCGCTAGCCCATCTTCGTGGCGGACTCGAGCGCCGGGGTGGTGTCCGGCTTGAGCGCGTCCCGCTCCGACTCGAACGCGGAGATGTCGTCCTCGTTCTCGAGCGTGATGCCGATGTCGTCGAGGCCGTTCAGTAGGCGGTGCTTCGCGAACGGATCGATCTCGAACTGGCGGGTCCATTCGGCGCCGACGCTGACCGTCTGTGCCTGGAGGTCGATCTTGATCTCACTGCTCGGCAGCTCCTCGGCGCGGGACATCAGGTAGTCGACGTCCTCCTGGGGCAGCTCGATGGTGAGCAGGCCGACCTTCGAGGAGTTGTTGCGGAAGATGTCGCCAAACGAGGGGGCGATCACTGCCTCGATGCCCATGTCGTCGAGCGCCCAGACGGCGTGCTCGCGGCTGGAGCCGCAGCCGAAGTTCTGTTGCGCGAGCATGATCGGCGCGCCCGCGTAGTCGGGCTGGTTGATGATGAAGTCGTCGTCCTTGCGCCAGTCGAAGAACGCGAACTCGCCGTAGCCGGTGCGCTCGATGCGCTTCAGGAACTGCTTCGGGATGATCTGGTCGGTGTCGACGTCCGCGCGGTTGAGCGGGAACGCGTTGCCCTGGACCTGCTTCACAGCCTTCATGCGTTGAACTCCCGGATGTCGACGAAGTGGCCGGCGACCGCGGCGGCGGCTGCCATCTGCGGGCTCACGAGGTGCGTGCGACCGCCCGCGCCCTGCCGGCCCTCGAAGTTGCGGTTGCTGGTGGAGGCGCAGCGCTCACCCGGCAGCAGGATGTCCGGGTTCATCCCCAGGCACATCGAGCAGCCGGCCTCGCGCCACTCGAAGCCCGCGTCCTTGAAGATGGCGTCGAGGCCCTCTTCCTCGGCCTGCTGCTTCACGAGGCCTGAGCCGGGCACCACCATCGCGCCGACCGAGTCCGCGACCTTGTGGCCCTCGATCGTCTTCGCTGCGGCGCGGAGGTCTTCGATCCGGCCGTTGGTGCAGGAACCGATGAAGACGCGATCGATCGCCACGTCCGCGATCGGGGTGCCGGCCTGCAGGTCCATGTAGACGAGCGACCGCTCCGCGGTCTCCTTCGCGGACGGGGTCGGCGCGTCCTCGGGACTTGGCACACGCTCGTTGATCGCGATGCTCTGCGCGGGCGTCGTGCCCCAGGTGATGTGCGGCGCGATGGCCTCGCCCTTTAGCGCGACGTACTTGTCGAAGGTCGCGCCATCGTCCGTCGCGAGGGCGCGCCACTCCTCGACGGCTCGATCCCATTCCTCGCCCTGCGGCGCGAACTCGCGGCCCTTCAGGTACTCGAAGGTGGTGTCGTCGGGAGCGACGAGTCCGGCGCGCGCGCCGCCCTCGATCGTCATGTTGCAGACCGTCATCCGGCCTTCCATCGAGAGGTTGCGGATCACGTCGCCGTGGTACTCGATGATGTGGCCGACGCCGCCATCGACGCCGGTCTCGCGGATCACGGCGAGCGTGACGTCCTTCGCGGTCACGCCGTCGTGCAGCTCGCCCGTTACCTCGACCGACATCGTCCTCGGGTAGAGCTGCGGCAGGGTCTGGGTCGCGAGCACGTGCTCGACCTCGGAGGTGCCGATCCCGAAGGCGATGGCGCCGAACGCACCGTGCGTCGAGGTGTGGCTGTCACCGCAGACGATCGTCATGCCGGGCTGGGTGAGGCCGTGCTCGGGCCCGATGATGTGCACGATGCCCTGGCGGATATCGAAGATGTCCCAGAGCGGGACGCCGAACTCCTCGCAGTTCTTGCGCATGACCTCGATCTGCTGAGCGGAGAGCGGATCCGGGTTGGGCAGGCTGCGATCGGTCGTCGGGACGTTGTGATCGACGGTGCCGAGGGTGAGGTCGGGGCGGCGAACCTTGCGGCCGGAGAGTCGCAGGCCCTCGAACGCCTGGGGCGAGGTGACCTCGTGCACGAGGTGCAGGTCGATGTACAGAAGGTCGGGCTTGCCTCCCTCCTGGCGGACCACGTGCTGGTCCCAGATCTTCTCGATGATGGTTTGGGGTTCGGTCATGGGGGGTCCGTGTCTCTGTCTCGGCAGTGCGAATGGTCATTATGCCGCGACTACCGTTGCGGGCACCCGCGCGGGCTAGCCTTCGAGCCGCTCGAACTGTCGCCGCAGCCAGTCCCGCTGGTCGCGGCTGTAGCGCTTCGCGATCTCGGTCTCGGCGAAGAGCCCGACGCCGTGCGGTGCGCCCGGGTAGACATGTAGCTCTGTGGGCACCCCGGCCGCGTAGAGGCGCTGCGCGTAGCTGATGTCTTCGTCGCGGAAGCCGTCCGCGCCGCCCACCGACACGTACGCCTCCGGCAACCCACCGAGGTCGGTCGCGCGGGCCGGCGCCGCCTCGGCCGGAACCTGGTCGGCTCCGTACAACTCGCCGAGGTAGGACTGCCAGCCAAACGTGTTCGAGTGGCGGCTCCAGATCAGCAGGTTGTCGAGCTGGCTGGAGGTCGTGTCCTGGCGGTCGTCGAGCATCGGGCAGTCGAGGAGCTGGAACTGCACCGGCAGCTCGCCCCGGTCCCGCACGCGCAGCGCCAGCGCCGCGCAGAGTCCGCCGCCGGCACTCACGCCGGTGATTCCGATTCGCTCGCGGTCGACCCCGATCTCCTCGGCGTGGTCGACCATCCACTGCAGTCCCGCGTAGCAGTCGTCGAGCGGACCGGGGTACGGCGTCTCCGGAGCGAGCCGGTACTCGACCGATACCCCGACGATGCCGAACTCCTGGCACCACCGGTCGAGCTTCAGGTCGTCCATCTCGTAGCTGCCGATGACGTACCCGCCGCCGTGGATCGAATAGAGCGCGGGCAACGGACCATCGAGGTCCACCGGTCGGTGCACCCGTACCACGACGTGTGGATCGCTGGAGACGACGTGATCGGTGCGCTCCACCTGGTCGCTCAGTTCGGGCGGCTCCGCAAGCTGCGTTCCCCGGATCGTCGGCAACACGTCTGCGTTGAGATCGGGAATCGGAACCAGCTCGCGGTACGGCTCGAGCGATGGGTGCAGAGCGACTTCGGCCACGGTGACACTCCCTCCGTCGGATGGACGCGGAGCCTACGCCGGTCTCCCGGCGCCTGTCAGCGCGCCCGCGGGCGCAGATACGCGCACCCCTCGAGGCCGGTCGTGGCCCTCGAGGGTGGCGCTGGCTCCGCTTAGACGGTGACCGCCTCGCGCTGGCGCTCCGCGGCCGCGATCGAGCGGTTGAGCGCGTGCAGGTAGGCGCGCGCGCTCGCAACGAGGATGTCCGTGTCGGCGGCGCGACCCTGGTAGATCACGTTGTTCGCCTCGATGCGGATCGTGACCTCGCCCTGCGCGTCGATGCCCTCGGTGACGGACTTCACCGAGAACTCGGTGAGCTCGTAGTTCGTGTCGGTGACGCGGCTGATCGCGCGGTAGATCGCGTCGACCGGTCCGGTGCCGATCGCGGCATCCTCCTTTGTCACGCCCTCGGGGCCGATCAGGCGCACGGTCGCGGTCGGGGTGCCGTGGTCGCTGCTGGAGACCTGCACGAGGTCGAGCGTCCAGGCGTCCTCGATCTTGATCTGGGTCTGCTCAGCGACGATCGCCGTCAGGTCGCGGTCGTCGACCTCGTCCTTGGCGTCGGCGACCTCGAGGAACGCGTCCCAGATGCGCTGGAACTCCTCGTCGCTCGGCTTGATGCCGAGGGCGTCTAGCCGCGACTGCAGGCCATGCCGGCCCGAGGTTTTGGTGAGGACGATCGTGGAGCCGCCGGGGATGCCGAGCTCGTCCGGGTCCATGATCTCGTAGGTCTCGCGCATCTTCAGGACGCCGTCCTGGTGGATGCCCGAGGAGTGACGGAACGCGTTCTTGCCCACGATCGCCTTGTGAGGCTGGACCGCCATGCCTGAGGAACGCTCGACCAGGCGGCTGATGTTGTAGATCTCGGCCGGGTTCGCGTCGACGTGGACGTTCATGAAGTCTGGGCGGGTCCGGATCGCCATGATGATCTCCTCGAGGGAGGCGTTGCCGGCGCGCTCACCGATGCCGTTGATGGTGCCCTCGACCTGGCGGGCGCCGCCGAGGATGCCGGCCAGCGAGTTGGCCGTCGCCATCCCGAGGTCGTTCTGGCAGTGCACGGAGATGCGCGCCTTGTGCATGTCGGGGACGTGCTCGGGTAGCGAGCGAATGAAGGCTTCGAACTCCTCGGGGATCGCGTAGCCGACGGTGTCGGGGATGTTGATTGTCGTGGCGCCCTCTTCGATGGCGGCCTGGACGATCTGGTAGACGAACTCCGGGTCGGAGCGCGTCGCGTCCATCGGCGAGAACTCGACGTCCGAGGTGTAGCGGGCGGCGCGGTTCACGGCGGCGCGTGCCATCTCCATCACGTCTTCGCGGTTCTTGTGGAGCTGCTGCGCCATATGGATCTCGCTGGACGAGAGGAAGACGTGGATACGCGGCGTCTCCGCGTGCTGGACGGCCTCCCAGACCGCGTCGACGTCCGGGAACGCAGCCCGTGCGAGGCCCGCAATCACCGGGCCCTTGACCTGCTTCGCGACCTCTGCGACCGCAGCGAGGTCGCCGGGCGATGAGATCGGGAAGCCCGCCTCGATAATGTCGACGTTCAGGCGCGCGAGCGCGCGCGCGATCTCGACCTTTTCGTCGACGGTGAAGCCGATACCTGCGGACTGTTCGCCGTCCCGCAGGGTGGTATCGAAGATGTAGACCTTGTCGCTGTCAGCCATGTCGTTGCTCCTGATTGGTGGTCGATGTTCCTCGCTGTGAGGCCCTCCCGTCCACCGTTCAGGCGGCGGAGGGCCGAGGAAGCGCGAGGCTCGGTAGGAGCAGTGGACGTGGCGCAGACAGCGAGAACGGCCTCCGATCGGAGGCCGTTCCGGCGACACGCGGCAGCGCACGGGCGCGCATCGCGCCCGTGCTTACTACTACCGAGGTGTGTCGCGTCGTCCGCATGTTCATCCTCGAGAGCTACGAGCCGGCTACTTCGACACGAACGGCAGCTCGCCCTCGGGGCGGCGGCCGGAGTCGTGGTGGAAGCGAGCCTGCGCGGGGCTCTCCTGCTCGTGGACGGCGGTCGTTTTGGCGCCGCGGGCGATCGCTATCTTGCCCGTGCGCACCATCTCGCGGATGCCGTAGGTCCGCAGGTTGTCCAGCAACCCGTCGACCGTCTCCGGCTGGGCGACGATCTGGATCACCATGCCGTTCTGCGTCACGTCCACGGCCTGCGCTCGGAAGATCTCCACGAGGTCCAAGACCTCGCGGCGCTGCTCCGGGCGGCAGCGGACCTTGATCAGCGCCAGCTCGCGGACGACCGCGCTCTCCTTCGTGAGGTCGGTGACCTTCACGACGTCGATCAGCTTGTAGAGCTGCTTCTCCACCTGCTCGACGATGCCCTCACCGCCCTCGACGACGAAGGTCATGCGCGAGATGCCGGCCTCCTCGGTCGTGCCGACCGCCAGCGAGTCGATGTTGAAGCCGCGGCGGCGGAACAGGGAGGCGACGCGGTTGAGGACACCCGGCCGGTCCTCGACGAGGGCGGCGACGGTGTGGCGCATGGTTGGTTCTGCAGTAGTCATCTTCGTACTCCTCGGATGCCCCGCGCTTACGCGGGTGCCTGCAGCTCGGCTGGGGACTCGACGGTCTCGTTCAGCGCGGCGCCGGCGGGCACCATCGGCCAAACGTTGTCCTCAGGGATCACCTGGAAGTCGAGCAAGACGGGGCCGTCGTGCGCCTCGGCTTCCTCGATGGCTGCATCGACCTCGGACTGGTCGCTGACGCGGATGCCCTTGATGCCGTAGGCCTCGGCGATCTTCAGGAAGTCGGGCTGGGAGATGGACACCGAGACGTAGTTGTCGTCGTAGAACAGCTCCTGCCACTGGCGAACCATGCCGAGGAAGCCGTTGTTCATCAGCGCCATCTTCACCGGCAGGCGCTCGTCGACCATCGTCGCGATCTCCTGGAAGGTCATCTGGAACCCGCCATCACCGCAGATGGTCCAGACCGACCGATCCGGCTGAGCGACCGCGGCGCCGACGGCTGCTGGGACCTCGAAACCCATCGTTCCGAGGCCACCCGAGGTGATGAGCTGCCGCGGGCGCGAGATGTCCATGTGCTGGGCGGCCCACATCTGGTGCTGGCCGACGCCGGTGACGATCACCGCTTCGCGGCCCACCTTCGAGGCGATCCGTGACTCGATGTGCTGCATCGTCATCTCGGTCCCGGCCGGGATCGAGAAGGATTCGCGGTGCTCGCTCTGCAGGTCGTCGATCCAGCGAATCCACTCGGGGTGGCTGATCGGCTCGAATTCGGCGACGAGCTGGGAGAGCACCTCGCGGACGTCGCCGACGATCGGGACGGTCGCGGCGATGTTCTTGTTGTGCTCGGCGGGGTCGATGTCGACGTGGATGACCTTCGCCGTCGGGTTCAGGTCGGCGAAGCGCCCGAGGGCGCGGTCGTCCATGCGCATGCCGAGACCCAGGATCAGGTCGGCATTCGAGGTGGCGTGGTTGGCCCAGTAGGAGCCGTGCATGCCGAGCATGCCGTAGGACAGCGTGTGGTCCTGCGGGATCGAGCCGAGGCCGAGCAGCGTGTTCAGCACCGGGGTGCCGGACTTCTCGGCGAACTCGACCAGTTCCTCGGTGGCGTTGGCCTGGATGATGCCGTGGCCGGCGATGATGATCGGCCGCTCGGAGCGGCGGATCAGCTCGGCGGCGCGCTTCACCTGGGCGGGGTTGCCTCGGTGGGCGGGGCGGTAGCCGCGGATCGAGACCTCGGCCGGCCACTCGAACTCGGCTTCCTCGAGGAAGACGTCCTTCGGGATGTCGACGTGGACCGGGCCGGGGCGGCCGGTCGTTGCGATGTACGCCGCCTCGGCGATCGCTGGGGCGATGTCCTCGGCGCGCATCACGAGGTAGTTGTGCTTCGTGATCGGCATCGTGATGCCGGTGATGTCGGCTTCCTGGAAGCCGTCGCGGCCCAGCAGCTCGCGGGCGACGTTCCCGGTCAGGAAGAGCGTCGGGATGCTGTCCATCATCGCGTCGGTGATCGCGGTGACGAGGTTGGTCGCACCGGGGCCGGAAGTCGCCAGCGCGCAGCCCAGCTTGCCGGAGGCCTTTGCATAGCCCTCGGCGGCGTGTCCGGCGCCCTGCTCGTGGCGGGCCAGGATGTGGCGCACCTCGGGGTGTGAGGGCCAGCGGTCGTAGAGCGGCAGCACGACGCCGCCGGGATAGCCGAAGACGGTGTCGATGCCGACCCGCTTCAGCGACTCGAGCACGATGTCGGCGCCCATCATCTTGGTCATCGGTAGTGGTCCACTCGTTGTTGCCAGGGGCTTCGCATTGCTGGGGTGGCCTGTCCGTTCGGGCCAGACACGCGAATCAGCCCGTCACGCGGGCCGAGTGGCGACACTGTGCGTCTAGAGACGCGCAGCGCCGCCTAGCTAAGTACGAGTACGAGGAGAACGGGCAGCACGAGCGGGCCGCCGTGGGCGGCCGAGGTCGAAGCGTCGGTGCTGATGTCCGTTCGCATGATGTGATCAGTATTGTCGCGCGTTCCGGAGAGAGTCAACCTGCGGGTCCACCCTGAGGGCGGCGGCGTTGCGGACTCGCCAGAAATGCTAGGACGATGATGCTCGCCGATGTCCAACCGAGTGTCGACCGAGCCGAGGAGCTGCTTGTCGAGCTGCAACGGGAGTTCGCTTCAGCGTCTCGGTCGATTGCCTACAGCGTGGAGCCGAGGTTTGACGAGCTGAAGGAGAAGAAGCTCCACGTGCTTCGGGTGGATTGGGATCCCCCAGCACGTTGGTCTGTTGTGATCGGAGAGATTCTGCATGACCTCCGATCGGCGCTCGACCACGCCGTTACCGTCCTGACTGTTTCTGAGAGCGGTCGGGAGCTTCGCGGCACGGAGTTCCCGATCTTCGTGGACCAATCCCTCTACTCGGCCAGAACGGCAACTGGCGACGAATTCAGTCGACGAAGTGGTCGCTACAAGATCCGAGGGGTGCACGCTCACACGAAGGGACTGATCCGCCGTGTTCAACCATTCGGTGCGAAACCTGGCGCGGGTGGCGAGTTTGGTTCCCTAAGGGTCCTCCATGACCTGAACGTGGTTGACAAGCACAGAAAGCTGCATCTCGTCGCGCTCGGGACGGCGGCTTCCGAACTTCGGTGGGTGCGCGACGTAACCTTCAAGAGTTTTCCGGGCATGACACTGCACCTGGCTTCAGCGGTCGCAGATGGAACCCCACTTGTTGAGTGGATTCCAAGCTCTGGATATGAACCGATTTCCGACATCGAGATCGACTTCGACTTCGCGATCGCTTTCGGAGTAGATACGCCGTGGGTTGCTACTCAACCGGTGGAGCGCGTGATCAAGGATCTCATCAACGCGGTGAAGCGGGTCTTGATACTGCTCGACGGAACCGTTCCGCCCTAACCCTGCCACAGACTCGTCTCGGGGAACGCGTCCGCCCAGGCGAACCAGTAGGCGATCCGCACCGGGAGCGCGCGGCGCAGGCTGCTGTCGATCACGTTGGTGAGCACCTCCTCGTCGAGGAACCAGCGGTCACCGTTGGTGTCGACCAGCTCGAGGGCCGACGGGACGCCCTGCAGGTACGAGAACGTGATGTCGTGCTCGCGGTAGACCGAGACGCCGAGGCCCGGCCCGCGCGACACGAGGGTGATGTCCTGCCCACCGAGCGTGTCGTGCGTGATGCCCGCCGCCTCGATGGCTGCCAGCGAGTACGCGCGGCTGCTGCCCGCGATCTCGACCCCGAGGATCCGCTCCTTCGCTTCTACGCTCGCGTCCGTCGGGACCGGTGCCGGGAATAGCGGCCCGTCCGAGGACTGCTCCTCCACCAGCGCCGCGCCGGCGTCGTAGTTGCGGACCGCGCCGGTGTCGAGCGACAGCACCGTCGAGTTCGGGTGGCGGGCGGCCCACTCCCCCCAGGTCGTCCGCAGTACCGGCACCGGCGCCAGCGACGCCCCGGCGACGAGCGCTTCGCCCGCGATCGCCTCACCGGTGAGCTGGTCCCAGAGGCTGTTTGACTCCGCGTCGTAGAACACGTGGCGCGAGCGGTAGATCAGACCCGCGTTGCCGAGTTCGTAGCGGACGCCGTCGCTGGCCGTGGCCTCGTACACGGTCGCGCCGCCGCAGGGGACGCAGTTCGTCACCAGCAGCGGCCGGCCGCCTACCTCGTCGACCGCGATCTCGTGCCAGGCGAGGATCCGCTCCGGGTAGGCGCGCGCCTCGCCGTTGAGGAACACGCCGTAGACGATGTCCGTCGTCGCGAGGTAGCGCTCCTCCAGCCGGTGCACCGTCTCCGGGTCGACGAGCGGCGGTTGTTGGTCGATCGCGACGCGCGACCAGATCAGCTCGTCCGGGCGGACGGCCAGCAGCAGATCGTCGTTAAGCAAGTCGACGAACCGCTCGTCCACGAGCGACAGCAGGCGTCCCTTCCAGTCGAGGTACCCGTCGGGCAGCGGTGGCCGGTCGATGGCGATCCACGAGGACCAGCCGTAGCCGTCGGGGAACTCCTGGCCGGTGATCGCGGTCAGCGCCTCGTGGACCCAGCGCTCCCAGCCCAGCTCCATCCAGAGCATGTCGACCAGCGGCGCGACGAACCGCTCGTCCGCGCTGAGCGCGATCTGCTGGAGCAGCTCCGCCTCCTCCGGGCCCACCGGGAGGCAGTCGGCGGCGAGTTCCGGATCGTCGTGCCAGCACACGAGGTCGGCGAGCAGCGTCGCGACTTCGGCGTTCGTGAGGCGCGCGATGGCCGTGCCCTCGGGCGTCGCGGTGGCTGGCGTGGCGAAGACGGGCAGGCGCGTCGGCACCGATGTGGGATCGCCGCTCGGTGGATCCTCGGCGCAGGCGACCGCCAGGAGGCCAACGACGCTTGCGAGGATCAGCGTGGTGACGCCTCGCGGCATGCGCGCCCTCAGTGACTCATCGAGCCGGCGAACTGCCGCCGGCCCGTGCGCCACTGCGCGAGCTTCGCCACCGGCCGCAGCGAAGCCGCGACGAGCGGTCCGAACCGGTTCACGATCGCGGAGTACTCAAGCTCGCCGCGGACCAGCTCGCCGGCCGGATCCCAGAACCGGTTGGAGTGCTGCAGCAGCCAGACGAACGGCGCGGGCGCGGCGTGGAAGACCTCCATCAGCGCGCGCGACGCCTCGATGTTCGGCGTCAGCTCGCGGGTGATCAGGTGGTGGTATCCGCTCAGCGAGTTCACGCGTCCTGCGAGGTAGTCCTCGACCGCCGGCGCCACGGCGATCCCGGACGCGACGGCCCCGTGGATCCCCTCGCCGGAGAGTGGGTCGACGAAGCTGGCGGCGTCGCCGATCACCGCCGAGCCGCCCGCCGCCACCAGCGCGCCCGGGCGCGCCAGCGGCAGGTGGTGTCCGCGGAGCTGGGTCACGCTCGCCGTGTCGAAGCCGTACAGCTCGCAGAACCGGTCGAGGTCCCGGCGCAGGTTTGAGCCGACCTGCTCCTTCCAGCCGCCGACGCCGACGTTGACGTGATCGCCCTTCGGAAAGACCCACCCGTAGCCGCCCGGCACGAAGCTCAGGTTGAGCGCGATCCCGCTGCGGTAGCGCTCCGGGATGCCGTCGGGAAACGAGATGTTGCCCTCGAGCGCGACGGCGCTCTCGACTGGCGACTCGTACCCAAGGTTGAGCCGAACCACGCCGTTCGCGCCGTCCGCCCCGATCACCACGCGGGCGCGGTGGGCGGAACCGTCGCGGTGACGCACCTCGAAGGTACCGTCGGGGTGCCGCAGCACCTGTTTCACGGCCTGGCCGTCGCGGAACTCGACGCCGGCCTCTTCGGCGCGCTCGACCAGGAAGTGATCGAGCCGCGACCGCTGCGTCATGTAGGTCATCGGGCGGGTGTGGTGCCGGGTGACCTCCTTGCCATCGCGCAGCCGGAGGTGCGCCGTGTCGACGGTCGCCTCGATCACCGGATCCAGGGAGAACGGCAGCAGGCCCGCGGTCCGGATCGTGACGCCGCCGCCGCAGGGCTTGTCCCGCGGGAACTTCGCACGGTCGAGTAACAGGACGTCGGCGCCGCGCGACGCGATCTCGCGGGCGGCCGTGCTGCCGGCCGGCCCGGCGCCCACGACGATGACGTCGGTGTCCATGCCTCGATGCTACGACGAGCCCGTTTCGAGGTCAGGCGAGCCGGTGATTACGCGCGCAGTCGCGCCCCGCAGCCGGGCACGTCCTCGAGGGCATCGCGGCTCCGCTCCGGAAGCGACCCGGCGGCGTCGCGGATCAGCGACTCGCTCTCCCGGATCGTCGAGTAGAACAACGACAGCGCGCCGTCGGCGCTCGGTCCTCGCGGCTGCGTCTGCGCGATCTCCTGGAGGTCGTCCAGCATCTGTCGCAGGCCGCCTCCAGGGTCGGCGCGCGCGTACCCGTTGAGCTGGTTGCGGACGAGTCGCGTCCCCTCGATCACGGCCGCGTGGAACGCCTCGGTGCCACCCGGCAGCTCGGTCTCCGCGAGCGTGAGCAGCGCCCCGTCATACGCGTCGCGCGTCGCGAGCCACGAGTCGTTCTCGGCGGCGTCCAGTTCGAGGGCGGCGCACACATCGGCGGCCCACGCGGACTGCGACGGTCCGCCGAAGATCAACCCCGTCGCCCACGCGCCGATCCCGAGGACCGCCCCGAGCGCGATCGCGGCGATGCCTGCTGCGAGACGTCTGTTCATCGCGACCTGAGACTAGAGGATGCGTGAACGAGTATCGGAACAATGACTTGTGGTGTGGGTGACCGGCGTTACCTCGGAGGGTCGGCTGGACTCGCTACTCAGGCATCGATTCGAACGCCTCGATCAGTAGCGCCCGCGTCTCCGGGTCGTCCTCGTCGAGATCGCCCAGGCGGTGACGCCCGCCGAGCACCAGTAGCTGGTTGCCGTTGATCAGTCCCGTCGCTCCGGTCGTGACGAAGAAACCGCCGGTCGAAGGGTGCGCGCAGCTGGTTCCCGGGCGAGGCGTCACCGTTCCGGAATCGTCGACGATCCAGAGTTCGGCCAGCGCCGAGGCCGACGTGTACACGTAGAGCGAGAAGTCCTCCGCACCGCTGCCATCTCCGCGCTCCGCTCGGAGACCGTGGGCACCGGAACGCAACGCACCCTCGGCGCATGTACCGATGCCTGTCGGCAGTCGACGGATCTGGAGCCCGCGCTCGGCGGCCGCGGCGACGAACGCGCCGAGGTCCAACGGATCGGCGCTGCCGGTTGGGGTGCCGACCTCGATCACGTCGCCGGGCACCAGCCGAGGCCGGGCCGCCATGGTCGCCAGGACATCTGCGTAGCGGTCGTCGCCCGCGCTCGCGCCCGGGTCAAACCGCTCGACCACTGTCTCGAGTGAGCTCGGGCGGAGGCCGATTACCAGCACCGATCCATCGTCGAGCAGGAGCGCATGATGGCCAGCGATGTGCGTGGCCACGTTGGTCGCCCGCACGCCGCCCGGGAGCGCGTCATCCTCGAGGAGTTCGATGGCCTCGAACTGACCGGTGACCGGGTCGTAGATCTCCGACGGCGGGTAGATCGTTTGCTCGCCAAACCCGCCAGCACCGCCAGCGACGAGGACGCGACCATCTCGGAGCAGCGTAGCCGTGTGGTAGCCGCTGCGCCCGGTCCGCATGTCGCCCGTTCGATCGACCGAGCCTGACGCCGGATCCACGACGAACGCGAGCGTCGCCTGATCCGTTCGACCCAGGGCACGTGCCTCGGCGTCTCCGATCGCACCGGTGATGAGGACGCGACCGTCGAGGAGTCGTGTTGCGACCGTCCGCTCGTTGCCGAACACCGGTTCTCCGCCAAGCAGGCTGAATTCCCCGCTCCCCGGGTCGTACACCTCGAGCGGTCCGCCGCCGCTGACCAGCACCCGGCCGTCGAGGAGCCGGGTGAGCTGGTGATCACGGCGCGCGACGTTCATTGGGCCGGTCGCGGTGAAAGCCCCAGTCGCCGGGTCGTATAGCTCCGCGGCCGCCGTCGCCAGGGGTTGGCCCTCGGCATCGTTGTTGAGCACTCCACCGCTGATGAGGACGTGTCCGCTGTCGAGGACCGCAGCGGCGTGAGCCCAGCGTGGCTCGAGCATCGATCCCTGGAGTTCGAATGCCTCGGTCGCCGGGTCATAAGCCTCGATCGAGGCGACTACGGTCGCGTCCAGCGTGTCGGGGTCGATCGTGAGCCCGCCGAGCAGCAGCGCGCGTCCGTCCAGCAGCCGTACCGCCACATGGGAGTACCGGGGGACGATCGTAGTGCCGGTCAGTTCGAATGAATCGGACGGCGGGTCGTAGATCTCCGAGCGGATCTCATCGCGAGACTCGCGCGACTGGCCGCCGGCGAGCAGGACGCTGCCGTCCTCGAGCAGCGTCGAGGTGAAGCGCATCCGCTGTTCCACCTGTGGACGGGCTGCCGCGACGAACGCACCCTCGCCAGGAGCGGCCGTCGCCGCTGCCGAGGGTGCGGCGGTAGGCGGCGAGACCGGGCCGCCTCCACCGCTAGATCCGAGGGCGATCGCAACGGCGGCGATCGCGGCCGCACCCACGCTGCCAAGGGCGGCGGCCCAGCCAACTGGCGCGAAGCTGAACCGTCTGGGCTTGCTCCTCGCTGTGCCCTGCGCGCGGTACCACTCCCCGATCTCCTCGCGACTACTCAGGTCGAGGCGACCGAGCAGCTCCGAGACGTGGTACTTCGCGCCGGAGAGCGAGATACCAAGCGCCTCTGCGATTCGAGGGTTGTCGAGGCCGGCGGCGATCAGTCGGGCGACCTCGAGCTGGCGTTCGGTGACCTGGGGTAACTCGGTCCGCGTTCTGGCTTCCACGGTCGACCTCGCTCCTCGGTGAGATGGGTCGATCGTGAGTGGCTGCTGGATCCGTTGTCACTAGCCGACCAGATGTTCTGGTAGGCGCCCTCGCTCAGTACAGGCGCGCGGCTTCCGCTTCGAGTTCGGCGCGCTCTGCCTCGGACATCGGTGGGGCCTCGGTGGCGGTCGCGACGTTCTCGAGGATGCGCGAGGGGTAGCGGGCGCCGGGGATCGCGACGGAGACGTTGGGGTTGGCGAGCACGTAGCGGAGCAGGTTTCGAGGGGTGAGCGGACCCGCGTAGCCATCGGCGATCGCCGTGCGCATCGCGCTCGTTCGGCCGGAGCCGCCGACCGGGCGCATCACGATCACGCCGACGTCGTGCTCGGCTGCGAGGTCGATCATCGGCGCGGTTTCGGGGAAGAAGGCGGAGTACTCGAGCATCACGGCGTCGAACTCGCCGCAGGTGATCAGCTCTTTGAGGAGCGCCGTGTTGTGGCATGAGACGCCGATGTGGCCGATCAGGCCTCGGAACTGGGCGATCTTTAGGCCTGCCAGTGCGCCGTTCTCCTCGTCGCGGGCCTCTGCCCAGGCCTCGAGGGTGGAGATGTCGTGGAGCTGGTAGAGCGGGATCTGGTCGACGCCGAGGGTCGCCACCGAGCGGTCGATGTCGCGCTGGCTGCCGTTGACGTTGTGGCTGAAGGTCTTCGAGGCGAGCAGGAAGCCGGTGCTGGTCCCGCGGCCATGCAGCTCGCGGACGTGGTGTCCGATCAGGAATTCGCTGCCGGCATAGTCGCGGGCGGTGTCGACGAAGTTGATGCCGGCGTCCTCGGCGGCGGCGAGTGTGGCCGCCCCCTCCGAGGACGTTGGCGTGTCCATTGCGCCGAGGCCGACCTCGGTGGCCATGAGGTTGGTCCGACCGAGGCGGCGTCGGCGCAGTTCAGCCATCGAGGCGGTTCGACTCTCCGCTATGCGTCGGAGTTCGTCGCGCCGGCGGGGCGCTCCCCGCTGGGCGGCGTCAGACCGGCGAAGAGCGTCTGCGGCGCGCGCTCGAAGAGCTTGTCGATGTCCCACGGGCCATCGCTGAAGATCTGCCGCTCCACGTGCATGTCGCTGTAGAGCTGCACCTGGTAGCCGGAGGCTCCGATGGTGCGACCTGAGACGTTCGCTGCGGCGTCCGAGCAGAGGTAGACGACGATCGGGGCAACGTTCTCCGGGTCGCGCTCGGTGCCTCCGACGGACTCGCTTTCAGCGTTGCCTTCGCGCATTGCGACAGCGTTGCGCAGGCCTCGGTCGGTCATGCGGGTAGCCGCGCCCGGCGCGATGGCGTTGGCGGTGACGCCGTACCTCGCGAGGGCGTTCGCGCACGACTTGGTGAAGCCGATGAGCCCCGCTTTGGCGGCGGCGTAGTTCGGCTGTCCGGCGGAGCCGTTGATGCCGGCGGTCGAGCTGAAGTTGATCAGCCGGCCGAAGTCACGGCGCTGGCGCCAATGGATCGATGCGAAGTGGGTGGTGTTGTAGGTGCCCTTGAGGTGGACGCGGATCACGTCGTCCCACTCCTGCTCGGACATGTTGAAGATCATCCGCTCGCGGAGGATCCCGGCGACGTTCACGAGGATGTCGAGCTTGCCGTAGGAGTCGAGGGCCTGGCGGACCAGGTTCTCGGCCTCGAGGTGGTCGGAGACGTCGGCGCCATTGGCCTCGGCGGTGCCGCCGGCGGCCTTGATCTCGTCGACGACGGCCTGCGGCACGCTGGTGTCACGGCCTTCGCCCTCAACGGAGCCGCCGAAGTCGTTCACCACCACGGATGCACCCTGCGCGGCGAGCGCGAGCGCGATCCCTCGTCCGATTCCCCGACCGGCGCCGGTGACGATGGCGCTCTTGCCTGCGAGATGATCTGGCATCTGTCTCCTCCTGCTTCGGGCACGGATCGCCCTGCGGGCGGAATGTACAGCGGTGGAGACGGTCGGAGCGTCGGTTAGGCGCCCTGGATTGCGATCGCGACCGCGGCCGCGAACGCGAGCTGGACGACGGCGGCGGCGATGAACATCACGTAGCCGGCGACGCGTTCCCAGGCGTGGAGCACGAACCCGATGACCAAGTTCACGACGAGCAGGGCGGTGGCGATCCTCGGCAGCTCGAGGATCGCGTCCTTCGTCTGCACGTTGACGAGCGGGTTGTCCTCGTAGGCGGGGAACTGCAGCTCAAAGGCGGCGGGCAGGTCCGGGTAGCGGATGCCGACGAGCGCCCACATGAGGAACGCGGCGAGGAGTGCGATGCCGACGAGGATTCGCCCGGTCGAGTCGTACCAGAACGCCTGGGCGGCGCTGCCGAGGCGCTGCGCGTGGTGGGTGACCCGCGCGGTCGGGCCGAGGTCCTGGCGGATCTGCACCTGGCGGGCGAAGCCGGCCGGGTCGGTCACGGTGATCGCATAGTTCCGCTCGCTCGTCATCACGTACAGCACCTGCTCCGGCGCCTGGTGCGTCGAGTAGAAGAGCACGTCACCGATGCGCTCGATGTTGGCGTTGCCGACGTGGTACCCGAGCCAGGAGACGCCTCGGACGGAGGGCACGCCGACGGAGGTGCCGGGGACGAGCCGTTCGATCGCGGCGAGCGGGATCACCTGGCGCGTCGCACCCCAGTGGATGACGAGGCCGTTGCGATCGAGCGCATAGCTCAGGGTGCCGAGCGCGTAGGTCCAGTAGCCGAACAAGGAGGCGAGCGCGCCGGCGGCGGTCGCGCCGGTGATCGCCAGCACGGCAGTCAGACCGAAGTCGGCGGCGACGGCGTGGTTCACGAGGAGCACGGCGATCGCGAGCGCCCAGACGGTCAGCGCACCGCCGACAAGCATCCCGAGCGCCCTCGGTGGTTGGTACGTCATGCTGCGTCTCCCCGTCGCCGGTGGGGAGCCGTCGCGGTCAGTCGGTGGCGCTCCGAACGCTAGCTCGAAGCGGGCACCGCTGCCGGTTCGTAGACCGCGTCGAGCCAGTGGCTGTACTGCGGCAACTTGCCAGTAATCATGTCGAAGTAGGTCTGCTGGAGCTGCTTCGAGATCGGTCCGAACTCGCCGTCGCCGATCGGCACGCGATCCACCTCCGTGACTGGGGTGAGGTGGGCGGCCGTGCCGGTCATGAAGATCTCGTCGGCGATGTAGAGCTCGGAGCGGTCGATGCTCCGCTTCACGACTTCGAGGCCCATTTCCTCCTGCGCGAACTGGAGCGCCGTGTCGAGCGTCAGGCCCTCGAGGATGTTGTCGGACTCGGGCGGGGTGATCAGGACGCCGTCGCGGATGATCACGATGTTCTCGCCGGACCCCTCGGACACGTGCCCGTCGGAGTTCAGCATGATCGCTTCGTCGAAGCCGCTGAGCTGGGCCTCGGTCTTCGCCATCGCGTTGTTGACGTAGAGGCCGTTCACCTTCGCGCGGGCCGGGATCATCGTGTCGTCGATGCGGCGCCAGGAGGAGGTCATGCAGCGCACGCCCGCCTCCGGGTCGAGGTAGGCGCCGAACGGGGTGACGAAGAGCAGGAAGTCGTCCTCGAGGTCGTGCATGCGGACGCCGACGACCTCGGATGACTTGTAGACGATGGGGCGGACGTAGACATCCTCGTTGTAGCCGTTGCGGCGCACGAGGTCGTTGGTGATCTGGACGAGCTCGTCGTCGCTGTACTTGAGCTCCATGCGCATGATCTTGGCGCTCTTGCGAAGCCGCTCGAAGTGCGCGCGGACCTTGAAGAGGTAGAGCTGCTCGTGGTCGGCGTTCCAGTTGCCGCGAATGCCCTCGAATACCGCGGTGCCGTAGTTGAAGGCGTGCGTCATGACGTTGACGTTCGCCTCCTCGAGCGGAACGAATTCGCCTCGCAGGAACGCGGTCGGCGTCGGCATCGGGGGCTCCCTTCGCACGCTGCGCGCGTGCGGTGATCGGTCTCCGGGACGAGCCGGGGAAGTGCGCGTGATCATAGGGTCCGCTGGGATCGAGCGGCAAGGGAGACGTGTCAGCGCTGGCAGGCTCGACCTCGGGCGTCGGGCCGAGGGCTGGAAACGTTGGTGGCTCGAGCGGGTGTCGGGTGTGGGACTTGACTGGAATGACCCATCCAGTCCATAGTCGGTGCCAAGCAGATCTGAGGGCCCGGAGCATTCGATGCCGTCTGACACCGCCAAGCGATTGATCGAGGCCGTGCTGCTCTCGATCCGGGAGCACGGCTACGCGGGCACGAGCATGCAGGACCTGCTGCGCGAGACCGGCGTGTCCTCGAGTTCGATGTACCACTTCTTCCCTGGCGGCAAGGAGGAGCTGGTGGCCTCGGCGGTTCGCCGATCTGGGGCGTGGTCGACCCGTCGGATCGTGCGCGTCCTCGATGAGGACGATCCGGCGGAGGCGATCGCGCGGATCTTCGATTGGTCGGCGACGGAGATGGTGAGCAACGACTTCGCCCTCGGTTGCCCGATCGGGGTGCCGGCGGCAGAGGCGCCCTCGGATTCGGCGGCGATTCGGGAAGCTGTCGCTGAGACCTTCGAGGCCTGGGCCGCAGAGTACTCCGCGGCGCTGCGGAAGGCCGGGATCGACGCCGAGCGGGCGACGATGCTCGGCCGGTTCATCGTGAGCGCCTACGAGGGCTCAGTGACCCTCGCCAGGGCGACTCGCAGCACCGAGCCCTACGAAGACGCCAAGACCGTCATCTACGCACAGCTCGCCGGCTAGCGGGCGACCAAGGGGGGCCGCCCCGCGGACGAACAGCGACGCACAGACTGGATGGAATGTTCCACTCTGGATGGGAGATGAGGATGATGCACTTCGAACGCCGAGTGCTCGGTGAGCACGACCTCCGGATCGCGCGGGTCCAGCGAGGCGGCGACCGCCCGACGGTCGTGATGACGAACGCCTTCCCTCAGTCGATCCGATGCTGGGAATCGCTGTGGGACCGCCTCGCGGAGCACTTCGACCTCCTCGCCGTCGATCTGGCCGGCTTCGGGATGTCGACTGGCCCGGTGCTTGGCCCGGCGGCCCAGGCCGACCTGCTCGTGAGCCTGATGGACGCCGAGGGAATCGAGCGGGCGTACCTGGTCGGCCCGGACATCGGTGTTCCGGTCGCGCTCTCGCTGGCCTCGACGCATCCGGACCGCCTGCTCGGCGTGAACGTTTACGACGGCCCCGGCACCTGGCCGACCGACTTCGCCCCGCCGCTTCACGCCGCGACGCGATGGGGGTTGGTCCGCTGGCTGGGGAGCCGCCCGCCGATGCGTGGCTGGCTGATGAAGCAGAACTTCGGCGCTGCGACTGCGGCGGGCTATCGCCACTTCACGCCGTCCGACGCGGCCATCGAGGAGTACCGGGCCATCTGCTTCGACCCAGGAAAGCACCGCGACTCGCTCGCGTTCCTCGGGACCTACGCCCGGGAGCTGCCGCAGATCGAAGAGCGCCTGCCCTCGGTAAGCGTCCCCGTGCTGATCACCTGGGGCGCCGAGGACCGCTTCGTTCGGCCCTCGAACGCCGAGCGCCTGCACTCGCTGCTGCCGAACAGCGAGCTGACGATCTTCGAGGACGCCGGCCACTTCTCCCACGAGGACGCCGACGAGCGGTGGCTCCAGCGATTCCTCGCATTCGTCGAGGCACACCAACCGCAGCATGAGGAGACCCTGAGGAGGGATCGATGAGCCAGTTCAGATGCGTGATCCAGGAGGGCAGCACTGCTGACGCTCGCAGCGACGAGCTCGAACGCCGCCTGCAAGACCACCACGCGCGCCATTACCCGGGCGAAGCGTCGAGCGTCAGCTGGGTGACGGTCGCACCCGGCTACATGTTCACCGAGGGCCGGCGGAGCACCTCGTCGGTGATTTCGTGCTTCGTCGACCACGAGACGACGCGGGACGATCGCGAGATCTATATGCGCGGGATCTGCGACCTGTGGACCGAGCTGACCGACTGTACCGACCACGAGGTGGTCGTCTCCCTCACGGAGACTGCCGCTGCGAGCCAGGAGTAACTCCGATGCCCTTCTATCACGCCCTCGTCCGCCCTCAGCTGCTGACCGAGGCCCAGCGGCAGCAGTTTGCCGCCGCGGTCGTCGAGGTTCACTGCGACGTGACCGGCGCGCCCCCCTCGTTCGTGCACGCCCTCGTGAGCGAGGAACACGACGCGCAGCTTCCGGCAGGCAGGACGGCCATCATCAACGGCACGATCCGCGCCGGTCGCACCGACGCGCAGAAGGCCGAGATCGCGACGCGTCTCAGCCAGGCGCTCGCGGAGACGGCCGGTGTGTCCGTCGAGGAGGTCCAGACCTCGACGCGGGACATCGAGGCCTCCCACACCATGGAGGCCGGCGTGCTGCTGCCGGAACCCGGCTCGCCGGAGGAGGAGGCGTGGAAGGCAGGCTCGGTGCCCGCGCCGGCCTGAGTCCGCTCGGGCGCCTCCACTAGATCCGCTCCGGCGTCCGGCCGCTGCCGGAGCGGCGGCGTTGAGCGCACCCGCGTTACGCGCCGGTGCGTGCTGGCTCCACCGTCGAGGTATGGCAGACTCGCCCCAGCGAAGGGTGGGGTCATGGCCATGTCTGATGCCGACGTCGAAGCGCTGCTCGCGGGCGCGCACATCGCGGTCCTTGCGACCGTCGATTCGAAGGGGCGCCCGCATCAGGCGCCGATCTGGTACCTCTGGCGCGACGGCGAAGCGCTGATGCTGACCGACCGTGGCAGCAAGAAGTGGCGCAACATCCTCGCCAATTCGAACGCCTCGTTGTGTGTCGACACGAAGACGCCGCCGTACCAGGCGGTCGTGCTCCACGGCGAGGCATCCGAGGCGTCGGGGATCGACTACAAGCCGCTGCTACGCGAGGCCGCGATCCACTACCTGGGTGAGGAGGCCGGCAACCAGTACGCGGAGGGCAGCACCACAGGCGATCCGGCCTCGTCAGTCGTCTTCCGCCTGAAGCCCTCACGCATCGTGAAGCTGATGGGCTGACGATGGCGATCCCGTCGGGTGATCGCTTCTCGATCGGCAGCGTGCCGTTCGCCGTCGTGAACGACGGCTCGCACTTCTACGATGCCGGCGCGATCTTCGGCGTGGTGCCCCGTGTGATGTGGGAGCGACAGGTCCGAGTGCTCGACGACCGCTACCGGATGGAGACCGGCCTCAACTGCCTGCTCCTCCGCTCCGAGGGCAAGACCGTCCTCATCGAATCCGGCGTCGGCGGCAAGCCCGGCGACCGGGAGCCCGCGGGCACGCCCGCTTCCGAAGGCACGCTGATGACCTCGCTGGACGCGCTTGGCGTCGCGCCCGAGGACATCGACATCGTCGTGAACACGCATCTGCACTCGGACCACTGCGGCTGGAACACGAGCATCGCGCCGGGCGCCGACCCGGACGATCCCGACTCGCTGATCCCGACCTTCCCGAACGCGACCTACTACATCGGGCGTCGCGAGTGGGAGGATGCGAACCACCCGAACGAGCGCACCCGCGCGACGTACCTCGCGAGGAACATCGACCCGATCGCCGACCGCGTCGAGCTGCTCGACGACGAGACCGCGATCACCGAGGAGGTGCGGTTCCTGCCGACGCCCGGTCACACGCACGGCCACGGCGCCGTCGTCGTGCGCTCCGGCCAGGAGTGGGGCGTCTACGTGGGCGACATGGTCCAGCACCGCTCGCAGCTCGAGCGCACCGCCTGGGTGTCCGGGCTCGACATCCTGCCGCTCGTCTCGATGGAGACGAAGAAGGAGCTCGTCGAGCGCTGCATCGAGGAGGAGGCGCTGGTCATGTTCTGCCACGGCCCGTACCCCGGCATCGGTCGCATGACCCGCACCCCCGAGGGCTATCGCAAGTGGGTGGACGTCGAGTCCGAGGGGGTTGGCCTCCCCCACCCCCACGAGGCGTAGCGCAGCGGTGTCACATTGACCTCGAACGGCGGTTCGCTCGACGACTTCATCCCGCTGATCCCCAAGCGGGATCCGTCGCAGATCGCGGCGGGCGGCCCGGACCTCGGGATCCAGACGAACACGCTGGCGCTGGCCCACGTCTACATGCAGCAGGGCTGGCACCCAGCGCCGGTGCACAGCTTCACGCTGCCGCTCTGGTTCGGCGGCCTCTATGACGAGCAGCGCGCCGCTCGGCAGGAGGCCGCGATCTTCGATCGCTCCCACCTCGGGCGCTTCTACGTCACCGGCGAGCGGGCGGTCGAGGTGCTGAGCCGCCTCTTCGCCTCCGACATCGAGGGCATCCCGCCGCGCGGCATGCGCCGCGTGCTCGCCCTTCGCGAGGACGGCACCGTGCTCGACGTTCCGACGGTCTGGCACCTCGACGAGGGTCGTTGGCTCGTCGTTACCGGGCCGCAGACGCAGGTGCATCTGCCGGACATGGCCGAGGCGACCGTCGCGGAGCTCGGGCTCGTCGAGCAGGTGCTGGTGCGCGACCGCCTGACCGAGAGCGTCATGTTCTCGGTGCAAGGACCGAAGGTCGCGGAGCGCCTCGAGTCCGTGGTCGGCACGACGATCCCGGGCGCAGTCCCCGAGGGCGAGGCGCACGAGATGCTCCTCGGCGGCTACCGCGCGCTCGTCGCGCACACCTCGCAGGTCGCGGAGGACGGCTACTGGTTCGTCGTCTCGCCCGAGGTCGGTGAGCACTTCTGGGAGAACAGCGTCTCCGGTGGCATCGTCCCGGCGGGGCTCGCCGCGCACGACGCGCTGCGGATCGAGGCGGGCGTCCTCGAGGCCCCGTATGAGACGCCGGTTCCGGCGACGCCCGTCGCCGCCGGCCTGGAGGCGTTGC
>JANQNP010000044.1 GCA_028279505.1 Dehalococcoidia bacterium
GATCGTGCCGTTCATCGAGGTGGTGCACGACCGCGCCGCGATCGAGATCCAGCGCGGCTGCACGCAGGGCTGCCGCTTCTGCCAGGCCGGCATGATCTACCGCCCCACGCGCGAGCGCAGCGTCGAGGAGGTGGTGCAGGCCGCCGGCGAGCTGATGGCGAACACCGGCTACGAAGAGCTCTCGCTGATGTCGCTCTCCACCACCGACCACCGCGAGATCGGGCCGATGGTGCACGCGCTGATGGACGCCTACGCGGACAGCGGCCTCAAGCTCTCGATCCCCTCGACGCGTGTCGACTCGTTCTCGATCGACGTGGCGAACGCCGTCGCGCGCGGCAAGAAGCACACCCTCACGCTCGCGCCGGAGGCGGGCTCGCAGCGGCTGCGCAACACCATCAACAAGCTGGTCTCGGAGCAGGACATCCTGACTGCGGCGGAGAACGCCTTCGCCAACGGCTGGACCTCGATCAAGATGTACTTCATGGTCGGCCAGCCGACCGAGACCGATCACGACATCGAGGAGATCGTGCGCATCGCCTCCGAGGTGAAGGCGATCGGGCGAAAGCACGTCGGCAAGCGCGCCAAGGTGCGCGTCTCCACCAGCAATTTCATCCCGAAGGCGCACACCCCGTACCAGTGGGTCAGCCAGTGCGACGCCGAGACCCTGCGCCGCCGCCACCAGATCCTCCGCGACGGCTGCCGCGAGGCCGGCGTCCAGTTCACCTGGGAGGACCCCGAGAAGTCGCTGCTCGAGGCCGTGCTCTCCCGCGGCGACCGCCGCGTCGCCGACGTCGTCGAGGCCGCCTGGCGGAACGGCGCCAAGTTCGACGCCTGGTCCGAGCACCACGACTGGTCGCTCTGGAACGAGGCCTTCGACCAGTGCGGCGTCGACCCCGCCTTCCACGCCTACCGCACCCGCGAGCTCTGGGAGACGCTCCCGTGGGCGCACATCCACGGCGGCACCGAGGCCAGCTACCTCCGAGGTGAGTGGCTCAAGACCCTCGAGCAGGAGATCACGCTCGACTGCAAGCGCGACCCCTGCAACGTCTGCGGCATGCAGAACTTCGACGCCGATTGCAAGGTGAAGATCGCCGACCTCGTCCAGATGAAGGTCGACGACAACCCGGTCCAACAGGAACGCCTCATGCAGGAGCGCGAGCGCCTCATGGTCGCGCTCAACCCGATCGAAGCCGGCATCGAGATCAACCCCCGCCCGATGGCCGCCGGCCTCTCCCCGCGCCTCCAGCCGGTGGAATCCGCCGGCGACTAACGCGTCGCCACGTTCGGAAGCGCCACTCCGAAAGCGCTGCCACGCTCAGCCCGCCGAAGCCCCGCACAACGCAGAGCCGCCGGCACGAGGCGCGAAGCGCCCAAGGAGGGGTCGAAGACCCCCACGAAGCGTCCAGAAGAGGGGTCGAAGACCCCCGCGAAGCGTCCTAGAGGAGCCGAAGGCTCAGGGGAAGATGCCGCGGAGTTCGAGCGCCTCGATCACCCGCTCGACGCCGATCCACTGCGCCGCCTCGCGGAACGTGCAGCCCTCGTCGGCCGAGCCGCAGCGTGTGGTCACCGAGTGGTACGCGTTGACCATCAGGCGGCGCAGCTCGGCGTTGACCTGCTCCTCGCTCCAGTGCAGGTACTGGCGTGCCTGGACCCACTCGAAGTACGAGACCGTCACGCCGCCGGCGTTCGCCAGCGTGTCCGGGATCAGTGTGATGCCACGGTCCGCGAAGACCTGATCCGCCTCCGGCGTCGTCGGCCCGTTCGCGCCCTCGATCACCACGTCCGCCTTCACGCGGTCGGCGTTCTCCTCGGTCAGCACGTTCTCGATCGCGGCCGGCACGAGGACGTCGACGTCCGCCTCGAGGACATCGGCGTGATCGATCTCCTCGGCGCCGGTTCCGTGCACGTCGAACCAGCTGCGCAGCGTGCCGCCCGCGTTGATGTGCGCGAACGCGCCCGGCGCGTCGATCCCGGTCGGATCGTGGATCGCGATCTCCGCATCTGACACGTGCGTCACCGCCGCGCCCGACTCGACCATCAGCTTCGCCGCCGCGCCACCGACGTTGCCGAACCCCTGGACCGAGATCGTGCGATCGCGGACCCCGCCCACCGTCGCCAGATGCTCCTGGAGGACGTAGAGCAGGCCGCGCCCCGTCGCCTCAAAGCGGCCCTCGGAACCCCCGACCGCGACCGGCTTACCCGTCACCACGCCGGGGATCGTGTATCCCTGCTCCATCGAGTAGGTGTCCATCATCCAGGCCATCGTCTGCGGATTGGTCCCCATGTCGGGCGCCGGGATGTCGCGGTCGGGCCCGATGATCGGCCCGATCTCCGAGGTGAATCGCCGCGTCAGATCTTGAAGCTCGTGCGAGCTCATCTCGGCGGGGTTGCAGAGCACGCCGCCCTTCGCGCCGCCGAACGGCACGTTCACCACCGCGCACTTCCAGGTCATCCACATCGCCAGCGCCTTGACCTCGTCCAGCGTCACCATCTCGGAGTAGCGGATGCCACCCTTCACCGGACCCCGCGCGGCGTTGTGATGGACCCGGTAGCCGCTGAAGACGCGCGTCGAGCCGTCGTCCATGTCGACGGGGAACTCGGTCTGGTAGACCGTCTTGAAGGAGGTCAGCAGATCGCGCATGCCGTCGTCCATCCGGATCCGGTCCGCCGCGGAGTGGAACTGGCTCATCGCCGTTTCGAGTACCGGTTCCATCGCCCTGATCCCCTCGGTGCTGGCCTGCATCGCTGTCTGACGAACGAGGCGGGTGACCTCGACGCGCAGCCTATCGCCGCGCCGGACAGCGCGCAGCGTCGAGGATCACCGCGAACGGCGCTGCATCGGGCAGCTACACCCGCCGTTTCACGTGCAGCAGGTACTCCACCCAGTCCAGCGGATTGTGATCCGTCCGAGGGCGCTCCACCCGCGCGCCCCGCACCGGCTCGTAGCGATAGAACGTGCACTCCACCACGCCCTCGCCGCTCGTCAGCCCCGGCAGCCGGAGCTGCAACTCCCGGATCGCCGCCGCGGGGATGTCGCCCTCGACCGCTGTCGTTGCGCCGTGGACGGTCGCCGGCCCAGGCCTCGCCCCCACCCCCGCGAGCAGGGAGAGCACCGAACCGAGGGCGTCCGATGGCAGCTCCAGCTCGAAGCGGTGCACTGGCTCACAGACGACCGTCCCCGCCTCCTTGAGTGCGTCCATCAGCACCAGCGGCGTCAGGCCTCGGAAGTCCTCGCCCGTGCTGGACATGCTCTTGCTGAACCGCTGGTGCGCGTGGCTCTGCCGCGGGTAGTAGCCGGTGTGCGTCAGCGTCACGGCGCAGTCGCCCACCTGCCAGCCGTGCAGTCCCTGCTGGAGCGTCAGCAGGACCGTGTCCTCCACCGCGGTGAAGAACGCGGCCGGCATGGTGCCGAGCACCGATTGGTCCACGTGGAACGACACCCCGTCGTCCAGCGGCGCCGGCTCAACGCGCAGACCGACGGTGGCGAGGAACGGGTTCGGCGCCTGCTTGATGAACTGGACCGCCGACCCGGTCCCAACCGGTCGCTCGACGTGGATCATCGAGATCTCGCGGAAGTCGACCTCGAGGCCGTAGTCCGCTTCGAGCGTCGCCTGCAGCACCTCGATCTGCACCTCGCCGTAGAGCGAGAGCAGCAGATCGCCCCGCCCCGCCTCCTGCCGCAGGTTGATCAGCGGATCCTGCTCCGCGAGCTGCACCAGCGCCCCGCGCAACGCCCCCGCCTCCCCGACCTCCCGAGGCACCACCACCGACTGCAAGGTCGGCGGCGCGAACTGCTGCTCCGAGGACCGGTGCCCCACACCGAGGGCATCACCGATCCGCACGTCGTTCAGCCCGCGCACCCGCGCGATCTGCCCGGCCACCGCCGAGGTCCGTCGAACCGCCGCGCCGTCCTCGAACACCTCGATCGCGGTGACGGTCCCCTCGAGGTCGTCGCCGTAGCGCACGCGCTCGCGAACCCCGATCGCGCCGGCGAACAGCCGCGCCAACGCCGCCTTCTCCCCTTTCGGCCCGCGCTCGACCTTGAACACCGCCCCGGAGAGCGGCGCGTCGACGTCGCCCGTCGCCGATGGCAACAGCCGCGTGATCCCCTCCATCAGCGGCGCCAACCCGGCGCCCGTGATCGCCGATCCGAAGAACACCGGGTGCGCCTGGCACCGCCGCGTCGCCGCCGCGAGCCGGCGCATCAGCCGCCGCGGCGACACCCCCCGCTCGCCATCGAGGCCATCGAGGTAGGCCACCAGCAACTCGTCGTCGTGGTCGGCAAGCACCTCGATCGCGCTCGCCGCGAACGCCGGGTCACCCGCCTCGAACGGCGTCACCGCGGGCTCGCGCGTCCCGATCGCCCGCACGGCGCCCATCGGCACGATCGACTCGCTCAGCTTCGCCGCGATGCCCTCGAGGGTGCGCGCGGCATCGGCGCCGCTCCGGTCGACCTTGTTCACGAAGATCAGCGTCGGGATGCCCAGCCGCTGGAGCGCCCGCATCAGCACGCGCGTCTGCGCCTGCACCCCCTCGACCGCCGAGATCACGAGCACGGCGCCGTCGAGCACGTGCAGCACCCGCTCGACTTCGGCGATGAAGTCGGGGTGCCCGGGCGTGTCGATCAGGTTGACGGTGACGTCGTCGATCGGAAACGAAACGACGGCGGCTTTGATCGTGATGCCGCGCTGACGCTCCAGCGCCAGCGAGTCGGTCTGTGTGTTGCCGGCGTCGACGCTGCCGGCTTCTTCGATGACCCCGGCGGCCTGCAGCAGCCGCTCGGTGAGGCTCGTCTTACCGGCGTCTACGTGAGCCAGAATCCCCAAATTCAACGTTCGCACAACGCGCCAAATCCCCTCGGTAGGTGCACTGCACCTGCGGAATGGTCATTGGCGTTGCACTCATGCCCGTGCCCTTCGTCGACGAACGTGGTGGTGAGCAGTGAAGCAGCCCGCGATCAGGACCACAACCACACGAGGACAGGCGACCGGCGAGCCGGTCGGCGGCAGCGACTCGGTGAGGCTGGTCTCATGGCGTCGAGGGTCGTGTTGGCGCCGCACCCAGCGTCGTCGCCTTCGAGCACAGGCTGCGTGACAGGCGGCGCCCCCCAGACCGCAATCGAGTCCGCTAACCTGTCGACTCCCTCGCTGTCCGGGGTCGGAGGTACATCGTGAGTGTTGTGATCGCCGGATTCGTGCTCTTCGCCGTCGCTCAGTTCGTGCGGGTGTGGGTTGACGCCCTCACTGGCCCCGGCGACCCGTAGGACGCCTCGGTCTGGAGGGCGAGCCGAGGATCCCGCTAGATCCTGAAGCGCGTCGTCCACATCGCCTGGATCGGCTCGGCGGCCTCCCCGTTCGGCACATACTCGTGGTACGCGCAGACGATGGTGCCGTCATCGAGCTGCACCACCGACGGGTACCCCGTGTGCCAGTACATCGCCACCGACGGGTCGGCGAACCCGCCGCTCCGGATCTCGAACTCGTGCTCCAGATCCCAGGTCAGCCCATCCTCGGAGACGCAGCCGCGGACGCCGTCCGGCTCCTTGCGGTGGCCGTAGACCGCCAGCACGCGCCCGTCCTGCAGCTGGATCAGGTCGGGCGGGAAACCCCAGAGCGGCGTCCGCCGAGGTGGCGACCAGCTCGCGCCGTCGTCCTCGGAATGCGCGATCCACATGTTGTCGTTGCGGCTGGGCTTCACGCTCGTCCGCATCATCGAGACGAGGGTGCCGTTCGCGAGCCTCGTGAGCCCCTGCTCCGCCCAGCCGAGGATGTGCCCCGGGTCGTAGCCGACCGTCGCCCAGTACTCCCAGTTCGCCCCGCCGTCGTCGGACCGCAGGACGAAGCACCGCAGCGTCTCGCCCTCCCGAGGTTGGAACTCGCGCCCGATCGACCCGTGCAGCGGCATCAGCAGCCCGCCGTCCGGCAGCTCCACGATATGCCCCGCCCCGGAGCCACCAACCGAGTAGGGCATCAACCCCTCCGAGGCGATCGGCGCCGTGTTCACCGGCACCGGCTCGCCCCAGGTCCCTCCGAGATCGTCGGACCGCAGGATCGCGTACCCGGTCTGCCGCTTCAGCCGCTCCACCCGCCCCGGCGGCGGCGCGCCGAGGGTCTGATCGGCGCCATCCTTGAGGGCGCTCGGCGCGATGAAGCTGCACACCCGCGTGTGCATCAGGATCGTCCCATCTGAGGTCTGCGCGAATGCGCAGTCCCAGTTCCCGCCGTGCTCGGTCCACGGCCAGACCACGCGGAACGTCGACGGATCCCAGCTCCGCCCGCCGTCGCTCGACCGCACGAAGCACGACTGGCCACTGTCCGAGTGGATCAGCCCGCGCTCCATGTTGAACCCGAGCATCAGCTCGCCGTTCGACAGCTTGATCAGGCTGCCCTGGTTACAGGCGTGCTCCGAATCCTGGTAGGCGAGGACATGCTCGACCTCGGTCGGCGTGATCATTCGCGACTCCTGCTCTGACGCGCGGCGATCGCAGGCGCGATCAGCGGGAATCATAGGTCGCCGCGTTGGGTTCCACGCCAACCTGCAGCCCACTACGCTGCGAGCGCCAGTCGTCGCCGTCCGCTCGAATCGAAAGTCGCTTGATGAACGACCTCCTCACGCCCCTCACCTTCACGCGTGGCCCCGAGATGAAGAACCGCTTCATGCTCGCGCCGCTCACGAACCAGCAGAGCCACCCGGACGGCACGCTCTCTGACGAGGAGCTCCGCTGGCTGACGATGCGCGCCGAGGGCGGGTTCGGCCTCACGATGACCTGCGCCGCCCACGTGCAGGCCAACGGCCAGGGCTTCGCCGGCCAGCTCGGGGTGTTCGGCGACGAGCACCTGCCCGGCCTCACCCGCCTCGCCGAGGCGATTCGAGCCGAGGACAGCGTCTCGATCGTGCAGCTCCACCACGCGGGCATGCGCTCGCCCGAGGAGCTGATCGGCGGCCAGCCGGTCAGCGCCTCAGACGACGAGGAGACCAACGCCCGCGCGCTCACCACCGCCGAGGTCGAGGCGCTGCGCGACGACTTCATCGCCGCCGCGGTGCGCTCCGAGCGCGCCGGCTTCGACGGCGTCGAGCTGCACGGCGCCCACGGCTACATCCTCTGCCAGTTCCTCGCGAGTACGACGAACCGCCGCGACGACCGCTATGGCGGCAGCGAAGAGAACCGCAACCGCCTCCTGCTCGAGATCATCGAGGGAATCCGCCGCGACTGCGGCCCCGACTTCATGCTCGGCGTCCGGCTTTCCCCGGAGCGCTTCGGCATCAAGCTCGCCGAGGCGCGCCGCCTCGCCCAGCAGCTCATGACCGATGACCGGCTCGACTTCCTCGACATGTCCCTCTGGGACGTCTTCAAGACGCCCGAGGAGCCCGAGTTCGCCGACCGCGATCTCCTCGGCTGCTTCACCGACCTCGAGCGCGGCAACGTCCGCCTCGGCGCCGCCGGCAAGATCCGCACGCCCGACGACGCCGAGCGCGCCCTGGCCGCCGGCCTCGACTGGGTGATGCTCGGCCGCGCCGCGATCCTCCACCACGACTTCCCGAATCGGTACGCCGAGAACCCCGCCTTCACGCCGGTCTCGCTGCCGGTCACCGCGGACTACCTGCGCAGCGAGGGCCTTTCCGACGCCTTCGTCGGCTACATGAGCGGCTGGGCCGGCTTCGTCGCCGA
>JANQNP010000055.1 GCA_028279505.1 Dehalococcoidia bacterium
GCGGCCTGTCCCCGCCACGTTCCTTTCAGTTAGTCCCGCCCGCCCACCCTGAATGTCTGCGGGGCTGCGCCCCTCTGCCCCGCTTTCCGGAAGCGTCTCGCTTCGCTCGACGCCTGCTGGTCGCGCTTCTCGGGGGCGTCTCGCTTTGCTCGACGGCTTGCCCCGTGTGCCTCAGGGCGCAGAGGGCGTGGGTGTGCGCTAGCGGTTGACGCCGGCGATCCAGGTGAGCTGGGTGATCTCGGGGCGGGCGCCGGCGACGCCTTTGAGGTCTTCGCCGAGCTGCTTCATGTGGTCGGTGGTGCCGTGGGCGGCGGAGGCGGCTTCGTCGTCGTACTGCTCGTAGAAGTAGAAGACGGTGGGGTCGTTGTTGTCGGTGTGGAGTTCGTACTTCGGGACGCCGGGTTCGTTGGCGCTGACGGCGGCGACCATCTTCTCGAGGGCGGCGCGCATCTCGGCTTCTTTGCCCTCGCGGGACTGGAGCTTGGCAATGACGGTGCGCATGTGGGGATCTCCTCGGTGGGTGGCTGGTTTCGCGGGGGGCAGTCTAGCAGGAGAGGTGTCGGGCTCCATGTGCGGCGGCGGGCCGCCGCGACTGGTGGCGGGAGGGGGCGGCGATGGGCCTCGATGGGTGACTACGGGCTGCCTCGGGAGGCGGTAGTGGACGGCCGCGGGTGGGCGCCGCGGCGGGCTGCCGAGGCAGCGCCGAGCGGCGCTCGGCGCGAGGTGGTGGTGGCGGGGAGTTAGCTCGACACAGCCGCCGCCACGGGTTGGGAGACGAGGTCGCGCAGTGCGTCTTCGACGCCCTTGTGGAAGGTGGGGTAGGCGAAGTGCATCTGGCGGAACTGGTCGATGGGGACGGCGGTGTGGATGGCGAGGGTGAGGAGGCCGAGCACCTCGCCGCCGTGGGGGCCGACGGAGGTGGCGCCGACGAGGACGCCGCGGTCGGTGTCTTCGATGAGCTTGATGAAGCCGTCGTTGCCGGCCTTGTGGAGCCAGCCGCGGGCTGAGTACTGGACCTGCTGGGTGCCGATGCGGATGTTGAGGCCGGCGTCGCAGGCCTGCTGCTCGGTGAGGCCGACGGAGCCGACCTCGGGGTCGGTGAAGGCGACGGCGGCGAGGGCGGTGTAGTCGGCGTCGTGGGTGTCGTGGCCGAGGATGTCGGCGACGGCGATGGCGGCCTGGTAGTTCGAGAGGTGGGTGAAGGCGCCGATGCCGGTGATGTCGCCGACGGCCCAGATGCCTTCGCCGGGGGCGTTCGTCCCGCTGTTCTCGGCGCCGTTGAGGGCGACCGGTCGCATGCGGGTGTCGACCTCGATGTAGGGGGCGGAGTCGTCGAGGCCGGCGGCGCCGATGCCGAGCTTCGCGAAGTCGGTGGTGCGGCCGGTGGCGACGAGGAGCTGGGCGGCCTCGATGGTGGTGCCGTCGCTGAGGTGGACGGTGGCGCCGGCGTCGCTTTTCGACACGCGCTCGGCCGTGACGCCGGTGCGGACAGCGATGCCCTCGTTGGTGAGCACTTCCTCGATGACGGCGCCGGCCTCTGGCTCGTGGAGGGGGAGGAGGCGGTCCTGGGCCTCGATGACGGTGACCCGCGTGCCGAAGCGGGCCATGGCCTGGCCGAGCTCGAGGCCGATCACGCCGCCGCCGAGGACGATGAGGGAGTCGGGGAGGGTGTCGGTCTCGGTGGCTTCGTGGTTCGTCCAGTAGGGGACGTCCTCGATGCCGGGGATCGGGGGGATGGCGGGCTGGGCGCCGGCGGTGATGACGAGGCCTTTGGAGGCCTCGTAGGTGGTGCCGTCGACCTCGACGCTGCGGGGGCCGGTGATGGTGGCGTTGCCGCGGACGAAGCGGCCGCCTTTGCCGGTGAAGCGGTCGACGGCGACCTGGTCGTTCCAGTGGTCGGTGGCCTCTTCGCGGATCCGCTGTTGGACGGGGCCCCAGTCGGGGGTGACGGTCGATTCGCCTGCCATGCCGGGGATGCGACGTGCCTCGGCGAGGAGGTTGGCGGCACGGATCATCATCTTCGAAGGGAGGCAGCCCCAGTAGGGGCACTCGCCCCCGACGAGCGCACGCTCGATGCCGACGACGTCATGGCCGGCTTCGGCGAGGGATCCGCCGACCTCTTCGCCGGCGATGCCGAGGCCGACGACGATGTATTCAGCCTGCTCGGCCATGTGGGTGTCCTCCCGAGTGCGATGGCGGCCGCGTCGTGGTCGGGGCCTGAGCCCCAGTCTCGCAGGCGAGGGGCGCTGGGAGGTGATCGGCCTTACCGCTGGTTGGTGGGGGCGTTCCGGCTGTGGATGCTGACCGCGGCGATTCCCGCTGCCACGAGGCAGAGCATTGCGCAGACCCGCATCGCGAGCTGGTAGCCCTCGGCGAATGCGGGGCTGTCGAACGTTTCGCCCGAGAGTCCGGCAACCGCGGGGAGCACGACGATCATCAGCAGGCCGGCGAGCTGTCCGACGGTGTTGTGGACGCCGGAGGCGATTCCCTGGTCGTGCTGACTGACGGCGCTGAGGGTCGCCGAGGTCAGCGGGGCGCCGAGGGTGGCCAGCCCGACCGCGAGGACGATCATTCCGGGGAGTACGTCGGTCAAGAACTCCGAGCCGGCCCCGACGAGACTCAGCCACCAGACGCCAGCGGCGACGACGAGATTGCCGGCCACCACCGGCGTACGGGCACCGATCTTGTCGGCGAGGCGTCCCGACTGGGGTGAGCCGACGAGCATGATCAGGTAGAGCGGAACGAACGCCGCTCCGGCACTCGCCGGTCGGTAGCCGAGCGTGGTTTGCAGCTGGACGATGAGGAACAGGAACGCCCCGGCGGAGACCATGAACGACATCAGGGTGACGGCGTTGCCGCCCGCGAACGTCCGATTGCGGAACAGCCCGAGCGGGAGCATCGGATCGGGCTCGCGACGCTGCCACCACACGAATGCCCAGGCGCTGACCGTGGCCGCCGCCAGCGCCGTGACCACCTCAACCCGGAGCCAACCCGTCGGGCCTCGAATCAGGGCGAAGCTGAGCGTGGAGATCGTGAGGAGGGCGAGGAGCGCGCCCTTCGTGTCGATGCGACGCTCTTGCTTCGGCGGCGTTTCGGGTACGGCGGCGTAGGTTACGAAGGCCGCCGCGACGGGAAACAACAGTGGCGCGACGAAGATCGCTCGCCACGACACGAGGTCGACGAGGAGCCCGCCGAGCGCGGGTCCGGCTGCCGTGGCGACCGCGGTGACGCCCATGTACACGCCGACCGCCTGGCTCCGTTCGTGATCGGAGAACGAGCCGTTCACCAGCGCGAGGCCGGACGCCAGGATCAGCGCCGCTCCCACGCCCTGGATCGCCCGTCCTGCCACCAGCAGCGGTATCGAGGGCGCCGTCGCGGCGACGATGGCTCCGCCGGTGAAGATCGCGAGCCCGATCAAGAAGGTGCGACGATGACCGCGGATGTCGCCGAACGAGCCGGCCGTGAGCATGAGGGAGAGCATGGTGACGAAGTAGCCGTTCACCACCCACTGCATCTCGGACACGCCGACGCCGAGGTCGTCTGACACCGACGGCAGCGCCACGTTGAGCATGTCGTCGCTCATGTAGGCCAGCGCCGAGCCGAGCACGGCGGCCGCGACGACCGCTCGTCCCTCCCTCGATCGCAGACGAACGCCGGGGCCGTCCGGGGGGCGCCCGTCGGGCGCAGCGGGCGGCATCACACCACCTCGGCGGGTCGCCGGCTCGGCGGCGGGTGGAGTTCGATCAGCTCCCACGGCGGGGTGAGGCTGTCTCGATCAGTCCTGCGTCCAGGAGCTGGTCAGGGCGGTGAAGGCGGCTTTCCCGCCGCCGAGCGCCCCGCCGAATCCGCCACCTGGGCTGCCCCAGGCGCCAGCAAGTACCAGCCCCTTGACCGGCGTCTCGTTCGGGAGTCTCGTCATGAAGGAGTTGTCCATCGACTGCTCGAAGCCGTAGATCGCCCCCTCGGGGTTGCTCGTGTAGGCCCAGTTGGTCAGCGGGGATCCGGTCACCTTGACCTCGATCATGGAGGAGAGGCCTGGGATCACGAGCTCTTCGGCCCGCCGGATCAGGCTTTCGGTCCACCGCTCCTTCTCCGCTTCGTAGGCCGTGCGGTCGCCCGAGACGAAGTCGGATTCAAACTCCCGCCAGGGTTCCCAACCGCTCTCGCAGAAGAGCATCACGGTGGAGGTTCCGGGCTGCGAGTAGCCCTCGAACGCGTTGTCGTAGACGGTCACGCTGAACGCGACGTGCTCGTAGTCCCCTCGCAAGCTGGCCTCGTACTCGGCTTCGGGGCCGGCACCCGTGGCGACGTGTGTGGTGTACGCGCCGACCTCGCCTCGGAGCTCTGCGTTCAGCCCGAGCCAGACGATGAAGTTGGAGATGCTCGGCCGGTAGGTCGAGATCCGCGCGAGGTAGTCGGGGGGTAGCGCGCCCTCGGGCAGCAGTTTGGTGAACGTGGTGATCGCGCTGGCGTTGCTGACGACGGCGGCCGCCGGCAGCACCTGCCCGTCCGACAGCCGGACGCCGGTGACGGCGCCATCGGCGACGAGGATCGCTTCCGCCACCGACTCGTAGAGGAGCTGCCCGCCGGCCTCCTCGATGACCGCCGCGAGCGCGTGGCTGAGCGCCTGCGAGCGGGGCTTGATGTAGAAGGACCCGTTCTTGAGGTAGTCGCCGGTCAGGCTGGCGTAGTGGAAGCCCGATAGCTTCGACGGGGGGAGACCCAGGTAGGGCCAGAGTCCGGATAGGGCTTCTCGGAGTGACGGGTCGGTGACGTACTCATCAAGCAACGCGGCGAGTGTCTTGTCCCGGACCTCCCACATCTTCGGGAACTCGGCTGGGAACCGCCGCAGGTCGAGCTCCTCCTTCACCCGGTCGAACCGGTCGGCTTCCTCGGCGAGGTCGATCATGTATTGGACGAAGCCGTGGACTCCGTCGTTCTCGCCGGGGAAGTGCTCACCCAGCACGGCGATGTACGCGTCGGGATCGCGCTGGGGAACGGAGATGTCCAGGTCGGGGGTCTTGAGGCGATAGACCTCTGGGAGCTGGACCAACTCGATCTGGTCGAGGACGCCGAGCTCGTCGAGGATCCGAGCCGTCGGGTTGTCGTTGATCGCCGTCCCGTGCAGGGAGACGTCGAAGACGAATCTGCCGTCGCCTCGCCCGAACGATGTGGCGTATCCACCGGGCTTGTTGTGCTGCTCGACGATCGTGACGGGTACGCCGTGCCTCGCGAGCAGCGCCGCACAGGACAGGCCGCCCAGACCGGCTCCGATGACGACGGTTGGATGGTTCTGGTCGGTGCTCATGAAGTCGTACCCCTCCCAAGCGCCTCGCGTACCAGGTCAGGTTGGAGATGACCCCCAGCGAGGCGGCTCGCCCGGAGCATCCGAGGTACCGGCGTGCACGCAGCAGGGGACAAGGTCCCGCCGTGGCGCAGACTCATCGCCCCTATTCGGCGGTCGGTTTGCCTCGAGGCTGGCGCGACTGCCGGCCTAGCCGCCGAAACGGCGCGATTCGAAGGCGAACGGCCTGCACAACACCTGACGTTCGGGGCTCAGCGCGAGGGGTGCGCCTTCCTATCGTTCGAGCTGACGCGCTTCCTCGAGGCGCGACGCAGCAGGGAGGCCGGAGATGACCACCACCTCGAATCCGCTTACTGAGATGACGGCGGAGATCGGCTTCGACAGCTCGGGGGAGGTTCGTCCGAACGAGTCGTTCCGGGAGACGACGTTGCCCGGGTTCAAGCAGGCGCTCACGGCGCGCCGCTCGATTCGCGTCTTTGATGGCGACCCGGTCCCCGAAGCGGTGATGCAGGACTGCTTGCGCGACGCCATCCTCGCGCCGAGTTCTTCGAACCTTCAGCCCTATGAGCTGTACTGGGTCCGCGACCCCGAGAAGCGGGCGGCGGTGGCGGTGGCGTGCCTCGGCCAGCCGGCGGCGATGACCGCGGGCGATCTCGTTGTGATCGTGGCGCGTGGCGACCTCTGGGATGTCAATCGACACAAGCTGCTTGACGCGATGACGAAGCACGGGACCAAGCCGCTCACCGACGCGCTGGACGACTACTACAACCGCCTCGTCCCGTGGCTGCGGAAGACCGATGCGCTCGGAGTCCGGAACCTGATGCGGCGCGTGCTGCTGGCTTACAGGGGCCGAACGGAACCGATGGTTCGGGGACCGGTGAACCGCGGTGACCACCGGGTCTGGGCGCACACGCAGTCGTCGCTGGCGGCGCAGACGCTGATGCTGTCGTTGTCCGCGCATGGGTACGAGTCGTGCCCGATTGGCGGCTATGATTCGGTGCGGATTCGCCGGGCGCTCGACCTGCCTCGGCCGGCCGAAGTGACGATGGTGATCTCCGCCGGGCGGGGCAAGCCCGAGGGCCTCTACGGTCGCCGACTTCGACTGCCCGACGGGGATCTGATCAAAGAGGTCTAGCCACCTCGTTCCGAGGGTACCTCGTCCGGATCGCTGGGGCGCGCGCTGTGCGATCAGCCGCCGATGCGGTGACGCCGTGCGATCACCTGTAGTACTGGTGCACGGATTCAGCACGACATCCCGAGGGGGCGAGATGAGCAACGACGGTGTGCGGACGGTTCTGGTGACGGGCGGCGCTCGCGGTATCGGGCGCGGGATCGCGCGGGCGTTTCTGCAGGCGGGGCACCGGGTGATGGTGGCGGACCTCGGTGAGCGTGGGGAGTGGAACTACGACCTGGCGTCCGAGTCGACGATGCAGGACGTCGTTGGCGAGCTGGGTGAGCTGGGCGAGATCGATTACGTGGCGGTCGACGTGACCGACGACGAGTCGTGCCGGCGGGCGGTGGCGGCGACGGTGGAGCGGTTCGGGCGCCTCGATGTGCTCGCGAACAACGCGGGGGTCGTGGACAGCGGGCCGATCGAGGAGTTCGCGGAGGCGGACTGGGACCGGATCTTCGATGTGAACGTGAAGGGCATCTTCCTGATGACGCGGGCGGCGTTGCCGGAGCTGCGGAAGTCCTCGGACGCGGCGATCGTGAACACGGCGTCGATCGCGGGGAAGCGCGGGTCGCCTCGGATGAGTGCGTACTGCGGGTCGAAGTTCGCGGCGATCGGGATCACGCAGTCGCTAGCGCAGGAGCTGGCGCCGGACGGGATCCGGGTGAACGCGCTGTGTCCGGGGATCGTGGGCACGGCGATGTGGCTCGACCACCTGATGGTGGGGCAGGGCAACGATGCATTCCAGGATCGGATGAGCGATCTGATTCCGCTCGGGCACCCGCAGACCGTCGAGGACATGGGCGAGGCGGCGGTCTACCTGGCGACGGCCCGGAACGTGACCGGTGTGGCGCACAGCGTGGCCGGCGGGTTGGAGATGAGCTAGCGGCGCCGGGCGCGCTGCGAGGAAGGGTGGCCTACCTCGGAGCGAGCGACTCGACGGCTTCGAGGTGGGGGTCGCGCTGGCCGTCGGGGCGGAGCGGCTGGATGCAGACGTGGTTGGCGCCGGCGTCGAGGTGGGCCTGGATGCGGGCCTGAATCGTGCTCGGGTCGCCCCAGGCGACGATGGCGTCAACGAGGCGGTCGCTCGTGTTGTCGAGATCGTCCTCGTCGAATCCGAGGGTGAGCAGGTTGTTGCGGTAGTTGGGCAGACGGAGGTAGCCGGCCATGTGGCCGCGGGCGGCTTCGCGCGCCCTCGTTGGGTCGTTCTCGAGGAGCACCTTCTGTTCCGGGGCGAGGAGCCGGTCCGGGCCGAGGATCGCGCGGGCACGCTCGGTGTGCTCAGGCGTCGTGAAGTAGGGGTGTGCGCCAGAGGCGGCGTCACGGGCGAGGCCGAGCATCTTCTCGCGTAGGGCGGCGAGGAGGATCGGCGGCTCCTCGGTGGGTGCGGGGCCGGAGTAGGGGGCCGCGTGCATTGCCTCGAGGTAGGTGCGCATCGCGGAGAGCGGGCGGGAGTAGTCGTGGCCGCGAACGCCCTCGACGAGTGGGGCGTGGGAGACGCCGAGGCCGAGGATGAAGCGGCCGCCGGTCAGTTCGCCGAGCGTCATCTGGGCGGCGCGGGTGGTGACGGCGTCGCGGCCGTAGATGTTGGCGATGCCGGTCGCGAAGTTGAGGGTGCTGGTGGCGGCGGCGAGGTGGGCGGCGAGCGCGAAGGGGTGGCTGCCGGTTGCCTCGGGGATCCAGGCGGTGGTGTAGCCGAGCGACTCGACGCGCTGTGCGAACTCGGCGGACTCACGGGCGCTCAGGCCGTCCCACCAGGTCCAGATGCCGATTCCCTCGAGCTGGGGCATCCGCGCGTGCTCCTCGATCGTTGCGACTGGCCTCGATGGGTGGCTAGGCGCCGGCGGTGCGGTTGGCCTGGACCTTCTCGGCGAGGGCTTCCAGGTTGCCGTCGATGACGCCGCCCATCATGCGCTTCATGAGCGTCTGGCCCATCAGCCAGCCGACCGGCCCGTACTTCGGGCGGAAGTCGGTGCCCCAGGTGACCTTCGAGCGACCGTTGCCGGCCGGCTCGATCGAGATATCCGCGGTCATCTCGTGGAGCGGCATCCCTTCGAACTCGGAGGACCGCACGGCATAGCCCTGATTCGGCCGCCAGTCGGTGACCTCCTCGACCATCGAGCCGCCGTTCTCGAAGTGGTTGCGCCGCTTCGCCCCGACACCGTCCTCGCCCTCGGTGAGCGCGTCGACGGATGTGATCTGCGGTGCGATCTCGTCGATGTGCATGTAGCGAGACAGTTCGGCCCAGACCGCGTCGGCTGGGGCTTCGATCTCAATGCTGCGCTCGCCGCGAATCATCGTGGGTTCCTTCCGCCTCCCGGAGACGACCTCGGGTCAGTCGCCTCTCCGGATGAAGTCGGCGATCCGTTCGCCGATCAACATCGCCGTCACGTTCGTGTTGGCGCGGACACAGTCTGGCATGAGCGAGGCGTCGGCAACGCGCAGGCCCTCGATGCCGTGGACCTTGCCGGTCTGGTCGACGACCGCGAGCGGGTCATCGGCCGGGCCCATCTTGCAGGTGCCGGCGATGTGGTGGCTGGTGCGGACGCGGCGGAGCAGCCACCGGTCGAGGGCTTCGTCGGAATCGAGGTCGGCGTCGGTGGGCTGTGCGCGCTCGCCGAGCAGGGGCTCGAACGCCTCGTGAGCGCCGAGCTGGATGCAGAGGCGGACGGCTTCGCGCATGCGGGCGCGGTCGGACTCGGTGGCGAGGTAGTTGTACTCGATCAGCGGTTGGTCGGCCGGATCGGTGGAGGCGAGGCCGAGCTGGCCGGCGCTCTCGGCGAGGTAGAGCGCGGGGACGAGGCCGACGCCGGGTGCCGACTCGGTTGATCGGGTCGCGGCGGGCTGGAGGTAGGAGCCGGAGGTGAGGGCGTAGCCGAGGGGATGGATGAAGATGTCGTTGCGGAGGTTGGAGCCGGTCGCGGTGTAGCGGAGGGCGACCTGGATCCTGGGTGAGTACGGTTCCTGCTCGAAGTCGGGGTGCGCCCGCCACGTGACCTGAACCTGGGGGTGGTCGCGGAGGTTCTGGCCGACCCCGGGGAGGTTGGCGACCACCTCGATGCCGAGTGCCTCGAGGTCGGCGGCCGGCCCGACGCCGGAGAGGAGCAGGGTCTGGGGCGAGCCGATGGTTCCGCCGCAGAGGACGATCTCGTCGCCGCGGGCCTCGAAGGGTTCGCCGCCGCTCTCGACGTGGAGGCCGACGGCGCGATTGCCCTCGAACAGCACGCGGTGGACGTGACAGCCGCCTCGGATGGTGAGGTTGAGGCGGTGGCGCGCGGGGTTGAGGTAGGTGAGGGCGGTGCTCCAGCGGACGCCGTCGCGGTTGTTGAACGGGAGGCTGCCGACGCCGCTCGAGTCGAGGTCGTTTGCGTCGGGCGCATCGGGGTAGCCGAGGGCGCGGGCGGCCTCGACGAAGGCGCGTTGCGGCGCGACCAACTCCTCGTGCTTCCAGCGGCGGACCGGGACGGGGCCGTCGGTGCCGTGGAAGTCGTCGTGGTACTCGGCGTCGTTCTCGATGCGGCGGAGGAGGGGGAGGAGGCGCTCGAAGCTCCACTCGTCGTTGCCGCGGGCCGCCCAATCGTCGAAGTCCTCGGGGATGCCGCGGATGAAGATCTGGGCGTTGACCGCGCTGGAGCCGCCGGTGACTTTGCCGCGGGGGACGAACATCGGCTCGCGCTGTTCGGCGGTGGCGGTGCCGTAGTAGCCCCAGCTGTGCGGCGAGTCGGGGTCGAATGCGGTGGCGTTGAGGTCGCGGCGGTCGCCGTAGCCGTACTTGAGGGCGTCGGGGAGGGTGTCGAAGTCGGCATAGTCGGGGCCGGCTTCGAGGAGCAGCACCGAGCGAGCGGGATCCTCGGAGAGTCGGGCGGCGATGATCGCGCCAGCGGAGCCGGCGCCGACGACGATGGTGTCGTAGTTCACCGAACCACCTTTTAGCCGCGATGCGGTCTGCGTTGACGACACAGACGAGTTTGACCGGAGTGTACGGTTGGCGAATGCGAGGTTGGACGTCACGCCACACATCGCAGGCGGCGTTTCTAGCGGTCATCTTGTTCGCGGCCCTGTTGGTCGCCGGGGCACCTGGGTACGTGTTCTTCTTGCTCGCGTTCGCCGGCTATGCGCTCTTTGTCGCTGAGCTCCGATTGCGAGAGGACCAGCGCGTCCGCGGCCTACCCGTTCGAGGTCGCTTGCCCGGTCGCCTCGAGTTCTTCGCCGGTGTGGTCGCATTGATCGCGCTCGTAGTCGGCATGTTCTTCGGTGTCCAGGTGTCGCCCGTGGTCGCCTTCGGCGCGCTTCTTCTGCTGTTCAGCGAGCGCGTTGCCACCGAGCGATGGCGATGGCGGCGCGAGGACGCCCTCGCTGAGGGCGAGCGACGTCAACAAGAGTTCGAGGCGGAGTTGGCGGCCGCGGCCGAGCAGGGGCTCACGCCCTCCGAGTGGGGTGCGCTCGATCGCAGGGAGCGGATCGCTAAGCTCCGCGATGTTCGCGATGGCGAGGGGAGCGGCGATGGCTGACGTGATCGTGGTCGGCGCGGGGAACGCGGCGATCTGCGCGGCGATGGCGGCGCAGGAGCGCGGCGCGGAGGTGGTGATCCTCGAGAAGGCCGAGCGCGGGGAGCGGGGTGGCAACACGTTCTTCACCGGCGGTGGGTTCCGGTTCCCGTACCGGGGGATCGAGGACATCCATGCGCTGATGCCGGACCTGTCGGAGGAGGAGCTGGCGCGGATCGAGGTGGGGTCCTACACCGAGGCGGACATGCGGTCCGACCTGATGCGGGTGACCGAGAGCCAGGCCGATCCGGCGATGGTCGACCACCTCGTTGGGAACGCGTACGACACCGTGCAGTGGATGAGCGAGTGGTACGGCCAGCGCTGGGTGCTGATGTACGGGCGGCAGGCGTACGAGGTAGGCGACAAGCTGCAGTTCTGGGGCGGGATGATCACGGAGGCCGTCGGCGGGGGCGAGGGGCTCTCCGAAGGGCAGTTCGAGGCGGCGGAGCGAGCGGGCATCGAGATCCGCTACGGCGCGAAGGCGACGGCGCTGCTGACCGACGAGCAGACGGGCCGGGTGACGGGCGTGCGGGTGCAGACGAGCGAGGGCCTCGAGGCGATCGAGGCGCCCTCGGTGGTGCTGGCGGCGGGCGGGTTCGAGGCGAACGTGGAGATGCGGACGCGCTACCTCGGGGCAGGGTGGGAGTTCGCGAAGGTACGCGGTACCCGACATAACACCGGGGAGGTGATCCGGCAGGCGCTCGAGATCGGGGCGCAGCCGTTCGGGCACTGGTCGAGCGGGCACGCGGTGGCGTGGGACCTGAACGCGCCGCCAACGGGGAACCGGCGCGTGGGGGACCTCTACCAGAAGCATTCGTACCCGCTCGGGTTGATCGTGAACATCAACGGGGAGCGGTTCGTCGACGAGGGCGCCGATCTGCGGAACTACACGTACGCGAAGTACGGGCGCGAGATCCTGAACCAGCCGTACGGGGTGGCGTTCCAGCTGTTCGATCAGCAGACGGTGGCGAAGCTGCGCGACGAGTACCGGATTCGCGAGATCACGAAGGGCGAGGGGGACACGATCGCGGAGCTGGCGGACGATCTCGGGATCGACCGAGACGGGCTGGTGCGGACGGTGGAAGCGTACAACGCGGCGTGCCAGCCGGGGGAGTTCAACCCGGCGGAGCGCGACGGTCTGCACACGGAGGGGATCGATCCGCCGAAGTCGAACTGGGCGTTGCCGCTGAACGAGCCGCCGTACTTCGGGGTGGCGGTGACGTGCGGGGTGACGTTCACGTTCGGAGGGTTGCGGATCGAGGCGAAGACGTCGCAGGTCCTCGACACGGAGGACCGGCCGATGCCGGGGTTGTACGCGGCTGGCGAGCTGGTGGGCGGGTTGTTCTATCACAACTACGCCGGTGGCACCGGGTTGATGTCGGGCTCTGTCTTCGGGCGGTTTGCGGGGTATGCGGCGGCTGAGGCGGCGCTGGGAGGTTGACGCCGCCGAGGCGGCGGGGGGACGGGCGCCGTTGGCGCCCGAGGAGGTCGCGGCTGCGCCGCGACGTCTGTTTGGAGGGGATCCCGCCCGCCCACCCCAAGAATGTGGGGCGTCGTTTCCTTGATCGGCCTACGGCCGAGGGCCCCACACCCCGTTTCTTCGGATAGGCGCCGTTCCGGCGCGGCAGGCAGGTGGGGCTCATCGCCTGTTCGCGGGTACAGCGGTGTGATGGTGACCTCTTAACCGACCTAAGGCCGAGGGCCCCACGCTCCGCCTATCCGGATCGACACACTTCGGGCGCCGGGAGTTAGCCGGCGGGGTGTAGGCTCGCGGGGCGGAAGGGACTCCCCATGGCCGATCCGGTTCAGTTCGGGCTGAATCGCTGGACGCTCAGTTCGCCGGCTTCGTTTGCGCTGGATGTGAAGCGGGGCGAGGAGCTGGGCTGGGATCTGGCGCTGATTCCGTCGTCGCCGCTGTTGTCGCTGGATCCGTACGTGATGCTGGCGTTCGCGGCGCGCGGGACGGACCGGATCACGCTGGGGCCGCTGATCGAGAATCCGGTGATGCGGCACCCGGCGGTGCTGGCGTCGTCGATCGCGACGGTGGATGGGCTGGCGGCGGGGCGGACGTTGCTGGGGCTCGGCGCCGGGGACACGGCGGTGCGGCTGATGGGGAAGCGGCCGGCGAAGGTGGTGGAGCTGGAGGAGGCGACGCTGCTGACTCGGCAGCTGCTGGCCGGCGAGGAGGTCGATGCCGGGGCGCGGGAGCCCGCGCGGCTGCGGCACGCGCGCCCGGTGCCGGTGTGGATCGCAGCCGGGGGGCCTCGGACGTTGCGGATGGCCGGGCGGGTGGCCGACGGGGTGTTCATTCGCGTCGGGCGGCACGAGCGGAACCTGCGCGCGGCGGTGGAGGCGGTGCACGCGGGGGCGCGCGAGGTGGGGCGCGATTCCTCGGATGTGGGGATTGGTCTCGTGCTGCACACGCTGCTGACGGAGGACCACTCGTACGCGGCGGATGTGGGGCGGTCGATTGCGGCGGGGTTCTACGAGTACTCGCCGATGCTGTTTGAGGGCGCGGGCCTCGAGTGGGACGGGCCGGACGTCGAGCGGCTGCGCGAGGAGGTGTGGCCGGACTTCCACCACGCCGCGGACCTGGCGGCGGCGGGGCGGGTGGTCGATTTCCTGAGCCTCGATGCGGCGGATGCGTTCGCGGTGATCGGTGGGGTGGACGATCTGGTGCAGCAGCTGCGAGGGGTGCTGGACCTCGGACTGCCGATCTCGACGATCGTGATCCACCGGCTGCCGCCGGCGCCTGATTCGCGGGCGGTGCTCGGGGAGCGTGGGTGGAAGGAAGTGGTGGCGCGCGAGGTGTTGGAGCGGTTGCAGCCGGTGGCAATCGACTAGCGGCGTCGGGCCGCGTCTGCGACGGGCGGTTGCCTGGGCAGCGAGGTTTCGCTGGGCGCGGGGTTCCTCGATCGTGGGTTTCGCCTCGGTGGGTGGCCAGTCGGACGGGCGCGCGGCTTCTCGGGTGTGGGTGTCGCCTCGGTAGGCGGGGAGGCGGACGGGCGCCTGGCGGCGCCCGAGGAGGTCGCGGCTTTGCCGCGACGTTTCTTC
>JANQNP010000062.1 GCA_028279505.1 Dehalococcoidia bacterium
TCGGCCTCCGGCCGGGGGCCCACGCCCCCTGCTCTTTCGGATCAGCGTCTCGGGCTTGTTGGGGTGCTCGCGGTGGTCAGGCCGCTGGGGTGTGAGCGAGCGGGTGCGATCCACTCAAGTGGGTAGAGACCGGTGGGTGCGGTGGGTGGCTGGCTCGGGGTGTGGTGGGTGCTAGGGTGATCGCTCTGCCGACCGGATGGGATGTTTGTGACAGCTCTGCGTGCGCTCTCTGAGGCTGTTGAGGTGGTCTCGGGGCGGCGGCGGGTGTTCTACGGGTGGTGGCTGCTGGCGGCGGCCGTGGTCTCGATGGCGCTTGGGTCGGGGATTTCGTTCTGGTCGTTTGGGCTGTATGTGGATCCGCTCGAGGATGAGTTCGGGTGGTCGCGGGCGGAGGTGTCGTTCGGGTTTTCGGTGTCGCTGCTGGTGAGCGGGGTGGTGGCGCCGTTGATCGGGCGGTGGATCGATACGCGGGGGCCGCGATCGGCGATCCTGGTGGGGGCGGTGCTGACGGCGGCGAGCTATGTGCTGCTGGCGTTCACGGATTCGCTGTGGCAGTGGTACGCGTTCTCGTCGGTAAACGCGGTGGTCCGGCAGTTGATGTTCTTCATGCCGTTCATGGCGCTGGTCTCTCGGTGGTTTGACCGGCGGCGCGGGATCGCGGTGAGCATCCTGGGGACGGGGTTCTCGCTGGGCGGGTTCCTGGTGGTGCCGTTGATGAGCGTGGTGATCGAGGAGATCGGCTGGCGCGGGGCGTTCGTGTTCTCGGGGGTGGTGACGGCGGCGCTGTTCCTGCCGGTGGGGCAGTTCATCGTGAAGGATTCGCCCGCTGATGTGGGGGCGGAGGTGGATGGGGCGCCGCGGCCGCCGGAGCGCGATACGACGCCGGCGGCGGTAGTGGGGCTGACGCTGCGAGAGGCGCTGCGGACGCCGATGTTCTGGGTGCTGGCGTTCGCGCTGACGCTGCTGTTCTTCGGGATGTTCGGCTGGCTGGTGCACCAGGTGCCGTTCTACGAGTCGGTGGGGTTGTCGCGCGGGACGGCGGCGCTGCTGGTGTCGGTGACGGCGGGGATGGGGATCGGGACGCGGCTGGTGGTGGGGGCGTTTGCGGACCGGGTGGACCGGTTCGAGCTGCTGGCGATCGGGCTGACGGGGTTCTTGATCTCCTCGATGGTGACGCTGTCGATCAGCACGGAGCCGTGGGCCATCGCGCTGTTCCTGGTGTTCTGGATCGCGGGAACGGCGGGCGGGCCGATCATCGAGGCGCTGCTGCTGACGCGGGCGTTCGGGGTGGCACACTTTGCGACGATCCTGGGCGCGGTGGTGGTGGTGGAGACGCTGGGGCAGATCATCAGCCCGACGATCGCGGGGGCGATTTTCGACCGGACGGGGTCGTACGACCTGGCGATCCTGCTGTTCGTGGGGACGTATGCGGCCTCGCTGGTGCTGTTCGTGATCGCGGTGCGGTTGCCGCGACCGGTGGACGTCTACACCTCGCGAGGGCCGACCGCCGCCTCGGCGGTGGCGGGGGACTGAGCGGGGCCGGTCGGAGCGAGGCTTCGGAGGTTCGCCAGGTCTCAGAGGTGCGCCAGGCCTCGGAGGGTCGCGCCCGCGAGCGCTGCTCTCTTCTCGGCGGTTCGCTGGCTCGAGGTCGGTCGGGGTGGGGTTTCCCCGACGGTGGGTGGGGCGGGCGAGCGCCAGACTTGAGTGATGGCTCGCTCGGCCCGTGCTGTTCGTTCTGTGCGCTCTAGCCTGGGGCCCTCGCTGCTGACCCTGCTGGTGCTGCTGGTCGCGGCGTGCTCGGGGTCTGACTCCGAGACCTCGCTCCTCGATGCCGGGCCTGCCGAGGATGAGGGGCCAGCCGTCGTTGGTTCCGGCAACCCGGTCGCTGACGCGCCCGGTGGCTCCGGAGCGGGGGGTTCGACTGCCGGTTGGGGCGTCGCGGGCCTCGCGCCTTCCGAGTACTACCAGTCCAGTTGCGCCGGGTGTCATGGCGTCGCTCGCGAGGGCGGCGTTGGGCCTGGGCTGACGGTGGATCTCCTCATGGAGGACGACGAGTTCTACGCGGCGACGATCCGTGATGGGCGCTCGGGGACGGCGATGCCGGCGTGGGGGAGCGTGGGGCTCGCCGACGCGGAGATCGAGCTGCTCGTGGCGTTCCTGCGGAACGACGGGGTTGACCCCGTGCTCGATCCCGCGCCTGGCTCGGCGGTCGGCCCCGCCTCTGGCGGGAGCGGGGCCGACGCTGTCTCCGCTCCGGGGCGGATTGACCTCGGTGGGATCGAGCGCGGCGCGAGCGTGACGGCGGACTGGGCGATCACGAACGACGGGGACGCGCCGCTGGTGGTGCGGGCGCTGCGGTCGTCGACGCGGACAGTGTTCAACGTCGACGCGCTGCCGTTGCGCGTCGAGCCGGGGGAGACCGAGACGCTGCGCGTCGCGTTCACGCCGAATCCGTTCGCCGAGGTTGGTACGAGCGTGATCGGGGCGGCCGCCGCCTACGCCGAGGTGGCGGGGAGTGCCGAGGACACGGTGCTGCCGCTCACCCTCGAAGGGAGCGTGGCGGCGCCGGGGTCGCTCCTCGATTTCACGGACGTGCAGCTCGAGACGTTCCCGTCGCGGATCGCGGTGTGGGGGCGGTACCTGTACGTGGGCGGATTCGACGGGACGCTGGAGGTGTTCCGGTTCGACGACTCGGGCGGTCTGACGCTCGTCGAGACGATCGGGACGATTGCGGCGACGCTCAACCACGGACCCGACGGCACGCCGGAGCCGGAGGCGAGCGGACGGCTGATCGGCGGGATGACGATCGGCGACGACGGGACGATCTACGTCACGCACAGCGACCCGCGGCTGAACGAGGGGGAGTTCGTGCGGACGGGTCACCTCGCGGATCTGAACTCAGCGATGGTGACTGCGATCCATGGCGGGCCGGGCTGGTACGACTTCGAGGCGAACCGGGTCGACCTGGTGACGGGGCTGCCTCGAAACGTGACGAACCACGTTCCGCTGGGGATGGCGATCGGGCCGGACGGGTGGCTGTACTTCACGGTCGGGGCGATGACCGACTCTGGTGTCCCGGACCCCTCGAAGCCGGATCCGGACACGGCGCTGAGCGGGAGCGTGCTGCGATTCAACCTCGGGGCGGACGACGTGTCGTACCCGCTGGTGCTCGCGGAGCCGGGGCCGGAGTTCGCGGACGCGTCAGCGCTCGTGCCGGGGGTGCTCGAGCTGTACGCGACGGGGGTGCGGAACGGATTCGGGCTGACCTGGGCCTCGGATGACTCGCTGTACCTGACGGACCAAGGCAACGACGGTGGCTCGGCGCCGCGTCCGCTCGGAGAGCGCGGGCCGGACGGGATCAACTCGAACCTCGGACCTGATCATCTGCACCGGGTCGAACCGGGCCGGTACCTCGGGCAGCCGAACCTGGCGCGCGACGAGAAGGTGCTGAACGACGGCAGCGAGTACGAGGTGCCGGTCAGCAGCCCGAACTACCTGGCGCCGCTTCACATCTTCGGGATCCACAGCTCCGCGACGGGCATCGTCGAGTACGAGGGGGAGCTGTTCCCCGACCTCGAGGGGTGGCTGCTGGTCGGGAAGTTCAGCGGTGCGCTGGGGCTGCAGGCGATCGACGTGGACGGTGGCGGGGCCTCGGCGGTGCGGACGCTGACGGACGAGGGCACGCGGAACGTGACCGACGTGGTCGTTGGGCCGGACGGGCAGATCGTGATCGCCGAGTTCTGGGCGAAGCGATTGCGGATCGCGGACGGGTACCGCTAGCCGGTCCCTGGTGGTCCGCGTCTGGCGGCGGCGCCGTCGTTCTCGCTTTCTCTCTCTGTGCGGTGTCGACCTTAAGGAATGGCGCTTCGCGCCCGAATGACGCGCAGGGGCGCGCGGCTGTTTTGTTCCCACCCGCCCGCCCGGTGTCGAAATGAAGGGGTCGCGACACGCCTCGCTGCGGTGCGCGTTGCGCACCTGGCGCCCCTTCGGGCCGGCGTGCCGCTCCCCCGTTCATTTCGACGGGATTCTCACTGCAGCTCCCTGAGTTCGGGTCGAAACCGGCGTGGGCAACGCGTTCCTTAAGTGCGAGATCGCGGGAGGGAGCAGTGGGGGCTGCTGGAGCGTCGGCTCCTCAGTTCTACGGGCGATGGCGAGCCCTCGGCGGCAGGATCGCTAGGCCTCGGAGCGGTGCTCAGCCTCGAGGGTGGGGAGGAAGCGCGGCGGGCGGCGGTGGTTGGTGGCCTGCTCGTAGGCGTAGGCGAGGGCGATGAGCTTGGGTTCGCTCCAGGCACGGCCGAAGAGGGAGACGCCGACCGGAAGGCCGGAGATGAAGCCGGCTGGGACGGTGATGTTGGGGTAGCCGGCGATGGCGGCGGGGCTGGCGCTCCGGCCACCGCCGTGGTTGTCGCCGTTGACGAGGTCGGTGACCCAGGCAGGGCCGCCGGAGGGGGCGAGGATGGCGTCGAGCTGGTGCTCGTCCATGGTCTTGTCGATGCCCTCGGGGCCGGCGAGGCGCTTTGCCGCCTCGAGTCCCTCGAGGTAGCCGGCTTCGGTGATCAGCGTGCGCTCTTCCGCCATGACGAGGAACTCGTGTCCGAAGTGGGGGAGCTCGCGGTCGGCGTGCTGTTCGTTGAAGGCGACCACGCCGGCCAGGTTGCTGACCGGGGCCGCGGGGCCGAGGCCTTCGAGATAGGCGTTGAGGTCGTCCTTGAACTCGTAGAAGAGGACCTTCCTCGACTCGGTGTCCATGTCGTCGAGGTTAGCGAGGACGACCGGGTCGACGATCTCGGCGCCGGCGGCGGCTAGCGCCTCGATGGCATGCTCGATGATTGGGTCGACTTTCGGGTGGAAGCCGAAGTGGTCGCGGCTGATGCCGATGCGGGCGCCCTCGAGAGCGGCGGGGTCGAGGAACTGCGTGTAGTCGGCGTGGGCGTGGCCTTCGGCGGCGGCGGTTGCGGGGTCTGAGGGGTCCGGGGCGGCCATGGCTGCGAGGAGCGCGGCGGCGTCGGCGACGGTGCGGGCCATGGGGCCAGCGGTGTCCTGGCTGTGGGCGATGGGGATGATGCCGGAGCGGCTGAGCAGCCCGAGCGTGGGCTTGATGCCGACGAGGCCGCAGGTGGTGGCGGGGCAGATGACGGAGCCGTTGGTCTCGGTGCCGACGGCGGCGGCGGCCAGGTTGGCGGAGACGGCGACGCCGGATCCGGAGCTGGAGCCGCAGGGGTTGCGGTCGAGGACGTAGGGGTTGCGGGACTGACCACCTCGGGCGCTCCAGCCGCTGGAGGAGCGAGGCGAGCGGAAGTTGGCCCACTCGGAGAGGTTGGTCTTGCCGAGGATGACGGCGCCGGCGTCGCGGAGGCGGGCGGCGATGAAGGCGTCGTTGGGCGGGATGGAGCCCTCGAGGGCGAGGGAGCCGGCGGTGGTGGTCATCCGGTCGGCGGTGGCGATGTTGTCCTTGAGCAGGATCGGGACGCCGTGGAGCGGGCCGCGGGGGCCTCGGGCGGTGCGCTCTTCGTCGAGCTGGCGGGCGATGTCGAGGGCGTCGGGGTTGGTTTCGATGACGGAGTTGAGCCGCGGGCCTTTGCGGTCGAGCGCCTCGATGCGGTCGAGGTAGAGCTGGGTCACTGACTCGGCGGTCCAGCGACCCGTGTCGAAGCCCTCGGCGAGTTGGGCGAGGGTGATCTCTTCGAGCTCGAAGGGTTGGGTGGCCTCGGTGGGTGGTTGGTCCTCGGTGGGTGGCATGGGCGGCGGGCCGATCGGTGGGGGCGGGGTGAGGCGGTCAGCGTAGCGGACGGTTGCGGGCCTCGGTCGGTGGCCGACACCGGGGGCGCGGCGGGTCGGGTAGTGTCTGCGGCGCAGAGGAGTTGGATGGATGGCCTTTGATCCCGCGCGTCTCGACCGGATGTTGAACCCACGCTCGATCGTGGTGGTTGGCGATAAGGCGCCGAGCTACGGGTGGCTGACCCGGCAGAAGGCGTTTCCCGGGCCAGTGCTGTCGGTGCAGGTCGACCCGAAGGAGGTCGAGGCGATCGAGGCGCTGGGGTTCACGAATTACTCGTCGCTGGCGGAGGTGCCGGGGGACATTGACCTCGTGATCTGCGCGGTGCCGCGGGCGATCACGCCGCTGGTAATCGGGCAGGCGGTGGAGCGCGGGGTGGGCGGGGTGAGCATGTTCACCTCGGGGTTCTCGGAGACGGAGGATCCGGACGCGATCGAGATCGAGCGGAAGATCTACGAGGCGGCGACCGGGGACGGGATGCCGATCGTGGGGCCGAACTGCCTGGGGATCTACAACCGCGAGCTGGGGTTGAAGTTCAGCGACGACCAGCTCGTCGGCGACGGCGGGACGGTGGCGATCGCGGGGCAGAGCGGAACGAACACGAGCGGGATGGTCTCGGGGATGCAGCGGATGGGCGTGAAGGTCCGCCGCGCGGTGTCGTTCGGAAACGCGCTGATCGTGAATGAGTGCGACTACCTCGAGTACTACGCGAACGATCCGGACGCCGAAGTGATTGTGATGTACATCGAGGGCGTGCGGGACGGGCGGCGGTTCCTGCAGCTGCTGCGCGAGACGACGCCGAAGAAGCCGGTGGTGCTGTGGCACGGCGGGCGGACGCCGGCGGGCGCGAAGGCGATCAAGTCGCACACTTCGTCGCTGGCGAGTTCGGTGGCGGTGTGGGACGCGATGGTGGCGCAGACGGGCGCGATCGGGACGGCGACGATGGAGGAGACGGTCGACGTGACCGCGGCGCTGACGCACACCGAGCGGCCGAGCGGGCGGGGGATGGCGCTGATCGGGATGAACGGTGGGCAGGCGGTGGCGCTGACGGACCAATTCTCCTCGGTGGGGTTCGAGGTGCCGTCGTTGTCGGAGGCGTCGTACGCGCAGCTGGCGGAGTTCTTCGTGGCGGTGGGGAGCTCGTACCGGAACCCGTTCGACGCGGCGTCGACGATCCGGAGCGAGGACGAGAACCTGGAGAAGATCCTCGACATCATCGCGTCGGATGCGGCGATCGATGGCGGGGTGGCGATCGAGCTGGGGGCGCGGGACTTCGACGAGGATCCGGCGAGCATCGACCGGATCCTCGACCTGCTGGACCGGTACCGCGGGCGGACCGGACATCCGGCGATCACGCTGATGCACGACAACGGCGGCGGCGAAGGCGGCGTGGAGGCGATGGTGCGCGCTCGGGCGCACGTGGCCGAACGCGGCTTCGCGGCGTTCCAGAGCTACTCGCGAGGGGCGATCGCCCTCGATCGGGTGGTGAGCCACATCGAGGCGGTGGCCGGGATGTGAAACGGGAGCCACTCGGAGAGTGGCTCCCGTCCCTGACCCAGGGGGGGTCGTGTCGGCGGTTGGTGGGGTCTACGAGGGGACGGCTACCAGCAGCCCCGTGCCGGCGGGAAGAATGCCGCCCGGGAAGGCGTTGAGGAAGTCCGCGTTGACGAACGACGGGGCGCCCTGCACGTAGGCGAGGAAGTCGCCGCCGACGGCGGCGAAGATCCCGGTTGCGCCGGCGGTGATCGCGGCTTGCTCCGCGGTGCCGCCGTTGGAGGCGACGAGCGAGACGCCCGTGGCCGCCGGCGGGTTCACGAAGGGGGTGACCCTGCCGAGGTTGACGAGGACGCTGGCGACCTCGCCGCCGTCATTGTCGAGGCCCGCCCAGACGTCACCGTTCGGCATGAGGGCGAGGCCTTCGACCTTCTCGTAGGGGGCGAACTCGTCGAGGAGGTCGGCGAGCTCGACCTTCGTGACGGTGTCACCGTCGGAGAGGCCGGCCAGAGAGAAGGCGTAGACCTTCTTCAGGTTCTGGCGGCCGCCGAGCTCCTTGTCGCGCTCTAGCACCGCGTAGGCCTTCGGGCCGATCGAGATCAGCTCGGAGAGGCCGACCCAGTTCGACGAGGAGTCGGTGGGGTCGAGCGGGTAGCGGAAGAGCTGCCAGTCGGCGGTGCAGTCGAGGCCGTCGCAGGCGATGGTCCGCAGGTCGGCCTGCGCGATCCTCGTGAGGACGGGGTCTTCGCCGGCGTACTGCCGCTGGATGGGGGCGACGAGGTAGTTGCCGTCCGCGGAGACGGCGACGCCCTCGAAGCCGTTGCTGCGGATCGTGCCGCCCTCCGGCGAGTCGATCGCGGCGGGGAGCTTCAGCTCGCGAAGGACGGCGCCGGTGGCGTCGACCTGGACGAGCAGGTTGGGTTGGTAGCTGGACTCACCGAAGGCGGCGTTGCCCTCGGAGGCGAGCCACCAGCCGGCGTTGGCGGGGGCGAGCACCGAGGTGTCGGTGGTGATGCCCTCGCCGTCGTAGCGGGCCTGCGCGCCCTCGCGCAGGACCGGCGTCTGGATGGTGAGCGGCGCGGTCGAGCCGCCGACACCGATGGCGTAGATCTCCGTCTGCACGGCGTTGTCGGGCACGCCGACGAGGCCGTTCTCGCCGTTGGCGGCGAGGCCGGAGATGGCGGCCCAGGGGGTGTCGACGTTCGCCGATGCGATCAGCGGCGCCGTGGCCGGCGGGGCGTAGGTGCCGGTGACGCCCTCGAAGACGCTGAGGGTGCCGGAGACCTCGTCGGCGGTGATGAAGACGTTCTGGTCCGGGATGGCGACGACGCCCTCGGGCGAGACGCCGGTGGGCAGGATCTGGACGAACACCGGGGTGCCGGGGTTCGAGATGTCGTAGATGGCGACGAAGGAGCCGCGTTCGGAGAGGACGAAGGCGTAGGGGTCGCCGTCGAAGATGGCGGTGGTGACACCTTCCATCTCGATGCCCTTGTTCTCGCTGCGGCCCTCCGGGTAGTGGCTGACCGTGACGGCCGCGGCCTCGAGGGCCCCGCCGTCATCCCAGAGGAGGTTGCCGTTGAGGTCCCAGGCGCTCCAGCCGCGGCCGCCGCTGAAGTTCACTTCGCCCTCGTCGGCGCTGTAGATCACGGTGCCGTCGGGGCTGAAGGCGATGGCGTCCGGGAAGCGGGCGCCGGCGTTGGCGGTCCCGGCGACGTCGGCCGGGTAGGTGTCGGAGAAGGAGATCGCGTCGTCCTCGACGAGGTCGGCGGGACGGTCAGCGACGACGCCGAGGCTGAAGACGCGGGTGAGCGTCTTGGTGGCGAGGTCGATGATGGCGATGCCGTTGTTCTCCTGGAGCGAGACGGCGGCGGAGCTGCCGTTGATGTCGACGAACTCTGGCTGGGGGTCGTCAGTGAAGAGCAGGTTGGCCGCGTCGAGCGTGGCCTGCGGGAAGGTGATGTTGGTGACGGTGGAGGCGCCGATGTTCGCCTGATTCACGGTGACGATCTGGACGAAGCCGGCGTCGCTGACGTCGTTGGGGTTGCCGGGCGCGTCGTCGTCGGTGACGACGCCATCCTCGACGACGATCGGCTCGTTCTCGATGGCGATGACGGCGAGCACGTCGTTGCCGACGGTCGCGACATCGAGGCTGTCTGGGTGGAAGCCGATGTTGAAGGTGCCGGCGACGGTGCGGGTCGCGACGTTGATCGCGACGAGCGCGCCGGCGCTGGTGAGGTCGGGCGGCGCCACGTCCTCTTCGGGCTTGACGATGCGGACGTTCGCGAGGGCGAGCGTGCCGTCTGGCGTCACGTCGACGCTGGTCGGCTCACCGCCGACGTCGACGAACTCGAGGAAGGTCGGGTTCGCGGGGTCGGAGATGTCGACGAAGCCGATGGCGCCCTCGTCCGCGTCGGTGTAGACGGCGGTCTGGCCGTCCGGGGTGACCTTGATGATCTCGGCGACGGAGCCGGGGGTGTTGAAGCTGGTGAGGGGCTTGAAGCTATTGACCGCGCCGGCCTGGGAAGTGGCGGGCGAGGTCCCGATGGCGACGATGGCGAGCGCGAACAGCGCGGCGATTGCGGCTGCCGGCACGGCGATGCGCACGGGTTCCTCCTAGGCACGCAGGTGTAGATTTCGAGCCGCTGGACACGCTCGCGCGAGACGGATCTCGGGCGATTAACGTCGTGTTCGGCTCGGGTTAAGACCGACGGCGCGGGGCACCGGCCCGGGTGGAAGGGGCGTGTTTGCGGATCGGGTTGATTACGGACACGCATCAGCCGGTGGGGACGGCGGAGCTGGCGCCGGAGATCCACGCGGCGTTCGCGGGCGTGGATCTGATCATGCACGGCGGCGACATCGTGCATCCGATCGTCCTCGATTGGTTGGAGGCGATCGCGCCGGTGGTGGCGGTGCGGGGGAACAACGACGTGGGGTGGGACGACCCTCGGATGGCGGCGGTGCAGCGGCTGGAGGTGGAGGGGGTGCGGATCGCGATGGTGCACGACATGGAGCCAGAGGACCGGCCGATCGAGCTGCTGCGCGAGTTGTACCTCGATGGGGAGCACGCGGATGTGGTGGTGACGGGGGATACGCACTTTGAGCGGATGGACTACCGGGAGGGGGTGCTGCAGGTGAACTCGGGGAGTCCGACGCTGCCGCACCACTGGTCGTATCGCCTCGGGACGGTGGGGTTGCTGGAGGTCGGGGGCGGGCGAGTGTCGTCGGCGCGGATCGTGCGGCTGGGGGAGACGCCGGGACTGCGGAACCCGGGGGTGGAGTTCGAGTACACGCCCGCGGGCGGGGTGGTGCGGCTGGGGTAGGGTGCCCGGGCATGGCGTGGATGCTGGGACGGGGACGCTGGGCGTGTCGCGGACGGGGAGTGGCTCGCGATGAGTTTCGCCGATCGGTACGAGGAGCTGGTCGTGCCGGCGATGACGGGACAGTGGGCACCTCGAGTGGTGGCGGCGGCAGGGATCGGTGCGGGGGACCGGGTGCTGGACGTGGGCTGCGGGACCGGGGTGCTGACGCGGACGATCGCGGACTCGTTCGGGTTGGGCGGTGCGGTGGTGGGCCTCGATGTGACCGAGGAGATGATCGCGACGGCTCGGCGGGTGCGGCCGGAGATCGATTGGCGGGTGGGCAGTGCGACGGACCTGCCGTTCGAGGACGGCGAGTTCACGGCGGTGGTCAGCCAGTTCGCGTTGATGTTCGTTCGAGACCAGGTGCGGGCGCTGGAGGAGATGCGACGGGTGCTGGCGCCGGGTGGCCGACTGGCGGTGGCGGTGTGGTGGCGATCGCCGGCGTATGAGGCGTTGAGCGCGATGGCTCGCGAGCGGCTCGGCGACGAGGTGGCGGACCACATGGTGGTTGCCTTCAGCCTCGGCGACGAGGCACGGCTGCTCGACCTGTTTCGCCGGGCGGGGTTCGAGGGCGCGGAGGTTGGCTCACACGCCGGGTTCGGGATGTTCGATTCGATCGATGAGTTGGTGCAGATCGAGATCGGGGCGTGGCTCGAGGGAGCGCCGGAGCTGGGGATATCGAACGACGACTACGAGGCGGTGCGGGCTGAGGCGCGCCAGCGGCTTGCCGAGTTCCGCGACGCCGAGGGCGCGGCGCGGATTCCGATGGACGTCCATATCGTGACTGCCACATCGTGACCGCCAAGTCGTGACTGCCTAGAGGGCGGGCTGACCCTCGTTCGATCCGAGCGGGGAGGGGAGAGACGGCTGATGGCCGAGGGGGTTCCTCCAGCCAACGAGCGCGACGACTCGGACCGCGTGCGGGTGCGTTACGTCCGGGAGGACGACTGCGAGGTGATCGCCGACCATCTGGGCCGCGCCTTCGAGCGCTGGCCGCCGTACGAGATCGACTGCTCGGTCAGCGAGCACGTGGACTGGAAGCTGCACGCCAACGAGGGCTCGTGGCGCCAGCAGGTCGTCGCGACCCTCGAAGACGACGACCGGTACGTCGTTGCGTTCGCGCTGCGGATCCGTCGACCGGCCTGGATCCGCCAACAGCCTCGTGTGCTGCTCGACGTGTGCGACCAGTCGGTCCCGCCCGAGTGGCGGATGATGCACATCAACGACAAGCGTGGCGATTTCCGAAGGGCCAACGGGCACGAGACCCACGACCTCCAGATGACGTGGCTGCCGAATCACCCGGCGACGAGGAAGGGGAACCTCGAACGGCCAACGCTTGGCAACTGGGTGCTCGTCTTCATTCGGCCGGCCGGTTTCCGGTCGCGGCTCTCGATCGCCTACCGCTCTGGTGGCGCGCGTCATGCTCTGCGCTCGGCGTTCGTGTGGATGCGTAGCCGCATGCTCCCTGCTCGCACCAGGGCATTCGCGGGGACGGTCGAGCCGCTCGAACGCTTCGACGAGCGGACCGACGCGCTCTGGGAGCGGGTGAAGCCGTCGTTCGAGTTCGCCGTCAGCCGGGAGCAGTCGTACCTGAACTGGCGGTACGCGGATCCTCGGGCGGGGCGCTTCCGGATCTGGGCGGCGATCCGCGACGGGCGGGTCGTTGGGTACTCCGTGACCAAGCCGGGTGGGACGCGTGGCGCGATCGTCGACTTGCTGGTCGATCCGGACGAGGTTGGTGCGCTGGACGCGCTGATCGCCGATGCGGTGGCACGCGTCGGAAGTGACGCGGCGGGCCGCGGTCGGGAGATCAGCTGCTGGCTGCCCGGGAGGCACCCGTACGTGCCGAGGCTGCTGGCGCACGGCTTCTTCGACTCGGGGCGCGATCCGAGTCTCCGCTACCGGGCGATGGCGATGACCGAGGATGAGCTGCGCTTCCTGCTCGATCCGAGGCTGCCGGTGCACGTCACACAGGGGGACTCCGACTTCGTCTGAGCGATCCGTCGGGCGGTGGTGCGGGCCTCGGTGGGTGGCGGGGCCTCGAGGGGTGGGGGGCTAGGTGCAGAGGCGGCGGGTGATCTCGTAGGTCATCTCGCAGCCCTGGTTGAGTGTCTCGATCCGGATGTGCTCGTTGTTGCCGTGGAAGCCGCGGAGCTCGTCGGCGGTGTAGAGGGCGGGCATGAAGCCGTAGGCGGCGATGCCGCGTTCGCGGAGGAAGCGGTTGTCCGTGCCGCCGATGGTGAGGCCGGGGACGACGATGGCGTCCTCGATCTGGTCTTTGACGACGGATTCGATGACGTGGAAGAGCTCGGTGTCCCAGGGGACAGCGGGGAAGCCCTCGGAGGTTCGGGTGGACTCGACGACGACCAGGTCGTCGTCGATGACCTCGCGGATGGCGTCGACCCACTCTTCGGCGGACTGGCCGGGGAGGAGGCGGCAGTCGAGGTAGGCCTCGCTCTTGGCGGGGACGACGTTCTGCTTGATGCCGGCGTTCACGATGGTGATGTTCAGCGTGTTCATGAACTGGGCGTGCACGGCCGGTGAGGCGGTGATCGCGGCGGCGAGCGCCTCGGGATCATCGGGGGAGGGGAGCAGGCCTTCGTCGGCGATGCGGCGCAGGTACTCGGTGCCGGCGTCGGTGAAGGTCAGGCCGCGATCCCATTCGTCGAGCTTGATCAGGGCGCGCATGAGGCGGACGGCTGAGTTGTCGCGGTGGGGGATGCTGCCGTGGCCGGGCCGGCCGATGACGGTGAGGCGGACGCCGCCGCCGAACTTCTCGTTGGTGGCGACGGTGAAGAGTTTGGTGTCCTGCTTCGCGAAGCGCTCGGTGCCCGAGGAGCCCTCGTTCAGTTCGAACTCGACGTCGATGACGTCGGGGCGGTTCTCGCAGATCCACTTCATGCCGAGGGCGCTGCCGGCTTCTTCGTCGGGGAGCGCGGCGTAGACGACGTCGCGCTTCAGCTCGGCGCCGGAGCGCTTCAGCGCGAGCAGCGTGACGAGCTGCATTGTCCCGAAGCCCTTCATGTCGATCGCGCCGCGGCCGTAGACCGCGTCGTTCTCGATGACGCCGCCGAAGGGCGGGACGTCCCACTGGGCCTCCTCGACGGGGACGACGTCGGTGTGGTTGGCGAGCATGAAGGCGCGCTTGCTGCCGTCGCCGCGGAGCCGGGCGATGAGCGCCTCGCGGCCGGGCGCGATCTCGATGTACTCGGTCTCGATGCCCTCGGCTTCGAGGATGGCGCCGAGGAAGCGGGCGGCCTTCGCTTCGTTGCCCGGCGGGTTGGTGGTGTCGATCTGGAGGTAGCGGACGAGGATGTCGAGCGCTTCGGCGTTGGCGGCGTCCCAGTCGATCGCGGCGCTCATGTGACGGTCCTTCCGGGTACCTCGGATGGTCGGTGCCGGGTCGGAGGTTGGACCGGACGCGTGGGGGCTCGCAACCGGTGGTGGGGCTTCGGTGGGTGGGGTGGTCTCGGACGCGGGCGTCATCTGGACTTCGTCCTGCCGGCCGGGCCTAGACTGGCCGTTCTGACTCGAGGAGGAGCGACCTGACCGAGCGCGGCTACCTGTTGTGTGCGTCCCCTCGGAGTGGGTCGACGCTGCTGTGTGATCTGCTGACGCGGAGCGGGGTGGCGGGGGCGCCGGCCTCGTACTTTCGACCGGAGTCGATCCCTTCGTATGCGGAGGGCTGGTCGGTGGAGGTGCCGCCCGATGGGTTCGGGGCGGCGTACGTGGCGGCGGTCCGCCGGGCGGGCGAGGCGGGGACCGGCTGCTTTGGGATGCGGATCATGTGGACCGATGTGCCGGGGGTCCTCGAACGGTTGATCTCGCTGCAGGGGGACGAGCGGTCGAGTGACGAGCCGGGGGCGTTGCGGCGGGCGTTCGGGATCAGCCGGTACATCCACCTCGGACGGCGGGACCGGGTGGCGGAGGCGGTGTCGCTGGTGATCGCGGACCAGTCGGGGCTGTGGCACCTGAACGCCGACGGGTCGGAGCGGGAGCGGTCTGCGCCTCACCGCGAGCCGGAGTACGACGAGGCGGCGATCGCCGAGGAGTACGCGATGCTCGAGGCCGAGGCGGCGGGCTGGGCGGGCTGGTTCGCACGGCACGGGATCGAGCCGCTGCGGCTGGAGTACGAGGAGCTAGCGGCCGACGCGATCGGGCAGCTCGCGCGGGTGGGCGCGTTCCTCGATGTGCCGATTCCCGAGGGGATGTCGGTGGGGACGGCGCGGATGGCGAGCGAGCGGAACGCGGATTGGGCGGCGCGGTTCCGGCGCGAGGTGCTTGGGGAGCAGCAGAGCGAGGCGGACGCAGCCGGCGGCCAGTAGTGGGAGCTGCGCGTCAGTCGAGGCTCGGACCCGCCGAGGGCGTTCACGTACATTTCGGCGACGCCGGAGGTGCGTCATGCCGAAACAGATTCTGCTGAACGCGTTCTCGATGAACTGCGTTGGGCACCAGTCGAACGGGCTGTGGCGGCACCCTCGGGATCGGTCGAGGGAGTACACGTCGGCGCGGCACTGGCAGGAGCTGGCGCGGACGCTGGAGCGCGGGCTGTTCGATGGGATCTTTCTCGCGGACGTGACCGGCGTGTACGACGTGTACGAGGGGTCGCCGGACGCCGCGCTGCGTGCGGCGACGCAGATCCCGGCGAACGATCCGTTCTCGATCATTCCGACCATGTCGGCGGTGACGGAGCACCTGGGGTTCGGGGTGACAGGGTCGATCCCGTACGAGCCGCCGTACGCGTTCGCGCGGCGGATCTCGACGCTCGATCACCTGACCGAGGGGCGGATCGCGTGGAACGTGGTGACGGGCTACCTCGATAGCGCCGCGCGTGGGGTCGGGAAGGCGGTGCAGACGGAGCACGACACGCGGTACGAGATCGCGGCCGAGTACATGGAGGTGGTCTACGGGCTGTGGGAGGGGAGCTGGGAGGACGACGCGGTGCTCGTTGATCGCGAGGCCGGGGTGTTCGCCGACCCCTCGAAGGTGCACGGGGTGAACCACGAGGGTGAGTACTTCCAGCTGAAGGCGATTCACCTCTGCGAGCCGTCTCCGCAGCGGTCGCCGGTGATCTTCCAGGCGGGGAGCTCGCCGAAGGGGCAGGCGTTCGCGGCGGCGCATGCCGAGTGCGTGTTCATCGGCGCGAGTTCGCACGCGGCGACGGCGGCGCACGTGAGGGGGCTGCGGGAGCAGGCGGTGGCGGCGGGACGCCGGGCGGAGGACCTCAAGATCTTCGCGATGATGGCGGTGGTCGTGGCGGAGACGGACGCTGCCGCGCAGGAGAAGTTCGGCGACTACCAGTCGTACGGGCTCCTCGAGGGTGGGCTCGCGCTGACCTCGGGGTGGCGCGGGGTGGACCTGAGCCAGTTCGATCTCGATGAGGCGCCGGGGGACGTGCGGGGGAACGCGATCCAGGGGTCGGGCCGGGCGACCGAGAGCCCGACGGTCCGTGAGATCGCGGAGAACCTGGTCGTGGGCGGCGGGGCGAACGTGATCATTGGATCGCCCTCGACGGTGGCGGACGAGCTGGCGGGGTGGATGGAGGCGACGGACATCGACGGGTTCAACCTGGCCTACACGGTGCTGCCGGAGTGCTACGAGGAGTTCGTCGAGCTGGTGGTGCCGGAGCTGCAGGCGCGGGGGATCTACAAGACCGGGTACGCGGAGGGGACGTTGCGGCGGAAGCTGTTTGGCGCGGGTGACCGGTTGCCGGCGTCTCATCCCGCGGACGGGTATCGCCAACGCTGACCCTCGGACGGTCGGGTGGCCTCGGTGGGTCGGCGGGGCGCTGGGTCTCGGCTAGTATTCGCCGGGCGGATGAGCTGAGGGGGCGGAACCGCGTTGCAGCGTCGACTCGTGTTTCGCTCCGACTGGCTGTTCGCCGGCGGGCTCCTCTCTTTGCTCGCCGGCGCCGCTGTCTATGCGGTCGCTCGGCCTGACTCTCTGTTTCGGTTTGACTGGCTCGCGCTCGACGCGGGGAGTTCGCCGCGCCTCGAGGCGGCGCTCGGGCCGCTTCCGTCGTTCCTTCATCTGTTTGGCTTCGCGCTGATCGCGGCCGCGGTGCTGCGGCCGACGACGCTCGCCGGGCGGGCGCGGTTGGTTGGGGTGGCGACGGCGCTCGCGGCGGCGTTCGAGCTGCTGCAGCGCGGGTGGGGGGCCTCGAGTGGTGGTCTGGTTCCCGGGACGTTCGATCCGCTGGACCTCGCGACGGTGGTGGCCGCAGGTGCGGTGGCGGTCGTCGCGATCGGGTGGCGCCGGGCCGGGGGAGTCGCGGTCGGCGGCACCAGCGGAGCTGTGCACAACCGGAGTTGGCGCGGGTGGGGCGCGGTGGCGCTGGTGGTGGTCGGGGTGCTGTCGGCGGTCGGGTCGACGGGTGGTGGGGACAGCGACGACGAGACGTCGATGACGTTCGAGTTGAACCTCGTGAGTCACGCGACTGCGGGTGGGCGGATCGACATCTACTCGCCCGCGTTCGAGCCGGGGGCGGAGCACCTGGGTGGCTGCAACCTCGAGCTTGACGATGTGTCGTGTGAGGTGGTCGCGAGCGGGGAGTACGACGAGATCGAGCTGATCGCTACCGCGTATGACCCCAACGAGTTCGTGGAGTGGCCGCTGGGGCGGTGTCTCAACGCGGACGGCGCCGAGGTCGAGCGGTGGTCGGAGCCGGGGTGTGTGACCGACCGTGAGGGTTTCTGGTGGGTGCTGTTCGACTCGACGCTCGCGGACTGGGAGGTGCGGGTGCGCACGAGCGAGCTGACGTTCGAGACGGAGCGCGGCGAGACCTTCGTGAACGGTCGCGGCGGCCGCGCACTCGAGCCAGGCCGCGACGTCCCGGAAGGGGCGGACGAACGATTCGGCGAGAGCGTCGTGTCGCTCCCCGGCATGTCGAACCAACCGCTAGAGCTGGAGATCACGGCGGAGCCGGCCGACGACAATCGCCTGGCGTGGCTGGAGGTGTACTGGCACGACGATCCGGAGATTCCGATCTGTTCCGGTGTGCAGCGGCTCTGCGAGGTGACCGTCGACCAGGGCGACGCGCTGCCGGAATCGACCGAGGATGGGGTCGTTCAGACGGCGCGGTTGCATGTGTTTGCGTTGTATGCGCCGCCGTTGACGTTGGAGATCGAGGCGGAGGGTTCGGGGACTGTGCAGACGCCGAGCGAGGATCACGTCTGCACGTTCAACGATGGATTCACCTCGAGCTGTTCGCCGGAGCGGCCGTGGGTCGTGGCGTTCCCGCCCTCGGACGATCTTGAGATGACGCTGGTGGCGACGACGCCCGACGGCGCGGAGCCGTGGATCACGGTGTCGTGGCGGGACGGCGGGGCGGTGCTGTGCGAGGGGAACCCGTGCGACTTTCGGATCCGGTCAGATGAGACGCCGGAGTTCGATGACGTGTACGGCGATCTGACGTTCACGGTGGGCGAGGGCATGGACAACTCCGGGTTCGCCGACACGACCTGGCCGAGCTGGGATGACGAGGTGCTGGAGGTGTTCGTCCAGTTCGAGGGGCTCGATCCGGTTGTGCCCTGGGTGGGAACCGACGGGTCGCCGACGCCCGGCCCGACCGTGACGCCGGCGCCATCGACTCCCAGCGCAACGCCGACTCCGCCGCCGTCGCCGGTGGGGTCATGGACGCTGACGGTTGATCCGGGACCGGCCGGGGTGTGCGGTGACGGCGATCCGTACACAGAGACGATCACCCTCGGTGTGGTCGATGGCGAGGTGCGGGTGACGGGGATCCTGGGTCAGATCGAGGCGGTTTGGAGCGGGGCGGCGGCCGGCGGCCGGCTGGAGTTCAGCGGGACGAAGGCGGAGACGGATGGCGGGACGACGGATGTGACGTTCACGCTGACCTACGATCCAGCGAGCGACACGATGAGCGGCACCGAGGCGTTCGACTGGCGTGACGGCGATCTGAGCTGCTCCGGGACGAGCACGGTGGCGGCGACCCGGTAGCTATCGCGACTACCCCGATCGATCTCGCGTCGGCCGGTCGATCAGTTCGGACTCAGGGTCCTCGCGGTACTGCTCGACTCGTTCCACCGCCCCATCGATCTCGCCGAGCGCTGCCGAGGTGCGTGCGAAGGTCGGGCTGTTGAGCCAGCGGTGGGCGTCGGCCTCGGTCTTCCAGCGGGTGGTGAGCATGAGGGAGCGGCGCGAGATCCAGCGGTGGACCCAGAGGGCGCCGGGCGCGTTGCGCGTGGCGTGGTCGAGCCGGCGCACGTGGACGAAGGCCCGCGGCATCGAGCGCATGCGCGGGAGGTGCCAGGCGGTGACCAGGAGGACGGGAGCCTCGGCGGGGTCGCTGGCCTCGGAGGGGGCGGGGTCGGCGGGTGGTGGTGTGTCGGTCATGCCGGCCTCGATGGCGGACGCGCGGGATGGTGGGGGCGCGCGGACGCGATCCTCGATGGGGTGACGGTACCTCGGTGGGTGGCCGTCCGTGCGGGGCACGTGGGATGGCGGCGCATCGCGGGTGTGGTGGCGGGCGGTCGGTGGGGGCGATCGGGCTCTGATACGGTCTGACCATGGGAGCCGGGGCGGGCGCCGAGGCGTGGTGGCGGGGCCTCGCGCCGTGGTCCGGGTCGCTGCGGATCCGACTCGCCTGGCAGGCGTTGTTCACGGCGGCGTTCGCGCTGCTGGCTTTTCGTTCCATTGACCTCGATGAGTTGCGGGACGCGGTCGCAGGCGTCGAGTTCGCCTGGGTGCTGCCAGCGCTGCTGCTGTTCACGACGGCGAAGTACATCGATTCGTGGCGGTGGCGCTACCTGCTGCGCGGGCTGGGCGTGGCACCGCCGCAGCGCGCGCTGTTCGGCGCGTTCCTGATCGGGAACATGGTGAACAACCTGCTGCCGCTGCGGGTGGGCGACGTGGCGAAGATCCAGGTGCTGGCGAACCGCTACGGGGCTTCGCGCGCCGGGCTGGCGGCCTCGGTGTTCGTGGTGGAGGCGTCGCTGGACGGGCTGGTGTTCGTGCTGTTCCTGCTGGTGGCGCTGTTCGCGTTCGACGAGATCGAGGCGCTGTCGACGGTTTCGACGGCGGCGATCGTGTCGCTGTCGGTGGTGGCGCTGGTGGCGTTCAGCGTCGCGATCATCCTCAGCCGGCACGCGGTCGGGCCGGAGTCGCGGTGGCTCCGCGCGCTGCCACGCGGGTGGCGTGAGCCGGCGATGCGTCTGACGGCGCAGGCGCGGGCCGGGCTCGAGGCGCTGCGACACTGGCCTCGGACGCTCGGTGCGGTCGCGCTGTCGGTGCCGGCGTGGCTGGTGGAGGCGGGGGTGTTCGCGCTGTTCGGCCAGGCGTTCGGGCTCGGGTTGTCGTACCCGACGTTCGTGGCGGTGATGGTGGCGGCGAACCTGGCGGTGGCGATTCCGATCGCGTTGTGGAACTTCGGTCCGTACGAAGCCCTCGTGGGTGGGGTGCTGACGGCGGCGGGTGTGGACCCGGCGGTGGCGCTGTCGTACGCGATCGCGGTGCACCTGTCGACGAACCTGTGGATCGTGGGGACGGGGCTGGTGGCGTTCTGGCTGCTGGGGGTGCGCTGGCGGGAGGTGTTCTCGGTGCACGGCCCCGGGTCGCCGGCCGAGACGTCAGCGAGTTAGTCGCGCTCTACCGCTCAATACCGCTCGGTGCCAGGGCTGCACATGGGCTTAGCAGTTCGTGGCGTCCTCTGTTCCCAGCTTCCCTCGGCGGTCGCTCAGCCCAAGATCGCTGAACCCGTCGCCGCGCGCGCCGCGGTCTACACTGCCGGCTCCATTGGATTCATTAGCAAGAAAGAGACCACCGTGGTCAGCAACACGAACGATGCCTGGTTGGACCAGGTGCAAGAGGATGTCATCGATCCGGAGCGGGAGATTGTCGACCCGCACCATCACCTCTGGCCGCAGCCCGAGCGGGGCTACGACCTGGAGGGCCTGCTCGCTGATACCGGCTCCGGGCACAACGTGGTGCAGACGGTGTTCGTCGAGGCTCGTGCCTCGTATCGGACCGAGGGGCCGGAGCATCTGCGGCCTGTCGGTGAGACCGAGTACGTCGCGGACCGGGCCGCGAAGTCAGCGGCGATGGCCGGCACCGCGACGATTGCCGGCATCGTTGCGCACGCCGACCTGAGGGGCGAGCACCTCGATGAGGTGATCGACGCGCACGAGGTGGCGGGCAACGGGCTGTTCCGCGGGATTCGCCACTCCGGTGCGCACGAGCCCAATCCCGAGGCGCTGAGCATTCCCGGTCGGGCGCAGCCTGGTCTGTTCGCCATGGAGGAGTTCCGGCGCGGCGTTGCCCGGCTCGGGGAGCTGGGGCTGAGCTACGACACCTGGATCTACCACCACCAGATCCGGGACTTCCGAGACCTCGCCGCCGCGGTGCCCGGTACGACGATGATCCTCGATCACTTCGGGGAGCCGCTCGGCGTTGGGCAATACGCCGGCAAGCGCGAGGAGATCTTCGAGGTCTGGAAGGACGACATCGCGGCCGTCGCGGAGTGTCCGAACGTCTACGCGAAGCTGGGTGGGTTGGCGATGCCGGACGTCGGCTTCGGCTGGGACACGAGGGATGTGCCGCCGACCTCGGACGAGTTCGTGGAGGCGCAGGAGCGGTACTACGACCACGCGATCGCGTGCTTCGGGCCCGAGCGCTGCATGTTCGAGAGCAACTTCCCGGTCGATCGGCGGTCGCTCAGCTACCCGGTGCTGTGGAACGGCCTCAAGAAGATCGCCGGGAAGTACACGGATGCCGAGCAGGCGCTGATGTTCAGCGGCGTGGCTCGCGAGGTGTACCGGCTCCCACCGGCATAGGCGACCCACAGGGCCGGCCGGACGACGCTGGCGCGCTCGGCGGAGTGCGGTTGCTCGTCGGACTCGACCTCAGATTCGCTTCTGCCTCGTCACGTGATACAACGTCTCAATAAGCGGCGTGATGCTCCGCGTGCGCTATGGCCAAACAGCTGTCGAATCGTCCGACATACCCAGGTAGAGGAGTCTGCCGTGCTCGCAACCCAGAACTTCACCGTCCGCCCGCTGCCCCCGCTCGTCTTCGGCAAGGGCTCGAGCCTCGAGCTCAGCGGCCACATTCGGGCCGCGGGACTGAACTCGGTCTTGGTCGTCACCGACAAGAACCTAGCGGGCGCCGGCGTGCTGGATGAGGTCCTCGACGCGCTCCAGGCCGCGGATCTGACCGTCGAGGTCTACGACGGCGTTGAGCCGAACCCGACCGACAAGAACGTCGAAGACGGTGCGGAGAAGCTCCGCGCGCTCGGCGAGGCCTGTGTCCTCGCCATCGGCGGCGGGTCGTCCATGGACGCGGGCAAGTCGATTGCGCTACTGGCAGCGAACGGCGGCACGGTGCAGGCGATGCAGGCATCGACGCCAGTCGAGGCGAAGGCGCCGGTCATCGCAGTGCCGACCACGGCAGGCACTGGCTCGGAGACGAACAGCGCGTGCGTCATCACGAACACCGAGCTCGGTCGCAAGACCTACGTGATGCACCCGAGCATCACGCCGACGGTCGCGGTCCTCGATCCCGACCTCACGATCGGTCTCCCGGCCTACCCGACCGCGACCTGTGGCTTCGACGTGCTGACCCACGCCGTCGAGGCGTTCGTCTCCGCGCGCTCGACCGCCTACTCCGACGCGATCGCGATGGAGGCGATCGAGAAGGTCGCGACGCATCTGCGCGACGCCGTCGAGGATGGGACGAACGAAGAGGCTCGCTCGCAGATGCTGCTGGCGTCCTCGATGGCGGCGATGGCGTTCAACGTCGCGGGCCTCGGCTCGGTGCACGGGACCGGCCACGCAATCTCGGCCCGGCTCAACGCGGCGCACGGCCAGACGCTGGCGACGATGCTGCCGGCCGTCATGGAGCACAACATGCCGGAGCGCGCCGACAAGTACGCCGAGGTGGGGCGCGTGCTCGCGCCGTCTGTCGCGGCGAGCGGGACGGCGGCGATCGACGCGGTCGTTCAGCTGCGGGGCGACATCGGCATCGATCGCTCGATCAAGGACCTCGGTGGCGACGACGACCTGCTTCCGGTGCTCGTCGAGGACGCGTCGGTCGACCCGGTCAATCTCTCGAACCCGGTTCCCGTCGACGCGACCTCGCTGGAGTCGCTCTACCGCAGGGCGTGGTGAGCTTGCGCCGCAGCGCCGGGGACTGGCGCCTCGAACGCGACGAGCGCCGCGTGACGTCGCGGCGGTGACGCGACTCGCTCGGTGATCGGGAGGGCGCATGGACTCCGACTACGACGCCCGAGCTGAGTACCACGAGGTTCACATGCCGGCGGCGTGGGACCGGCTGCGCGACGTGGTGCGGGAGACCTTCGGCGACGTCGGGCCTGATGGGGTGGTCGTCGATATCGGCGCCGGCAGCGGTCTCGGCTCGGCGATGCTGGCGGAGGTCAGCGAGGCGGAGATCATCGCCCTCGAGCCAGACAACACGATGCGGTCGATGCTGGTCGCGCGGCTCGACACCGCCGGCGTGCTGGAACGCGTGACCGTGCTGGCTCAATCGCTCTCGGAGGGCCTCGGTGGGCTGCCCGACCGCGTGGACGGTGTCGTCGCGGCGCACATGCTCGGGCACCTGACCGAGGTCGAACGGACGGCGTTCCTCGAATGGATCGCGACCAGTCTGGCGCCCGGGCGATCCGCGTTGCTGACCGTCGGTACCGAGGTCCCGCCCGAAGGAACCGAACCGGCCGTCCAGGAGCGGAAGGTCGGCCGCTTCGTGTACCGGGTGACCAGCCACTCGCCGGTCCCCGGCCGCATCGAAGGGGTGTTCGAGGTTCTGGACGAGCAGCAGCAGGTGGTTCGCTCGCTGAGCGAGGCCAGCTCCTGGGATGCGGTGACGGCTGCCGACATCCGGGCGGCGTTCGCCGATCATCCCGTCGAAGTCTCGGAGCCTCAGGTCGGTGTGGTCCTGGTCACGCGGCCGGCGGTGAGCTGAATGGTCTGAGCAGGGTTAGGGAGGGCGCATGAAGTCTCACTATGACGCGACGGCCGAACACCACGAAGTTCACATGCCCGCGAGGTGGCGCGAGTTGCGCGACCTCGTGCGGGAGACCTTCGGCGACATCGGTCCTGATGGGGTGATCGTCGATATCGGTGCCGGCAGCGGTCTGGGCTCGGCGATGCTGGCGGAGGTGAGCGAGGCAGAGATCTTCTCGCTTGAGCCGAACAACACGATGCGGTCGATGCTGGTGGCGCGGCTCGACACCGCCGGCGTGCTGGAACGCGTGACCGTGCTGGCTCAGACGGTCTCGGAGGGCCTCGATGGGTTGCCCGACCGCGTGGACGGTGTCATCGCGACGCACATGCTCGGGCACCTGACTGTCGCCGAGCGGACCGCCCTCCTGGAGTGGATCGCCGGCAGTCTGGCGCCCGGGCGATCGGCGTTGCTGACCGTGAACCCGGAGGTGCCGCGAGGCGGCGCGAAGCTAGCGCCCCGGGAGCGGCAGGTTGGCCGCTTCGTCTATCGGGCGACCTACCACATGCCCGCCACGGGCCAGACCGAACAGCTCTACGAGGTACTCGACGAGCAGCAACGGGTGGTTCGCTCGCTCAGCGCGACGAGTTCCTGGCAGGCGGTGACAGCCGCCGACGTCCGGGCGGCGCTCGAGGGCCATGCGGTGGAGGTCTCGGAGCCGCAGGACGGCGCCGTCCTGGTCATGAAGCCCTCGGGGAGCTGAGCGGCCTCGTCCGGTCAATCAGAGCGCGGCCGGCCGCTGGCTCGCGGCGGAGCTAGTAGGTCGCCTTGAGTGCGGGCGCCGATTGAATCGTGGTCCCGGCATCCCGTGAGGCAGGCGGGGTGGAGCGCATCGCGATGCACTCCACCCCGCAGCCCAGGGGGCTCTGCGCTACCAGTCCGGCGAAACAGCCGAGACTGCGCGGAACGAGAAGGTGAACGGCTCCGACGGGAGCACGATCCCGGCGTCGAGGACTTCCCAGGCCTCGAGGTCGACAGCGACCACCGACGCATCGCGGCTGTCGACGGCGTACAGCCGGTTCGCAGCAACGTGGATGTTGGCCGTGTCCTCCTCAGCGAAGGTCGGGACCAGCGGCAGCGGGTCTCCTTCGACCGAGAAGTCGTCGAGCGACACCCGGTACAGGGCGCCGTCCGAGCCGAGCACGAGCAGGTGCTCCCCGTCCTCGAACGCGATCTCCCTCGGCGTCGAGGGCACACTGCGTTCGGCCAACGCCGAGGCAGCCGGATCGACCGCCACCAGTCCGCCGCCCGAGATTCCGACGATTACCGACGAATCCGGGTGGGACTTGAAGAAGAACGGCCGGCCACTCGCGCCCTCCGGGTAAGCGACCATCGTCTCCGAGAAGCCGCTGACCGGGATGTGGGTGTGGTGAATGACGAGCACACCCTCGTCGCAGCCGTACGCGATGTAGTGGCCGAGTGCCGCCTCGCCGTGCAGGTTGCTGCAGGTGCCACTCTCGAACACCGTCGTGCTCGGGTCATCGTGAGCGAACGCGACCACGCCATTGGGAGACGCCTGGTCATCGATCATCTCGGCCCTGGTCACGAGCAGATGACTGTGGAAGTCGAGGGCGACCCCGTGGTGCGGCATGTTCGCCATCACGGTTTCGATGTCGACTTCCCCGCCCGCGGTGATCTGGTCCTCGGTGACGAGCCTGATCTCGCCCGTGCCGTCGAAGAACACAGCCACCAACCCGGCGTGCTCGACGATGTGGGCCGGGCTCGGGCCGTCCATTGCGAACGCGGTCAGCTCGGGCTCGGATTCGCTGATGTGGTAGTGGGCACCGTGTCGGGTGAAGTCGGTCCCGACGTCCACGATCTCAACGCGGTTGTCCGCGTAGTGCACCATCCAGCTGTAGGGGCTCAGCCCACCCGTGCCCTGGAGGATCGCGCTCGGGGCCGTCACGGCTAGCGTCGTGAGCTCGAACGTGTCCAGGTCCACGACGTAGACCTCGGGAAGCGTCGCCGACGCAACTACCAGACGTCCGCGCGTCCGGTCGCCCGAGTCACCGGCCGCGTCGCTCGACCCCTCGGAGTCTCCGTCCTCGTGATCGTGGTTGTCATGATCGTGGTCATCGTCGTCGTGATCATGGTCATCGTGATCGTCATGGTCCTCGGTCGGCGCTGGTGTGGCGGTCGTGGCCGCCACGGCCTCCGTAGCGGTCGGGGTCGCGGTCGGATCGTCGTCGTCCGTACACGCCGCGGCGAGACTCGCCACGGCGATCGTCAAGGCCAACAGCAACGCGAGCGGTCCGCGGCTGATCCGCGCTGATCTCCGCCAGTTCATTCGTATCTCCACCGTTTCATCCTTCGACCGGGCTCGCATCGCGCCTGCCCAGCCGAGCTTCACTGGCCGGCGAGCGTCTGATTAATGAGACTTAGTATCAACAGCAGTTGGTCCTCTATCTCAAGGGACCTTGGTCGAGGTGCGCACGGCGGGCGCGTGCTACGGCGTTCTAGGAGAGCTGCTCGGCGGTCCAGGGACGAACGGGTTGGTTTCGGGCGAGGGACGCGGAGGGCTAAGGCCTCGGTCGCCCGGGCTTCAGCGGGGTGGGGCGAACAGGTCGATGGGGGTCGATGGCGCGCTCGGGAGGATTCGAACCTCCGACCTCTGCCTCCGCAGGGCAGCGCTCTATCCACTGAGCTACGAGCGCACGCCTGGTGCCGAAGGTGAGATTCGAACTCACACGGGCGCAAGGCCCACTACGCCCTGAACGTAGCGCGTCTGCCAGTTCCGCCACTTCGGCACGCTCAATCCGGTCCGGCGTCGTGGGTGCTGAACGTCAGTGCAGCTGGTGGGCGGTACTGGGCTCGAACCAGTGACCTCACGCGTGTGAAGCGTGCGCTCGTACCAACTGAGCTAACCGCCCGCGATCACGCTGCCGGGCGAATAGCGTAGCGGCGCGAGCTGATTGCGAACAACCGGCTTCGCCCGCCTTCGGCGGCTTTGGGACGCTTCGCGGCTGTTTGCGCGAGGCTCGGTGGTGGCGGGTCCTCGGAGGCGCGTTCGCGGGACGGGTGCGGACGGGACTGGCGGGGGGATCGGTTCAGTGTTCGCCACGGCTGCGGATACCGGCGGCTTCGCGCACCCCTATATTGACGCTCGATTCGGGGAACCTCGGAAGGTCGGGCTGATGGCGCTGAAGCTGGGTGTGCACACGGGGCAGCAGGATGTGGAGCTGGACGAGCTGCGGCGGCTGTGGCGCTACATCGATGGCAACGGCTGGGATTTCATTTCGATCTGGGATCACTTCTACGAGGCACCGCCGATCGATGGGACGCACCCGGCGTTCGAGGCGATTGCGGCGATGACGTTGCTGGCGGCGGAGACGGAGCACGTGCGCATCGGCTGCCACGTGTTCTGCATGAACTACCGCAACCCGGCGCTGCTGGCGAAGAGCCTGATGACGATCGATCACGCCTCGCATGGCCGGGTGGAGGCGGGGCTGGGGGCCGGGTGGCACGTGCAGGAGCACGCGGGCTACGGGTACACGTTCCCGTCGGTGAAGGAGCGGCTGGATCGCCTGGAGGAGGGGATCCAGATCATCGGGGGGATGTTCTCGCAGGACCGGACGACGTTCAGCGGGGAGTACTACCGGGCAGAGGAGGCGACGCTGTTTCCTCGGCCGGTGCAGTCGCCGATCCCGATCGTGGTGGGGGGACGCGGGGAGAAGCGGACGCTGCGGATCGCGGCGCAGTACGCGAACGGGTGGAACGTGCCCTACATCAATGTGGAGGAGTTCGAGCGGCTGAACGGGGTGCTGGACGAGTGGTGCGATCGGGTGGACCGCGATCCGTCGGATCTGGAGCGCTCGGTGAATCTGCACATGCTGATGGGGGCGAACGAGGCGGATGCGGCGCGAGTGCTGGAGGAGCGGGCGACGACGTTCACCCGTGGCGGGGCGCTGAGCGGGTCGCCTCAGCAGGCGATCGAGACGCTGAAGCGGTACGAGGAGTCGGGCGCACAGCGGGTGAGTATCGCGATCCGGCCTCCGATCGAGTGGGATGCACTCCAGGCGTTCGTCGAAGAGGTGATGCCAGCCGTGCGGGCGGGGTAGGGTCCCCGCCGGCCCCTCTGTCGGAGGGGGTGCGACCTCGGCGGTCGCGGGGCCGGAGCGGAGCGAGGGGTGTTTCGCCT
>JANQNP010000079.1 GCA_028279505.1 Dehalococcoidia bacterium
GCCGTTGAGGAGCTTGAGACCCTGGAAGCTGGTCGCGGCGGCGACGCGGTCGATGGTCTGGATGATCGAGTCGATCTGGAGCTGGTTGGCTTCCTTCTCCTCGAGGGAGAGGCCGGCGTCGTTGGCGGTCTGCGTCACGAGCGACTGCAGCTCGGTGAGGAGGCCGGTGACCTCGTCGAGGCCGCCCTCGGCGATGTTCACGACTTGGTCGGCGCGCTCGGCGTTGCTGATCGCGGTCGACAGCGCGGCCTTCTCGGCGCGGAGGTTCTGCGAGGCGATCAGGCCGGCGGGGTCGTCCTTGCCGCGGTTGACGCGGAGGCCGGTGCTGAGGCGCTCGAGGGACTGGCCGAGCGTCTGGTTGTTCTGGCCCAGGACGCGCTGCGCGATGAGAGACGTGACGTTCGTGTTGATCCGGCTCATGGGATTCCTCCGTGAACTCGTTGCCGCCCGATGGGGTCGGCGCTCAGTCTGGCGGCGGCATCCGTCGCCGCCTAAACGTGTTTCGCCGTTCGCCGAACACCGGCGAGCCGACCTCGGGCTTCGCACGCGCAGCGTGCTGGACCCACCCCGGAGCGCCGACATTCGACGCGTCCGTGAAAAGGAATCGTCAGCTTGCAAACGGGCATGAACACGCCGCCCTCTGCGCGGTGCCGGGGGGTCCGCACAACCGGCAAGGGTTCGCGCTCGAGGGGCGATAATCCGGACGGCCCGATCCGCCCTACCCGACCGGGGCACCCGCTTCCCGAGCAGGGACACCCCGGATCCGGTCAGGCCAAAAAGAAAGCCCGGCCGGAGGGTCTCCGGCCGGGCCGCTGGGTTTCGGGCTGTTGAAGGCGAGCTAGCCGAGCAGCTGCAGAGCCGTCTGGGCGTTGGAGTTCGCCAGGGCGAGGACCGATGTGCCGGCGCTGGTCAGGATCTGGCTCCGCGTCAAGGCGCTCGTCTCTGCCGCGAAGTCCGCGTCGCGGATCACCGACTCGCTGGCGGTGATGTTCTCGAGGCCCGCCTGCAGGGACCGGATGTTGGTCTGCACGACGTTGCGCTCGAACGCGCCGAGGCGCCCGCGGAGGCTGGAGACATCGTCGATCGCCGACTCGAGGATCTCGCTGGCGTTGGAGAAGTTCCCGCTGGAGAGATCGTTGATACCGCCGGACTTGAGGCTGCTGAGGAACTGCACCACGAAGTTGCCGGTGCCGTCGTCGATCGCGGTTCCGCCGAGGCGGGAGGCGGCGATCGAATCGATGCCGATGTTCGACTGCTGGAGCGGCGTGACTTCCGGGCCGAGCTGGAACTTCGCCCCGCCGCCGGTGATGGCGAACTGCGAGCTGGTCCCGCTGATGGTGGTGGCGAACGCCTCGGTGAGCACGGCCTCGAGCTCGAGCTCCGGCCCCCGGACGCTCACCTCGAGCCCGCGACCGGTCGCCACGGCGCCGTTGACGAGCACGACGACGTCCTTGCCTTCGTCGCGCTCGGCGGTCGTGGTGTTCGTGCCGTACGCCGCCGGGCCCGGCCCGTCGTTGATGACCTTGGCGAAGTCGAGCGCCGAGCCGCCGTCGATCTTCTGCACGCTGACGAAGGCCTTTGAGCCGAAGTCGGTGCTGGAGAACACGAGGCCGGAGGCGACGTTGCCGCCGTTGTTGAGCGCCGCCTCGACACCGGTGACGCTGGAGCGCGAATTGACCGCGTCGCGGATGTCCTGGATGGTCGTCCCGGACGGGAACGTGAGCTCCACGACGCCCTCGGGCCCGGCGATCTCGAGCGTGGTCGAGGACGGCAGCTGCCCGTCGACCGCGCCGCCGCCGACCGTGGCCGAGAAGTCGGCCCGGAGGAAGAGGTTGGCGGTCTGGGCCGAGCCGATCGTCTGGACGTCGACGTCGAACGTCGAGCGGTTGCCGAACTGGGCGCTGAACACCTTCGCCTGGAGGATGTCGCCGGTCGCCACGCCGCTGAGGCTGTAGCCGAGCGACCCGTCGAGCAGGCGGAGGCCGGCGAAGCGGGTCGTGTTGGCGATGCGCGTGATCGACTCGATGGCCGAGTCGATCTGCAGCTGGTTCGCCGCGACTTCTTCGGGGCTGATCGCGCCGGTGTTCGCCGCCTCGACCGTGAGGGCCTTGACCGAGTTCAGCAGTTCGCTGACCTCGGCGAGCGCGCCCTCGCTCGTCGCGATGACGCTGCTGGCGCGCTCAGAGTTTCGTATGCCCTGATCGATTCCGCGGATCTCCGATCGCAAGCGTTCGGAGACGATGAGGCCGGCCGGGTCGTCGGCGCCGCGTGTGATGCGCAGGCCGGTGGCGAGCCTCTCGAGGCGCTGCTCCAGTCCGGAGTTGGCCTTCGCGAGATTCGCCTGAGCGATCAGGCTGGGGACGTTTGTATTGATCCTCGCCATGACAATCCTCCGTGATTGCTAGCGCCGATCCGCCGCCGGGTGCTCGGGGCATCCGGTCGTGCAGCTGGTTCGAATTCCGTGGGACCCGCTGAACTCGCTCCTCCGCGAGATTGATCTGTGTGAAGTGCGCGGCATGTCAGGCTCGCCTCCTGGCGCCCTCGTCCGGGCGCGACTGGCTCGCGCCGCCGGGGGGCGACTGGTTGGGAGAGGCGTCGCGCTGACGCACCGAACCGCCGCCCCTGAGGTTGGCGGCGCGGGCGCCGCGAGAGGCGCCGGGGCGCACCGCCGAGCGCAGCGGCTCGACGTCGTCATCACCGACGTTGGCGGCCTGGCGGTTCTCGGCCTTGATCGCCTCGTACACCTCCTTGCGGTGCACGGCGATGCGCGAGGGCGCCGAGATCCCGAGCCTTACTTTGTCTCCGCGGATGTCGACAACCGTGATCTCGACCTCGTCGCCGATCATGATTGTCTCGTCCCGCTGACGTGAGAGCACCAGCATTGCAAACGGCTCCTTCCTTGGAGTGTGCTTCCGCCGAACCGGACCCCGCATCCATGGCGCTCCTCGCCGATGCGAACCGCTGTCCGGTGCGGCCGCCGAGGCATCCGCCTCGGCCGCGTCGCGCCCCGCCGGCTCCTTCCGGCCGAGCGCGCCGCCCGCTCTCACCTAGGCCGACACGGCCTTCTTGACCTTCTCGAGCGTCAGCAACTCGTGACGCGTCGTCCACTTCTTTTCTGCGAGCACGAACTGCTCTCCGACGCGGTCGACGACGTTCACGACCAGCGGCCCCTGCAGGTTGCCGGTCAGCGTGCCGCCCACCTTGTTCACGATCACAAACACCTGCGAGTCTTCCAGCGACTTGAGGCGCAGCTCGTCCATCTGTTCCTGGCGGACGGGCACCGTGTACTCGGGGAAGAACTGGTTCGGGTCGGTGACCACGAACGCGAGCGAGGGCTCGTCGATGCACTGCAACCAGAAGAAGCAGGCGTCGTCCGTCGGCTGCAGCAGGCAGAATCGCGTCTGCTGTCCGAACCCGAGCAGGCCCTTCGGGAAGGTGATCACGCGGTCCTCCGCGATCTCCACCGTGCCGAAACGTGTCGTCTGCACTTCCATCGGAGTGCTCCATTCCAACGCGGCCGTCCCATCCTGGACGGGCCCGCGTCCCACGCGGGCGACTTCCTGTCCTCGCCCCGACGCGGCCGCTGCGCCGGGACCGTTCGCTGTCGAGCCCAACCCCCTAACCGAGGAAGTTGAGCAGAGTGAGCTGGCTGATCGTCACCGTCGTCTGCTGCGCCGCCTGCAGCTGCGCCTGCAGCGTGCTGAAGCGGACGGATGCTTCGACGTAGTCCAAGTCCTGAAGGCTGCTCTTGATCTCCTGGTTCAGAAGGGTCACGTCCTGCAGCCGCTCCTGTGAGTCTTCCAGTCTCGACGCACGCGCGCCGACGAGCCCTCGTGCCCGGATCACGTGATCCAGGTCGGACTCCAAACGCTCCCCCGCAAGTTCGATGCCAATCTCGTCGTTGGCCAGCAGGGCGTCGCGAAGCTCGATAAGCGTGGACAACGTGCTGTCGACGCGGACCGTGGCGCGGTCCGACGAGACGATGGTCGCGGGCGGCCCCCCGGAACTGGCCCCGTCGAGCAGGCCGAGATCCTCTGCCGCGAACCCGTTGAGCGATTCGATCGAGAGTTGTCCGGCGCCGCCGGAGGTGTCCTCGAACTCGATCCCGTTCCCGTTCGCGGCGAGCCGGGCGGTGAACGTCGCCCCTGCGCCGACCACCGCGGCCTCGAAGTTGATGCGCGCCAGGAGGTCGTCGACCGAGTCGAGATCGCCGGGCACGAGGTCGACGGGGACCACCGTCCCGTCTGTCATCGTGATCTCGAAATCGATGTTCCGGTTCGGGTCGGGCAGCCCCGTCGTCGGGTCGGTCTCGCCGTCGGCGATCACGACCCCCCTGCCGTCGTTGAAGACCGACAGCGCCGTCGTCCCGCTCAGCGTGCGGATGCCCAGGCTGGTCGCCGCCAGCGACCCGGATTCTTCGATGCTCATCTTCGATCCGCTGAGTTCGTTGATGACGTTGAACGAGTCGCCGCTTTCGTCGACTTCGAGACGGATCCCCAGATCGAGGCGTGCGATCGCCTCCTTGAGCTCTCCCACGGTCATGCCCGGGTTGACGCTCACGGTGCCCTGGGCCCCGCCGTTGCGGAACACGATGTCCCCGGCGACCACGGGCGACGCCGGGTTGAGCTGGGCGAGCGTCGTGAATTCGGTCACGAGGGGGTCGAGCTCGGTGTTGGGCACGGTGCTGGTGGGCGTGGCCTGCGTGAACGCGAAGCCGTCGAGACCGAGCGCCTGGGCGGTCGTGCCGGCGCTGGCGTCGTTGAACGTGATCGTGTAGCCGGCGGCGATGTTGGCCAGGCTGAGGCGCTCACCGCTGGTCGTCATCGACGAAGGGAAGCCCCCCGAGAGCGCCGCGGGATCCGAGTCGCGGATCGCCGCTTCGATGGCGTAGGCCACGTCCGCGACGGTCTCGGCTCCCGACACATCGACCGACACCGTGGTCGCAGGCGGCGTGCCCGAGTCGATCGTCACCTGAAGAGACCCCAATTCAGGGTCGGGACCCATCGGGCCGCGGATGTCGCGGACGAGCGTTCCCATCGTGAGCTGAGGATTGAGATCGACATCGCCCTTCACGCGGGACGAGAGCGCGCCGATCGCGCTGTCGGCGCCGATCGTCGACGGGAAGCGGATGCCCGGGCCCAGGTCGGTGAACAGGCCCTGGCCCTCGCCCCGGTAGCGGAACCCGGTGCCGATGCGCTCGATCGGCTCTTCGCCCGTCCGCCCGCCGGCGAACAGGTGCACGTCGGCGAACGATGAGTTCAACTGCCCGACCATTCCGTCGATGATCGCGTCGACGACCTGGGCTTGGCTGCGCCGGGTCGACTCGTCGGACCCGACTCCGATCTGGCTGGCCGCGATGCCCTTGGCCTCGAGCAGCCCCTCGTTGATCTCGGCGAGCGAGGCGTCGATGTTGCCGAGCAGCGCCGCGGCGTGGCTCATGTTGCGATCGCGCTGCGACGCGGTCTCCAGGTCCCGGTCGATCGCGCCGATCACGCTCGACGCCACGGCGTCGTCGCTCGGGCGCTGCACGCGCAGGCCGGTGGAGAGCCCGATCTGCTCGCGCAGCAGCTGGGTCTGCGTGCTGTTGATGTTCCGTGTCGTGAGCAGCGAAACGAGGCTGTTCGGGACGCGCCCGATCGATGGAGGGATAGACGCCATGGCTACACCAGCCCCAGCAGGATCTGCGTGAGATCGCTCACCAGCGAGATGAACCGGGCCGCGCCCTGGTACTGCTGCTGGTAGGCGATGAGGTTGATCGATTCTTCGTCCAGGCTGACGCCGCTGACCGCCGCCTGCTGCGCCTCGAGGCTCGCGCGGACAGACGACGCGGCGCTCGCCTGCGTGCGGGCGCTGACGGTCTGGACGGCCGTCTTCTCGACTGTCTTCTGCCAGCGACCCGAGATCGTGTCGCCTCCGAGGGTCGACACGCCGGTGTCGCGCAGGGCCGCGATCGCGAGCGCGGTCTCGTTGGTCCCCTCTCCGAGGCCGATGCTGAGCCGATCCGGGTCCGCCTCGAGCTCGGCGTGGATGTCGATGTCCGAGGCGTTCCGCCCGGTGAAGTAGGTCCCGATTCCCACAACCGCCAGCACGCCCGAGGTGTCGCCGGCGAAGCTGACATCGAACCCGGCGTCGGTGTACACGCGCAGCTTTCCGTCGGCCGTGACCTCGGCGTTGAGGTTGGCGATCGCGTCGAGCGACGCGACCAGGTCGTCCAGCGAGGTGTCGTCGGTGGTGCCCGCGATGCCCGCGTTGTCGATCCCGTCGAGGTCGATGTTCACGAGCGTCTTGGACTGGTTGCCCGAGGCGTCGGTGATGACGACCTCGAAGCTGCCGCTCGCGGCGCCCCCGGCGATCAGCTGCATGATCGAGTTCGCCGGATCGTTGAGGGCGCGGCTCTGGTCCGGCACCGGGAACTCGAGCGTGCCGGTCTCGTCGGTCAGGCGGCTCGACGGGCGTCCGGAGCTGTGCAGGCGGTTCACCTCGAAGATGAGGGTCGCGGCCAGCTCGTCGAGGTCCGCGATGGTGTCGGTGATCGTGCCGTCGCGCTCGGCGAGCAGCCCACCGATGAGCCCCGAGTCGATCTTGAGCTTCTCGGTGTCCAGGCGGGTCTGGACACGGGCCTCGAGCGTCGAACCCTCGGTGACGAAGTCGATCTCCAGGCCGCGGGTGCGCGAGCCGGTGACCACCGGGGTCGAGCCCACGAGGATGTCCACGGCTCCGGAGTCCTGCTCGATCACGGTGATGTCGATGAGCTCGGCGAGCTCGTTGATCAGCGTGTCACGCTGGTCGCGCAGGTTCCCGTCGGTGCCGGACCCGAGCTCGGCGCTGACGACCGCCGAGTTCAGCGAGGCGATCTCGGTCATGATCGCGTCGGCACGCTCCACGTTGGTCGAGAGCTGGGCGTCGGTCTGCTTGCGCATGGCGCCCAGGTCGCCCCGCAGGCCGCGGATGAACGTCGACAGCGCCGCCCCCTGCTCGACGACCGACGCACGGTTCGACGTCGCGGCGGGGTTGTTGGCCAGCTCGCTGAAGGCGCTGAAGAACGACTCGAGCTGGCTGGAGAGATCCTGATCGGTCAGCTCGCCCATCAGCGACTCGATCTGATCGAGGATGCTCGACGCGACGGACGCCGACTGCTCGTCGGAGATGCTGTTGCGCAGGCGCGCCTGCACGGCCGGATCGAGGATCCGCTGCACGTCGTCGATCTTTACGCCCGCGCCGAAGAACGCGTTGCCGAGCCGATCGCTCGCGGGGATCCCCGCGAGCGAGACCCGCTGGCGGTGGTACCCCTGGGTGCCGACGTTGGCGATGTTGTTGCCCGTGACCTGCAGCGCGAGCTGGCTCGCCGAGAGCGCCGTCTGTCCGATCAAGAGCGAGCTGGTGAGTCCCACGCGTGCGCCTCCTGCGCGAGCGATCCGTGCGAGTGCCTAGGAAGTCAGGTCCAGCGCCGAGAGCACGCGCGGCCCCGGCTCGACCGCGCCCATCCGTCCGTAGGTCTTGGCGTGGTTGAGCAGCACCGACGCCTGCTTCCACAGCCCCTGCATGTGCGCGCTGAGGTGGTTGAGCGCTCGCCTGACGATCTCGTTCTCGCGCTGGACGGCCTCCATCCGCTCTCGGAGGCGCGTCGCCTGCTCCCGGAGGCGATCGCCCTCGGCGCCGCCGACGCGATCGGCGATCCAGCCGATCGTCGTGTGCTCGGCATCGGCCGACCCGAGGTCCTGTGCGATCCCGCGCACGATCTGCGCCCTGCGCTGCTCGATCTCGCCGATCTGCTGCACCACCACGCCCTCGCGCTCGATGCAGGCGTTGACGCCCTTGGGATCAGCGAGACGGAGCGCGGCGTGGCGCTCGCGCGCCAGCGAGCCGAGCACCTCGTAGCGCTCGACGAGCGCGACACAGATGCCCTCGAGTTCTCTCAGCCCGGCGTTCGGTGTTGTCTGGTCCCGACCCATAGCGCTACGCCTCCGTGTCCACGCTCGGCCCGGTGTCGCGCAGCGCGGCCTGGGCCTTCTCCCCCGCCAGCAGATCGCGTGCCAGGCGATCGACGAGCGGGAAGTTCTGCGCCGAGACGATCTGCGACGCGATCTCACCGTCGAACATGTCGCCGAACACCTTCTCGTGGCGCCCCGGCTTGAACGGCCCCCACGCCTCGTTGGTCTCGCGCAGCTGCTTGAGCACCGGCAGCACGAGGCTGGTCGCGACGAACTCCTCGGCGGCGGCCCTGGCCTTCTCCTCCGGCGACATCGTGGCCACGTCCGGCTTGAAACGCCCGAGCACGCTGGAGAACGAGGGGCCGCCGGATGCCGGGTCGACGCCGCGCCGCAGCGACGCGGCATCCCACATCCGGGGAACCGAGGTCTCCAGCGCTCCGGTGAGGTCCGCGCCCGTCATTCGATCACCAGTTCCGCGTGGAGCGCGCCGGCGGCGTGCAGCTTCGAGAGGATCGCGATCTGGTCTTCGACCGGGACCGCCATGGCTTTGAGGGCCTCCAGCAGGTTCTGCACCCGGGTCTCTTCCCGATCCGACGCGTTCGTGCCGATCGACGTCCACGTCGACTGCTCGATGCGCGGGAGTTCGGGTGTGGGCGGCCTGGAGGGTTCAACGGTCGTGACGACCAGATCACGATGGCTGATTACCGCCGGGCTGATCTCCACGTTGCCCGTGACGACGATCGTGCCCTCGGCCTGGTTCACGATGACCTGCGCCGGGAGCGAAAGGAGCGAATGATCGAGCCTGATCTCCTGGATGCTCGCGATGAACCCAGCGGGATCGACGAGCTCGGCCTCGGGGATCAGCACGCGGACCGATCGTTCATCGATCGACTGCGCGAGGCTGAAGGTGGTCTCCTCCAGGCCCTGGCGCTCGCTGTTGATCGCCGCCGCAACCAGTTTGCTCGTGGTCCAGCCCGCGTAATTCGGCTCGATGATGAGGGTGAACGACCCGTCTGTGCGCACGACCTCGCCCATCACCACATCGGCGCTGACTCGCGCCCCGCCCCGGACCCGGCCGGTGGTTCGCGACTCGCCGTCGAACGACACGGCGCCCTCCGCGAAGGCGTACACCTGGCTCGTCGCCTTGGTCGGCCCGCGGAGCGGCGTGATGAACAGGCGCCCGCCCTCGAGGCTCTGGGCGTTGTGCCAGGCCTGAACGTGCACGTCGAGCTTGTCGCCCCGGCGCGCCCCTTCTTTGGGGACTGTGCAGGTGACCATCACAAGGGCGATGTTCTGGCCCTCGCTGAGCTCGGCGACGTTCGGGATCGGGCTGCCGCCCGCTTCGAGGAGCTGGGCGAGCTGGCGGGCCAGCGGCAGCACCTCGGCGCTGTCGCCGGTGGCCTCGAGGCCCACGACGAACCCCAGGCCCCAGATCGTGCTCTCGCCCTGACCGGCGAGGCGCGTCATCTCCTGGATGGACAGACCCCGCGCAGGAGTCGCCAGCGCAAGAACCGCGCCGAGCAACGCCAGCGTCCATATCAGCATCCTGCCGAGGGTCTTCATCGTGACAGCTCCCGTCACTAGTGATGTCTCGCAATGGGCGTGCCGGTCCGGGCCGGCCCCGCCGGCGACTAGAAGTTGAACAGCGTCTCCAGCATCCGGGTGATCACGCCCTTCTCGGTGGAGCGCCGGATCTCGCCGGCGTTCTGCACGTTGAGGACCATGTCGTAGAGCTGGTTCGACTGCACCGTGTTCGAATCGGTGACGTCTTCGGCGCGGCAATACCCGCTCAGCACCACCACGACCTCGCTGTCATCCGTGATCAGCGTCCGCTTGGCCTCGAGCAGCAGCGTGCCGTTGGGCTTGGCCTCGACGACGCGTGCTCCGAGGCGGTCGGTCATCTCGTCTTCCTGGGTCATCGTCGCCTCGGCCTCGAACTTCGTGTCCGCGCCAAGGTCGACGCCCACGGGCACCCCGTCTTCGGGGACCACGCGGAGCTCGAGCAACTCGAGCAGATCGATGAACTCGTTGACATCGAACCCCTGGTCGAACTTCTTCTCGGTCTCGGACTCCAACGAGCGGTCGTACTTGGTGCGCTCGGAGACGATGATCGTGATGAGGTCGTGCTCCTGGAATTGCCTCGCCTCGGGCGGTTCGACCGCGAACAGGCTCACCTCGGTGAGCTGGGGCGGGCCGGAGGGGTTGAGCGCCTGGGGCGTGGAGCGTCCCTCCGGCGGCTCCCCGGTCCGCTCGTACAGGCTCTGCGCCGAGATCGCCGGCGCGACCGACGCCGCGATCGCGGCGCTGGTGATGAAGTGACGCATCGTGTGCCTCTCAGTCCGCATCGGTCGTCGTTCCCGCTCCCAGCACCGCGAGCCCCGGCCCCTGGACCCGTGCAACAAAGCTTTGGCGCGAGTTCTCCACCCGCAGTTCGATGTCATCGCCGCGGCGTCCGTCCTCGCAGGCCCGGGCGCGCACCTTCACTTCGATCCCGCCGCGCACGCATCGGACCGTGACCAGGTCGCCTCGCTTGATCGCGATCGGTGGCTCGATCTCGCCCTCGCGGAGCACCTGCCCCGCGTGGACCCGCGTCCGTGCGACGGCGCCGCGGCCGAATTCCGCGTCGGTCACCGGCGCGGCGCCCGAGGGCTCGAGCCAGACGTCGGACGCGCTGACGTCGCCGGGGCCAATCGGATCTCCGCGTCTGAACGAGGCGTTGAGCACCAGCGCTCGGGTGCGCACGAGGGCGCCGATCATCAGGCGGCGCTCATCGAGCATGGTCGAGCCGGTGGGGTCGTACACGCGCACCGCCACGCCGAGCTTCTTCGATCGCTCGTGCGTGGTGGGCTGCACGATGACGGTCCGCCGCCCGATGGGCGTGTCTACCCACGACTCGTCTTCCTCGTCGAACAGGAGCTTCATGTCCGCGACGCCCGTGCCGAGACGGTGCGCCAGCGTCGAGGCGATGCGCATCCGGAGCGTCTCGCGCTCCGACTGCTCGATCGCTGTCGGCTCGCGTCGCTCGCGCCGCGCCGGCGTCGCG
>JANQNP010000088.1 GCA_028279505.1 Dehalococcoidia bacterium
GAGTAGACTCCGGCCTTCCGAAAAGCGGGGTGTGGGGCGCAGCCCCACAGGCATATGGGGTGGGTGGGCGGGATACAAAGAAACGAGCGTCGCGAGCTAGCTCGCGACCTTCGCGGGCGCGTTGCGCCCGCCCCGGGGCGCAAGCCCCGTCCCCCAGCCCCGCGGCGCCCGGGCCTGGGCGCCACCCGTAACCTCCGTCACCAGCGCCGCCCCCACTCGCGCTAGCGTGGATCCCACGGCAAGACAGACACCTCTCGAGGACGGCACCCCATGTCCTGGCAACCGCTCGGCACCCCGCCCCCCGACCAGCTCCCTCACACCCGAGAACAACTCCACTGCCTCGCCCAGGTCGTCGTCAGCGTCCCCCGCCTGCTCGCCACCCCCGAGGACGACTGGGGCCACCAGGCCTTCGACTGGGACGAGGATCGCCAGACGCTGACCAGCGTCGACATCCCCGGCGACACCCCCTTCCGCGTCGGACTACGCATCGCCGACGCCACCGCCCTTGTCGTCGGCGCCGATGGTGCCGAGATCGCCGCCCAACCCGCCAACGGCCGATCGATCGACGAACTGTTCGCCTGGCTCACCGACCAGACCGTCGCCCTCACCGGCTCCCCACTGCCCAAACCACTCGCCGAGACCGAGAACACCCTCCCCGAGCCCTGCGCCGCCGGCCAGACCTTCGACCTCGCCGATGAAGCCGCGCTCGCGGAGCTCGAGCGCTACTACGCCAACTCCTACCCCGTCCTCCAGCAGATCGTCGCCACCAACGCCAACGCCGCGCCCGTTCGCACCTGGCCGCACCACATGGACATGGCGACCATCATCAGCCTCGACCCCAACGAGGACCCCGAAACCGCCCGCTCCGTCAGCTTCGGCATGCAACCCGGCGACGGCTCCTACCCCGAGCCCTACTACTACAGCAGCCCCTGGCCCTACCCCACGCTCGAGCCCGGCTCCGCAGACTGGCCCGCCCTCGACGGCGGCGGCGCCTGGCACACCGAGGGCTTCACCGCCGCCGTGCTCGTCGCACCCAACCTCGTCGCCGCCGGCGACGCCGCGGCGCAGCAACAAGCCCTCGACGCCTTCGCCCGCTCCGCCGTCGCCGCCAATCGCGCCCTGCTCGCCTGACGCCTCCCTCACCACCGAGGATCGCCGCGACCTCTAGAGCGCCCGCCGCTGTTCCGATGATCGAAGGGTGTGCGGGCCGCCCGGCCCGCTTCAGCGCGCCCGCCGGCGCCTGGGGGACTCGATGCGACATCTCACCTTCGCCCTGATCGCGCTCGCCGCGCTGTTCGCCGCCGCCTGCGGCAACAGCTCCGACGCCTCCACCACCACCCCATCTGACGAGGCGTCCCCATCCTCCGGGGCCACCCAGTCCCCCTCGATCGCCGACATCGTCGCCGACGCCGAGCAGAACGGATCCACCTCGACCGGCGGCTCAGCCGCCGGCGGCAACACCTCGAAGCCCGGCGTCGAGACCGTCGGCGCCGCCCGCCCCTCGCAGCTCAAGCTCGACACCCCCGAGCGCCAGCGCCTCGTCCGCGCCGTCGAGTCCACCAGCGCGCTCGAGTCCTACGAGTTCGAGTTCTCCATGACCCTGCCGGCCGTACCCGACGTCCCCGGCGGCCTCACCATGGGCGGATCCGGCGCCGTCGATCCCCAGAACGAGCGCTTCGCGATGTCGATGGACTTCTCCTCCATCTTCGAGTCGCTCGCCGCGTCCGAGGACGCCGGTGCCGAAGAGCTCGAGCTCATGCGCGCCTTCCTCGGTGACGACCCCATGGAGATCCGCTACGTCGACGGCGTCACCTACATCAACTGGGCCCTCTTCGGCATGCTCCTCGGCGCTGACGCGCCGTGGATCGCCGTCGAGGACGAGTCCAGCGACAACGCCTTCGACTCCGTCTCCGGCTTCGGCGCCGGCTCCTTCGCCAGCCCGCAGGAAGCCGTCGACTTCCTCCGCGACGTCTGGGGCGTCGAGGAAGTTGGCCGCGAAACCATCCGCGGCACCGAAACGACTCACTACCGAGGCGTGATCGACTTCGAGACCATGCTCACCGAGCTCGACGCCGCCCAGCTCGACGAGCTCGAGTCCGATCTCGGCGGTGCCAGCCTCGGCGATGTCTTCGGCGACTTCCCGGTCAACGTCTGGGTCGACGACAACGACGTCATGCGTCGGTTCACCCTGGAGATGGACTTCTCCAGCTTCGGCGCCGCCGGCCGCTCCGCCGAGGACGTCGTCGGCTCGATGGTCCTGAGCTACGAGTTCTTCAACGTCGGCGGTGTCATCTCGATCGTCGCCCCGCCCGCGAGCGAGGTCAGCCAGGTCGACGACTCCTTCCTCACCGGCTTCGACCTCGCCAGCTAGCCTGCCCAGCTAGCCCGCCCGGCGAACCAGTTCAGCGAGCCCACCCCACGCTCGCCCCTCCCAGCGGCGGTGGCCTTCGGCCGCCGCCGCTGTGCGTTTGGCCCCGCGACGCGGAGCGCGCCCGCCCTGGAGCCCGCCACCGGCTCCGACCTGACCGGCGGTAGCATCGTCACCACCCGTCGAGGCGCCCCACCGCACGAGGCCAGCCAGGAGCATCCGCGTGACCAGCGAGTACCCCGCCGCCTCCGAGCTCGAGTTCCTCCGCGCCTACGACGACGCCACCCTCCGCCGTATCGAGGTCGTCTCCGACGCCATCCTGGAGCGCATCTTCCGAACCGAGGACCGTCACCGCGCCGTCCTCGCGGCCCAGCTCCTCACCGAACTGGCCGAGGCCGCCCAGCGCCTCGTCGCCGTCTGCACCGCGCTCCGCGACCGCTCGATCCCCGTCGGCCGCGCCCTCCAGCGCCCGCTCCCCACCTCCGAGGACTGGCTCACCTTCGCCGAAGCCGTCTTCGAGGCGAATCCGTCCGACCTCGTCCGCGCCATGGGCCTCGACGAGACCGCCCTCGAGAGCGCCGCCGAGCTCGCCGCCATCTCGGACCTCGCCCGCCACGTCGAGGTCATTCGCGTCCACGAGGGCGGTCCACCCGTCTCCGTCCTCGAATCCGGCGACCCGCCGCGGCTCCGCCTCGTCGGCTACGACCGGGCCGGCGAGTCCGTCGAGTTCGCGATCGCCCTCAGCGAGCCGCGCGTCATCGGCCTCGCCGACGCCACTGGCCACCTCGTCGCACTCGCGCGCGACTTCCTGCTCACCCACATCGAGCTACGCGAAGAGACCCTCGCCCAGCGCGCCGACTAACAACCGACCGAGGCAGAATCGGCCCCGAGGCGTCCGTATCCCTACGCTCCGGAGCGCGCCATCTCGATGTAGAGGTCGCGCAACCGCGACGTGATCGGCCCGGGCGTCCCGTCCCCGATCGGTTCACCATCGATCCGCACCACCGGGTTCACGAAGCTCGTCGCGCTCGTCGCGAACGCCTCCGCCGCGCCGCGCGCCTCCGTGACAGAGAAGCCCCGCTCCTCGACCCGCAGCTCCGCCTCCACCGCCAGCCGCAGCACCGCCCGACGCGTGATCCCTCGCAAGATCGCCTCCGTCGGCTCGCGGGTCACGATCGTCCCGTCCGCCGTCACGATGTACGCGTTGCTCGACGTGCCCTCGGTAACTACCCCGTCCTCCACGAGCCAGGCATCGTCCGCGCCCGCGTCGATCGCCGTCTGCTTCGCGAGCGACGCCGCCAGCAGCTGCACCGTCTTGATGTCCCGCCGCTGCCACCGCAGATCCGGCACCGTGATCACCGAGATGCCATGCGCCGCCCCTGGACTCTCAAGCAAGCTCCGCTCCTGCGAGAACATCACCAACGAGGGCGTCGCACTCGCCGGGAACGCAAAGTCGCGGTCCGCCGCCCCGCGCGTCACCTGCAGGTACACCAGCCCCTCGTCCAGCTCGTTCCGCGCCACCACCTCTCGCTGGATCGCCGGGATCGCCTCCAGCGGCACCGGCGCCTCCAACCGCAGCTCTGCCAACGACCGTTCGAGGCGCGCCAGATGCCCCTCGTTGTCGACCAGCCGCCCGCCGACCACCGCCGACACCTCGTACACCCCGTCCGCGAACAGGAACGCACGGTCGAACACCGAGATCGTCGCCTCCGCCTCCGGCATGAATTCGCCGTTCACGTACACCATCCGCGACATCGCCTGCTCCTCCCTCGGCTAGTCGCCGTCAGCCGCCCGCAGCAACTCCAGCAGCCGCACCGCCGCGCGCGTCGGGTGCGCGCTCCGTCGCTGGATCGCCACGATCGGGATCGAGGTCTCCACCTTCGGGCTCACCAGCCGTACCAGCGTCCCCCGCCGTAGCTCCTCCTCGATCGCCGTCTCCGCGAACAACGCCACGCCAAAGTTCGCCTCCACCAGCCGCTTCTGCGCCGTCAGGCTGTCGATCTCCGTGATCGACTCCGGCGTAATCCGGTTCGCTGCCAGCTGCTCCTCCAGCAGCCGCACGTACGGCTCGCCCGACAGCCCCGGCGTCGAGGGGAAGCACACCCACGGCTGGCCACCCAGCTCCCGAGGCGTCGCTCGCCCCGCATCGGCCAGCGGGTGGTTCGGCGCGCACGCCAGTAGCAGCGCCTCCTCGCGCACCACCGTCGACGCCACGTCCGGGTGCGGATCCTCGAAATAGCGCAACCCCAACGAGGCCTCGCCGCTCCGCACAAGCGCGCTCACCTCGTTGCTCCGCGCCGTCGTCAAGCGCACGTGGACGGTGGGATGCTCGAGGTGGAATCGACTCAGCGCCGCGCCCACCTCGCCGCCGGCCAGCGTCCCCACCACCGCGACCGCCAGCTCCCCGCTCGGCTCCGCCTGCAGCTCCGCGACCGCCGCCCGCGCGTCGTCCACCGCCGCCAGCGCCCGCTCCGCGTGCGGCAGGAACACGCGCCCCTGCTCACTCACCCGCACCCCCGAGGGCAGTCGCTCCAGCAGCGACACCCCCAGCTCCGCCTCCAGCGTCGCGATCCGCCGGCTCACCGCCGGCTGCGACACGTGCATCTGCTCACCGGTCGCCGTGAAGCTCCCGGTGCGCACCACCGAAACGAACGTGGCCAGCTCGGCAAGTTCCATGCGATGAGCATCGCAGATTGGCACCAGCAGATCGATGCGCCCAACGCATCAGCCAAACAGCGACACGGCGCCCTGGGATCGAGAACGGCCGTCGCTCGCGCGATGCCCCCCCCCCCGAGGATCGAGAACGGGCCGTCGCTCACGCGACGGCCCGTGATCATCGGTCAGCGAAGTTCGCTCCCGACTACGGCTCGGTGTTCTTCATCCAGGTCACGAGCGCCGCGACCTCGTCGTCGGTCAACACCGCGCCGCCGCCGTAGGCAGCCATCACCGTGCCGGTACGACCGTTGATGATCGTGTCGGCATAGAAATCGTCCGGCTCGGTCAGGTTGTCCGGAGCCAGCGGGAGGCCAACGCCGCCTTCGCGGTTCACACCGTGGCAGGCCGAGCACGCCGCGAGGTAGTAATCGGCGACCGGCAATTCCTGCACGATCGCCGACGACGGGTCGTTCGGATCCGGTGTCGCGTCCGGGTCGACCGGCTCATCGGGCGTCGCGTCCGCTGCCGCCTCGAACCGATCCTCAAACACCTCGAGCTGCGCCGCCTCGCGATCGTCCTGCAACCCGTCCGGGTCGTAGCACGCCCCGAGGATCACGATCGCCAGGGCTCCGAGCCCGAGCACCATCGTTCGCTTCATCCGGTCCGGTCCCCTCTCAGACGCCGATCGCGTCGCGGTCGGAGCCGATGATAGGGCCGACCTACGCTAAGAACTCCCGCAGCGGCCTCACCCGTGACGAATCACGGAGCTTGTGCAGCGCCGCCGCCTCGATCTGCCGCACGCGCTCCTTGGTCAGGTCGAACGCCTCGCCAACGTCGGCAAGGTTCCGCGGCAGACCGTCGGTGATCCCGTAGCGCAGTTCAACGATCCGGCGCTCCCGAGGTGTGAGCAAGTCGAGCGCCTCCGTGACACCCGACCGCAACAACGAATGTGTTGACGCAGGCTCCGGCCCCGGCGTCGTCTCGTCCGGGATCAGCTGCCCAATCTCAACCTCGCCGTCCTCGGACGTCGTCGTGTACTCCAGCGACAGCGGATCGCCGGGGGCGCCAAGCGCCTCCTGCACCTTCTTCGGCGACAGCTCCAGCGCCTGCCCCAGCTCATCCAGCGACGCCTCGCGCCCCAGCTCCCGCTCCAGGTCGCGCTGAACGCGCAGGAGCTGACTGCGACGCGTGATCATGTGCCCGGGCAACCGGATCATCCGCGACTGGTTGTCCAGCGCCCGCCGGATCCCCTGCCGGATCCACCACGTCGCGTAGGTCGAGAACTTGAACCCGCGCCGGTAGTCGAACTTCTCGACCCCGCGCATCAGCCCGATGTTCCCCTCCTGAATCAGATCCAGCAGCGTCATCGAGCTCCGCTCGTAGCGCTTCGCCACCGACACCACCAGCCGCAGGTTCGACTCGGTCAGCGTCCGCCGCGCGCGCTCCCCCACGTGGATCGTCCGGCGGATCTGGAACTCCAGCGTCCCTGCGTGCTCGGCCAGGCCACCCTCGAGGGCACTCGGCTTCGCGAGGCCCTTCGCCTCGGACCCCGCGATCGCGCGGATCCACTCGAAGTGCTGTGGCTGCATCAGCCGCGCCAGCGTCGACAGATCGACCAGCGCCGCCGACGCCTCGTCCTCGTCCCAGCGGGTCGAGCGGATCACTGCCTTGACCAGCTTCGGCTGCGGCTCCGCATCGATCGCCCCGCGGAACGCCTCGTCCGCAAGTCGCTGCGACAGCGGCATCTCCGCCTGCTTCAACGACTTCGAGACGATCGCCACCACCGGCGCCAGCCGCTGCAGTTCATCCAGCCAGGCGATGAACGCGCGGACGTAGTACCGGCCGAGGTCGTCCCCCGTCTCGATCGTCGCCGCCAGCCGCTCAACGAGGCGCCCCGCCTCGATCTCGCGCCCCAGCTGCTGCTCTTCGTCCTTCGTCAGCAGACGGTGGCTGCCGATCTGCCCGATGTAGTCGCGGAGCGCATCCTCGGACTGCCGTATCTCCTCGCGCGCCGCCTTCGGCTCCGCGTCCGCGGCCGTCTCGTTCGCCGCAATCACCGTGTCGAGTTCGAGTTCCTGAACCATCTGCGCTGCCTCCATCCGGTTGACGAGCGGAGAACCCTGATCGGGTTCTGTCTCACCCGCGTAAGTAGTATGACACAGTTTCGTACAAGTTTGAACTACCAATAGCCCAAGACTTGACCAACCGTTGACAAACCCCTGACTCTAGAGGCGGGAACCCGGCTACAGACGGAACGACAACCCGACCGCCCCGGATCGGCGGCCACATCACGCAAGGAATTATGAGCTTGAGAACGAACCCGGAGCTGCCGTCCGGGCACCCAAGCCGGGCGGCCACTCAGCCCGGCGGCTCAACGCCCGAGCCCAACACCGGCCCCAACCGACCGCCGTCCGCTCGATCGCGACCGAATCCGATCGAACCCCAACCCACCGAGGCCAAACCGCCGAGGCCGGCCTCTGCCACCACAGCCCCGCGTGACCCCCCGAAGGGTCAAGAAGGGGTCGAAGACCCCGAAGACCCCTGTAGGAAGTCGAGGGCGCGGGTTGGCGCCCATGCCCGCGGCTGGCCCCGATGCCAGTAGCCGCAATGGCCACCCGACCGAGGATGCTCGAACCGCACCGGATGCCCGCGATCCGTCCGGTACCGATCGAACGACTCCAGCCGCACGATCGGATCGTCCGCCGCCGACAGCACTAGCGTCGGCACCGTCACCCGCCCGAGGTGCGGCCCCGAGCTCGCCGCCGCGTAGTACGTATTCACGTCCGGATGCCCGGCGTCCGGCACCGTGTACAGCTCATCGAAGCGACGCACCGTCCGGATCCGCCACCATTCCGGCGCCGGCCCCGGCACCTCGCGCACCGCGCGGATCCGGTCCAGCAGCCGGCACAGCGACCGCGTGTAATTGAGGTGATAGAGGACATTGTCCGGCCGCCGGATCGCCCGGTTCGCCGCCGCCAGATCCACCGGCGGATTCACCGCCACGATTGCGTCCGCCCCGACGCCGCTCCCCGCTTCCGAGGCGTGCAGCAACACCTGGTTCGCCCCCAGCGAGAACGAGATCACCCCGAACGGCCGCGGCAACCCCTCCTCCTCGAGGGCGCGCAACACCACGCCGATGTCATCGCTCTGCCCCGCGTTGTACAGCGTCGAGGCCAACGCCTCCGTCCCGCCGCAGTTCCGCAAGTTCAGCCGCGCCACATGCCACCCGCGCGCCAGCGCCTGCGCCGCCGTGTGCAGCGAATCACCCTTCCGCGCCGACCCACCCAGCCCGTGCACCGTCAGCACCGTCCCCCGCACGGGCCGCACGTCCGTCTCGCTGATCAGCACCTCAACCGAAGATCCCCCCCGCGCCGGTGCGGGAGCGGTCGCTCCCGCACCAGAGGTAGCGTCCGAGGCCGCTTCAACCTCCACCACCACCCGCCGCGCCTCCGGCTCCCCCGGCGTCCCCAACACCGAGGGCACCACCGTCTGCAGATGCCCACCCGGCAACCACCGCACCGGCCGAAACGGCCGCTTCACCGCCACCTCAGGAACCGGAACCACGCGCTCACCCATCGCGAATCATGATGACACGACCCACCAGCGAATCCGCATGCACCCCCCGTTCGAGCGGCCCGAACGGCAGAAGCAGACCCTGGAGAAGCGGACACGCGAGCGCGGATCCCGGAGGGACGAGGAAAGCGAGTACCCGGCGGCGCTGGCTACCGCCCATCCCAGAGTGACGCCCCCAGCTATCCGGCCGCGCTCGCTCTCAACTCGTCTGGCGGAAACGCAGATCCCGGAGAAATGAACGGGCGAGCCGTGCACCGGTCCCTGAGGGACGGCAGAGGTGAGCGCCCCAGCGCGAGCCGACAGCCGAGGTGCGCGGCGAGCCCTTCATTTCTCCTCTGGGCGGGTGGGTGGGACAAGAAGGGGT
>JANQNP010000108.1 GCA_028279505.1 Dehalococcoidia bacterium
CAGGAGTGGAGGGACTCGAACCCCCGACCGGCGGTTTTGGAGACCGCTGCTCTGCCAACTGAGCTACACTCCTTCAGCGAGCGCTCAGTGTAGCAACCAGCATCCCCCGAGCAACACGCTCACGACGGCGTTCCGGCGCCCCTCCGACCGACCCGCCGCCGGATCGAGATCAGCTCAGCGAGCACCTGGATCGCGGTCAGCGGACCGACCCGCAACTGCGATCCACCGACGTGCCGCCAGGTGACCGGGAACTCCTCGATCGCCAGTCCGAGCCGTCGAGCATGGGCCAGCAATTCGACATCGAACGCCCAGCCCGAGGTCTCCACGAGCGGGAACACTCGCTCCGCTGCATCGCGGCTGAACAGCTTGAACGGGCACTGTGTGTCCGCGTACCGCAGTCCGACGATCAGCCGCTGCAGCGCCGAGAACGCGCGGCCCGAGAGCCGCCGGCGCAGCGGCTGCGTGCCGCGGGCATCCGCGCCTCCGGGAGCGACCCGCGTGCCGATCGCGATGTCGGTGCCGCCCTCGCGGATCGCGACCGCCCGAGGGATCGCGTCGGGCGGTGCGGAGAGGTCGGCGTCCAGAAACACGACATAATCGCCGTTCGCCTCGACGACCCCTCGGCGCACCGCCGCGCCCTTGCCCTGGTTGCTGGCGAGGCGAACGAGGCGGATCGTCGGCTCGCGCTCCCGCTCGAACCCCTCGACGAGCGTCGCCGTGGCGTCGGTACTGCCGTCGTCGACGACGATCACCTCGGAGATGCCGAGCCTCGCCGCAGCCGTTCGGAGGTGTTCAAGGGTGGGGCCGATCCGATCGGCCTCGTTGTAGGCAGGGACGACGACGGTGACCGTGGGCGCCGGCGGGTGCGGCGGGTCGCTCACCGGTGCCGGAAGGCGAACTGGCGGTAGCCGACGTAGTTCCAGAACAGCGAGGCGCCGAGCGCGCCGACCTTGGTCGCGTTCAGCTCGATGAACGTCTCCGGATCCAGCACGGAGCGGAGGCCGAGTAGCGCGGCATTATGGATCAGCACCCCGCCGATCGCGATCGCGTAGTAGCGCCCCAGCGCGCCGTTCGTGCGTGCGGCACGAAACGTGAACCGCGCGTTGAGTTGGTAGCTGGTGTACGTCGCGACCGCGAATCCGGAGGTCGCGGCGAAGAGCAGATGTGCCGTCGAGGGGTCGTACTCGCCGGCGAGCATCGCGTTGAACAGCGTGAAGTCGATCACCGTCGCGATCACGCCGACGATCCCGAACCGAATGAACGACGGGGCGTAGCGGATCCGCTGCTCCAGCGAGACGAGAGTGGCCATCGGCGGGATTATTCGTCCTGGCGCTGATCCTTGAGGAACCGCTCAAGGTCGGTGAGCAAGTCTTCGGCCGCCGGCAGCTCCTCCGGACGTGCGTCCTCGGGTGCCGGGAGCGGCGGTTGGTTCGTGTCGAACTGCTCCTCGAGCTGACGCACGTACGCGGCGGCCTCGTCGGAGTCCGCGAGCACGGCGCGTACCTGATCTTCGAACTGCTCCGCCTCTTCGCGCAGCGCCGTGACGTCGGTGCTGGTCCCGAATCCGCGGTCGATCACGTCGATCAGCGATATGGCGACGTTTGGGTTCGGCCCCGCCGTGATGTAGTGCGGCACCATCGCCCAGAGCGAGGCGTTCTTCCAGCCGCGCGCCCGCAGCGCGAGGTTGAGCACCCCGACGATGCCGGTCTGCCCCTGGTAGCGCGACGCGGGCGCCTTAAGGCGGAACAGCTCCTCGAACGAGCTATCTGACGAGGAGAGCGAGACCGGGACCGGTCGCGTGTGCGGGACCCCGGCCGGCTGCGCGCCGAGCGTGACGCTGGTAGTGGACCCCACCGTCTCCGCCAACTCCGCGATCACGCCCGTGAACTGTCGCCAGCGCAGATGAGGTTCGACGCCACTGAGGAGCACGAAGTCGCGCGCTGCTCCCGGCGGTCGAGCTACATAGAAGCGGTTCTCCGGCCAGTGGATCACGCGCTCGCCCTCCTCGAGGGCGACGCGGGGCCGCTGGACGGTGAAGTCGAAGAAGGTCTCAGCCTCGATCTCGGCGAGGGGTTCCGCCCCCCACGCCTCGACGAGGTGGTCGATCGCGGTGAGCGCGGCGCCCGAGCCGTCGGTGAAGCCGGTCAGAGCGCCGATCATCACCGGGTCATCAAGCGTGCGGATCTCGCCAAGCTGGCGCAGCGCCTCATGCATGCCTGCGCCTCCCTGTCTGTGCTTCCATCGCCGCCGGCGGTGGACCCCGCCGGTCTGGAACCGTCTCGCGAGCTAGACCTGTGAGTAGCCTGAGCCCGGCCGGTCGATCCCGGTCCCCTTGGCGTCATCGATCCAGCCGAACTCCTTGAGGATCGCCTGGCTGTAGGTCACCCGGCCGGACACGCGGTCCGCGCCTTCGGTCGCTAACAACAGGGTAGCTCGCGCCATGTACTCGGGCGGCTCGCCTCGCGGATCCTCGAGGCCGTCGACCAGCTTGTGGAAGACCGTCCCGGGCGTCGGCACGACCTGCGACGGCGACAGCGCGGTGACCGCGATGTTGTGCGCCGAGACCTCCTGCGCGAGGCCCTGCGTCATCCGCTCGAGCGCCGCCTTCGATGCGCCGTACATCGTCCCACCGCGGGCGGTCTGGTCCTCGTAGGGCCCACTGCCCGGGCCGATCGCGGCCCCCGACGAGATGTTGACGATGGAACCGCCGCCGCGCTCGATCATGTCTGGGAGTACGAGCTTGGAGAGGATGAAGGGGCCGTGCACGTTGACCGCGAAGGAGCGCACCCAGCGGCTGGTCGGGTAGTCGACGATCGGGATGTAGTAGTTGAGCGCCGCGTTGTTCACGAGCACGTCGACGGGGCCGTAGGTCTCCTTCGCGGTATCGATCAGGCGGACGCAGTCATCCTCCTCGGACACGTTGGCCTGCACCATCGTCGCCTGGCCACCTGCCGCGTTGATGTTCTCGACGGTGCGGTTGAGCGATCCCTCCAGCATTTTGTGATCGCCCTCGGCGACCGTCCGGGCAGCACAAACGACCTGCGCGCCCTCGGATGCGAAGAGCTCGGCGATCGCCTGGCCGATGCCCCGGCTCGCTCCGGTGACCACCGCGACCTTGCCATCCAGCTTGCCCATGGTGCTCCCCTCGGTCGTCCGGCTCGTGGCGTGCCGCGAAGTGTAGGCCAACGCCTGCGTGTGCGCGTCCCCGCCCGACGTTCGCCCGCCCCGGAGCCCGGCGTCACAGCGCGTATGATGCGAATTCGTGCAACAACGCGTGCGTCTCGGACCAGGGGGTAGCCGATGCAGATGACCGGCGGACAGGCGTTGGTGCAGTCGCTGAAGATCGAGGGACTCGAAACGATCTTCGCGCTGCCCGGCATCCAGCTCGACTACGCAATCGACGCCTTCTGGGAGGAACGCGACGCGATCCGGATGATCCACCCGCGGCACGAGCAGGCGACCGCCTACATGGCCGACGGCTACGCCCGCACCACAGGCAAGGTCGGCACCTGCCTCGTCGTTCCCGGCCCCGGTCTGCTGAACGCGGCCGCCGGGCTGAGCACCGCCTACGCCTGCAGTTCGCCCGTCCTTGCCGTCACCGGCCAGATCCACTCCGAACAGATCGGTAAGGGGCTCGGCGCGCTGCACGAGATCAACAACCAGCTGGAGACGATCTCCTCCGTCGTGAAGTCCGCCGAGCGCGCGATGACCCCCGAGGAGATCCCGGGCATGGTCCGCCGCGCGTTCCAGGAGTTGCGCACCGGCCGGCCGCGACCCGTGGAGATCGAGGTGCCGCCGGACGTCCTGGAGCGCGTCGCCGACGTAACGCTCCTCGAGCCGGACACCTCCGTCCGAGCCGAGGAGTCACCTGGCGACGCGGATCTCCTGGCGCGGGCCGCCGAGCTCCTCGGCAAGGCCGAACGCCCCGTGATCTGGTCCGGCGGCGGTGTGCTGTCGGCCGGCGCCTGGGAGGAGCTCCGCGAGCTGTCGAGGATCCTCGAGGCTCCGGTCATCATGTCGAGCAACGGCCGCGGCGCCGTTTCCGACCGCGACTACCACGGCGTGACCGGGGCAATCCCGACCCGCGAGTTGTTTGGCAGCGCCGACGCCCTGCTCGTCGTCGGCTCGCGCTTCTTCCTCAACCCGCGCCTCGGCGCAGCGCCACCGCCCGAGCTGCCGCTGATCCAGATCGACGTCGATCCGGAGCAGATCGGCAAGACGGTGACCCCGCGGATCGGGATCGAGGCGGATGCGAAGGCGGCCCTCGGTCAGCTCGTGAACCTCGTGCCGGCCTCGAACCGTGCGCGCGAGTCTCGCGAGGCGGAACTGACCGCCCTCAAGGAGCGCGCCCGCGAGACAGCGGCGCAGGCGGAGCTCCAGGCCTCGTACGCGCTGACCATCCGCGAGGAGTTGCCGGACGACGGCATCCTCATCAGCGAGAGCACCCAGGTCGGCTACTGGGCGCAGATGGGTGGCTACCCGGTCTACGAGCCGCGCACGATGGTCACCTCCGGTTACCAGGGGACGCTGGGTTACGGCTACGCGACCGCGCTCGGCGCGCAAGTCGGCAACCCGGACAAGAAAGTCGTCTCAATCAACGGGGACGGCGGCTTCTTCTACAACGTCCAGGAGCTCTCTACCCAGGCGCAGCAGCAGATCCCGCTCGTCACCGTCGTCTTCAACGACAACGGCTACGGGAACGTCCGTCGCATGCAGGAGCTGAAGTACAACGGCCACAAGATCGCCACTGATCTGCTGAACCCGGACATGGTGAAGATGGCCGACTCCTTCGGCGTCGCCGGCTTCCGTGCCGAGACGCCGGACGCCTTCCGAGGCGTGCTCCGTGACGCCCTCGCGAGCAACGCGCCCGCGCTGATCGAGGTGCCGGTGCCGCCCGCCGAGGAGATCGGCACGTTCCCGATGCAGCAGGACCCCCCGCGCCCCGTCCTGGACCTGTAGGTCACTCGGCGGCGCGCGGTGGGACGGTTCGAGCAGCGGCGGATCGGCAACGCGACGCTCGTCGCGCTGCAGGACAGCTGGGCGCCGATGCAGCCCGGTTCGTTCTTCGGGACGGTCGAGGCCGCGGCCTGGGAGCCGTACCGCGACCTGCTCGAGGACGACGGGAGCTTCGTTCTCAACATCGGCGCGTGGCTCGTCCGTAGCGAGGGCCAGACGATCCTCGTCGACACCGGGATCGGGCCTCGGCCGGTACAGATGCCGCTGCAGGAGGCCCCGGCGCTGCCCGCGGTCCTCGAGGCGGCTGGAGTCGTCGCCGCCGAGGTCGACACCGTCCTGCTCTCGCACCTGCACTTCGACCACACGGGGTGGAACACCACCGCCGAGGCCGATGGACCGCGGCCGGTGTTCGCGAACGCGCGTCACCTGGTCCAGCAGGCCGAATGGGATCACTGGACCGAGAGCGACGCGTCGAAGCGCGCCGCGCGCTTCGACGACGTGCTCGGACCGCTCGAGGACGCCGCATTGCTCGATCTGCTCGACGGCGAGCAGCCCATCACCTCGGAGCTCGTCGCGATCCCCACGCCGGGACATACCCCCGGCCACATGTCGTTCGTCCTCCAGAGCGGCGGCGAACGCGCCTACCTGCTCGGCGACGCCGCGCACCATCCGGCCCAGCTCTCGGAGCCGGCGTGGTCGCCGGGCGCCGACGTCGACCCGGTGCAGTCCGCCGAGACGCGCGCGGCGCTCTTCGAACGCATCGAGCGCGAGCAGGCCCTGATCGCGAGCGGTCACTTCCCGTTCCCGGGCCTGGGCCGCGCGGTTCAGGATGGCGCCCGACTGCGGTTCGACGCCATCGAGGCGAGCGCGTAGCCACCGATGTTCGAGGTCCCAGCGGTCGTCCAGACGAGGGCGCGCCTCCTCGGTGCTGGCCGGTGGCTCGACGAACTGCCTCGGTTGGTGGAGACGCTCGCCGAGGAATGGTCGCTCTCGATCGGCGAGGCGCTCAGCGGCGCCACCGAGGCGCTGGTACTCGCGGTCGAGGGCGCCGACGGCTCCCCGCTCGTCCTGAAGCTCCTGCTGCCCGAGGCGCCTGATGCGCCGGATGCCGCTCGCCACGAGATCACGGCCCTCCGCCTCGCCGGCGGTCGCGGTTGCGCGCGCCTCGAACGGTCCGACGTGGAGCGGCGAGCGATGCTCCTCGAGCGGCTCGGGCGACCGCTCCGCGAGCTCGGGCTGCCGCGGGACCAGCGGGAGGACGTCCTCGTTGACACCGCGCGCCAGATGTGGCGCCCCGCCTCGGGGCACGGCCTGCCCACTGGCGCGGAGAAAGGCCGCTGGCTCATGGAAGCGATCGAGCGGCTCTGGGAGGAGCTCGACCGCCCGTGCGCTCGCGAGGCGGTCGACCACGCGCTGGCTGCCGCGAAACGGAGGATCGAGGCGCACGACGACGGTCGGGCGGTCCTTGTACACGGCGACGCCCACGAGGCGAACACGCTCGAGGCCGGCAACGGCTTCAAGCTGATCGACCCGGACGGGCTGTTGGCGGAGCCGGAGTATGACGTCGGCGTCATCCTCCGCGAGCGGGAGTCCGAGGGCGGGCCGGCCTCGTTCCGCGCTCGAGTGCACGCCCTCGCCGCGCACTGCGACTTCGATGCGCCAGCGATCGAGGACTGGGCGACCGTTGAACGGCTCTCCACTGGGCTGGTGTGCCGGCAGCTCGGTCTGTTCTCCGCTGCCGATCGGCTGCTCGCGACCGCCGAGGAGGCAGCACGAACGACCTGATCGCGGCCTTGGGGGCACGGTGCCTAAAAGTCATATCGTCGGAAGGAGAAGGGTGGCTGGGGATCAGGGATTCGAACCCCGACTTACGGATCCAGAATCCGCTGTCCTACCATTAGACGAATCCCCAGCGTCGAAAATCAGCCTAGCAAAGGCCCCCGGCGATCGTCACGAGGGCGCTCCCTGACCGATCGGTACCGGGAGTAGCCCCTGCTACGACGCTCCGAGCTGTGCCGCTGCAGCCTCGATTCGCTCCGTTGACAGCCCCTTGCCCACGACCTCCATGCTCTCGAACAGCGGCGGCGAGATCCGCGTCCCCGTGATTGCCAGGCGGACCAGCGCGAACAGGTCGCCAGCGCGCACCTCGAGCTCGTCCGCGGCTGCGCGCATCGCCGTCTCGATGCCCTCGGTCGCCCACGGGTCGACCGGTTCGAGGAACTTCACGACCGTTCCGAGGGCGGCCGACGCGTCGGCAGCTCGCTCTTTCCACTTCTTGACGAGGAAGTCCTCGTTCGGTGGCGTCGGCACCGTGTCGCGGAAGAAGAACTCGACGAGCGGGCCGAGTTCCGCGAGGAGCTTGAGGCGCTCGCGGACGAGTGGCGTGAACGACTCGATCAGCGCCTCATCCAGCGGCCGTGCGATGTCGGCCGGCAGGTCACGCTCGAGGCGCTGGCGGAAGATGTCGACCAGCTCCTCCTCGGGCATCTCGCGCAGGTAGACGCCGTTCATCCACTCGAGCTTCGTCTGGTCGAAGCCGGACGGGTTCTTGCTCAGGTCGGCGAGGTCGAAGACCTCGATCAGCCGCTCGCGCGAGAAGACCTCGGTGTGATCGTCGAGCGCCCAACCGGTGATGGTGAGGAAGTTGAAGAGGGCGTCTGGGAGATAGCCGTCGTCGGCGTACTCCAAGACGAACTTCGCCCCGTGACGCTTCGAGAGCTTGCCGCCATCAGGCCCGAGGATGACCGGCGAGTGCACCCAGACCGGCTGCTCGTAGCCAAGCGCGTTGAAGATCTGCACGTGACGTGGCGCCGAGGGCAGCCACTCCTCGCCGCGGGTCACGTGGCTGATCTCCATCGCCGTGTCGTCGACGACGTGAGCCAGGTGATAGGTCGGGAAACCGTCCGACTTCAGGATCACGAAGTCGTCGAGTTCCTTGTTCTCGAAGCTGACCTCGCCGCGCAGCAGGTCGGTGACGGTCGTCGTCCCCTCCTGCGGCATCTTGAAACGGATCACGTGCGACTCGCCGGCGGCGGCACGGGCCTCCGCCTGGTCGACGGGGTAGTCGCGGAAGCGGCCGTCGTAGCGCGGCGGCAGCTTCTTGGCCTGCTGCGCCTCGCGCATCTCGCGCAGCTCCTCGGCGGTGGCGAAGCAGCGGTAGGCGTGCCCGCTCGCGAGGAGCCGGTTGGCGGCTTCCTGGTAGAGCGCCTTCCGCTCGGACTGCACGTACGGGCCATAGTCGCCGCCGACGTCGGGTCCCTCGTCCCAGTCGATCCCCAGCCAGCGGAGCGAGTCGAGGATGCGGTCGACCGTCCCTTCCACCGAGCGGGTCTGATCGGTGTCTTCGATCCGCAGGATGAACTTGCCGTCGGTGTGGCGAGCGTAGAGCCAGGTCCAGATCGCCTGGCGGATCATCCCGACGTGGGGGTCGCCAGTGGGGCTGGGGGCGAGGCGCACGCGCACGGGGCGGGCGCCGGGGTCAGCGGTGGTCATGTCGGTCCTCAGCCGGCTGCGGTGTGGTTCGCCTCGGCACGTTGGCGGCGCCGGAGCGTCTCGATCAACGCCTCGAGGTCGGGCGGGATCGCGGCCTCGAACTCGCGCCATTCACCCGTCGAGGGCAGCGTCAGTCCGAGGAGCCGTGCGTGCAACGCCTGCCGGTCGATCAGCTCCGAGGGGTGGCCATACATATGGTCACCGAGGATCGGGTGGCCGATCGCCGCCAGGTGCACGCGGATCTGGTGCGTGCGCCCGGTGAAGATCCGCACCGAGACTAGCGCCGCCTCGTCGTCGAACTGCTCGAGGACCTCGAACTCGCTGCGCGCGTACTGCCCGTCGTCGACCACGGCGCGCCGGCGCGGGTCGTTCGGGTCCGCGCCGAGCGGCGCTTCGATGACGCCGTGCGAGGGATCGACGAAGCCCTCGACGACCGCGAGGTAGCGCTTGAGCGTTTCGCGCTCGCGCCACTGTTGCTTGAGCGCGTGCTGCGCGCCCTCGGACTTCGCGAGGGCGATCACGCCGGAGGTGTCGCGGTCGAGCCGGTGGACGATACCGCCGCGACCGGAGTCGTCGATCTCGCGGACCTCGGGGTAGCGAGCGCGCACTGCGTTGATCAGCGTCACCGCGTTCATGCCTGGGCGTGGGTGGACGATGATGCCGGCGGGCTTGTTGAGGATCAGGGTCTCCTCGTCCTCGAAGATGATGTCTAGCGGGACGTCGTGCGCCTGCCAGTCGAGGTTCGGCACCGTCGGCTCGGTGACAAGCAGCTCGGCGCCGGGCTGCACCATCTGAGCGGGCTTCGTCGAGACCTCGCCGGCCACGGTGACGCTGCCCTCCTCGACGAGTCGCCGCACCTGCGAGCGAGACAGCTCCGGCATCGCCTGCACGACCGCGCGGTCGAGGCGGCCAGCCTCCTGGACGACGAACCGGCGCTCCTCGCTCATTCCGCGTGCGGCTCCGAGGCGGCTTCGGGCTCCGGCTCCTCGTCGTTCGATGAATCGAAGATGGTCAGCACCAGGATTGCGGCGACGCCGATCACGATCGCCGAGTCGGCGATGTTGAACGACGGGTAGTGCGTCGGGTCGATGAAGTCGGTGACCGCGCCCCGCGCCAGGCGGTCGGTCAGGTTCCCAACGGCACCACCGAGGATCAGCGCCAGCGCGTAGAGGTACGGGCGCGGATAGGTATCGGCGCGCAACATCGTGATCGCGATCAACACGATCGCGACCGCCGTCGTCACGACGAGCAACGGACCGGCGCCCTGGAGGATGCCGAACGCGGCGCCTTCGTTCTCCACGTGGCCGAACCGGATCAGCTCGAAATCGGCGGGCCAGTGTTCGCCTACCGCGAGCCAGCCGCGGATCGCGGCCTTTGACACCTGGTCGACGGCGAACACGACCGCGGCAATCAACAGCAGCGGCCCGGCGCGCTCCGTCAGGCTGCGAGCGCCGTCCACCGGAGCCGGGCCGGCAGGGTCCTCGATCACGTGGTTCATCGTCACTCAGCGTAGCCCACGTGTCGCTCCCGGTCCGCAGCGGCGGTTCGGGATCAGCCCGAATTGGTACGATCAGCGCCTGCAAGCCTGCGGGAGGGGATTCGTCGTGACGTTTGGCGTGTTCGGTCGTGGTTCGAGCGCCGAATCCGGCGAGCAACTGCCGGATGGACGGCCACGGCTCCCTCCAGGGCAGCGTCTCGTCGAGAACTGGCCGGTCCTCCACTACGGCGGGATCCCGCGCGTCGACCTCGCGAGCTGGGAGCTGCGCGTCTTCGGCCTCGTGGCGAACGAGCAGAAATTCTCGCTCGACGAGGTGATGGCGCTGCCGCAGGTCAGCCTGCGCACCGACATCCACTGTGTCACGACCTGGAGCCGCTACGACAACGACTGGGTCGGCGTGCCGTTCCAGCACATCATGGAACTCGCTCGACCCGCGCCCGAGGCGAAGCACGTCATCTTCCATTGCCACGGCGGCTACACCACCAACGTGCCAATCGCGGAGCTCGACCGCGAGGACGTGCTCCTGGTGCATTCGCACGACGGCGAGCCACTGACCGAGGAGCACGGCGCCCCGCTCCGCGGCATGGTGCCGCAGCTCTACTTCTGGAAGAGCGCCAAGTGGATCAGCGGCATCGAGTTCGTGGCCGACGACCGCCCGGGCTTCTGGGAGATGTACGGTTACCACATGCACGGTGATCCTTGGCGCGAGGAGCGTTACGGGTAGGCAGGGTGCGAGGCGCTGCGGCTCGCAGGGTCGAGCGTCATCGAACGAAGGAGGCGATTTGGCTGAAGGTGGACTGCGGATCGAGCTGCTTTACTGCGTTCCCTGAAACTACATGCAGCGGGCGACCTGGACGGCCGCCGAAATCCTCAGCGAGTACCAGCACGACATCGAGTCGTTTGAGCTGCAGATGGGCGCCGGCGGCGACTTCGAGTTCTCGATCGACGGTCGCGCCATCTACTCGAAGCGCGAGACCGGTGAGTACCCGGACATCAAGGTGCTGAAGCAGGCGGTCGTCGACGCCATCGAGGCACTCGCCACCGCCTGACCTCGGAAGCGACGCGACCCGACAAGCAGAAGCCCCGCCATCGGCGGGGCTTCGCTGATCTCGAGGTGCGCGTCGCCGCTAGACGAAGACGCGCGGGCCGAACTCGCGGGTGTCGCCCGAGCGGATCGCCTCGTCGCGCACCGCCTCCGCGACGCGGCTGACGACGTCCGGGTTGAACGGCGACGGAAGGATGTAGTCCTCGTTCAGCTGGTCGTCCGGGATCACGTCCGCGATCGCGCGGGCGGCGACGATCTTCATCTCCTCGGTGATGTTCCGCGCGTGCGCGTCGAGCGCGCCACGGAACAGCCCCGGGAAGCAGAGCACGTTGTTGATCTGGTTCGGGTAGTCCGACCGGCCGGTCGCGACGACGCGGGCGGATCCATCCGGGATGCGCTCCGGCAGGATCTCCGGCTCGGGGTTGGCGAGGGCGAAGATGATGGCGTCGTCTGCCATCTTCGGCACCCACTCAGGTTCGATCAGCCTCGGACCGGAGAGCCCGAGGAAGAGGTCCGCGCCTTCGAGCGCCTGCTCGATCGAGCCGTCGAAACCCTCGGGGTTCGTGTTCTCGGCGAACCACTCTTTGGCGACGTTGAGGTTGTCGCGGCCCTGGTAGACGGCGCCGGATCGGTCGAAGCCGATCACGTTCTTCACGCCATAGTTCATCATGATCTTCGAGCAAGCCACGCCCGAGGCACCAACACCGAGCACGACCACCTTCAGGTCCTCGGGGCGCTTCTTCACGATCTTCAGGCTGTTCATCAGCGCCGCGAGGACCACCACGGCCGTGCCGTGCTGGTCATCGTGGAAGACCGGGATGTCCAGGTCCTGCAGCCGGTCCTCGATCTCGAAGCAGCGCGGCGCGGCGATGTCCTCGAGGAGGATCCCGCCGAAGGTTGGCGCGACCGCTTCACAGATGCGGACGATCTCGTCCGGGTCCTTCGTGTCGAGGCAGAGTGGCCAGGCGTCGATGTCAGCGAACGACTTGAAGAGCATCGACTTGCCCTCCATCACCGGCATCGCCGCCTCGGGGCCGATGTCGCCCAGTCCGAGGACGGCGGTGCCATCAGTGACGACGGCGATCGTGTTCGACTTGATGGTCAACGCCCAGACCGCATCCGGGTTGTCGTGGATCGCCATCGAGACGCGACCGACGCCTGGCGTGTACACGTGCGCTAGCTCTGCATTGGTGCGGATGTGCACCTTGTTCTCGATCGCGATCTTGCCGCGACGGTGCAGCTGGAACGTCCGGTCCGAGGCCAGCTCGATGTCGACGCCGTCGATCGAGGCGACCGCCTCGGAGACCTGCTTCGCGTGCTCCTCGCTGTCGCAGAGGACGCGGAAGTCGCGAATCATCCGCTCGGCGTGTGCCTCCCGGATGTCGATGTCCATGATGTTCGCGCCGGCGTCACCGAGCGTCGTGGTGATGCGGCCGAGCATGCCCGGCTGCTGTTCGCTGGAGAGTCGCAGCAGGAGTTGATAACCGGCGGAGGAATAGCCCTGCGAGGGGTTCAGGAACTCCTCAACGACATGACGCTGGTCGCGGTTTTGCATGTCTGGCACGGTCATGCGCGCACCCTCCGGGGCCTGCTGAGAATAGTCAATGACTATATCGATGAATCCCGTATGCGGGAGTCCCGGTTTCCCCTCGGATCAGGGCCGAATCGCCGACGCGAGGGCCTCGCGCGGGACGGAAGCGCTCGATAGACCGTGTGCTAAGATACGTCGCTTTCGGCCCCTCGTAGAGATATCCACATTGCGTCGGAGCACCTCTCGAGGCGACCGGAGCGACCTCAGGATTCGCCCGTCCGCGCCCATTGGAGGTCGACGATGAGAGCACGCATCGCCCTACGACCGCGCCGCCCCAGCATGCCCCGTCTCCGGCCAGCCCTCCGCCGAGGCCGAGGCAAGGCCAATGAGTTCCTCGATGAGGCCGCGCCCCTCGTGGACCGCAGCCGCGAGGCCGCGGCGTCGATGACCGGCGTCGTTGACCGCGCCGCAGCGCGCCGGCGTCGCCGCCGTCGTGGCGCCGTCGCGGTGTTGTTGCTGCTGGTGGCGGCCGGCGTTGCCGCCTGGTTGATGTGGCGGCGTCGCGACGAGGAGTACGCTCGTCTCGTCGATGAGCCGGACCGCCCGGACCTGACCCCGACCCCGATGCCGGAGCCGCCGCAGCCTCCGGCCGCCGATGACGAGCCGGATCCCGGACTGCCCTCGATGCCCACGCCGACCGAGCCACAGCGCGCGCCGATGACCGCCGCGATCCCCGCGAGCGCGCTGCCGCCGACGATGGCCGAGGAGGTCCGCTCCGAGTTCGAGGCCGAGACCGAGGTCGTCGAGAGCGAACCGATCGAGGCGGAGGCGACCGAGCTCGAGTCTGCCGAGGAGGAGGCGGTCGCCGCCGAGCCAGTCGCTGAGAGTCCGACAGTCGAGGAGGTCGTCGACGAAGCGCCGACGGCCGCAGCGCCCTCGTTCACCATGCCGCCTCGTACGGCGTACGCCGCTCCGGCGATCGAGACCTCCGCCGTCGAGGTCGAAACGCCGTTCGTTTCGGAGATCGCCGACGCTCCAGTGCTCGAGGAAACCGCCGAGGTTGAATCGGTCATCGAGGACGTCGACGAGATCGTCGACGAGCTGACTGAGACCGCATCCGAAGAGACGACCGCGATCGAGGGGCCGGATGTCGTCGAGGAGCTGACCGCCGCCGAGGAGCTGGCCACCGAGCCGGCAGCGGAGCTTGAGCCGGAGCCTGCCGTCGAGTCGGCACCGGTTGCTGAGCTCGACGAGACCCCCGTGGTCGAGACTCCCGCTGCGCCCGAGCCGACCGCCGAGCTCGAAGCTACCGCGGACCTCGAGGTCGAGGAGATGGTCGAGGCTGCAGACGAGTCGCAGCCGACCGAGGAGGCGCTGCCCGCGCCAATCGTGTCGACGTCGACCCCGTGGTCGCCGATCGAGACCTCGCCGGCCGAGGTCTCGGAAGAGACTGCCGACCTCGGCAGTCTCAGCGCGAGCAGTCCGGCGAACCTCGAGGAGGCGATCGACGAGATCGTCGCGTCCGTCGCAGAGCTCGAAGAGTCAATCGCGGCTTCAGAGCCGGCTGAGGACGCCGTCGAGGATGAGGCGACCGAGCTTCCCGAGATCGCCGAGTCGGCCGCCGAACTAACTGAAGAAGCGGTTGAGGTTGAGCCGGCAGTCGCGGAGGTGGAGCCGGAGGTGACCGCGCCCGCCGAGCGTCTCGACCAGGTGCTGCTCGCGACCGAGCCGACCGAGAGCGAGGCTGTCGAGGTGGACGCGACTTCGGACAGCGCCGACGAGGTCGTCGAGGAACTCGTTGAGCGGATCACGGGCGAGTCCAGCTCCGTGACGGCCTCCATCGAGGCGGACTCCTCGGAGGAGGTTGCCGTGGAAGACGAGCCGGACGCCGAGGAGTCAAGCAGCGGCGGCGTCCCGCCGTGGCCGCGGTACCCGGCCACGGC
>JANQNP010000105.1 GCA_028279505.1 Dehalococcoidia bacterium
GTGAGGGCGGCCGTTTTCGTTGGAGTGGATCGCCCCCTGTGCGTCAGCATTCGGTGAGATAGGCTGGCGGCGATGTTCGATTGCCGTCAGCTGTTCCGACAGGCCGCTCGCCCCGGAGCGTTTCTGGTTTATGCCGTTGCGCTCGTCGCCGCTCTCGCTTGTGGCGGAGACGACCGAGCCGAAGCTCTGGAGCTGTGGGCCGCTGAGATGTGCGAATTCGCCGAGAGCTTGGAGGCGGACCTCGGCGGCCGCCTGATCGAGGCGCGCGAATCCATCCCGCCGGGTTCTGGGCGGGACGGCGTGGCTCAATACGCGAGCGCGATTCGCGAGGTTGAGGTCCTTGGCGAAGCAGCACTGCTCGAGGCGAGCCTGCTCGAGCTTCCGCCGAGCGACACGCTCCCATTTCATCGGGCTCAGATCAGGGGGGTCGAGCTCCTGATCGAGAATCTCGACCTCTTCGCTGCAGACATGGAGTCGTTCCTCGTCACAGACGACGTCGAAGCGCTGGGTGAGGCTTATCCGGCGTTCCTCCAACGCGACGAGGATCGTGTTGCTGCACTCTCAGATGCTTTCAACTCGATTCCGCAGGACGCCGGGGTTGCGCTGGATGCCGTTCCGGACTGCGGGAGACTCCGCGCCGAGTAACAGGCGAGTGAGAACGAGGCTCGGGTTGTCTAGTCGCCACTTCGGCCCGGGCGGAAGCGGATGGCGGCGACGGCTAGGAGGGCGGCGGCGAGGCCGAACCAGGTGAGGGCGTATTCCATGTGGGGGGTGGTGTTGGCGAAGGCGGTGTAGCGCTGAACGGGGAGTTCGCCGTCGGGGTTGGCGGTGGATTCGACCTGGTCGCCTTCGATGACGATCCAGGGGAGGAGGTCGTAGGGGAGGCCGGCGGCCATGGCTTCGGGGTCGATGGCGGTCCAGGTGCCAGCGCCGGTCTGACGGGCCGATCCGGTGTGGATGCTGATTAAGCCCTCGAGGGTGCCAGGACGCTGTGCGAGGTCGGAGCGCACTTCGTCGCGCTGGCCGTCGGGGTACCAGCCTCGGTTGACGAGGACGGCGGGGCCGTCGGGGGCGATGAGCAGCGGGGTGACGAGTTCTTCGCCTTTGGTCTGGAACCGCGCGCGGTTGGCGAGGATGAAGGATCGGTCGTGGTCCCAGTCGCCCCGGTCGGCGAGTCGGTAGTAGTCGATCGATTCGGGGTCGCGGGTGCTCGCGTCCTCGAAGGTGAGCGGGGCGGCGTCGATGCGGGCGTTGCGTTCCTCGACGAGGTCGTTTTTCCAGTCGTTGCGCTGGAGTTGCCAGATGCCGAGCGAGATGAGCAGGGCGGTGACGGCGACGAGGATGGCAAGGAGGACGGGCGCGGGCAGGCGAAGGGTCATGGTGGGCCGCGCCTCGGTCGGTGGTGGGGTGGTGCTCCCAGTCTCTGGCGGTCCCGGGCGACCGACAAGGCCCTTTCAGGGCCCTTTGGGCGCTTCGCGGTCGGTGATCGACGGGCCGGGGGCGGGAGTGGGCTCTGTGGAGTTTGCGTTGGGGAGGGGAGCGAGCTTGGGGGTGGCCGGGGGTTCGGCCGGCGAGGGGCTTGGTGGCCGGCGAGGGGCTTGGTGGCCGGCGAGGGGCTTGGTGGTCGCTTGACCTCGGTGGGTAGGTGGCGGAGGCGGGCGGTGCCGGACCTCGATT
>JANQNP010000003.1 GCA_028279505.1 Dehalococcoidia bacterium
CTGCATGCTCCTCTTCGAGGGCACCACCACCTTCTTCCACTCGATGAACACCGAGCAGCGGATCATCGACCTCTACGACTACATCGACCGGATGATCGAGGAGGAGCGCTACCTCCCACCGCCATCAGCCCTCCAGGAGCTGGCGTTCTCCGCGACCCGGAACGACGGCAAGGAGAGCGCCGCGGCGTCGGCGTCGGACCTCGAGGCATCCGCTGTCACCCGCGAGGGCATCCTCTTGCTGACGCACGCAGACACGGACGTGCTGATGGGCTCCGCGGTCGCGAACGACCTGGACGAGCAACTCCCGCCGCTACGCGTGATCAACGTCGGCCACCTGCGCGAGGAGGCAGACGCGATCGCCTTTTTCGAGTCGGTCGTGCCATCCGCCGAGGTGGTCGTCGTCAAGATCCACGGTGGCGTCGCCGGACTGCCGGGCTTCCATCACCTCTCCTCGATGATCGATCGCGACACGCAGTGGTTCGTCGCGATGCCGGGGACTGACGACTTGGACCCCGAGCTGACCGCGCACTCGAACACCGGTGTCGCGATCGCCCACGAGGCGAAGGCGTACCTCCAGCTCGGCGGCATCGAGAACTTCCGCCAGTTCCTCTACTTCATCAGCGACCACCTGCTGGCCACCGGCATCGGCTACGACCCGCCGGCCGAGCAGCCGCGCGCCGGCATCTACCACCCGCGCGTGCCGGGCGGCTCCATCGAGGAGTGGCGCGCGCTCGCGGACCCCGCGCGCCCTACGGTCGGGGTCACCTTCTACCGCTCCTACTGGCTCGCCGGAGACACCGAGTTCATCGACTCCCTCGTCGAGGCAGGCGAGACGACCGGGCTCAACGTCCTGCCGGTCTTCGCTTACTCACTGAAAGACCAGCTCGACACGGATGCCCCGAACGGCGCGGCGTCCTCGGCCGACGTGCCGGCAGCCTTCTCCTACTTCCTCGATGAGTCGGGCGCGCCACTCGTCGACGTCGTCATCAACACGATGTCCTTCGCGATGGGCTCCTCGTCGCTCGAGGACCGATCGGAAGAGGAGTGGGCGACCGACGTCCTGCGGCGAATGGACATCCCGCAGCTCCAGGCGGTGAACTCATCGATCTCCTCGGATCGCTGGGACGAGTCCGAGAACGGCCTGCCACCGCTCGACGTCGCGATGAACGTCGCGATCCCCGAACTCGACGGCCGCGTGATCGGGGTGCCGGTCGCCTTCAAGGAGCAGACGCCCGGCCCGCACGGCGAGTCGGTCACCCGCCACGTCGCGCTGCCCGACCGCGCCGCGCGGATGATGCGCATGGCCGCGCGCCTCGCGAGGTTGCGCCACCTCCCGGTGGCCGAGAAGCGCGTCGCGATCGTCCTCACCAATCACAACGCCAAGGCGGCGCGCATTGCCAACGCGGTCGGCCTCGACTCGCCCGCCTCGTTGCTGCGGCTGCTCGAACGCCTGCGCGACGCGGGGTACGAGGTCGGGGATCTGCCCACAGACGGCGACGCGATGATGAGCCTGCTCGTCGATCGAGGGCACTACGAACTGGACCTGCTGACCGACGCGCAGATCGATGGCGCCGCCGCGCGCGTCCCCGCGCCCGACTACCGCCGTTGGTTCGAGGAGCTACCCGAGTCGCGAGCAACCCAGATGCGAGCCCAGTGGGGCGAGCCCTCCGGTCCGTACTACACCGATGACGACGGCACGCTCGCCCTCGCCGGGCTCCGCTTCGGCAACGTCTTCGTCGCCGTCCAGCCGCCGCGGGGCTACGGCATGGACAAGACCGCGATCATGCATCGTCCCGACCTCGCGCCCCCGTTCCCGTACCACGCGATGTACCGCTGGCTCGCCGAAGCACCGGAGTCCGGCGGTTTCGGCGCCGACGCGGTCGTCCACATGGGCAAGCACGGCTCGCTCGAGTGGCTCCCCGGCAAGGGCATCGGTCTGTCCGAGGAGTGCTACCCGGATCTGTTCCTGGGCGATCTGCCGCTGATCTACCCGTTCATCGTCGACGACCCCGGCGAGGGCGCCGCGGCCAAGCGTCGGGCGCACGCGACGATCGTCGACCACCTGCCACCACCGATGACGACCGCCGACACCTACGGCGAACTCGACCGCCTCGGACGGCTCGTCGACGAGTACTACATGCTCGAGCGGACCGATCCGGACAAGATCCCGCTGCTGCAGCAGGAGATCTGGGCGCTGCTCCAGGAGGCCGAACTCGACAACGACCTCGACGCCCTGCTCAACGCCGACGGCGCTGAGGACCACACCCACGAGTGGGATCCGACCGTCCACGAGGACGGTGTCCCCTACTCGCTCTCCGACCTCTCCGGCAGCGACTTCGCCCACCTCGTCGAAGCCGTCCATGCCTACCTGCACGAGCTCGGCACGGCCCCGATCCGCGACGGCCTGCACGTGCTCGGCACCCCGCCCGAGGGCGAACAACTCGTCGACACGGTGATGATGCTGGTGCGCCTGGCCAACGGCTCGACGCCCAGCCTGCGCATCGCCGTCGGCGCCGCCTACGGCTTCGATGTGCCCGAGGCGCTGCAGGCACCCGGCGAGCGCCCGGACCTCGACCTCGAGCCCCTCGCGCGCGACGCCGGGACGAGCATCCTCTCCAACGCGACCGCCCTCGAGGCGGTGCAGGCCCTCAACCGCGCGCTCCTGCGCTCGCTCGCCGAGCGTAGGTTCGATCCCGCGTCAGTCGACGGCGCCGTCGCGGCGAACCTGCCCGGCGCGACCGACCATCGAGGCAACGCCCTCGTCCGCGAGTCCCTGCGCTTCGTCTGCGAGCGCCTGATCCCCGCGCTGCGGCGAACCGATGAGGAGATCGAGCACATCCTCGACGCCCTCGCTGGGCGCTTCGTGCCGCCCGGACCGAGCGGCGCGCCGACGCGCGGGATGGCGCACGTGCTGCCGACCGGTCGCAACTTCTACAGCGTCGACCCACGCTCGATCCCAAGCGCGATCGCCTGGCAGGTCGGCCAGGACCTCGCCGCCGGCGTCATCGAGCGACACATCACCGAGGAGGGCGAACCTCCTCGATCGGTCGGCATCTCCGTCTGGGGGACCGCGGCGATGCGCACCTCGGGCGACGACATCGCGCAGGTCTTCGCCCTGCTCGGCGTGCGCCCGGTCTGGCAGGCGGAGAGCCGCCGCGTCGTCGGCATCGAGGCGATCCCGCTCGAGGAGCTCGGGCGCCCCCGGATCGATGTGGTCTGCCGCATCTCCGGCTTCTTCCGCGACGCGTTCCCGCACGCGATCGCGCTGATCGACGAGGCGATCGATCTCGTCTCCAACCTCGATGAGCCGCCCGAGCAGAACTACGTCCGCGCCCACCGCGTCGCCGAGGCGGCGCGCCTGCGCGAGGACGGTACGGCCGAGGAGACCGCCTGGCGCGAAGCCGGGTATCGCATCTTCGGCAGCCCGCCCGGCACCTACGGCGCCGGGATCCTCCAGCTGATCGACGAGCGCCAGTGGCGGGACGACGCCGACCTCGCCGAGACCTACGTGAACTGGGGCGGTTACGCCTACACCCGCGACGAGTTCGGCACCGACGCCCGAGGAGCGTTCCGCAGCGCCCTCTCCTCGGTCTCGGTCGCGCTGAAGAACCAGGACAACCGCGAGCACGACATCTTCGACTCCGACGACTACATGCAGTTCCACGGCGGCATGATCGCGACGATCCGTTCGCTCACCGGCCGCAACCCGAAGCGCTACTTCGGAGATACGCAGGACCCCGCGCAGCCCCGCGTCCGCTCGCTCCAGGAAGAGGCCAACCGCGTCTTCCGCAGCCGCGTCGTGAACCCCAAGTGGCTGGAATCGATTCAACGCCACGGGTACAAGGGCGCCCTCGAGATCGCGGCGACTGTCGACTACCTGTTCGGCTACGACGCCACGGCGCAGGTGGTTCAGGATTGGCAGTACGAGCGGGTCGCCGAGTCGTACCTCTTCGACGAGCAGCTCGCCGAGTTCTTCGAGCAGAGCAACCCGTGGGCGCGTCACGACATTGCGGAACGCCTACTCGAGGCGATCCAGCGCGGCATGTGGGCGGAGCCCGACGCCAGCACGCGCGAGCGCCTCGAGGCCGCATTCCTCGAGGCTGAGGGCGACATCGAGGAGCGGAGCGCCCCAGAGCGGCCCGCGTCGGGTGGAGGTGAGCGGTGAGCGAAGGACCCGGTTCAACCAGCGAGGCCGAGGCCTACCGGCAGGAGCTGCGCAAGGAGAAGCGGAAGCGGAAGGGCCTCGTGATCGTCAACACGGGGACCGGCAAGGGGAAGACCACAGCCGCGTTCGGCGTCGCCTTCCGCGCGCGCGGCCGCGGGATGCGCGTCGGCATTCTGCAGTTCATCAAGCCGAACACCGCTCGCTTCGGAGAGATCCGCGCGGCGCGCGACGCCGGCATTCACGTCGAAGGCTCCGGCGACGGCTGGACCTGGAAGAGCAAGGACCTGGACGAGTCCGCCGCGATGGCGCGCGCCGGCTGGGAGCGCGCCCGCGAGTACATCGAGGGCGATGAGTTCGACGTCCTCGTGCTCGACGAGTTCACCTACCCGCTCCACTACGAGTGGCTCGACACCGCCGAGGTGCTCGACTGGCTCCGTGAGCACAAGCCAGCAGACATGCACCTGGTGATCACCGGTCGCTACGCCCCCGACGCTCTGATCGACTTCGCCGACCTGGTGACCGAGATGAAGCTGATCAAGCACCCCTTCCGCGAGCAGGGCATTCGAGCCCAGAAGGGCATCGAGTTCTAGTGATGCTGAACCGAGCCAGCCGCCCGAATCGAGGGGTGTGACGCGATGCGTGTGGTGTGCCTCACCGAGGAGACCGTCGAGACGCTCTACGCGATCGGCGCTGACGACATGATCGTCGGCGTCTCCGGCTTCACCGTCCGCCCGCCCGAGGCGCGGCGAACCAAGCCGACGGTCAGCACCTACCTCGAGGCGAAGTACGACGAGATCGAGGCGCTCGAGCCAGACGTGGTGGTGACCTGGTCCGACCTGCAGGCAGACCTCGCCGCCGAACTGGTCCGGCGTGGCATCGAGGTGATCAGCTTCAACCACCGCTCGGTTGAGGGCATCACCGACATGGTCCGCCGGCTCGGCGGCTACCTCGGCCTCCACGAGCGTGCCGACGCCCACGCCGCCCAACTCGAGGAGCGCGTGGCCCTCGCGAGGGAGCGCGGCGCCCAGCGCCAGCGACGCCCGCGCGTCTACTTCGAGGAGTGGTACGACCCGCTGATCACCGGCATCCGCTGGGTCAGCGAACTCATCGAGGTCTGCGGCGGCGACGATGTGTTCGCCGAGCACCGCCAGTTCCCGGGCGCCCGCGAGCGCATCCTCGCCGACCCACTCGAGCCGGTCCGCCGCGACCCGGACATCCTCGTCGCCTCCTGGTGCGGAAAGATGTTCAAACCCGACGTCGTCCGCGCTCGCGAAGGTTGGGAACAGTTCCGCCCGTCCGTCGACAATCAGCTCCACGAGATCGAATCCGCGATCATCCTCCAGCCCGGTCCCGCCGCCCTGACGGACGGCATCGACGCGCTGATGGCGATCTTCGACGCGTGGGAGGAGCAGGTCGCATGACGCACCCCGAGCCGGCCGGGCGCTTCCCGTTCTCGGCAATCGTCGCGCAGGAGCAGATGAAGCAGGCGCTCCTGCTGAACGCCGCCAACCCCGCGGTCGGCGGAGTCCTGATCCGAGGCAACAAGGGCACCGCAAAGTCCACCGCCGTCCGGTCGCTAACAACCCTGCTGCCGCCGATCGAGGTGGTCGCGGGATGCCCGTATTCATGCAACCCCGGGACCGAGATCGACCAGTGCATCCACTGCATCGCAGACCCCGACGGCGAGGTCGTCCAGCGACCGGTGCGAATCGTCGACCTCCCCGTCAGCGCCTCCGAGGATCGACTGGTCGGCTCTCTCGACATCGAGCGCGCGATCCAGTCGGGGCAGCAGGCCTTCGAGCCCGGCATCCTCGCCGCCGCGCACCGCGGCATCCTCTACATCGATGAGGTGAACCTGCTCAGCGACCACCTCGTCGATCTGCTCCTCGACGCCGCCGCGATGGGTCGCAACTACGTCGAGCGCGACGGCCTGTCGGTCACGCATCCCGCGTCGTTCATCCTCGTGGGCACGATGAACCCCGAGGAAGGCGAGCTGCGCCCGCAGCTCCTCGACCGATTCGGTTTGATGGTCGAGGCAGAGAGCGACTTCTCACGAGACGACCGCATCGAGGTGGTGCGACGCCGCGTCGGTTTCGAGGCCGATCCGGCTGGCTTCGCCGAGGCGTGGGAGCCGCGCCAGCAGGAGCTACGCGGCCGCCTTGCCGAGGCGCAGGCGCTCTTGCCCCGCGTCGAGGTCCCCGACGCGATCATGGAAGCCGTCGCCGCGATCTGCGAAGACCACGGCGTCGACGGCCTGCGCGCCGACATCACCATCTACCGCGCCGCGAGCACGATCGCGGCCTGGAACCAGCGACAGCGCGTCGAGCTAGACGACGTCCGCGACGCCGCTCGACTGGCACTCGTCCACCGCCAGCGGCGCCAACCGTTCCAGGAGCCCCAGCTCGACCAGCAGCGACTCGACGAGACGCTCGAGCAGCTCGGCAACACCACCCGCGAACGCGACCCGCACCCCCCGAGGGCTGGAGACCGCACGGAACCGGAGGACGACCCCGGCAACCAACCCCCGCCGCCCGAGGAGGGCGGCCAGCAGCCGCCCACGGACGAAGGCGCCACCGAGGACTCGGACCTCGGTTCCGAGGATGCGCCAGACCAGGCCCCGGCCCCGATCGGGGCGTCGCCGCCGGTTCGCGTCCCGGAATCGCGCCGCCGGCGCGACCGACGATCACGCACCGCAGCGGGCCGCAGCGCCGCCACCCTGACCGACACCCGCGCCGGACGTCACGTCTCCTCCAGGCCGGCCTCCGAGGCTCCAACCGATGTGGACCTCGTAGCGACACTCCGGACCGCAGCACCGAAACGCCTCGCCCGCGCCCGCGCCAGAACCCCGTCGCTAGAACCGTCCGATCTGCAGGAGAAGGTCCGCGAAACAACCACCGCGCGCCTCGTCGTCTTCGTCGTCGACGCGAGCGGCTCGATGGGTGCGCGACAGCGCATGGAGGCCACCAAAGGCGCGATCCTCTCGCTGCTGGTCGACGCCTACCAACAGCGCGACCGCGTCGCCCTCATCACCTTCCGAGGCGATCACGCCGATCTCGTCCTGCCACCAACGAACAGCGTCGAGCGTGCCCATCGCGAACTCGCACACCTCGCAACCGGCGGCCGCACCCCACTCGGCTCCGGCCTCACGCGCGCCCACGAGCTGATCGAGGCGGAGCGACGCCGCGACGCCGGACTCGCGACGCTGCTGATCGTGGTCACCGACGGCCGCGCCAATAGCGGCGCCACCACCGGCTCGCCGCGCGACGCGGTACACGCCGCCGCAGGCGCACTCGCCCTCGTCGCCGACGACGCTCTGGTGATCGACACCGAGTCCGGCTTCGTCCGCCTCGGCGAGGCCCAAGCCCTCGCGGACCTCCTCGAGGGCGAGTGCGTCACCCTCGGCGAGCCGACCGCCCAGTCCCTCGAGGCGTCAGTCCGGGCGATGCGTTCGCGCTAACTACGTTGGCCGGTAGCGGAGTCGCTCTGCGCGCCACACTCTCGGATTCGAAGTGAGCCTAAAACTGGCGATGCTCGAATCCATCGGTCAGGAGGCTTCGGAGGGCCAGTAGTCGTGGAGACCCGGTCTCAGGAGAGAAGACGCTCGACCAGATCCGTGAGCCTCGCGAACTCTGCGGCAGCGCCCTCCGAGTCTCGATACACCCAGAGGAGCCCGTCGTCGCCGTCCTCCACCGTCACGACGCCGTGGCCTTCCTCGATCGACGACGGCTCGAGGGCGACGTCGAAGCCGGCACGCTCGAGCGCACGCCGCGTCCACACCGCCGGTTGCCCGCTCCCGCGGAGCACCAGCGTCGCGACTGACTCCCTCCGAGGGTGGAACGTGCCGGACTCGCCATCGAACTCCACCGCGTCGTTCTGGAAGGTGGCGGCGATGTCACCGCGCAGCGCGAGCTCCTCGGGCGCTCCGATCGACAGCCGCCCACCGGGGTCCACCAGCCAGAGCAGATCCGACGTCCGGAGCGCGAGATCCAGGTCGTGTGTCGACATGAGCACCGCGGTGTCGGTCTCGCGGGCGAGGTCTCGGAGCAACCCCGTCAGCGCGACACGAGACGGAAGATCGAGGAACGCGGTCGGCTCGTCCAGGAGCAGCAGCGTCGGCTCCTGCGCCAGCGCGCGGGCGATCATGATGCGCTGGCGCTCGCCGTCCGACAGCTCGGCAACCTCGCGTGCCGCCAGGTGTTCGCTACCCGTCGCCTCGATCGCCCAGCGCACGACCGAGTGGTCGCGCAGGGTCAGTCGCCCAAAATGCCCCGTGTAGGGGTGGCGGCCGAGGCATGCCACGTCGTACGCCGTGAGGTTCCGCAGCGCCGTCCGCTCCGTCAGCACGACGGCGAGCCGTCGCGCCAGCTCGTCGCGCGGAATCCCGGTGACGTCGTCACCGCCGATCTCCACCACCCCGCCCAACGAGGGCTGCATCGCGGCGACCGTTCGCAGCAACGTCGACTTCCCGACACCGTTCGGTCCCAGCAGGCAGGCGAACGCGCCACGACCAAGCTCGGCGTTCAGCTCGCTGAGGACCAGCTGCGCGCGCCGGCCTCGGCCGTAGCCGACGGACAGGGAACGGAGCCGAAGGGCGCCGTCTGTCACTGCTAGCCCTCCCACGCCCGGTAGCGGCGCAGCAATACCCAGAACGTGATCGGCGCGCCGAAGAGGGCGGTGGCGGCGTTGATCGGAAGGATCAGGTTCTGACCAGGCAGCTCCGCGACGATCCCGCAGATCATCGCGATCACGCTCCCGAGGAGGACGCAGCCCGGCAGCAGCACCCGGTGATCCGAGGTCCCGAAGAGGCCACGCGCGACATGCGGGATCGCGATGCCGAGGAATGCGATCGGGCCGGCGTACGCGACGACCGTGCCGGCGAGCAGCGCCGAGCTGGCGAGGATCCCCCACCGCGCTCGACGGACGTTCACGCCGAGGCTGCGCGCGTAGTTCTCGCCGAGCAGCAGCGCATTGAGCGGCTTCACCGTTGCCAGCGCCAGCCCGACGCCCAGGGCCACCGGCACCGCGAAGTAGGGCATCGTGCCCCAGCGGGTGCGCTGGAAGCTCCCGAAGCCCCACTCGACGAACGCGCGCGTCTGACCGGCGTCCGCGAAGTAGACGAGCACGGTGACCACCGCGGAGAGGAGCGCCGCCAGCGCGACGCCGAACAACAGCACCACCGTCATCTCGCGGACCAGCGACGCCAGCAGCAGCATCAACGCGAGCACGGCCGCCGCGCCGAGCGCCGCGCCCGTGACCACGCCGAACCGCGAGAAGAGCGTTGCCACGGTCCCCGACGAACCCGCCTGCCGGTAGAGTCCACCGAGCTCGGATGGAACGAGGATGATCACGACCGCCGCGCCCAGGCTCGCGCCGGCGACGACCCCGAGCGTGTACGGACTGGCCAGCGGGTTGTGGAACACGGTCTGCATCTGCAATCCGGAGACCCCCAGCGCTGCCCCGACGAGCGCGGCGGTCAGGATCCGCGGCAGCCGGATGTCGAGCACGATCGTCCGCCAGGCCTCGCGCTCCACCTCGCGGCCGAGCAGCACGTCGATCACCTGGTCCGCCGGGATCGAGACGGACGACCAGACCAGCGACAGCAACGCCGTCAGCCCCGCCGCGCCCGCGAGGAGCGTGAACACCGGGACGCGCCGCGCTGCCCCGGATTGAACGAGCGCGGGAGTGTCGAGCTGATCCCCGGTGTCGGCGGGCCGCATCAGAGGACGGACCAGACGGCCGCGGACTGTCGTGGGAACAGGCAACGCAGCTGCACGCGGGTCGACGGGTTCCCGACCACGCAGTCGGGGTAACAGGCCTCGAGTTCGTCGATGCTTCGGTGTCCGAGCAGCAACATCCAGAGCGCGCCCACGGGGAGCGCGACGTCCGCCTCCTCCGAGGGAACGCGGACCCGTGGCTCGATCGCTGTGACCCGGCCATCCTCCCAGGCGACGGACAGTCCGCCGCGGTGCCAGTCCAGCTCCAGCCGCCCTGACCAGGCGCGGAACAGATCGGACCCCGCGGTACGTCGGTCGAGCGCCGGCCTGAGCGCCTCGAGCAGCGCAGCGACGTCCGCGATTCGGACGTACCACTCGTCCGACGGCAGCTCCGCCGCGGCGCCGCTGAGCGCGACGATCGGGTGGCGACCGCCGAGGAGCAGCGCGAGCTGCTCGAGGGTCTGCGCTCCGGCCCGCTCACGCCCGCGCGCGGCGAGTACCGCCAGGAGCGGATCGGACAACGAGGGCCAGCGGCTCGGATCGACGAGCTCCACCGCTCGGATCAGCAAGCGACCGTCGTGCAGGCGCCGGTGGTGCGCGACGAAGCCGATTGAGGCCGAGTCGTGACGTTCGAGGACCCCAACCTCGATCGCGTGCCCGTTGCCCGGCCGTGGCGTGTCCAGGTCGTAGCCCCACTGCTCACGCGAGCGCACGCAGGTGACACCGTCACGGGCCGCTCCGACCTCCGCCAGGTCGGTGATGAAGTCGAGGTCCGACTCCCTCGCGGGCCTGACGTTGAGTTGGTCACCGGGCGACGTCGCGATTGCACCGACCGGGAGCGACGCGCTCGAAGTCTTCGCGAGCGCGTACTCGTAGCCAAACTGCCGGTAGAACCAGGGCTTGCCGCTGATCACCTGGAGCAAGTGGCCGCGAGCCGCGCTTCGGCGGTGCACCTCCTCCATCAGCGCCCGGACCAACCCCTGCCTCCGGTGAGCCGGCGCAGTACCGACGAGTTCGATTCGCCCGACCGGCAACGTCACCCCGGCAACGCGCCACCGCTGATCAAGCAGAACCAGCGTCGAGGCGATCCCGCCTGCCGGATCCTCGACCACAAGGAAGTCGTCGACCCGGCAGCCCGGGTGTTGGCCGCTCATCAGATCGAGCGTCCAGTCGTGGATGTGCTCTGACCAACCGTCGTCCGCGGGCAGCGCATGAGCTGCGGCGTTGAACGCAGCCAGCGCATCGCCCTCATTGGGTCGCGCGGACCGCAGTGTGAAACTGGGCGGCAGCGGACTCACCAGCGGGCCTCGCGGAGCAACGACTCGAGCACGTCGTTGAATGCCTCGGCGCGCTCGAAATACACCGAGTGCCCGGCGCGTTCGATCTCGATGTACCGGGCTGAGTGGACGAGCAGGCTCGCGGCGCGGATCGTCTCCGGCGCCACCACGATGTCTTCCGTGCCTGCGACGAAGGCGACGGGCACGGGGAACTCGATCGGACCGTCGACCAGCTCGCCGGAGCTGTCGTGCACCAACGTGCGTTGCTCCGGCGACAGCGGCGGATTGAGGTCGGCGACCTGTTGGAAGAGCACGCTCAGCGCCGGTTGCTCGCTCGCTGCCCGAGGGCCGAGCGCCGCATGCACGCCCGATCGCTCAGCGGCCTCGCGTGACTCGCGGATGGCGCTGGCGTGCCGCGAGCGCGCCTCGCCGACCTCCGGCGCCACGATCGGCCCCGTCGAGGAGCCAACCAGCATCGCCGCGCAGCGTCCGGGCGACCTGAGTGCCGCGGTCATCGCCGCCGAGGTACCCATCGACTGCGCGACGTACGCCGCTCGCTCGATCCCGAGGCCGTCGAGGCACTGCAGGATCACGTCGCCGTAGCTCTCGCCCTCGCAGGGATGCCCGGGCCGCCAGGTCGACTCGCCGAAGAACGGCAGGTCGATCGAGACGCAGCGGTAGCGCCCGGCGAACACGCCGACCTGCTGCCACCACGACAGGTGGTTTCCGCTCATGCCGTGCACGAACACGAGCGCGGGGCCGGCCCCGCGCTCGTCGTACCTCAGCCGGGCGCTCGGGAGCTCGAGCACTGGCATCGTTCGCGTCCGCGCGACGACGCGACTACTCGTCCGCCGCCGGACCGAGCTGATCCAGGTAGACCAACTCGTGATCAGGGAGCGCGTCGGGGTGGAGGACCGCGATGAAGTCGGCCAGCACCCCGTCGACGTTGAAGATCGCGTCGCCGAACCAGCTGGTGCCGCTCAAGGGAACGGCGGGTGCGGGTGAGATCACGGAGCCCTCGCTGGTTGCGCTGAACGCATCGATCGGCGCGCCGTCACGTTCCAGTTGGTCGTTGAACTCGCTGAACCAGACGTCGGCATCAGCGGCCTGCTCCACGACGCCCTCGAGGGTGAACGGCTGCGGATGGAGCGGCCCCTCCGGGTCCGCCAGCACGTTCGTCCCGCCGGCATCCTCGATGTACCGAGCCACGAAGTCGTTGCTGTTGATGTTCACCGAGCTGCCGATCGACGCCGCGAACACCGTCGGGCGCTCCGCGCCGGCCACCAGCGTCGCCAACTCCTCGTAGTTGGACTCGATCTCCGACACGATCTCATTAGCCGTCGACTCGCCATTCACGAAGAGCGAGAAGAACTCCAGCCACTCGGCCCGCGCGAGCGGCGTTGGCTCCAGCCAGAGGTGCTGCCCGACCGCCGGGATGCCGAACTCCCGAGCACGAAGCAGCGTGTCGTGCTGATTCCCAATCCACGTGAGCAGCACCAGCAAGTCCGGGTCGGCGGCCACGACCGACTCGAGGTTCATGTTGAAGGAGGTGCCGACCACGGGGACGCCGGAGTCGATCAGCGCCTTCAGGTCGGGGTGCCACGCGTTATCGCTCTCGGGTGGTGTCCCAACGGCCACCAGTCGGTCCGCCACGCCCAGCTCATGGAACGCCGCGAAGTCCTCGTTGTTGCCGACGGCGATGCGCATCGTCGGGACCTCGATCACCACGGCGCCGTTCAGAGAGCCCGTGAGCTCCGGCACCGGCGTTCCGCACTGCACCAGCACGTACACGTCAGAGGCCGAGATCCGCGTGAAGTAGTCGCCGCGGGCACTCGTGCGCACGACCTTGTAGTGGTCGTGGTACTCGACGTCGAACAGCACCGCGTGTTCCACCGTGACCTGCTCGGGGAAGTAGTTCACCCCCTCGCGGTAGTCCTCGACGCACTCCTCGCGGAGGTTCGCGGTCGGGGGCGGGGCCGCCTGCCCGGCTCCGTCCGGCGTTGGCGACTGCGCTGCGGCGGTCGCCGTCGCGGTCGGCTCCGAGGGCGGCTCGGCCGTTGGAGATGTCTCGTCGGACGAATCGTCCGAGTCGCACGCGATGAGCAGCAGCGACACGAGGGCAATGACCCCTCCCAGCGCCGCACGTCGCCACGAGAGGTGGGCGAAACCGAGTGACATGGCTTGTTCCGTTCAGTAGATAGGCAGGCAGGACTGAGACTTACTATCAGCTAATGTGTCTTTTAGACAACTTCAGTGACCAACTAGCAGCACCCGTCGCCGCGCTGGTGGTCGAACGGCCCGTTCATTGGGATACTGCCGTCGATGTCAGGGCCCCTCGGACAACCCTCGCTCGGTATCCAGCTCCGTCGCATGCGGCGCGATCGCGGCCTCACACTGCAGCAGCTCGCCTCCACCGTGTCCGTCTCACACGCCCACCTCTCTCGGATCGAACGCGACGAGAAGCGCCCGAGCCCGGATCTGCTGGTCCGCATCGCTGAAGCGCTGAGTGGCGACCCACGACCGCTGCTCGCCGCGTCGGTCGGCCTCGAATCCAGCGAGGAGCTCGTGACTGCCGTGTCTACCGGCAGGCCCTCACCGAGTGACACCGACGGCTTGCGCGCCGTCGCCGCCATGCTCCACCCGGAGCTGTGAGCGTGCGCGCGACCTCTCCAGCGGCCATCGAGGCCACCCCGTTCCTCGAGTCGCTGGAGGCCCTCGCGGCCGGTCCGATCGCCGAGCGGGCCGCCGACAACGACCGCGATGCCGCGCCCATGCCGGACAATTTCCGCGACCTCGCGGACCTCGGCGCGACGCGGATGGCGCTGCCGTCGGACGCAGGCGGCCTCGACCCACCGATCGAGGTGCAGATCGCGACGCTCGAGCGCATCGCTGCCGCGTGCGGGTCGACGGCGTTCACGCTGAGTCAGCACCTCGGCGCCGCCGCCTCGCTGTACCGATGGTCAAGCGAGATCGCCGCGGCAGGGCGCGCCATCGAGGAGATCGTCGACCGCGGCGCGACCGCGTGCATCTCAAACTCGTTCCCGTCGGACGACCTGTCCGGACGGACCGGAGGCGTCACCTTCAGGCGGAACCGTCGAGGGTTGATCGCGACCGGCGCGCTGGGCTTCGCCTCCGGAAGCGCCTTCGCCGACGTCCTCGTAGCACGCGGCGCGCTGGTCGACGGCGCTGACGGTCGCACCGGAGACGATCGGCTGATGGTCTGCGCCGTCATCCCGATGCGCGCCGCCGGCGTCACCGTGCGCCACACATGGGATGCGATCGGCATGCGTGGCAGCGGCACGCACGACATCGCCCTAGAGAGCGTGGACGTGGCGTCGGACGCATTCGCCATCGTTCCAGCGAACGAACTCGAGACGTTCGGCGTTGCAGACAGCGAGCGCGAGCAGGCGGACCGCCGCCTCGCCGGCGCGACGCTCGTCTGGGGCGGCACGTGGCTGGGCCTCGGCGAAGCTGCGTACGCTCTCGTCCGAGAGCACGCCGCAAACGCGACGGCGCTCCGCCCACTCGCGAGCCAGCTGAGCAACGCTTCGGAGCGGCGGGTCCAGGAGCCGTGGGCCCAGACCCTGCTCGCTCGGATCCGCGACGAGGTTGACGGATATCGAGCGCTCATCGAGGGCAGCGCGACCCGTCTGGATCTCCCGGACCCAATGCGCGCCAGATGGATGATGCGCAACTTCGCCGCGGCCGGGCGGATGACCGAACGAGTGGCGACGGATGCGCTCACCCTCGGCGGCGCGCACGCGTACGGTCAGCGCTCACCCCTCGATCGGGTGATCCGCGACCTACTCGCCGCGGTTGCGATGACCAAGCATCCCGCGGCAACCGCACTCTACGGCCAGTGGCTCGCCGTGGATCAAGACTAGCCCCACGGCGCGCCACGACGAGTGGGCAGTCGGGCAGCCGCCCGCAGCGCACTCACGCCCGACTCAATCGCCCAGGTGACGAACGTGTGGCGGAGTCGATGCAGATGCACCTTCGAGAGGCTGGCCCGACTTCCGGTCCGTCAAGCTCTTGATCAGCTTCGCTGAATTAGATGACCAGAACCGACCGGTAAGACCCCGTCCGTGATCGAGATTCGAGAGGAGGTGGGAGGAGGAGCGAGCGTCCGCGCGTTCTCGGCACCTCAGCCGATCGGCCCGCCGATCGTGGCCGCCGAGGCAGGAGATCGCTGGTGAGCCCGGAGAGGATCGAACTCTCGACCGATGGATTAAAAGTCCACTGCTCTACCACTGAGCTACGGGCCCACCCGCAGTATTCACCCCGCCACCCCCCGAGGAAAGTCGTCCCCCGACCTCCCCCCTCCCTGGCCACCCACCGAGGAAAGCGAACCTGCCGAGGCGAGTCCCGCGATCCACCGATCGAGGACAGCAACCCACCGAGGCCTACTCGCCTCCGTGCACGCGCAACCACTGCTCCAGCGTCGCCCACCGCCAGAACGCGTTCCATTCCAGCAGCCCCGGCCACGCCCCCGTCCGATACCGCTCGTACGCCGCACGCAGCTCCGCCGCGTCCACCCACCCGCGGTCAGCCGTGACCGGTGCCTCGAGCAGCGCCCGGATCGTCGACTCGGCCCCTTCGAGGATCCCGAACTGGTAGAAGCTCGTCGGGTGCGCGCCGAGCCGGCCGTCGCGCGCGAAGTCCGGCACCGTGCCCCGCATCGCCTCGCGTTGCACCCACTTGTCCGTGCCGTCCACGGTGACCCGGTGCGGCGGCACCGCCAGCACCCAGTCCGCGAGTCGCCGGTCCGACCACGGATCGGCGTAGCGGATCCCCGCCTGCGCGCACAGCCGTTCGAGGTACTCCGTGCTCGCCGTCTGGCTCGGCAGCAGCACCGCCTCGTGTCGCCGGCGCCGAGCATCACCGGCCAGCGTCGAGATCGGCACGGCGTCGGCCGGCGCCGGATCGAGGCCATGCGCCGCGATCGCCTCCGCGCGGATCCACGGCGGGCGCGTCACCCCGCCGGGCGCCAGGTCGCGCAGTCGACCGCGCAACCGCCTCGCCCGCGACCGAGGCCAGACCGCCGCCGGCACGCGCCGCACCAGGTCCCGCATCACCACCGCGCGTGGCCCCGTCCCCTCCCGGGCCGCCTGCCGCCGGATCTGGCCCCAAGTCGCGCCGACCCCCCGCGATCGAAGCACCCCGAGGTAATCGAAGATCCCGTCGCCGAAGAGCGAGTCCCCGCGATGACCAGTCATCACCAGGTCGACGCCGTCCGCCCGCGCCCGCTCGAAGGTGCGACGCATCAGCGCATGGCTCTGCAGGAACTCCGGTCCGTCCAGGTCCGGCGCGCCGGCCACCTCCGCGAGGGGAAACGCATCGCCCGCCGCGATCACCACGTTCGCCTGCCCGGTGAGCTGCGTTAGCGGCCCGCTCACCGAGCGCTCGTCCGCCCCCGGGAAGCCGTCGTACCCGAAGCTGTAGGTCGTCAGCGCCGGTAGCGCCGGATCGCGCGCCCGCAGCTCCGCCGCTGTCGCCGCCACACTCGTCGAGTCGATGCCGCCGCTGAGCAGCAGCCCTGGCCGCTCCACCGCGATCAGGCGATCCCGCACCGAGGTGTCGACCACCGCCTTCAGCTCGGCGGCGTACGCCTCTCCGCTCGGCAGCCGGTCCTCGGCCCGCCGGGGCGGTCGCCAGAACGGCCGCGTACGAACCCGCTCCCGGTCCGCGCGCAGGATGTGCCCCGGCCGCAGCCGCCGCACCCCCGCGAACAGCGTCCATGCCGGCGACTGCGTCCGGCCCGTCAATGCCGCCAGCACGCTCCGTTCATCGACCCGACGCTCGAGCTCACCGCTCCCGAGGATCTGCGCAACCTCGCTCGCCGCCAGCAGCCGCCCCGGCGTCGCCGCATAGAACAGCGGCCGCATCCCAAACAGGTCGCGCGCCGCGAACACCTCACCCTGCGTCGGATCCCAGATCACGAACGCGAAGTCGCCGCGCAGCTCGTCCGCGCAGCCGTCGCCCCAGCGCGCGAACGCAGCGAGGATCAGCGTCGCGTCATCCGCCCCCGTCGGATCGAGGCCGAGCCGCCGCCCGAGGGCATCTCGCTCATCGAGGCGGGTGTCCGCGACGATCAGCCGCCCGGCCGCGTCCGTCGCGATCCCGGCCCCAACGCTGCCTCGGCGCTCGTCGAGCGCCGCCGCCGTCGCCACGCCATTCCGGGACGATCGGATCGTCGCCTCACCGCGGTGCGGCGCGCCCGCCGCCATCCGCTCGACGATCGACCGCTGATCACCTGCCGTCCGGCCGGTCGCCCGTTGATCGGTGGGCCGTGGATCGATCGAGCTGCCTCGGCTCGAGGCGAACGCGAAGCCGGCCATGACTCATCCCCGGTCGGCGCGCCGCGCGCGGCGGCGAGGTGTCAGGGAGTGCGGTGAGTGGGGCGCGCTCGGGGGCTCGAGCGCGCCCGCTGGTGGGAGGGGGTGGTTACTTCTTCTTCTTTTGGGGCGTGTTCTGGCCGCGCTGCCGCAGCCAACGACCCTGCGGGCCGGACTGGTGGTCGACGAACTCACGCTCCGCGCCGCAGGTCTTGCAAACGCCGGTCGTGCCACCGGCGCTCGGCGAGGGCAGCATCCAGTGGTGGACACACTCCTCGGTTTGGGCCTGCTGTTTCGCCATCCTGTTGCTCCGTCCATGCGCCGTCAGGCTGCGTCGTCGACTGCCTCGGAGTGCACGACATCACGTCGCGCTGGGGAGCGCTCCCAAGGCGTGAGCTGAACGGTGGCAAATCCCCGCCGCCGCTGCCGTGGCTGGTGCGCTTCCGCACCGGCCCGGCGTCGGGGCACGACCCCGACCTCCGTCACCGCAATCCGACGAACGCCGGGATCCGGTCGCGCCACCATACCGCGTTCGATTCCGCCTCGCTCGGAGTCACAGTTCAGCCCCGGATTACGGGCCTCGATTGACAACGTGATGGCGATCTTCCTAGATCGCGCCGCAGCGCAGACCCCGATCCATCGCACCGGCAAGGACCCCCAATGCCCGATTCGACCGCCTCGCTCGCCGGTCTGCGCGTGCTCGGCGCCTCCGAGGGCGTCGCCGGTCCCTTCGCCGCACGCCTGCTCGGCGACCTCGGCGCCGAGGTCATCAAGGTCGAACCCCCCGAGGGCGATCTCGCACGCCGCCTCTACCCCGAGCACAGCGACGATGAGCCCGGCTCGCTCTTCGACTACCTGAACTGGAACAAGCGCGGCCTCGCCCTCGACGCCGCCTCCGAGGACGGCGCCGCCCGCCTCCGCGCCCTGCTCGCGACCGCCGACGTGCTCATTGAGAGCGCCCCGCCCGGCACGAGCGAACCCTTCGAGGTCCAACGAATCGCCGAGGCCCATCCGTCGCTTGTCCACGCCTCCGTCACCCCGTTCGGCCAGGACGGACCTCGCGCCGGCTGGCGCACCGCCCCCATCGTCGACTGGGCGATGAGCGGCTACATGTACTTCGCTGGCGACCCCTCACGGCCGCCGCTGATGCTCCCCGGCTACCAGGCCGAGTTCCACGCCGGCCAGGCCGTCGCCATCGCCGCGCTCACCGCACTGCACGCGCGCGAGGGTTCACAGCGCGGTCAGCACATCGACGTCTCGGTGCAGGAAGCGGCGCTCACCACACACGCCTGGAACGCGGTGTCCTGGACCCACGCCGGCCACGTCCTCCGGCGGCTCGGCTCGGACCTCTTCCGCTGCCGCGACGGCTGGGTGCACTGGATGCGCCGGGGCAACGAGCAGAACCTCTTCGTCCTGATCGAGCGACACGACCTCCTCGACGATCCGCGCTTCGCCGAGCTCGAGATCTGGCGTGATCCCGACTCCGAGCTGTGGAACCTCGTCCGCGAATGGTGCCTCGAACAGCCCATGCTCGAGGTCTATCGACGCGCCCAGGAGCTGCGCATCGCCGTGGCCCCCGTCAATACCGTCGCCGACCTCCTCGCCTCGGAGCAGCTCGCGATCCGCAGCGGCTTCGTCTCGCCCCACCCGGACGCCCCCGACCTCCGTTACCCCGCCTCACCCCTCGGCCTCACCGACACCCCCGCCACGGTGCGCCATCCCGCGCCCCGCCTCGACGAGCACCGCGACACCACCGAGGTCCAACCCTCCGCCGAGGCCCCCGCCGCCGACGCAACCCCGGCTGGCGCCGCCCCTGACGGTGCTTCCGTCGGCGCCCCTGGCGAGGGCGCCCTCGCCGGCCTGCGCGTCATCGAGGTCACCGCCAACTGGGCCGGCCCGCTCGTCGGACGCCACATGGGCGACCTCGGCGCCGAGGTGATTAAGGTCGAGCACGTCCAGCGCCCCGCCACCCGCGCCCTCTGGTACCCCGGTAACGAGCCCGGCAAGCGCCCCTACAACCGCGCCGGCTACTTCAACAACCTGAACCGCAGCAAGCTCGACGTCTCGCTCGACCTCTCCACCGAACGTGGTCGCGAGCTCTTCCTCGACCTCGTCGAGATCGCCGACGTCGTCGTCGAGAACAACAGCGCCCGCGTCATGCCCAACCTCGGCCTCAGCTGGGACGTGCTCTCGGAGCGCAACCCAGGTCTCGTCATGGCCTCCATCTCCGGCTTCGGTGCCTCCGGGCCCGAACGCGACTACGTCGCCTACGGCGCGAACATCGAGGCCTCCAGCGGCCTCGCGGCCGTCACCGGCTACCACGACGACGACACCCCCTACCGTGCCAACACCTTCTACGCCGACCCGATCACCGGGAACTACGCCACCATCGCCGTCCTCGCCGCGCTCCGCGCGCGCCAGTCGACCGGCCGAGGCCAGTGGCTCGACCTCTCCCTGAACGAGTGCGCCGCCAGCTTCTTCGGCGACGCCTTCGTCGAGCACCAGCGCACCGGCGAGCTCCCACAGAGGCGCGGCAACCGTCACCCCGTCTACGCACCGCAGGGCGCCTACCAGACGGTCGGCGACGACGACTGGCTGGTGCTCACTGTCCGCGATGACGAGGAGTGGAGTGCACTGTGCACTGCGCTCCAGCGCACTGACTGGGCTGCCGATCCCCAGCTCGCCACCGCCGAGGGTCGTCGCGCCCGCCACGACGAACTCGACGCCGCCATCGCCGAGTGGGCGGCCGACCTCGATCACCGCGAGGCCGCCGACCTGCTGCAGGCCGCCGGCGTCCCCGCCGCTCCGGTGCTCGCGAACTACGAGCTCGTCACCGACCCACACCTCCACCAGCGCGGCTTCTACATCCCGATCGACCACCCCGAGGCCGGCGTCATCCCGTTTGCTGGCATGCCCTGGAAGCTCAGCCGCACCCCCGGCTGCGTCACCCGTCCCGCGCCCCGGTTCGCCGAGCACAACGACTACGTGCTCGGCGAGCTCCTCGGCCTCGATCGTGAGGCGATCGAGACCCTCGAATCCTCCGGAATCGCTGGCCGTGAGCCGGTCGCCGGCCCGGTCGTGCGCGCCGTGCCGTAGCGCCGATCTCGCCTGCGCGCGAGGTCACCGACATCTGTCCGGTAGCGGGCATACGCCGCCACGGGCGAGGATCATCCTGCTGAGCAAATGCCACCACGCCGGTGATTTACATGCGTGGTGGCCGGGCATACCATCCCGCGTATGTGACGCCTCACACCCGAGGTGTGAACCCGAGGATCGGGATGGCAGTCACCCTGGAGGGACGCACCATGGACGGAAACTACTGGACTCGCGGACGCGTATCGCGCCGCAGCATGCTGCGCGGCGCGGCCGTCGGAACCGCCGGTGTCGCCGGCGCCGTGCTGATCGGTTGCGGCGACAGCGACGATGACCCGACCGCCACGCCGGACGACGGCGGAAACGGTGGCAATGGCGACGGCACTCCGGCCGCCACCAGCACCGCGGCGCCAGACCCCGGCGCACCCAAGAGCGGCGGCAAGCTCACCCTGCACATGGGCACCGAGCCCCGCAGCCTTGACCCTCACTTCGAGACCTTCACCCCGGCCCCGTCGAACGCCACCTCGAACAACCTCGTTCGCTTCACCCCGGACCTCACCACGATCGTCCCGGACGCGGCCGAGCTCCCGGAGCAGCCGGACGACCTGACCTACATCTTCAAGCTCCAGCCCGGCGTCGCCATGCACGACGTCGACCCGCTCAACGGTCGCGCGCTCACCTCGGAGGACGTCAAGTACACCGTCGAGCGCCAGACGAACCAGGCGGGCGACGAGACCGGTACGTATCAGCACGCGTACTACTTCAAGGACCGGCTCGCCAGCATCGAGACGCCGGACGACCAGACCATCGTCTTCACCACTAACGAGCCCTACGCGCCGTTCATGAACTACATGGCGAGCCCGTGGAGCCCCATCGTCGCCCGCGAGTACGTCGAGGCGAACGGTGACCTCACCGAGTACGTCGGCGCCAGCGGCCCGTACATCCTCGATGAGTGGCAGAAGGAAGTTCGGATGACCTTCAAGGCCAACCCGAACTACTGGAAGAACCCGGACCTCCCCTACGTCGACGAGCTTGAGTTCCTCATCTCGCCGGACCCCGACACCGCCGCGACCCAGTTCATCGACGGCGCCTTCAAGGCCTACGTCTCCGGTCAGAGCCAGCTGGAGCGCGTCCAAAGCTCCCGCGGCGACGACACCCGTTACACCCCGGCGCCCAGCCAGTTCTGGCGCCAGTTCCGGATGTCGCCGACCGACTCGGAGTTCGGCTACCTCGACTACGCCGGCACTGACAACGAGACCGGCGCTCTCTTCGACGACATCCGTGTCCGTCAGGCGATCTGCCAGTCAATCGACAAGCAGGCGGTGCTGGACTTCGTCTACTCCGGCGACGGTCAGATCACGTTCGGTCCGATTCTTCCGCAGTTCACCAACTGGGCGTTGACCGAAGAACTGGTCCCGTTCGACCCCGCTGAGGCAGCCAAGTTGATGCAAGCTGCCGGCGTCGAGGAGATTCGCGGTCCGATGATGTGGGCATCTTCGAGTCCGCAGGCCGACCAGATCGGCGAGATCATCAAGCGCCAGCTGGCCGAGATCAACGTCATCACCGACCTCGAGCCGATGGAGACGGCCGCGTACTACAACGTCACGTACGCGTACCGCTACACGTTCTCGCACCACGTCCCGCTCAATAGCCCCGAGCCCGACGAGAACCTCTCGTCCTACTTCGGGGAGAACTCGACCTACTTCAAGCACTTCAACCCCGAGATCTTCGATCTCGTCCGGAGGCAGGCGACCACGGTCGACTTCGAGGAGCGGCAGGCGGTCGTGAAGGAAGCGCAGGAGAAGATCGTTCTCGATTACCCCATCCGCTTCATGTTCACCACCAACGTCCATCAGTTCATCGACAACACGTTGAAGGACTACGAGATCTCGTTGGACCGCTACGACAACTACGGTGTTGAGACGGCCTGGCTCGACGCCTAGGACGGATAGTCAGACCGAAGCAGTGGCCGGCGCACCTGGTGCGCCAGCCACTCTGGTCTTCCGTGGTCCCGCTTCGCATCGCCTCGTCATCGCGTCGCGACGGATCATTCGGATGGCACGCCGGTAGGGGGAACTGGTGCAGCGCTACTTCGCACAACGAGTCATGCTTGCGATCCCGACGATCGTCATCGTCATGTTCGCCACGTTTGCGATGGTTCGGCTCGTCCCCGGCGATGTCGTTCAGCTGATCCTCGCTGAGAACCCCTACGCCACCGAGGAAGATGCCCAGGCACTGCGCGAGCAGCTCGGGCTGACCGACAACATCCCGGTCCAATTCACCCGCTACGTCGGCCGGCTCGTCCAGGGTGACATGGGCGAGTCCCCGTGGACCGGCCGCAGTATCACGTCGGAGCTGAGAACACGCCTCCCAATCACCCTCGAGTTCGGCATGCTCTCCGTCGTACTCGGATTGTTCGTGGCCTTACCCGTAGGGGTGGTGTCGGCGATCCGGCAAGACACCGCGATCGACTACATCTCCAGGAGCTTCGCGATCCTCGCGCTGTCCGTCCCCTACTTCTTCACGGCGACGTTGCTCGTCATCTTCCCCGTGGTCTGGTGGGGCTGGTCACCACCGCTCACCTACGTGACCTGGACCGAAGGTCCGCTAGATCATCTCTACTACATGTTCTTCCCCGCGCTCCTGCTCGGTGTGAACCTCTCCGGCAGCGTGCTCCGAATGACGCGCACGATGGTCCTCGAGGTCATGCGGCAGGACTACATCCGCACCGCCTACGCCAAAGGGCTGCGCGAGCGCACCGTGCTAGTGCGGCACGCCATGAAGAACGCTCTGATCCCAGTCATCACGATCATCGGCTTGCAGGTCGGCACAGCGCTCAGCGGCACGCTCATCATCGAGACGATATTCAACATGCCGGGCGTCGGCCGCTACTTTATCGGCGCGATCCTCGCCCGCGACTACCCATCCATCCAGGGCGTGGTCCTCGTCCTCGCGACGGTCGTCGTCTTCGTCAACCTCGCAGTCGATCTCATCTACGCCGCGATCGACCCGCGAATCTCCTACTCCTAGTCCAACGCTCGGGGAGCACCGATGGCTGCACAGTCCGAAGCGCTCGAAATCGGCACCCAGTCGAAAGCGACGAAGAGTCGCAACCTCTGGGTCGACGCCTTCTACCGCATCGTCCGCGAGAAGCCGATGGGTCTCTTCGGTGGAATTCTGGTTGTCATGTTTGTGACCATGGCGATCGCAGCGCCGCTGATTGCACCCTACGATCCGAACGAGCTCGGACCGTTAGAAGACCGTCTGGTCGATCCGTCCACCACCTACTTCTTCGGAACCGATAACCTCAGCCGAGACATCTTCAGCCGTGTCGTCTACGGAGCGCGTGTCTCGATCACGATCAGCATGGTTGCTGTCGCCTCCTCTACGTTCATCTCGCTGACGCTTGGGATCGTGAGCGGATTCTTCGGCGGCTGGATTGACACTGCCATCCAGCGTCTCGTCGACGCCTTCATCGCCTTCCCGGGGTTGGTGTTCTTGCTCGCGGTTGTTGCGATCTTCCGCGACACCGACGCACCGTTCCTCCCGACCGACGGATTGTTCCGCACTCAGATTGTGCTCTTGATGGTCACGATCGGGATGCTGCTTGGCGTCGGGACCTCTCGCGTGATCCGGGGCAGCACCCTCGTCGTTACGAACGAGACATACGTTGAGGCCGCCCGTTCTATCGGCGCGAGCAACACGCGGATCATGTTCAACTACGTGCTCCCGAATGTGATGGCTCCGACTATTACCCTTGCCACACTCGGCCTCGGTACCGCGATCCTCCTTGAGGCGTCGCTCTCGTTCCTCGGTCTAGGTGTCCCGCCCGACGTCGCCACCTGGGGTGGGATGCTCAATCGAGAGGCTCGCGCCTTCATGACTGAGTCACCGTGGATAGCGATCTTCCCTGGGCTCGCGCTTAGCCTAGCCGTCTTCGGTTTCAACATGCTCGGTGACGCGCTGCGCGACGTCCTGGATCCGCGTCTCCGCTCATAGGCCGAGCGTAGATAGGCTACTGTGCCATCGTCCAACGCGATTCGAGAGCATTCGCCCTGATGGCTCGTGGCGAGACTATTCTCGCCGAGCACCCGACCAAGGGCCATCGACAAACACGTCTCCGTTCTGGTGCGGTGTCCGGGATCGCGTGAGTCGCTGCGGCTCCTGTCGGTACTCGGTGCAGCGAAGCGCTAGTCAGAGCCGCTTATCCTCATCGGATTGGTCGGCCGCGCACGTCTATCCGCGAGTGACGCCTTGTCTCCGTGCCGCTATTGGGGTTATCAACTTCGAGCGCGAGTGATCACTCGGAGGATCCGCTAGCCACTCGCCAGTTCCGCCGTCCCCGTCATCTCGGCGAGGCCGCGCCTCAATGAGGACGGCACAGTTTCAGCCTTACCCGACAGATTCTGTCTGACGAGTTCCGCAATGCTCACTACTCCACCGGAAAAGCTGCTAAGATACTGTCAGAACCGACGCTTGATGGTCACCATTTGCTCGAGACTGTGGCTGAGGGTTGCGCTCGAGGACGTCGCGTCTTCCGAGGCGAGACCCCGCCTCACTGGACGGTGGCAATCGCATGCATGTGATGTTGACGCCTCGCGAACGAGATGTAGCGTCCGGATTGACGATGGGATACTCGCCAGCAGAGATCTCCGAGAGACTTCAGATCTCAATCACCACTGTGCGCACGCATCTTGATCACCTACGTGACAAAGCGGGCGTCCACAGCCTACACGCGATTGTGGCCTGGGCCATCCGCCACGAGGATTGCTGTCTTGTTCGCCGTCCGTATTTCGCGGGCGGCCCACCTCACTAAGGCTCACACTAAGACGGCGTCGTCCGGCTCTCGTAAAGACCACGCGCCTCTCTATGCTCAGCACCTTTCGCCGGACAACTGAGCGTCAGGCTCGGCTCGGGCTGGGCCTCCGTACGCCACGGGTAATCCAGTAAACGGCACTATCGGATCGGGCCGATGCCGGAGAGATCTGGGTTGCTCTGTGGGCGAACCTCGACTGCCGATGCACGTACCGTGGGCGAGAGCCCAACTTGCTGCGGCCGAGATATTGACAACTTCCGAAGCACCGTGGTGGGCACCAATACCTGCTACTTCTGAAAGGAGGCGATGGCTTGTCTGCTGCTTCTGACGGGAGGAAATTGCTTGGCGGTTGCGAGCTGAGGGGCTCTAAAGAGATCGAAGTAAAAGAGGGGCAATTATATGCGGAAGATAGTTCTCGCTGCGGTATCCTGGGTGATATTCGCTGCGACGATCGCAATTGGAACAGTTGAGGCGGCTAATCCGAACGAAGTTACCTGGGTAGCGGGCGAGCATGGGGGTATCCAGGATATCGCGGGAGGCTACGGGAATCTGTGGAAGGCAAGGGGGGAGATCGAAGTTAAGACTCTTTCTGAGCCAGGAGTGTACAAGCCGTGCCATAAACATCAAGTGTATTACTCCGGTGGTTCACCAGGTGCTTCGAACTGGGACTGTACATTCGGATTTGACGGATACCACTGGGACCTGTACCCGTTCGCTACGGGATATGGTACGTGCAGTAGCGCGTGGACTTGGCATCGCACGCTCGAAGCTGGTACCGGGATTCATAACTGGATCTATAGTCCCTTCAACAATGTGAGTCCTTGCAATTAGTCACCATAATCAGGCCTCTCGGATCGAGTGCTAGCCGAGGGGCCTTATGGGGTCTTCCACTGTGGATTCAGACGAGAGTATCGAGGTGAGTGGGATGCGGCGAGACGTTCTGCTCGTGTTCAGCGTCGGACTCATGATCGGCGCTGTGGCGGCGGTGTTATCGGTCTTTATACTTGGAAATGACGGACCGAGAAATACGATGGTTGATGGTGCATTGGCGGCAGTTCAACCAGGAGCAGAAATTTCCGAATATCAATCCGAAATGTTGATTGATGGATTTGTTTCGGATGATGAATACTATACCGCGGCCGACCAGGTGATAAAATGTTTAGAGGAAGGCGGAATATCAGTTCGGAATATTAGACGAGATCGAGTTGGGTCGGTAATCTTCAATTACGGTGGGGGGCCGGCAGGGCCTGGGCAAGTGGGGATGCAAGTAGAAGCCGAGGTGAAGTATGCTGAATGCTATGGGCTTTATCAGTCGGAGATCGACATGCTCTGGCATCTTCAGCGCGTTTCGGGGGATGTCGAATCGAAAAACTGATGGTGTCAACTAGCGGGAGCCGCGAGTCTCACGCTCCGATGAACGCCGGTTCTGGTCTCGGCTTACGCTGCGGTGACGGCTCCGACCTCGTGCGCGACGTCCTCGACCCCCGTCTGCGCAGCTAGCTGCGCAGGCGGGGCGATCGTCCGAGGCCACCCCACCGCTCGTCGTTGCACTCGGAACAGGCCGCCGGTCACCCGGCGGCCCGTTCAGCTTCCGAGGCCCCGCGCCACCGTCCGAGGCCCCGCCACCATCCGAGGCACACACGAAACAGGCCGCCGGTCACCCGGCGGGCTGTTCAGTCTTCGAGGGCTGAGCGACCCTACGCAGCCATCTGCTGCGGCCCCGCGCTCACGCTCGTGTCGATCGCGCCGACCCAGAGCAGGAAGTCGTCCAGCTCCGTCGCGAGGGTCTCCAGACCCTCCGACTGGTTGGAGATCTCGCTCATCTGAGCCGTGACCTCCTGGGCGCTGGCCGCGATCTCCTCGCTGGCCGCCGCGTTCTCCTCGGCGACCGCGCTCACCGCCGCCAGGCTCTCCGTCACGGACTCCGCCTGCTCCCGCATCTCCGCGGCGAGCTGCGTGTTCTGCTGCGCCAGCTGACCGACGTTCGCGATGATCTCCGCCATCTCGTCCGCCGAGTGGTCCGCCGAGGTCGCCGTCCGCGCGATCGTCTCCACGCTCGTCGTCAGCGACTCCGCCGCGTCGACGATGCGGTCGAGCGCCTCGCCCGCCTCGCGCGCCTTCTCCATCCCCGTGCCCGCGTCTTCCTGCGCGGAGCGGATCGACTCGACGCTGCCGTCCATGCCGGCCTGCACCTTCTCGATCAGGGAGGCGATGTCCTTCGCCGCGTTGCTCGCGCGCTCCGCCAGCGTGCGGACCTCGTCGGCCACCACCGCGAACCCGCGGCCGTGCTCACCGGCACGCGCCGCCTCGATCGCCGCGTTCAGCGCCAGCAGGTTCGTCTGGTCGGCGATGTCCGAGATCGTCTGCGTGATGTTGCCGATCTCCTTACCGGAGGCCGACAGCTCCTCGATTCGCTCGGACGTCGACGCCATCGCGTCGTTGATCGTCTCCATCGCCGAGATCGTCTCGCCAACGGAGCGGCTCCCGTCGCGGGCCGCCTCCATGCCCTCGGAGCTGCGCGCGTTCGCCTCCTCCGAGTTCGAGGTCACCGAGGCCAGCGACTCCTTCACGCTCGAGGCCGTGTCGTTCGCCTGCTCCACGCCCGTCGCCTGCTCGGCCGCACCGGTCGAGACGTTCTCCACCGACTGCGCCAGCTCGGCGACTCGGTCGTTCGACTCCTGCAGCTTCTGCGTCTGCTCCGTCGCCCCGGTCGCGATCTGCTGCACGCCCTGCGCGATCTCGCGGCTCGCCTCGTCCACCTGGCTCGCGCTCGTGCTCAGACCGCCGGCCGCCGGTGACAGCTTCTCGTCCAGGTCCACCATCCGGTCGAACAACCCGGCCAGGTACGACTCGACCGCCAGCGTTGCGTCGAGCATGAACGCCTTCTGGAACGACAGGATCGTCTCCATCAGCGCGTCACCCTCGAGGTGCTCGCCAAGGCGCGGGTACACCAGCCGCGAGTACAGCGCGTAGTTACCCACGTTCCAGCGCGGCTTCACGTCCAGCTCCGCGTGGCGGTAGCCGACCTTCAGGACCGCGTCGAAGTGGGCCGCGTCCCAGCGCGCCTCCAGCAACTGGCGGAAATACCCTGCCTGCGCCGCTTCCAGCGTGCTGCGCTGGCTGTTCGCCAGCGTGATCTTCTCGCCCAGGATCGGGAACTCGAACGAGAAGTCGTAGAACTCCTTGACGATCGTGTCGACCTGCGGTTCCAGGAACTTCGCGGCCGCCTTGATTCGTTCGCGGTCGGCGTCGTCGATCGCCAACCAGCGGAGGCGCAGGGCGAGATCCTGCGCGTCGATACCGAGTTTCTGAGTGAAGCTTGCTGCCTGGGTGACCATCGCCGAGTTCCTCCGTGATGTGGCTACGAATCGTCCCGATGCCGGCGGGTTGTGATGTGACCGGCTTGTCGTGATGTGCGGGCGACAGGCTGTCGCCTGACCCCTACTGCGGTGGACCGCGACGGCTGGCGGACACCGCCGCCGGTCGTCGGTCGCCTCCTCGGACGCGGCTCACCGCCGGCGTCGCGGACTCCACGAGGCCGAACAGGAACGCATCCGCCAGGGCGTCGCTCCACTCGCGCTCGTCCACCTCGGAACGGCCGATCCCGGCCGCGTGCCGGACGCCGGTCACGACCTCCGCGATCGCGTTCCGGATCGGCAGGTGAGAGGTGATCGTCTCCGCCGTGTTCTGTCCGGCGTCGCGCGCCGCCGCGCCGGCGTCCCGCCCGATCGTGCGCAGTCGCAGCCGCGACTCGCGCTCGGACAGCTCGCCGCGCAGCGCCGCCTCGATCACCGAGACCGCGTCCCCATCGAGGAGACTCGACCCAGCCGCCAGATCCGGCGTCGGCGCCTCCGGCCGCGCCATCGCGTACACGTCGCCCGCGGCCAGTCGGCGGTGGCCACCTACCGTGCGATACGAACGGATCGAGGCGCGGTCCGCCCACCGCCGCAGCGTGTTGGCGTGCACCCCCAGCAACGCCGCAGCCTCGGTCAGCGTTAGCCAACCGTCGGCGCTCGGGCGCTGTGCGGGGATCGCCACCGTGGACGCGCTGGCCGTCATGGGTACCGCTCTCGCCGGATCACGTTTCCGTTGCTGAATCGCTCGACGGATCGGGATCAACGCTAGTGATCGTCTTTGCTGAGACCGTCTAGGCGATTCCCTGAGGCGGGACATCCGTCAGCGCGATATCAGAACGGCGGCGGGCACGGCTCACGCGCTCGACCGTATGCGGCGGCCGTCATCTGATGGCAGTCGTCCGAGGGAGCACACCGTGGATCAACCCGACCCGTTCTTTCACCAGCCGGCCGAGGCGCCAAGCTTCGAGCCGACCGACGTTGCCCGCGGACCCTGGGGACACGAGACCTTGCACGGACACGTGCTCGGCGGGCTGGTGGCCCACGTCATCGAATCGGCGCACGGCGACGCCGCCTTCGTCCCGGCGCGCTTCACCGTCGACATGTTCCGCTCGCCGCGCTTCGCCCCCGTCACCATCGCCACCCGCGTCGCTCGCGAGGGCAAGCGGGTCCGCGTCATCGACGCCTCCCTCGAGGCCGGCGACGTCGAGATCGCCCGCGGCTCAGCCCTGATGCTGCGTCGCGCCGAGGACCCCGAAGGCTCGGTCTGGGGCCCCGAAACCTGGGACGTCCCGCCGCCGGACAAGCTCGAAGCGCCCGAGGGGGAGCGGACGCCGGTCTGGGAGACCCGCTGGATCTCCGGCGACCAGGGAACCGCCGATCGCCGCCGCGCCTGGATGCGCGAGGTCCGTGAGCTCGTTGCCGGTCACTCACTGACCCCGTGGGTGCGCGGCGCGATGGCCGCCGACTTCACTAACCCGCTCGCCAACTCCGGCGACCGCGGCCTCGAGTTCGTGAACGCCGACTACACCCTCTACCTGCACCGCCTCCCGGCCGGCGAGTGGATCGGCGTCGAGGCCACCTCACACCACAGCGAGGAAGGCGTCGCCGTCGCCACCTGCGCGCTCTACGACGAGGGCGGCCCCATCGGCCGCAGCGCCGTCGGCTCCGTCGCCAACAGCCGCTAGCGCGACCACCAGAACGCGACCGCCACCGCCAGCGGCACCCAGAACCCGATCAGACTGGCGGCGACGCCGAGGACGATGCCTCGAGCGGGATCATCGTCCCCGGCGGACGCCATGCGCGGGTCCAGCGCTGGACCCGGTCGTGAGGTCGGTCGCTCGGCACGGCCGAGGTCATCGTCAAACTGTTCCCAGCGGAGAGCGGACATCTGTCACCCCCATCCAGCCAGCGCGCCAGTCATCAAGAAGGCGGCGCCCGGTGGGAACGGACATAACGATCGTACCCCGACTACGAGGTCCGGTTGTGACGACCATCTCGAACAGGATCCGAGACCGTCGGACCCCAGTCCCGCGGCGAGTGAGCAGGCACCCCGGGGCACTGCGTTGGAGGGCGCCTTTCGAGTAGGGCACATATTTGTGTCTCGACTCGCTGTGACGCTGGACACATCATTGTTACTCTCTAACCCCAGCATTAGCCGACTCTCCGGACGGAGTCTTGCTCATGGAAGTCCGGATCTATGGGGACGAGAGGGGGCGCGAGCCGGTCTCCGATTACCTGCGGCGGATCGCTCGCGCGGGCGAGCGTTCAGCGCTGGCGACGGTCGAGCGGTACATAGACCTGCTGGAAGAGAACGGGCCGGGCTTGGGGACGCCAATCGACCGGCTACTCGACTCGACCGCGGGGCTCTACGAACTGCGGCCCGGAAACCATCGAATCGCATATGGCGAGGCGCGCCGAGTGATCTATCTCGTTGGGGCGTGGCGGAAACAACAGCGGCGCGCCCCGAAACGCGAACTGCGGCGAGCGATCCGACGGCTCGTCGGACTCCGCGAGTAGCGTCAGATCATGAAACGGAAGGTGCAGCCCATGGCCACCGGGCGAAGAGCGAAGGACCTCTTTGAGGAACTGAGGGAACACGACCCCGAACTTCAGGAGGAATACGACCGACTCGGACCTCGGTTTGAGCTGATCAACGCCATCGTGAAAGCGAGGAAAGCGAAGAACCTGAGTCAGCGCGAGCTAGCCGAGCAGGTTGGCGTCACGAAGACCGTCATCACCCGTCTCGAGTCGGGTGAACACAGCCCTCGACTCGAAACGGTGTACGACGTGGCGAGAGCGCTCGGCTATCGACTCGACGTGAGGCTCGTCCGTGACCGGAAGAAGGCGTCGTAACGCCGCCGACCTCCGGTCCTGCGGCCGCGCGAGCTGAGCTGACCCCCGGTCGAACCCCCGCGGCTACGCTGGCTGGGCCACCGCTGGTAGCTCCAGCCCGCCATCGAGGTTCACGTTGAACAGCGCTCGGTACTCGTAGCCGTCGCGCAGCCAGTCGGCGTCCGGGTCCTGCCGGTCGGCGACCAGCAGCACGCCCGCCACCACCGCCCCCGCGGCCTCGATCGCCTCGAGGGCGACGCGGATCGACCCGCCCGTCGTCAACGCGTCCTCCACCACCAGCGCCCGCGCGCCAGGTACGAGGACCTCAGTCCCGTCCTCGGCCAGCCCCTGGAACACCGCCGACTCAGTCCCGTGATCCTTCTTCTCGTTGCGCACGTAGAACGTGTCGATCTCGCGCCCACGTTCGAGGGCTGAGACCACCGCCATGTGCTCCACCAGCGGCACCGCGCCCACCGCCGGTCCACCCAGCGTGTCGAACTCGATGCCTTCGGCCAGGTCCCAGAGCGCCCGCGCCAGCGTCACCTTCGCCGCGCCGGCCAGCATCCCCGCCTTGCCGTTGTAGTAGTACTGACTCTTCTTACCCGAGGCGAGCGTGAAGTCGCCGCGCAAGATGCACCGCGCCTCGAGCGTCCGTCGCAGCTCGTCGAGCGTCGCCTGGTCCATCGCACCCCCCGAGGCTCGCTCGGCGCGAGCGGTGCCCCTCGCTACTGCGTCGCGGTCAGCTCCGCCGTGACCGCCGCGTCCTGGTGATGATGCTCCACGAGGCTGATCTGATCGAACGGCCAGTACCGCACGTCGGCCCGACCGATCACCAGGTCCTCCGGCAGCATCCCCCACTGCCGTGAATCGAACGAGTTGTGCCGGTTGTCCCCCAGCACGAACAACATCCCCTCGGGCACCGTCTGCTCCGGGAAGTCGCCGTCCCACGGTTCACCGACGAAGGGCCCGGCCCGCGCCTGCTCGATGTACGGCTCGTCCAGCGGCACTCCATCGACGAACACCGTCCCGTTGTCGATCGAGACGGTCTGACCCTCGCGCGCGATGATCCGCTTGATGAAGTCCCGATCGAGGTCGCCCGGGAACGCGAACACGATCACGTCACCGACCTCTGGCTCGCCGAACGGGCGCCACGCCTCGTTGTCCACCCCCGGCAGCCACGACAGGTCGAACGAGGCGTACGCCAGCCGGTTCACGATCAGCAGCTGGTTGTTCTCGAACGTCGGATCCATCGACTCCCCGTCGACGATGAAGTTCTGTCCCACCGCTCGCACCGCCAGGAACATCAGGATCGCGAGCGCCACCACCTCCAGCGTCTCCGAGAGCTGCGACAGCCCCCACGGCCAGATCGCGCGCAGCGGGTGCCGCGGCGGCGCCGGGATCCAGGGATCCACATCGTCGAGGCCCGCATGGGTGGGAAACGGAGCGCGTGGGGACGGGCGATCGACGAACTCGTCGTCGGCCGGAGGCTGCTGCATCGATTGAGTATAGACCCGCTGCCGACCCGCCCCGAATCCTGTCAGAGAGTGGTCACTGCGGGCGTAACTGCTACGCTCGGCCACGTCAGCGCGGGACAAGGACGCGGCGTTGGGTGTGTCTCGATCCGGGGCGCCGCAGGCCCGCGAACAGGCATGGCCGACCGCTCCTCTGCCAGCACCCCCGTGGACGACGCCGCGCTTGAGGCGTTGATCGCTCGCGCTCGCGACGGCGACCTCACCGCCTTCAACTCCCTCATCGTCCGCTTTCAGGATCCTGTCTACAGCCTCGCGCTCCGTATGCTCGCCTCGCCCCAGGCTGCCGAGGACGCGACACAGGAGGCCTTCATCCGCGCCTGGCGCCGCATCGACACCTTCCGAGGTGGCCGCTTCCAGTCCTGGCTCTTCACGATCGTCGCCAACCTCTCCCGCGACGAGCTCCGCCGTCGAGGACGGCGCCCACAGACATCGCTCGACGCCGCGCGCGACGATCCCGATCGCGCCTCCCTCGACCCGGTCGACGACGGCCCCTCGCCGGAGTCGGTGGCTGAGCAGGGAGACCTCCGCGCGCTCTTGGAGGACGCCTTGGCGCAGCTCCCCGACGACTGGCGCGAGATCGTCGTGTTGTCGGACGTGCAGGACCTCGCCTACGACGAGATCTCAACGATCACCGGCCTCCCCCTCGGCACCGTGAAGTCACGCCTCAGCCGTGCGCGCGGTCGACTGCGTGACATCATCTCGTCCACCGCGGAACCGAACGTGGTCCCGGATCGTCTGGGAGAGAGGCGGTGAACCCATGTTCGGTTGGTTGAGACGCAAACGCTCCAACGACCCCGGCGAGACTGGCTGGGCACCCGACCCTGCACCGACCCCGGCCGAGCGTCGCGACGAGCTGCTCTCGGCCTACCTGGACGACGACCTCCCCGCCGCCGAGCGCGCGGATCTCGAGGCGCGCCTCGAGACCGACGCGTCGCTCCGCGACGCGCTCGCCGGCATGCGCACCGTCCGCGACACGCTCGCCACCCTCGAGGTCGTGCGCGCCCCGCGCTCCTTCGCCATTGCCGCACCGCCGTCCCCCGAGGCGCGCCGCGGCTTCCGGCCCGTCGACATTGCTGCGCGTTTCGGCGCTATGGCCGCCGCCGTCGCCTTCGTCGCCGTCCTCGCCGGCGACCTCTCCGACGGCGGCCCCACCATCGAGCAGAGCGACATCTCGACCACCCTCAGCGCCGACGCCGGCCCCGATGCCGGCGTGGACGACGCCGCCTTCGCCCAGACCGCCCAACCGGGCGCCGGCGCGACCGGCGACCTCGAGGCCAGCCAACCCGCCCCGGCGGCCGATCCAGAGAGCGCCCCCGGCGACACCCTCGACGAGTACGGCGCTGACGCGCCGGCCCCGGACGCCACGCCCGAGGCCCCGCTGCTCGACGGTGACCCGCCCGGCCAGGCCGCCGCCGTCGGCACCGCCGAGCGCAGCGCCACCGAGGGCCCGGCCGCCGCCGTCGCTGACGATGGCGCACCCGACAGCGGGCAAAGCAACGCCAGCGGTGGCGACGGCGGGAACGGCGCGGCCGCGCCGCCCCCGCTCCCCCCGAACACCGGCGGCGCGGTCGATCCCACCGACGACGCGTCGCCCGACGTCGCCCTCGACGAAGACGGCGCCACCTCCGAGGACCCCGAAACCTCGGCCCTCCAGCTACCCCAACCCGCTCCCGAGGGCCCCGATACCGCTCGTGTTGATAGCGACGCTGACCCGGGAACCCTCGCGGCCGAATCGGCGTTAGGTACTCAGTCCGGCGAGAGCGTCACGACGGCCGCGGATGCGGACGCAGCGAACGCCCTCGCTGACGACGGTCGCGAGGTCTCGAACCTGGCGATCGGCCTCGGTGCCGCGGCCGCCCTATTGGCGGCGGTATCGGGCCTGCTCTGGTGGCGACGCAGAGAGGGGACGGTCGGTCCCGTCTAGGCGAGCCGTCCGGCCCGCGCCTCAGCTCTGCCCGCGCGGCAGGCTCGAAGCACGGACCGCCCGAGCATCGACTGACAGAAGGGAACCAACATGTCCGACCCTCGAACGCTGGGAGCCATCGGCGGCATCGTCGCCGTCGTCGCGCTCCTGATCGTCGCCCTCGCGGCGGTGATGAACGAACCGGCTGCCGAAGTCACCCTGAGTAGCGAGCAGCAGACCGGCATCTCGGTCAGCGGCAGCGGCAGCGTCTCCGTGACGCCCGACATCGCTCGCATCGACGTTGGGGTCGAGGTCACCGGCGAGACAGTCGCCGAAGCCCGCGGCCAGGCCGCCGACGCGATGGACGCCGTCATGGCCGCCATCATGGACAACGGCGTCGATGAAGACGACATCCGCACCCGCTTCTTCAACATCTACCCGCAGTACAACTACCGCGACGAAGAGGCCCCCGAGATCGTCGGCTTCACCGTCAACAACCAGGTCACGGTGACCGTCCGCGACATCGACAACGCCTCCACCGTGCTCGACGCTGCCATCGAGGCCGGCGACGACGCGGCCCGCGTCAACGGCATCTCGTTCACCGTCGATGACCCGCAGGAGTTCCTCGACGAGGCACGCGCTGACGCCATCGCTGACGCGCGCTCCCGCGCCGAGACCCTCGCGGATGCCGCCGGTGTCGACCTCGGCTCGGTCCGCACGATCTCCGAGTCGACCTCCTTCTTCGGCGACCAGCGCATCGCTGTCCCGGAGTTCGCCTTCGACGACGCGGGCGGATCGACCCCGATCTCGCCCGGCGAGCAGGAGCTCAGCGTCAACGTCTCCGTCGTCTTCGAGGTGAACTAGCCGAGAACGAGCGCACCCGCGGAGCAGCGCTCCGCGACCGACCAGCCGCACGGTGGGCGGGGCCCGACCCGCCCAGGGAGTTCCCCGCTCATCGTGCCTTCTCGGAAGCCGCGTCCCGCCAGGCGCGGCTTCTGCACATCCGCCCCTGCCGCGGAACGCGGCCGCCCGCCACCCACCGAGGCCTCGCAACCCTCCGAGGCACGCCGCCCGCTCACGCCAGCGCGAACGACTCCGCCGCCAGCCCCGCGATGTGCTTCCCGATCTCCAGCGACGAGGTCGCGCCCGGCGAGGGTGCGTTGAGCACGTGTACAGCCTGCGAGGTGCGCTCGATCGCAAAGTCGTCCAGCAGCGTCCCGTCCCGCCGCACCGCCTGCGCGCGCACGCCGGAGCCCCCGGTCGTCAGGTCCTCCGCCTCGACCTCCGGGATCATCTTCTGCAGGTCCCGCGTGAACACCGACTTGCGGAGCGACCGATTCACCTCGTTGATCCCCGTTCGCCACTCCCGCGCCGCCACGCGCCAGAAGCCCGGGAACCGCAGCGTCTCGGCGAAGTCTCCGAGGTCGAAGTCGCGCTTCCGGTACCCTTCGCGCGCGGTCGCGAGCACCGCGTTCGGCCCCGCCTCCACGTAGCCCTTTACGTTGCGTGTGAAGTGCACGCCCAGGAACGGCAGGTCCGGGTCCGGCACCGGGTAGATCAGCCCGCGCACCAGGTGCTCGCGGTCCTTCCGCAGCGTGTAGTACTCGCCGCGGAACGGCACGATCTGCAGGTCGTGCTCGACGCCCATCATCGAGGCGATCCGGTCCGCATGCAGCCCCGCGCAGTTGATCAGGTGCTTCGCCGCGTAGTCACCGCGGTCCGTCTGAACGACCACGCCATCAGCGCGCGTCGCGATCGAGGTGACTAGCGTCCCCAGCTCGACCCGCCCCCCGGCCGCCCGCACCTGCGTCGCGTACTCGCGCGTCACCGCCGCGAAGTCGACGATCGCCGTCGCCGGTGACCAGAGCGCCTTGATCGCCGTCACGTGCGGCTCGATCTCCGCCACCCGCTCCGGCCCGACCATCTCGAGGCCCTCCACCCCGTTGGCCTGTCCCCGCTCGTACAACGTCTCAAGGCGCGGCAGCTCCTCCGGCCGGTTGGCGATGATCAGCTTCCCGCAGCGGTCGTAGGCGATGTCGTGTTCTTGCGCGAACTCGACCATCGAGCGGCGCCCGTCCACGCAGAACCGCGCCTTCAGCGACCCCGGCCGGTAGTAGATCCCCGAATGGATCACCCCGCTGTTGTGCCCGGTCTGCTGACCGGCCACGTCGTCGCCCTTCTCGATCACCGTGACCTGCAGCTCCGGGTGCGCGCGCAACAGATGCATCGCGCTCGACATCCCGAGGACCCCGCCCCCGATGATCACGACGTCGCTGGAATCGGCCATGGCTGCCTCTCGAGGTTGGTCGACCGTCGACCGGTCACCGAAATGATACGGAGCCTCTCGCCGCCCGGTCGGTCGGACACCGCACGCACCCCGACGGCAATCGAACCGCCGCCAGTGCATCCGGTATCGTCGAGGCCGATCGCCCCATCCGAGGAAGCTCGCCGTGCTCGACGTCGCCGCCGCCCTGGCCGCCTACCCGCGCGTCACCCTCGCGCCCGCCCCGACCCCCATCGAGGAGACCGCGCGCCTCGGCGACGAGCTCGGCATCCGCCTGCTCCTCAAGCGCGACGACCTGAGCAGCATCCCCTTCGGCGGCAACAAGGTCCGCCAGCTCGAGTTCTACTTCGGCGAGGCACAGGCGCAGGGCGCGGACACCGTCCTCATCACCGGCGCCGTCCAGTCCAACTACGCGCGCGCGGCCGCCGCCGTCGCCGCCCGCCTCGGCATGGAGGCCCATGTCCAGCTCGAGGAGCGCGTCCCGGACATGGGCGAGACCTACTACGGCTCCGGCAACGTCCTGCTCGACGACCTGCTCGGGGCCGTCCGCCACGAGTTCCCCGAAGGCGAGAACGAGGCCGGCGCCGACGCCGCCCTCGGCGCGCTCGCCGAGGAGCTGCGCGCCGCAGGCCGCCACCCGTACATCATCCCGCTCGGGCCGGACAACCCGCCGCTCGGCGCGCTCGGCTACGTCGCCGCCGCCGCGGAACTCGTCGAGCAGATGCCCGACCTATCGAGGCGTGTCGACGCCGTCGTCGTCCCCTCCGGCAGCTCGCTCACCCACTCCGGCCTGCTCGTCGGCCTCCGCGCGCTCGACCAGCGCGTGCCCGTCCTCGGCATCTGCGTGCGCCGCGACGCCGTCGCCCAGCGCGCTCGCGTCGCCCGCAAGAGCGCCGAGGTCGCCGGCCTCCTCGGATCCGAGGGCATCGTCACCGACGAGGACATCCAGGTCTTCGATCACGTCCTCGCCCCCGGCTACGGCCGCCTGAACGACGCCGTCTTCGAGGCGATCAAGCTCACCGCCCGCACCGAGGCCCTTTATCTCGACCCGACCTACACCGGCCGCACGATGGCAGGCCTGATCCACCTCGCCCGCGCCGGAACCATCGAGGCCGGCTCCACCGTCCTCTTCGTCCACACCGGTGGCACGCCCGCGCTCTTCGCCTACGAGCCCGAGCTGCGCGCCCGCCTCGCCGACACGGACTGAGCCGGGCGAACCCGCCGAGGACCGCCCACCGATCGCGGAGGTGCGACATGACGCTCTACATCTGCCGCACCTGCGGCGTCGAGTACGCCGACAGCGCCGAGCCGCCCACCAACTGCGTCATCTGCGACGACGAGCGACAGTACGTCGGCTGGGACGGCCAGCAGTGGACCACCCGCGAAGAGCTGCTCGCCGAGGGTCGGCGCAGCGAGGTCCGCGACCTCGAGCCGGGCCTGACCGGCATCGGCATCACGCCGTCGTTCAGCATCGGCCAGCGCGCGCTCCTCGTGCAGACCGACCACGGCAACGTGCTCTACGACTGCGTCAGCTTCCTCGACGACGAGGCCCAGGCCGCCATCGAGGAACGCGGCGGCATCGCCGCCATCACCGTCTCCCACCCGCACTTCTACGACGCGATCGTCAGCTGGAGCCAAGCCTTTGGTGGCTGCCCGATCATCCTCCCCGAGGCCGATCGCGCCTTCGTCACCCGCCCCGATCCGGCCATCCAGTTCTGGGACGGCGCACCCCGCGAGATCATGCCGGGTGTCACCCTCATCCAGACCGGCGGCCACTTCGAGGGCAGCGCTGTCCTCCACTGGGCCGCGGGCGCCGACGGCAAAGGCGCCCTCCTCGTAGGCGACTCGATCCAGGTCGTCCAGGACCGCCGCTACGTCAGCTTCATGTTCAGCTTCCCGAACATCATCCCCACCTCCGCCCCGGTCGTGCGCCAGATCGTCGACGCCGTCGAGCCCTACGACTTCGACCGCATCTACGGCGGCTGGTGGCGCCGCAACGTCATGACCGGCGCCAAGGACGCAATCCACCGCTCCGCCGAGCGCTACATTGCCGCCATCGAGGGGGCTCAGAGCTGAGCAGCCCGCCTGGGGCGCCATCCCTTGCCCGGCGTGCAGGCGGTGTCGGACCTCGGCGTCAGTTGCCGTCGCTGCTCAGCTTCAACGCTTCGACTTCGGAGTTGACCGTCAGCGGGACCGGTCCGAGCACGGCCCGAAGCCCCCGGCTGAACGCTGCGGCGATCACTGAGGTGTGCGTTTCGCCCTCGAAGACGTGATCCTCCAGCGCGAGCGACGGATAGCTCCGCGCCTCCAGTGTCGCCGTGAGTTCGCGGACGTTATCGACCATCGCGTCCTCGATCACGGCACGACGTTCCGCCTCGGGCAGCTCGGCTCTCGGCGTCGACTCTAGACCGCCGACCGAGACGAAGAGCTTCGCGACAAGATCGTCGTTCGCTGACGCAAAGTCGCGCTCTCGTCGGAGCGTGTACCGATCGTCCCACCACAGCGATGGGCTGGCGGCGACGTAGCCGTCGAAGAACTCCGGCTCGTCGAACATCGCGTATAGAGCGAACGTCGCTCCTGCCGAGTGTCCCATCAGCACTCGCCGTCCCGGATCGGCAGGGAACTGCTCCTCAATCAGCGGCGCGAACTCGTGTCGCAGCGCCCTGAGGAATCGAGTTCCGCCACCCGACTTCCAGTCCATTCCCTGTTCGGCGTTCGCCCGCTCCCACTGAGCATCCCGGGTTGGGGTCAGGTCGAACGAGCGCCGTCGCATCCGCGCCAGCAAGTCGAGGCGACCGGGATACCCCACTCCGACGAGTAGATGGGGCGGGAGTTCCTGCGCCAGCGTCATCATTGACGCCGCACCGGCGACGAGGCCCGTGTAGGGGTTCCCGTCGAGTAGGTAGACGACGGGGAGCCGTCCGGCTTCGCCGCGCGAGAAGCCAACGCGGACGACCTGAAGCTCGAAGTCATCCTGGAGCAGATCTGAACGGAAGGGCACCACCTGGCTGTCAGTGATCGCGACGCTTCGCGGAAGCTCGTCGATGGCCATGGGCCCTCCGTTCGTCGGAATGCGGTGACATCAGATACTGCCAATTTGACATCAATATGATGTCAAGGCAACTGGAGCCGTATCTGGCCGAGCCGCCAGTCCGATCGCTGCGCGACGCGGGTGTCGCTCTCGCTCCCCGCGAGGCACGGGTGCTAATCTCGGCGGAGCGGATCAGCGGCGGTTCGCGTGGCGTCTCCCCGACCCCGAAGGCACTCCTGTGGTTCTCAGCGATCGATCGATCACCGAAGCGTTGGCGACGGGTCGGCTCGTCATCGACCCCATCGGCGAGGACGCGGTGCAGCCCGCCTCCCTCGACATCCGCCTCGACCGCCACTTCCGCGTCTTCCGCAACCATCGCGAGGCCTACATCGACGTCCGCGAGCACCGCGAAGAGCTCACCGAGGGCCATGAGATCCAGGACGACGAGCCCTTCGTCCTCCACCCCGGCGAATTCGTCCTCGGCTCCACGCTCGAGCGCGTGAAGCTCGCCGACGACCTCGTGGCACGCGTCGAGGGCAAATCCTCCCTCGGTCGCCTCGGCCTGCTCGTCCACGCCACCGCCGGCTACGTCGACCCGGGCTGGGACGGCCAGCTCACCCTCGAGCTCTCGAACGTCGCGACCCTCCCGATCCGCCTCTACTACGGCATGAAGATCGGCCAGCTCTCCTTCCAGAACCTCACCACCCCGGCCGACCGCCCGTACGGCCACCCGGGCCTGAAGTCGCGCTACCAGGGCCAGTCCCTCCCCACCGCCAGCCGCATCTACCGCGACTACGAGCAGCGCGACTAGGACTCGTGCCCCCCTCCCCCCATATGCAGGCCGCCCTCGAGGAGTCTCGAGCGGCGCGCGGTACCACGTCCCCCAACCCTCCGGTCGGCGCGGTCGTAGTCCTCGAGGGCGAAGTGATCGCTCGAGGGCGCACCCAACCGGCGGGCGACGCCCACGCCGAGGTGATGGCGCTCCGCGCCGCCGGCGATCGCGCCCGCGGCGCCAACCTGTATTGCACGCTCGAACCCTGCGCCCACCACGGCCGCACCCCGCCGTGCACGAGCACGCTCATCGAGGCCGGCGTCCGCTCCGTCACCTACGCCCTCCGCGACCCCTTCCCCGAGGTCGATGGCCGCGGCCACGCCCTCCTCGAAGCGGCCGGCATCGAGGTCCATGCCGGCGACGGCGAAGCCGAGTCCCGCGAGCTCCTCGCCGGCTACCTGAAGCATCAGCGCACCGGCCTCCCGCTCGTCGTCGTGAAGTACGCGGCCTCCCTCGACGGCCGCATCGCCGCCGGCTCCGGCGACTCGCGCTGGGTCTCCGGCCCCGAAACGCTGAAGTGGGCGCACCGCGAGCGCCCTGGCCTCGACGCCATGGTCGTCGGCTCCAACACCGTCGTCGTCGACAACCCCGAGCTCACCGCCCGGCCCGGCGACCCCGCCGGTCCCGTCGATCCCGAGGTCCATCAGCCGCTCCGCATCGTCGTGGACTCGCGCGGCCGCACCCCCGAGGATGCGCGCATCCTCCAGGGTGCCTCGCCCACCCTCGTGGCAACGACCGCCGCCTCCGACGCGGCCTGGCGGCAGACCATGAAGACGGCCGGCGCCGAGGTGCTCGTGCTCCCATCGAGGCCGGGCCGCGGCGAGTCTGAGCACCTCGACCTCACCGCGCTCGTCGAGGAGCTCGGCCGCCGCGGGATGCTCACCGTCCTCTTCGAGGGCGGCGGCGTGCTGCTCGGCTCGCTCTTCGATCAGCGACTCGTCGATCGCGTCCACGCCGTGATCGCGCCGATCATCGTCGGTGCGGCGGACGCGCCGACGCCGGTCGCCGGGCAGGGCGCCGATCGCATGCGCGACGCGGTCCGCCTACGTGACATAATGATCGAACGACTCGGCGAGGACACCCTGTTTACGGGCGTTCCGGACTGGGCCGCCCTCGATGCGGCCCAGGCGGACCAGAAGAACAGGGACCTTGCGGAGGGAGAGCGCTAGACTCGGCCCATGTTCACCGGAATCATCGAAGAAGTCGGCACCGTTCGCTCCCACGAGGGCGGCGAACTGGTCATCGCTTGCGATCTCATCCGCTCCGACGCCGCCCTCGGCGACTCGATCGCCGTCAACGGCGTCGACCTCACGGTCCGCACCATCGACGACGACGCCCTCCGCTTCGACGTCATGACCGAGACCTACCGCCGCGCCAACCTCGAGAAGCTCACGCCGGGCGATCCGGTCAACCTCGAACGCTCGGTCACGGGTGCCACCCGCCTCTCCGGCCACATCGTCCGAGGCGTCGTCGAGACCACCTGCACGCTCGACAGCTTCACGCCCGAGGGCGAGGCGATCATCGCCCGCTACCGCGTCGATCCCGAGTTCCTGAAGTTCATCGTGATGAAGGGCCCCGTCACCGTCGACGGCGTCTCGCTCACCGTCATGGCCCGCGACGACGAGTCCTTCTCCGTCTCGCTCGTCCAGTACACCCAGGAGCACACCAATCTCATGCGCTACGAGCCGGGCGCACAGATCAACCTCGAAACCGATATCTTGGCGCGATACGTGGACCAGCTACTCGAAGCACGCGCGGCGACCGTCTAGGCGTCGACGCAGAAAGCGAGCGATCTCTCATGGCTGACGACGCGGCGGGGGCCGGCCGTCTGATCTCGACCGAAGAGGCGATCGAGGAGTTCAAGGCCGGCCGGCCGATCATCCTCGTCGACGACGAAGACCGCGAGAACGAAGGTGACATCGCCTTCCCCGCGCAGTTCGTCACCACCGAACTGGTCAACTTCATGGCCAGCGAGGCGCGCGGCCTGATCTGCGTGCCGATGACGAACGAGCGCGCCGACGAGCTCAACCTCCCGCTGATGACCGAGCACAACACCGCCCCGCTCGGTACCGCCTTCACCATCACCGTCGAGGCCGCCACCGGCGTCACCACCGGCATCTCCGCCGGTGACCGCGCCCGAACCATCGAGGTCCTCGCCAACCCCGAGTCCGGCGCCCATGACCTCACCCGCCCCGGTCACATCTTCCCGCTGCGCGCCAAGGACGGCGGCGTCCTCGTGCGCGCCGGCCAGACCGAGGCATCGGTCGACCTCTGCCGACTCGCCGGCGTCGGCGAGGTCGCCGCGATCTGCGAGATCATGAAGGACGACGGGACGATGGCCCGCATGCCCGACCTCGAGATCTTCGCCGAGCGGCACGACCTCAAGATCGCCACCGTCGCCGACGTCATCCGCTACCGCATGCGCACCGAGCGCCTCGTCGAGCGCGCTGGTGAAGCGACCATCCCCACCGAGTTCGGCGAGTTCACCGCCATCGGCTACCAGTCGGCCATCGACAACCGCGAACACGTCGCCTTCACCTTCGGCGACGTCGCCGGCGAGGAGCCCACCCTCGTCCGCGTCCACGACAAGTGCGTCACCGGCGACGTCTTCGGCTCGATGCGCTGCGACTGCGGCGAACAGCTCCACGCCGCGATGCGCAAGATCGCCGAGGCCGGTCGGGGCGTCATCGTCTACATGGACCAGGAGGGCCGCGGCATCGGCCTCCACAACAAGCTCCGCGCCTACGACCTCCAGGAAAACGAAGGGCTCGACACGGTCGAGGCCAACGAGGCGCTCGGCCTCCCTGCCGAGAACCGCGACTACGGCATCGGCTCGCAGATCCTCGTCGACCTCGGCGTCAAGAAGCTCCGGCTCATGACCAACAACCCGGTCAAGATCCGCGAGCTCAACACCATCGGCGCACTGCGCGGCGCCGGCCTCGACGGCTTCGGCCTCGAGGTCGTCGAGCGCGTTCCGATCGAGACCGAGCCGAACCAGTACAACGTCCGCTACCTCACCGCGAAGCGCGACAAGATGGGGCACCTCCTCGATAGCCCCATGCCCGACTTCGGCTAGTCCGTGGTTCGCACCATCGAGGGCGGCCTGGACGGCGCCGGACTTCACATCGCTGTAATCGTTTCTCGGTTTACTGAGGACCTGACCGAGCGGCTGCTCCAGGGCGCGCTCGACACCGCCGCCGAACTCGGCGTCCCCGACTGGGGTCTCGAGGTCGTCAAGGTGCCGGGAGCCTACGAGCTGCCGATGGCGGCCGAGGAGCTGGCGGCGACCGGCCGCTACGACGCGATCGTCTGCGCGGGCTGCGTCATCCGAGGCGAGACCGCGCACTTCGACTACGTCGCCGGCGAATCGGCGCGCGGCATCGCAGAGGTGGCGCGCGCCTACGACCTGCCGGTCACGTTTGGCGTCGTGACCGCCGAGAATCGCGATCAGGCCGAAGCGCGGTCGGGTGGCGCGAAGACGAACATGGGCAGCGACGCGATGCGCGCTGCCATCGACATGGCGAATCTGTTCCGCAAGCTGCGGACCAACGGCGGCGCATGACGCGCCGTCGAGCGGGGGCTCAAGGATGAACTGGCTACCAGACGACGTGAAGGACGCGACCGGCGGCGAGACGATCGACCACGTCGCGCGTGACTCGATCCGGCTCGCCCACAAGGCGCTCGACCGCTTCCCGGACCTCGTGAAGCGTCACAAGGTCATCGCCGGCGGCGCCGCCATCTCCTCCTCGCTCGTCATCCTCGCCGGCGTCGCCATCGCCCGCCGCATGCGCGGCGGCGAAAGCGCCGAGGAAGCCGTCGCCGGCCTGACCGAGGAAGAGCTCCAGCACCTCGAGCGCATCAAGACCCGCGCCCGCTCGGACGCCGACCAGCCCGACGCCGCTCCCGAGGACGAGCCGCCGGCCGAACCCGCGCCGCCGGCCGCCGCCGGCGAGGCCGTCGTCACATCCGAGGACAGCAACGGCGCCTCCGAGGAAGTCCCACCCGCGCGCGTCGACTGACGGTTCGCTCGCGCTCCCTGGCGCATGGCACCCCTGAGCAGAGAAGTGGTCCGGTAGTCCCTTGATCGGGTCAGAACGAAAGTTCTAGCCTGCGCCCGAGATGACCGATGCACAGCGGGCTCCGGTGCGCCCACCGACGTTGCCACGCCGGATCGCCCACTTCGATCTCGACACCTTCTTCGTCGCCGTCGAACGCGCGCGCGACCCGTCGCTGATCGGCAAGCCCGTCCTCGTCGGCGGCCGCGGTGGCCGCGGCGTCGTCGCCGCCGCCTCCTACGAGTCGCGCCAGTTCGGCTGCCACTCTGCTCAGCCGATGTCGCAGGCGCTCCGCCTCTGCCCGGACGCGATCGTCGTGCCGCCGGATGGTCGCGAGTACGGCCGTGTCTCCCGTCTCTTCCACAGCCTGCTCCGCGAGGTCTCCCCGGTGGTCGAGTCCGTCGGCATCGATGAGGCCTACGTCGATTTCACCGGCTCGACCCTCCCGCCCGACGCGCCGCCAACCAACCTGTCGGCGGCCGCGGCCATCGCCGAGGGCATTCGCCGCCAGGTCCGCGCTGAGCTCCGCATCGCCGTCTCCGTCTGCATCGCCGGCTCCCGCACCACGGCCAAGGTCGGATCCGACCGCGCGAAGCCCGACGGCATGATCGAGGTCCCCGTCGGCGAGGACGCCGCCTTCCTCGCCCCCTTCCCGATCCGCGAGCTGCCGATGGTCGGTCCCAAGCTCGGCGACTCGCTCCGCGCCGCCGGCGTCTCCACCATCGGCGATGCCGCTGCGCTCGACCCCAAGTGGCTCGAGAGTCGCTTCGGTCGCTCCGGCCAGGTGCTCCACCAGCACGCAAACGGCCACGACGCGACGCCGGTCCGCCCGGGTGCCCGCCCGAACCGCTCCATCTCCCGCGAGATCACATTCGGCGAGGACGTCGTCGACCCGCGCAAGCTCCGCCGCACCCTCGCGCGCCACGCCCAGCGCGTCGGCGCGGACCTCCGCCGCAGCGACAAGCGCGCCCGCACCGTCACCCTCAAGCTCCGCTGGAACAACTTCGAGACGCTCACCCGCAGTCGCACGCTCGACCGCCCCGTCCAGTCGACGGCCGGCCTCCTCGAGGCGGGCGAAGAGCTCCTCCAGGAGGCCCTTCGCTCGGCCGCCGCCGTCCCGCTCGGCGGCAGCAAGCAGCTCTCGAGGTCCGTCCGCCTGATCGGCCTCGGTGCGACGAACCTCGTCGAGGACGAGATGCAGCTCGGCCTCGACGACCTCATCGCCGGCGCGGACGGCGAGGTCGGCGGCGAACTCCTCGAGGATCGCATCGACGAGACCCTCGACGAGCTCCGCCAGCGCTTCGGCGACGACGCCGTCACCCGCGGCTTCTGAGCCACGTTCCGACTCACCTGCCTGACCTGTTCGGTGACCGCGATCCCAACCTGGGCAAAACTCTCAGGCAGAATCTGATTTGATAGGTTTCAATGGAACGGTAGCTCCGAGGTGGCGAGTGGCCGAACCAACCGCGAACGACCCCTCCGAGGAAACCCGTTGGGTCAGCCTCTCCCGCGCCTGCGCGATCCTCGGCGTCAACGAGTCCACCGTCCGGCGCTGGGCCGACGCCGACAAGATCCGCTGCTTCCGCACCCCCGGCGGCCACCGCCGCTTCGCCGAGGCCGACCTGATCGCCATCACCAACGGCACCGCCGAATCTCACGAGATCGGCAACGCCGCCGTCTCCCGGATCCGCCGCCAGCTCACCGCCGGCTCCGCCAGCGCCCCGTGGTACGAGGGCCTCGGCACCGACGAGCGCGAAGCGCTCCGCCCGCTCGGCCGCCGCCTCGTCGAGATCGTCGACGACTACCTCTCCGGTCGCGGCGACCGCGCCCAGCTCGACGCCGAGGTCGACGGCATCGGTGCCAGCTACGGCAGCGAGCTCCACGGCCGCGGCGTTGGCCTCGGCCAGGCGATGCAGGCCGTCGTCTTCTTCCGCCGCTCGCTCGACGAGACCGCCAAGCAGCTCTCCGCCCGCCACCGCCTGAGCGACGAGGAAGCCTCCCGCGCTCGCGAGGAGATCGCCGGCCTCGCCGACCGCGTGCTCGTCGGCGTCTCCGCCGCCTACGACCAGGGCTGATCCTCCTCGGACGACCCGGTACAGTCGGTGCGATGACCGAACCGGCCGTCCCACCCGACACGCGCGCCCCGTTCGACCCCTCCTCGATCAGAGGCGTGCTCTTCGACGCCTACGGCACCCTCTTCGAGTACGGCACCCCCCAGTTCCGTACCGCCACCGGCACGATCCTCGCGGAGCAGGGCATCGAGACCGACTTCGAGGCCTTCTACCAGAGCTGGGTCGAGGCCTACTCCCCCTCGGGCGTCTGGGGCGACGAGTCCCCGAACCGCGAGCTCCCCTACCGCGATCACTCCCTGAACGGCCCGCTCCCCGCTTGGCACTCACAGTGGGAGATCTGGCGCCGCCAGTTCGCCGCCGCCCTCGGCGCGCACAGCCTCGAGGGCGACCCCGACCGCGCCGCCGACGTCCTCCGCGACGAGCTCAGCGTCGCCGACCCCTTCGAGGAAGCCCACGAGACCGTCGAGCGCCTCGACGCCCACGGCCTCACTCTCGGCCTCCTCTCGAACGCCGACGAGGACTTCCTCCAGCGCGCCCTCTCCCGCGCCCGTCTCCGCTTCTCCGTCATCCAGACCTCGGAATCGCTGCGCGCCTACAAGCCGCACCGCGCCGTCTTCCTCGCCGCCTGTGAACGCCTCGGAACGGCGCCCGACGAGACGCTCTATGTCGGCGACTCGCCGATCGCCGACGTCGGCGGCGCCCACAACGCCGGCCTCCGCACCGTGTGGGTACGCCGCGGGAAGGACGCCCAGGTACCGGTGTCGTCCACGAAACCCGACCCCGCCGAGGGCGCCACGGACGTCTACGGCGACATGATGAGTCGGCTCCCCAACCCTGACCTGACCGTCGGAACCCTGCTCGGCATTCTCGATGCATTCGACCCGGAATCGGCCATATAGCGCCGGTTTCATTGCTGCGGCGCTGCCGTATCCCTATACTGGTCAAGTAAATGAGAAACTGAGTAAGCAGTTTTTTCGATCTCTTCGATCGTCGAATAGCCTAGACACACCACATGCGCCTTTCCTGCGAACAAGAAGACCTCCACCGCGGTCTCTCCGCCGTCGCGCGAGCGATTCCGGCGCGGACCACGCTGCCCATCACCCAGCACGTGCTCTTCGAAGCCCTCGAGGACTCCATCGTCCTCTCCGCCACCGACGCCGAGACGATCGCGATCACCTACCGCATCGCCGCCACCGTCGATGAGCCCGGCTCGATCACGATGCCATCACGCTTGCTCTCCGACTTCGTCGCCACGCTCCCGCACGAGCAGATCAAGCTCACCCTCGCCGAGCGCTCACGACAGGTCAGCCTGAGCTGCGCCCGCAACACCGCCTCCATCGGCGGTCTCGACCCGGACGACTTCCCCCCGATCCCACCCGTCGACGACGCCGCGCGCGTCGAGGTCGACGCCGAGCGCCTCCGCAAGGCCATCAACCAGACCGTCTTCTCCGCCGCCACCGACGACTCGCGCCCGGTACTCACCGGCGTCCACTTCGCGATCGACGACCGCGAGGTCCGCCTCGCCGCCGCCGACGGCTTCCGCCTCTCCGTCCACACCATGGAGCTCGACCAGGAGGTCGACGAGCGCGCCGTCATCGTCCCGGCCCGCGCCCTCGGTGAGCTCGGCCGCCTCCTCCCCGAGGTCGACGGCCCGGTCACCATGACCTTCAACTCCGCCGGCACCCAGGTACAGTTCGACCTCGGCCACGCCAAGCTCGTCGCCCAGCTCATCCAGGGCACGTTCCCGAACTACGAGCAGCTCATCCCCAAGGAGACGACCACCCGCACCGAGGTCTCCGTTGCCGAGCTCACCCGCGAGACCCGCATCGCCTCGATCTTCGCCCGCGACGGATCCGGCATCGTCCGCCTGATCGGCACCCCCTCGGACGGCGGCCCCGGCCGCCTCCAGATCAACGCCCGCGCCGAGGAAGTCGGCGACAACGAAGGCGAGATCGACGCCATCGTCGACGGCGAAGAGGCCAAGATCGCCTTCAACGGCCGCTACCTGATGGACGTCCTCCAGGTCATCGACGCCGACCGCGCCCTCATCGAGACCTCATCCCCCTCGAGCCCCGGCGTCATCCGCCCCGTCGGCGACGACGCCTTCGTCCACGTCGTCATGCCCATGTTCGTCCAGTGGTAGCCCGCTAGTCCCACGCCGAAGCCCTGCGATCCCGGGTTCATCGATAGACACAGACGAGCCGTTGCGCCGGTGTTCGATTGACCTACCACAGGTGCGAACGAACGCGCGGCTGACCCCTGCGCGCCGTCCCCCCGACGCTGGTTATGCAGGTAGCCCGCCGCAATCTTTAGGTCCCAGGCTCGAGTGCTGTTTCCGGTTGCGGCATCGACGCTCGACTCGGGATTTGAGACTATGTCTCAACACCGGTCTCCGAGGCGAGTTCCGGCCCCGCCGTTCAGCCGTCCGAGGAGGTGCGACTTGGACGACCTCACGTTCGACTACGCGGCCTCCGAGCTCCGCTACAACGCCTTCATGGCTCCGGCCTACGAGTCCGCCCTCGAAGCGATGGACATCGCTCGCGGCTCACACGGTCTCGACGCTGGCTGCGGACCAGGAGGGCTCGTCCCGCTCCTGCTGGAACTCGTCGGACCGGACGGCCAGATCACTGCGGTCGATGGCTCGACGGCCCACTTGTCGGCCGCCGAACCCTTCGCGGCGGGGGAGCCGGTCACCCTGCAGCGCGTCGACCTGCGCGAACGCTTGCCGTTCGACGACAACACGTTCGATTGGGTGTGGTGTGCGGATGTCCTCTTCCCGGCCTACTTCCAGGCGCCAGTGGCCACCATCGGTGAGTTCGCCCGCGTGGTGCGGCCCGGCGGTCGCGTCGGAGTCTTCTTCCACAGCTTCCAGCGAGCCACGTATCTGCCAGGCCATTCCCAACTTGAGCGCAAGCTCAGCGTGGCGGGTGAGATGGCCTTTTCGCCGGGCATCGGACCCGAACTCGAGGACTCTCCGATGGATCACAGCGCCGCATGGCTGAGCGCTGCGGGACTCCACGACGTCGCAGTCACGTTCCATCCGTTCGTCTACCGCCAGCCCCTGCCCGAAGCTGTCGGTCGATACGTCGGCGACTACATCCTGGCGGAAGCCTTCTCCGAGGGCGCATCCAATCACGGCGAATCAGTCGGCCTGACCCCACGTGAACGGGACACGTGGGAAGCCATCTCCACGCCCGGTAGTCCCCGCTACCTGCTGGACGATCCGCGCTACTTCTGCTTCCAGGCGCCGATGCTGGCAGTGGGCGTCAAGCCAGCATGATCTCCGAACACGACGGCGAGTCGGAGCATCATCGCGACGAGGAGCGACGTCGCGTGATCGTCCGTACGGCGACATCGGACGACATCTCCGACATCGAGCGATTCGCACACCGCGCCGTGCACGACGCCTACGACCAGCTGATCGATGCCACCTACGCGACGGCCCTGCTCGAGGAGTGGTCGCCCGACACCCTCGCCGGTGCGATCGGCGCCGGCCTCGTCTGTGTCGCGGAGAAGGAGCACCAGGTCGTCGGGCTCGTCGAAGTCGGCGTCGTCGACGGTGATCCTGTCGTGCGGAAGTTGGAAGTCGACCCCGATCTGCGAAGCTGCAGGATCGACTCCTGGCTCCTCGACGCCGCGGAGGTCGTCGCGCTCGAACACGGAGGCGTGCGACTGCTCGCCGGGCACATCGCCGCCATCGAGGACGCAGCAAGGTTCTACGAACGTGCAGGGTTCGCCGTCATCGGGACCGACGCCGCGAAAGATCGTCGTCTCGACACGGTCTGGCGTGCTCGACCACTGTTCGCCGACGGCGAGTACCGCACCTTCGCCGAATTCCACGAGGTGCAGAAGGCCACCGACTGGAAGCCGCTCGTTCCTGCCCTGCATGACGCGTTCGGCACGCTCTCGCGCGATGCGACGGTCGTTGATGTAGGAGCGGGCAGCGGCCTCGGCGTCGTCGCGCTTGCCGACGCCACCCCCGCCGAGATCATCGCGCTCGAACCCGACATGACGATGCGATCGATGCTGCTCGCGCGCATCGACGGCGCACAGATCCTCGACCGGGTGACGGTCCACGCCGGCGCCGTCCCCGACGGGCTGGCGCTCCTCCCGGACAGCGTTGACGGCGTGCTGGCCGGACACATGCTCGGTCACCTCAACTCGGAGGAGCGGCAGTCGCTCCTCGACTGGACGGTCGAACATCTCAGACCCGGCGGCTCAGCCCTGTTCACCGTCAGCGCGGCCGCCAACCCGGCCGCGGGCGAACCCGACGAACGGAGGGTGGGCCGTCACCGATATCGGATCACCCACCGCGCGCCGGCGCCTGACGCCTACGAGTCATTCGCTGAGGTGATCGACGGTTCCGAGACGATCCGAACGCGCCTCAGCCGCGGCGTCTGGCGCAGGGTCACCGCCGACGACGTACGCGCTGGCATCGGTGATCGTGGGCAGTTCGTCGAGCCAGCGCCGGGCATCGTGCTCTGGCGCGCCTGACACGGGTGCCGGAGGCGGACTCGGTTGCCGGCCATCTGCCGGCGCCACCCAGACTGCTGGTTTCGGAGCGGCTCACCACCGAGGGCGTGTCAGCCTGTTAGACGAACCCGCACGCGGGCCATCACCCTCCGAGGGCGACCGCCGCCCAGCCGACACCCGCCGCGACCGCGACGGCGAACCCGGCCTGCTGCACGACGAGCCGCCCGGCGAACCGCAGCCCCATCTCGCGCCGGATCGTGATCGCCGTGACCAGGCACGGCAGCACCGTCCCCGCGAGGAACGTCGCCACCAGCAGCTGCGTCGCACTCAACGAGGCGACAGTCCCCTCCTCAGCGAGCAGCAGGATGCCGTCCTTCCGGACGGCCGCGAGCACCGTCGGCATCGCCGCCTCCGTCGGCAGCGCGAACACCGCCATCGCTGGCGCCAGCGCGCGTCCCGCAGCATCGAGGGCACCCGACCACTCGAGGAGCGACGCCACCATCGCGATCGCGAAGAAGATCGGCAGCGCCGTCCCGAAGAACGCGCCCACCATCCCCCGCGCCTCCGCCCACACCGCCGAGGGCGCCGGCCGCGTCAGGAACGTACGCGGCTCGATCAGCAGCGCGTTGAGCCCGGAACGCGCGGCGGGCTCGCTCGTCGCCCGCGTGTACACCAGCGTCGCAACCACCAGCATCACGAGGTACGGCACCACCAGACTGCTCCGGCCCGCAGCCGCGAAGACGGCCAGCGTCGCCCCGAGCTGGTACGAGCAGGCCGACCCGAACGCGATCGCACCGACGGTCGCCGGCCGCGTGCATGCCGAGCAGGACCGGGTCGAGACGATAGCCGGCACGTTGCAGCCGAACCCCATCAGCACCCGCGTCACATCGCGCCCGTGCAGACCGACCGGCCGCAGCATGGGGTGCAGCGCCGTCCCGATCCGATCCGCGAGCCCGCTCGCCTTGTAGATCCCGATCACGACCGCGTAGACCAGCACCGTCGGCACCGCCCACACGAACAGCAGCGGCCCCATCGTCAGCAGCCCGTAGTCGCCCGCGAGCATCGCGCCCACCGGCCCCGCCCAGTCCGCCGTCCGCGCGGCCAGCGGATCCGTGATCGCCTCGGTCGGCGGCTCGAGCCACGCCGCCACCTGGTTCGCCCCGAGCACCGCGAGCAACGCCGGCAGCACGAGCAGCGTGAGCGCGGCCGCCGGCCCCGCGACCGCATGGTCGAGCAGCCCCCGCTGAGGTTCGATCCGCCACCCCGCGCGGACCGGCATCCGCTCGTGGCTTACGAGGCCCGGCGACGCGACCGCCGCTCGCAGCTCCGCGAGCGCTGCCTCGTCCGGGAGGCGAGCATCGAGCACGACGATCGGCAGCCCCGAGGCGTGCGACATCCGCGTGATCGCCTCGCGAGCGGCGGCATGGTCGGCGACGAGATCCCAGCGCGTCACCGCGACGCTCGCCCGCCGCCCGTGCACCAGCGGCAGCAACAGCTCGAGATCTTCGTCGAGCTGCGTCGCCGACGCGACGAGCAACACCTCGTCCGCCTCCGCGAGCGCCCCGAGCGTCCGGCGCACCGTGTCCGCGTCCGAGGCGCGGTGGAGCCCCGGCGTGTCGACGAAGACGCGATCCGGCGTGGCGTACTCGTCGCATGCCACGGTCGTGCCGCGGAAGTTCGCGCTACGCGCGGGCTGGCTCGTCAGTGCGCGTACGAGCGCCGACTTGCCGACGCTTTCGCGTCCCACCAGCAGCGTCGTCGGAACCGCCGTGACGGCGCCGCCCGGCTCACTAGCAGGCACAGGACTCCTCGCAACACGAGAGGTCGTCCAGATACATCCCGGCTTTCCGATAGGCCGCGACGGGACCTTCGGTGTCCTTGCCGAGCCGCTGCGCGATCGCATCCGCGATCACCGCGAACCGCTGGCGGAACTTGTAGATGAAGCAGAATCGCACGTTCCGGTGCTCCAGCATCGGACCGGCGATGAACAGCCCGGGCGTGAGGCTCGACTCGTCCGCCTCCTCGGTCACGACCGGCGCGCCGCCCTCGCCGCGCTCGATCAACCCATCGAGGTGTCCCAGCGACCCCGCGAACCCCGTCGCCAGGATCGGCCGCGTCTCACTCGCCCACTCCCGACCGTCCGAGGCGCGAACGACCCAGCCGTCCCCGTTTTTGCACACAGACGTGACCTCGACCCCTTGTACGAGGTCCACGAACCCCGTCGAGTCCGCCCACTCGAGCCGTTCCCGCGAGTACGGCGAGAGCGAGATGCTCGGGTCCGGCTCCTCGCTCCGCCACGTCGCCGTCTTCGCCAGCACCGTCACGTTCTTTTGCAGCCGCACCAGCGAGACCGCCGCGTCGGCAGCGCTCTCGTAGCCGCCGATCACCGTGAACCGGTCGCCTTCCAGCTCCTGCCACGTGCCGACGTCGCCGTTGTGCAGACAGCCCTCCGCCCCCTCGAACGGGGCGCGATCCGGGTACTGGAACTCCCCGGCCGCCCAGATCAGCTGGCGAGCACGAACCGGGGCGCCGTTCGTCGCCAGCGTGAACGTCCCGTCCTCCTCGACCGCCACCGAGCAGACATCGACGCCCGGCTTCACCTGCAACTGGTAGTAGCGGGCGACGTTCTCGAGGTACTGCGCGTACGCCTTCCCGCTTGGGTGTTCGCGATCGAGCGTGAAAGCCGGCGACGTCCCGGGCACGATCGCGTTCAGGTCGAGCAACCCAAACGCGTTCGCGGTGAACGAGGGCGTGATGAACCGCATCTCGGCCGGCCACCGCCGAAACGATGCACCGACCTCGTGTCGATCGACGACCACGATGTCGTCGACGCCAAACTCCCTCAGCGCCCCCGCACATCCGAGGCCCGCCGGCCCCGCACCCACGATCGCGACCTCGTGCAGTCGCGACCGCTCAGGAGCCCTGTCCCGCTGTCGCCTGCCCTGCTCGCTCATGCGGTCTCTCCTCTAAGTTCTGCGATCCCCGATATCGCGAATCTGCTGTTTGGTCCCCGTCGCGCAACTCGCGCCTTCCGTGGCTGGGCGTCAGGCCATCACCGCCGTCGTCAGTCAGTCGCAGGGTCACGAGCCAGACTCGGAGTCCGGATCCGCCCCGTCGCTCGAGGCCGCTCCCGACTCAGGCCCACTTCCGAGGGCGTCATCCTGCGCTTCCGCCTCTTCGAGCGGCGCCCCGCTTCCGAACTCAAGACCGAGCGCGCGCCAGCGCCGCGCGAACTCATCCGCGGGCGTCTGCCGCCGCTTCCAGCGGTCGAGGCACTCCTCCCGATGCCCGACACCCACCGCCTCCTCGATCCACAACTCGTAGGCGGCAATCCAGGCGCAAGCCTCTGGCACCAGCAGACACGCCGCCGCGCTCCCCTCCTCCGAGGTCTCCGCGAGAGGAAAGGCGGTCAGCCCCTGCTTCGTCCACTGCTCGATCGGAGGCGTGTCGCAAGCGACCATTCGCGGCCGCATATCGAACCGCCCGAGGAAGACTCCGGCACCAGATCCGCCCGAGTAAAACATCCCGGAGCCGCGCAGCCAGACCCCGCCGCGATCGTCCAGCGAAGCGGTGTAGCCCACCGTCCGCCCGTCCGCTCCGTGTCCCGGGATGCGCTCCAGTCCGTAGCGGATGAGCAAGTTGCCACGCGGGTACAGCACATCCTGTCCCCAGCACCAGCACTGGTCGTTCATCAGCGCCTGGGCCGCCTTCAACCAGCCCTGGTCGCTCGGCGACTCCTGCGGTGCCGTCTCCGTGCTGCTCAACGAACGAGCCCGCGCGCTGCTGTCTGCATTCCCCCGCCGTCTCCTTCTTCATCGCCGCCGCGACGCACCCGCCCGCCCGCCGCGCTCAAGTCGCGGCCACGATGTCTCAAGGCTCCGCCCGTCCAGAGCGGAGGTGTGCCCGCATCTCCCACACGACCCACGGCTCGCCGGATCCGACTCCGAACCGTCGACCTCCAACGCCCCGCGAAGCGGCGCCACCGAAATGAGACTAAGTATCAATAACGGACCGAGCGAAACGGCGCAAGTGCAGCCCCTCCTGACCGAGCGCCGCGGCACCGATTCAGGCGAATCCCACGTCATCTCACCGAGGGAGAGCTACCTCGGCGTCACGCCGGAGTCGTACCCGCGAGCGACCGGCTCGGGCGACCGTCCGCGCATACACGAGCAGTCGGCTGCAGCTGATCGATCCGGAGATCGAGGCACGACCAGGCCACACGCCATGCAAGGACGCCCGCTACTCCAGCACCTCGGCAACCAGCTCGTCGACACACCCGCTGAGCTCATCGCGCATCGCCCGATAGCCCTCGATCCCGCCGTCCGAGGGCGGCGGCAACCGCCACGCGCGGTACTCCTTGTCGTCGAGCACATCGATGTCGTCATGCGCATCGATCGTCACGATCACATCGGCGCCCGCCTCGACCTCGCGCGTCAGCGGCTTCGGGTGCTCCCCCAGCAGGTCGATCCCCACCTCGTAGAGCGCGTGCGACGCCTCGTCCAGCAGCGCTGCCGCCGGGCTCGCGCCCGCCGACATCGCCTCCGCGCGACCGCCCGTCGCCTCGTTGAACAACGCCGCCGCCATCTGCGAGGCGGCATCGTTGCGCTGGCACACGAACAGCACGATCGGTGGATGGTCCGTCAGGTGCCCCTCGTGCTTCGCGAGGGCGCGCAACCGCTGCCGCGCGGTCCGCTCTACGAACGACGGCAGGTGAACCTTCACCTTCGAGCGCGCCGCGAAGTCCTCATAGGTATCGGACACCAGGTGCTCCAGCGTGTCTCGAGTGAAGTACGCGCCGAACTCCCCCTCGAACCGATTCACCATCCCGCGGAGCACCAACCCGTGCTCTCGATTCTCGCCAATCAGAACCACGACACCGACCCCTTCAGCCATCGCCTCCCCACGCGCGAAGTCCACCCGCTCCCGGCCCGGCCTCGCATCAGACGGTCCGGCACGAGCAACTGACCGCTGACAGAACGATCGAGCTTCGGCGTTAACGCCGCGTTTCCGCGCTGGCCTGCCACCTCCGGCGACACCACCTCCCGAGGCCCTTCACCGCACCCCCCCCCCCCGCGAG
>JANQNP010000012.1 GCA_028279505.1 Dehalococcoidia bacterium
CATGCCCTCGACGTACTCGATCTCGGTCTCGATGCCCTTGGACTCCTCGATGGTGATGACGCCGTCCTTGCCGGCGGCCTCCATCACGGAGCCGATCAGGTCACCGATCTCGCCGGACGCCGCGGAGATCGAGGCGACCTGCGCCATCTGCTCCTTGGTCGTCACCTTGGTCGAGTTCTTCGTGAGCTGCTCGCTGATCGCGCGCTGCGCGGACTCGATGCCGCGCTTCAGCGCCATCGGGTCGGCGCCGGCGGCGACGTTCTTCATGCCCTCGTGCACGATCGCCTGACCGAGGACCGTCGCGGTCGTCGTGCCGTCACCGGCGATGTCGTTCGTCTTCGACGCGATCTCCTTGGCGAGCTGCGCCCCGATGTTCTCGAAGGAGTCGCTGAGCTCGATGTCCTTGGCGATCGTCACGCCGTCGTTCGTAATCGTGGGTGCGCCGAACTTCTTGTCGAGGACCACGTTCCGGCCGCGCGGCCCGAGCGTCATCTTCACGGCGTCCGCGAGGGCGTCGATGCCGTCTCGGAGCGCCTGCCGCGCGTCTTCGTCAAAGAGCAGTTGCTTCGCCATCGTTCCCCTAGTACCTCGCTGATTGTCGGGTGGCACCGGCAGCCACGGTCATGAGTTAGCACTCTCGGCGCCGGACTGCTAACTGTTCTACCGAATGCGCTGCGGAGACGCAAGAGCCCCGCAGCGACAGGCCGCGATCCGCGCCACCAAATCACGCGATCGAGCCGCGATCGGGTAGTGACAACGCGGCGCTGACCCTCTCAGACTGGCCCAAACCGCACCGCCGGCTGAGTCAGGATCACATGGAACCGCGACTCCCCGAGGGCGTCCACGACCTCACCGACCGCCAGCGCGAAGTCGCCCAGCTCGTCGCCCAGGGCCTCACCAACGCCGAGATCGGCGACCGCCTGGGCATCTCCCTCGATGGCGCCAAGTACCACGTCTCCGAGGTCCTCACCCGCCTCAACCTCGAGCGGCGCGAGCAGATCGCGGAGTGGGTCGGCCGTGCGGGGGCGAGCGGTCGTTCACGACACCGCTGGGCATTCGCCGCTGTCGCGGCGGCGTTGACCGCCGGCGCCGCGGTCCTCGTGGTTGTCTTCGTCGCGGGCTGGTCGGGGCTGGCTGACGGCGCGAGCGATCAACCCTCGGACGGAGCGCTCGTTCAGGTAGGTCGGCCTGTCATCGAATCGACGCCGGAAGCCTCGGCCGCCGGCGAGCCCGAGACGTTCGGCGACCTCTCGACCAGCGAGATGCTCGAGCTCCTCTACGAGCCGATTCCGTGGCACGACGCCCGACGAGCGAACCGGGTCCCGCCGCGTTCGGTCGAGCAAGCTTTCCATCAGGACTGGTTCGGATACCAGGACCTGTATCAGTTCGCGGGCGAGCCCGCCGAAGGGTTCGATGCCCGCCGGATGCTCGGGCCGTCATGTCTCGTCGAAGGTGTCGCCGATTCGCCGGTGCAGTCGGCGAACTGGCTGCTCGACCTCCGGGCGAGCGAGGGCGAGACCGGCCGCTACCTCCTCGAACTCACGCCATCTCATCCGGCGTTGCTCGACATTGACCCGACCTCATATGAGGTTGGCAGTGTGGTTAGTTCCGGTCCGCCGCCCGGCGCTCCCGTGCCATTGCGGATCCGCGCCGTGGATACGTCGAACTGGGAGGCGACGCACGTCGTCGAGCTCTGGACACCGAATCCAGCCGATGAGGATGGCGTCGTCCGGTTGTCGTATGACGCGCCGCGAGCGACGAGATGGCTCGTGGTCGTCACCGCCGGCCCGATGTGGGGCTGCTTCTACCTCGACACTGAACGCGACGTTGCCGGGTGGCCGGCGACACGATCCGAGATCAGGCCATCAGTCCCCGAACCAACGACCGATTCACCGCCGCCGCAGGAGCTCAGGACGGCGCTGGGCGCGCCGCCGAGCCACGGCTCCGACGAGCGAGTGTGCGTCGATCCTCGATCGTCGTCGGCGCGATCGGGAGAGATCGCCCTCGCGACCCCACTCGCTATTTGGCGCGATTGGCCAACACAGGCGCGGACCAGCGGAGGCCCGTCACTGTGGGTCCCCGGGCATCCGACTGATGGTGCTGCACTGAATCTTCGCGCGATCGTCGATGGGGACGGCCTCGGGCCACTTCACGCCTTCGAGGTAATCGATGCTGGCACCGAAGGTCGGGCGTGGTTCGACGGTTCGCACCCGGAGTCCGACCCGGCGACCAAGGTGTATCGCACCCACATGCTCCTACCGTTCCCCGGCGACTGGTCGATCGTTGCGACCGTTCCGCCCGTGAACTGGGGTTGCTTCGAGGTCAGGGTCGGTCTCGACCACCGAACCTACCGCTAGGGAGCGCGCTTTCGGGCTCCGCATGGGGTTCTCAGGCCCCTCGCACTCTGTCAGAATTGGGCGAGAATCGGAACTGCCAGTGCGCGAACTCTGGGTCATCGGCGGGATCGTTGGTATTGGCGTCGCCGCCGCGATCGCCCTCGCTGTCGTTCTCGTCACCGACGGCGACGACGCGCCACCCCTCGAGGTTGGCCCGACAGCCACCGCCGCCGCCGCCGTGCAGTCGGTGGCATCGAGGTCCTTCGACGCGCCCACCCCCAGCCCGACCGCCGCTCCGCCCGCCTACGAAGCGATCGCCTGGGACGAGCCCAGGCGTGTCCAACGCCTCCCGCCACCCACCGAGGCCGCAGCCCTCGACGAGCGCGACGTTCACCGCAATGGTTTCGCCTTTGGGCCGGCGCCGCCACGGTTCGAGAGCGTGCCCGGAGGCGAGGCCTGCCAGGAGCTCACACCCGGTACGCCGCTGCGCGCGGGGGATTGGATCGTAGAGCTTGAGTCGGCCGAGGCCGGCGCCCTGATCGTCCTCACGCCTCGCGCGTCGGACTTCGATCGCACACACGTGAGCGGAGCCGTCCCGTGGCTGCTGCGCTGGATTCAGCTCGACGGTGACCGCGAACGAACCCACGTTCACGAACAGTTCTGGGGCGGGCCAGACCGGACGTTCGAGGCACCGCTCCTGCTCCCGGACGCTGGCACGTGGCGCGCCATCGCGACCCGCGGCCCGAACTGGGGCTGTTTCACGCTCGCTGTCGAATCGCACACCGTGATTCCGTGGCTCGCCAGCAGCGCCAAGACCCTTGGCTCGTCGTACCCGACGGCCAAGACCCCGGAGCGGATCGCCCGCTTCGAGGAACTCCTCGAGCGGATCGGTGCCTGGGGGACGCCGGCGCGCCAGTGCGTGTTGGCGGAGGGGCTGCAATGGGCGCGGTCGGGCGAGTTCGTGATCGGCAGCGACCGGCTCGTCGCGGACTGGTCTCCGGATCGGCGCGGCTCCAAAGTCGGCTGGACACCCCTGAATGATCAGAACCTTGGTCCGCTGACCGTCGTGGGTGCCGTAGCCGATGCCCCGACCCATACCTACAGCTACCGAGAGCCCGGCCCGGTCCAGTCAGGGACTGCGGATGGAGAGCCCACCGGTCAGTTCCTGTTCGTGACTTCCGTCAACCCGCCCTGGCCCGGCGAATGGTTGCTCGTCGCGTCGGCCGATCCCGGCAACTGGGGGTGCTTCCGCGTCAATCTCGGGCCTTGAGCTGATCGCGGGAACCGCGGCGGACGCGATCTCGTACCACCCTCGGGGGCAGGATGCGGACAGTCTGGGCGGCCGGAACGCTCCTCGGTGTCGTCGTGTTCGTCCTCCTCGTCCGCAGCTTCGCCGACGACGAACCGACGAGGCCCAGCGATGCCGACGGGGGTGATCGACCGTCGCCGACCCTGGCCGCAACGCGAACGGTGACGTCGACGCCGACCTCCCCGCCCACCTCGGAACCCACGCCGCTCACCGCCCGCGCCTACATCGAAGCGGCGTACGAGCCGTTCGCGTGGGACGACCCCGCTCGTGTCAGCCGCACGCCGCCGCCGACACGCGCGCTCGCCGAGGCGGAAGCGCCGATCCATCGAGGCGAGTCGAACGTTCGACGCTTCCAGCCGGCCGTCTTCGAACGGCCGACGCTGGAGTCCGAGGGCTGCGTCGACCTCGACACCACCGATGCACGGATCGTGCGATCCGGGGACTGGGTGCTCGACGCGACTGGATACCCGATCGGGATCGAGGAGTGGGGAACGACGCCGCCGACGGGGGTCGAGCTGTTCCCTGCCGATCCCGAACCGCTGCTCTCCCAGTTCGTGAAGCCGCTGCGGATTCGGATGCTCAACATCAACAACTGGCGCGGCACGCACCTCGAGGAGCATTACGTCCGCCCAACGGTGAACGATGACGGCTCCTTCAGCTACCGGCTCACGATCGAGAGTCCCTGGAACGCTCGCTGGATGGCGATCGTTACCGCTGAGCAGCACTGGGGATGCTTCGAGTTCCGCGGCAGTCTTCTCAAGGACGAGACGATCTGGCCTCGCGACGTTGACGTGGCAGAGCAGGTCGCCCCACGGAGCGCGCCGGTGTGCGCGCCACTCGGCGCGAGTCAACGCTTCGGCGAGTTCACCGCCACCGAACTCGTCGAGCGATTGGCGCCGCCCTGGGATCCGTCGAACCGGACGGGAGGCAGGTTCGCCCTGGTCGCGCCCGCGACCGATCCGGCGTCCGAGAACCTCGAGCTCCGTGCCGTGTTGCTCCAGCCGAGGCAGGTCGCACCGGTCTACACCTACCGGCTCGTCGCCGGACCGGCCCTCCGTGGCGTGTCGAGCGGCACGACCCCGACCTACGCGATCGCCCCTGTCCTGCCGAGGGCCGGCGACTGGTTGGTCACGGCGGAGGCGGGCCCCGAGAACTGGGGCTGCTTCCAGGTCACCATCGAGGGCTGAGCTGTCAAGGACAGGGCTGCGGGCGCTAGCGGACGGTCGATTCCAGGAACGCCTCGACCTTGTCGAGCACGCCCTCCATCCCGCCGGAGCGCTTGAGCGTGACGGACAGCGGCGGCGCGGTCCATTCCTCGGGGAGTTCGGTCCGCTCGAGGTGCTCGATGCCGTCGGCGACGCCGTGCGAGCGGACCAGCAGGCGCGCTCGGAGCACGAACGCCGTCAGGCTCGTCGGGTCGGGGAGCTCGTCGAGCGGGTTCGCGTGATCGCGGATCGCCTCGGTCAGGTCCGGCGGGAACGACCACGCTTCGGCGAGCGCGCCACCGAGCTCCGCGTCGGTGAAGCCGAGCAGCTCGCGCTCCACCTCGTGCCGGCTCGTTCCCTGCTCCTCGCCGCGTGCGATCGCCGCGCCGAGGAGGTCCGGCCGCTGCTGGTCCATCGCCAGCAGGCCGATGTTGTGCAGCACCCCGGCCGTGAAGGCGGTGTCCTGGTGGACGCCCTCGGTCCGCGCCAGCATCTCCGCGAGCATCCCCGTGCTCACCGAGAAGTGCCAGAACTCCTCGTAGTTGAGGTGGTTCGCGTTCGGGAGCGCGCCGATCACGCAGGAGGCCAACGTCGTCGACCGCACGGTGCGGAAGCCGAGCAGCACGACCGCGTCGCGGACGGTGCCAATCGTGCGGGGGAACCCGTAGTAGGCCGAGTTCGCCAGCCGCAGCAGCTTCGCGGTCAGCGCCTGGTCGGCCATGATCGCGCTCGCCAGCTCGTGCGCGGAGAACCGATCGTGCTCGGTGAGACGAAGGATCGAGGTCGCCACCGCCGGCAGCGGGTGCAGCTCCGAGATCTCTTCGACGAGCTGATCGAGTGAAGGCGTGACGATGCCGTCGGTCGACTCGTTCGTTCCTGCGGCCTCGTCGGGGTCGAGTAGCGACCTCATCGGTCGTCCTCCGCGTCCATGCGGTTTCAGGTACTCAACGAATCCTCGGCGATCCATCGCCCGCTGCTCGATAGGGAATTCCCTGACGGCGTCAGAAATGTGCGGGCGATCGGAGGGCTAATTGCCCGTCCGCGCGCGGATCATGCCCAGCGGCAGATCGTCCGCCGCCGCGGTGCCGAATTCCCGTCGGGGCGTCCCGATCCGCCCGAGGCGGCGGAGTGGCCAGTAGCGGAACGCGGCCGTCCCCTCGATCCGCTCCCGGCGAACGGGCCCGAAGTCGCGGCTGTCGGTGCTCGCCCCGCGGTTGTCGCCGATCAGGAAGTACTCATCCTCGGCGAGCTGGTTCGCGCCGCGGAACTGCGCCTGCGGCGTCTCGCCCTGCGCGTACGTTTCGATCAACGGCCGTCGGTTGATCAGGACCGACCTGCCGACGCGCAGCGACTCGCCCGGCAGCCCGATCACCCGCTTGAGGATCAGTCGCCCCGTCGCGTCGTGCAGCGCGACGATCGAGCCCGGGTCCACTCGCCCGGGCGCTGGCGCACCTCGACGCAGCACGAGGAACTCGCCGGGTCGCAGCGTCGGTCGCATGCTGTCGCCCGCCACCTCGACCCGGTAGTAGCGGCCTCGAAGGGAACACATCGCGGCGAGGGCGGCGAGCACGATCAACAAGACGGCTGCGAACGGCGTGATCGCCGCGCGCAGCCGCCTCGGGTGGTGTGAGCGGTTCCGAACGAGTCGGATTATTCCTTGCTCTTCCAGAACATGTCGGCGAACTCGTCGACCGCGGCGCGCAGCGCCTTCGCGTCGTCGATGCTGACGCTGCCGCGGGCGGTACCGGCCAGCTTCATGATGTTCCAGGCCTTGTCGTGCAGGTCAGGGAACATCTCCAGGTGCGGTGGCTTGAAGTAGTCGCCCCAGAGGATGCGCACCTCGTGCTTGACGAGCTCGGCGGCCTTCTCCTTCTCGGCGACGTAGCGCGAGAGGGTGGCGTGACCGGCGGCGTCGCTCGGGGTGCCAAGCTCACCGATCAGCACGCACATGCGCTCGACGCTCTCGGCGCCCTGCTGGGCGATGTGCGGGTGGTAGATGCCGCAGGGGATGTCGCAGTGCGCGTGCGCGACCTCGTTGGGGCGCAGCAGCGAGGCGACGCGGTCTCGAATGTTCAAGCGGTGCTCCTCGTATTCGGGTGCTGGGTGATCGTCCGCGCCGGATCCGGCGCGGGACGCGCCAAATGCTACCACCGCAGCCGAAGCGGTCATCCCGATCGAACGGTCAGGGCCATGAAGGGCGCGATCGGCCCGCGGAGCGGCGGGGCCGGCTACGAGCCGAACGCGTGCAGCGGCACCCCACCCGAGGTGCGGTTCGGGTCATCGAGGCCCGGGTACGGCGGCCACAGCGACTCCAGCTCTCGCCGGATCGGATCGCCTTCCGGCAGGTACGAGGAGAAGTCACCGTCCGGCTCCGGGCGGCGGCGCTGCTTCGTCACCTCGAAGTCGCGGATCTCGTCCTGCAGCATCATCAGGCCCTGCAGCAGCGATTCCGGTCGCGGCGGGCAACCCGGTACGTAGACGTCGACCGGCGTCACGAGGTTGACGCCCGGCAACACGGAGTACGCGTAGGCGAACGGGCCGCCCATGATCGCGCAGCCACCCATCGAGATCACCCAGCGCGGCTCGGCCATCTGCAGGTAGATGCGGCGCACCACCGGCGCCATCTTCCAGGTCACCGTCCCGGCGACGATCATCAGGTCCGCCTGGCGAGGCGAGGCACGGAACACCTCGGAGCCGAAGCGCGCGATGTCGTAGCGCGAGGTCGCGCTCGCGATCATCTCGATCGCGCAACAGGCGAGGCCAAACATCGCCGGCCAGAGCGAGGACGAGCGCGCCCAGTTCAAGATCCCGTCCACCGAGGTGACCAGGACGTTCTTCCGGACCTCTTCCTCGAGGTCGACGCCGACCTCGTCCCGGCCGCCCAGCAGCGGGTGCGGGATCGCGATGTCTGGCTGTTGCGTCGTCACGCGTTCCCCTTCCCAAACGATCGTGGTGAACGAGTGCATCGTAGTGGACCCTGTGGGCTGGGAGAAGGGACGCCTAGTGTGAGCCCTCACGGTCCTTGCGCTGAACCTACGGCACTGCGCTCGAGAATCGCGCTCCGTCTTGATCCAGTCTGGCCGGAGGTCACGCGAGCACAAGCCGCTGATGCAGCGGCAGGGTCTCAGGAAAGTCAGAATCGGCGATCTCGAACGCGCGACCCTAATGTAACCTTCCAAGGGAAGAGACAGTGAACAGTAAGTTGATAATGCTCAATCGGTCAGCTTTGGAGGGTTCCATCGCATCCATTACACGTGAGCTGACGGCGTGGCTACAGGAACGGGTGCTTATAGGAGACGTGTCAAGGGGGTGCTGTGGCCCAGCAAGATGAGCTGATCGGCAGGAACGGCGAGGCTCTTCCGGATGCGCGCTCGTTCAAACGTCATGCGAAGCTGACGGCCCGTCAACGAGACGTTGCAAGGCGACTGCTGACCGGGCGACCTCTACGGATGATTGCAGAAGACTTGGTGGTTTCGATCGAGACTGTCCGGATGCACGAACGCAAGCTGCTGGAGCGAACCGGAATGACTAATCTCCGCACGCTGGGCATCTGGGCGTACGAACACCGTCGCTGCTGCGTGGCAGCAAATCCGTCATGTTCATCTGCGTAAAAGCCTGCTACATGATACTGAGATATGGATGAATGATACGAAAGATACCTGGAAGAGGATTTTCTATATCGCAGTCCTGGTGCCAGTCTTCTTGCTCCTTTGGATTCAGGGTATTGTAGCGACGTTCAGGGGATTCGAAAACTCGCCAGATGGAGCTCGCTCGACGTACTGGATAATTGGGTCTATTTCGCTAGTGATATGCTGGGGTGTCGGTGTTGCGATATTGTCTATGATACGTCAGCGATCAAGCCGGCGTAGCTTCGCGATTCTAGCCGTGGGGAGCGGGCTCGCTGCCCCTGCGCCGTGGTCGGGGGTGGTGAGCCCCGACCACGTAGCCGTCATACTGCACGGAACCCTATCCCTGACATCGATCGCCTCGGGCTGCTTCTTCTTGCTAGAGCCGCGACGCCCCACCGCTGGTGTGTGAATTAGTCGTACCCGGTACCGGCCGGGTTCCTCCGCGGCGACTGCGAGACGACGCAGGCCGGCAGCGGTCAGATACTCTCTGAAGATTCCCACATTCGGGAATACATGGAGGCACTGGCAGCCACTACTCTCTGCTCAAGCTCGACGACGAGGTCCGAACCTCACGCCGACACAGACTGAGTCGATCGACGTAGAGAAGGGGGAGTTGCTCATGAATGTCGACCTGGCGTGGCTTCGAGGCGAGAGGGCTAGCCGCTCGCGAGTGTTGCTAGCCGGAGTCCTGCTCTTTGCTCTAGCAATGCTGGTGGGGCAGCGAGCGTTTCCAGCTGCTGAAGGTGACGGCGGTGGGCCGAGTGAGGAGCCCAGGCAGGGTGCCACTCGCCCAGAGGCTCCGAAGTCACTCCCAGTCCTATCCAGTTCTGATCGCGATGACGCGTTGGAGTTGCTTGCGACCGATCCTGTTCTTCGCGACCTTGTTGGTGATCGCACGTACAGCACCGAGGAAGTTACTCTTTGGCACTCTTCCACCGGCGAGCAATTGGGGGCGGCTGTAATCCTCACGCTCGAGTCACCTCTTGCCGGAGAGCGTGAATGGCAGTACGCCGTGGTTGACGGCGTTGAGGATACTCCAACTCGATACGAGACCGTCCGTCAACGGGCTTCTGCTGATGGCGTTCAAACCTTGCTGGCCTTCGTTGATCTGCGGAATTCGGAAGTCGTCGAAATCGGCCCAATCACGCAGTGACACGTAAACAGCAAGGCCGCAGAAATTGGGGAATCTGATGTTTCAAACCATGCGGAATATGGTTAGGTCGAGATTGTCTAGCGCGCTGTTCTTGGTAAGCGCATCCGTCATTGGCCTATCTGCGGGGGGGTTGATGTCAGCTGAGACCGCGGAGGCAGGGCATACGGCCTGTTGCGGTAACTTGCAGAAACTCTATATCGGAACAGATGGCTTCTGGAACTACGATTTTGTGAGCCAATCAGCGGTCAATGGCAACGTTGATTGGCCGGTAACAATAGTGTTCGGTGACGATGCTGAAGTCGACAAGGTCAAGGACATCTACCCGTGGGGATGGGGTGGTGGCGCAATGTACCTTGAGACTAAAGATGGTAGTTCGTGGACGTGGGATTCGGATTCCGGAATTAAGACCGTGTGGTGTCCAAGTTTCGGCGTTACAGCGCAGCACATGCGCGTGTACGCAGATAGTTCCGATGATAGGAACTACACGACTGCGTGGGGTTTCTATGTTCTTGCGACGACGCATCAAGATCGAAATGAGTGCGCCCTCGGCGCGAAGTTTGGATGGAGTGAACAGGCCGAGGAATATTACGTGAATGAAGCGGCATCTCGTGGGTACAGTACCTCTCACGACTGGGGGGACATGTACAACTACGAGCCTCCCCGTTGGGAAGGGACCACTGTCTACTGGAACAACAGCGGTAAGGCAAGCTGGGTCACAGTTCCGTGAGTCTACGAGACTAGTTGACGGTGAGGGCATTAGCGATCAAGGGGAGATGGTGCGACCGACGCACCCTCTCCCCTTGATCTGAGACGTGGCAGGTTAGCTTCGAGCTGCAAGTGAGACGCTGGTGGGCGATGAGTAGTCACAGGAACGCTGAGCATTCTTCGTGGTTAGTGGGTCTCGTGGCCTCTGTGGTGGTGTTCGCTTTCGGCCTAGTTGAGGCTGAGGCTGCGACTCCTCCGGACGATTCCTATCCAGGTACTGCTATCGGATCGACGGGTGAGGTCAGCCTGCGCGATCTGGGCATCGAGTCAATTCGGCTTTCCCCAAGTGAAGCGACAGCGGAACTGCTCGGTCCCCTCTTCGAGGCTGGGGCGAAGCAAGGTGGCAGCCAGTGGTATCTGATGCACGTCCACCTGACCGTGAAGGTCAACCCCGCACTACCGCTCACCTCGGCTGAAGAACGAGCCTACGTCGTCGCGACCGTGAATGATCGTGCGGTCGCCCAGTTGAAGATCGAGCCCCACCTTGGGCCGCGATCACGGGGACTCCGTTGGAGTGCCATCGAACTGCTTTCTGGGTCCAGCACCGGAACGGTGCTTGAGAGCAGTGCCGACCTTCATTACAGCAATTACCTGCAGGACAGATCGGTAGTTGCGGAAGCCGGCGCACGACTCGGATTCGAGATCCAGGTGCCAGATCACCTAGGTGATGACTGGCTAGAGGCAGTCACCATCCACGACGACACGAGCATCCTCACCTCGCCGCTCGGGCCGGCGGAGTTGGAGTTGGATGTGGTCACGGACGAGATGTCACTGGCCAGCGACGGCACGGGCACTCTCCCGATCATATTGAGGAGCGGTGGACTTCCGGCGCGCGATGTTAGGGCACAGGCCGTCTCGTCGACCGGGGCGCCTGCTAGCAACTTGGTCGTACTCGATGAGGTCGGGGATCGCGACACGCACGTCAACCTGACGATCGATTCAGAGGTTACCGAAGACGATTGGTTTGAAGTGCATGTCCGCGGTCAGACGGGAGGGCAGCAGGTGGCCTACCTCGAGTTTGACGCCACCACTGGACGAGACGTGTGGGGACCCCGTGTGCGCCTCGGTACCGCGTTGCTACTCGGGCTTCTCGTTATGGCGCTCTTGATCGGACGGAGCTTCAGATCCCGAGAGAGGGCGTCCCGTCGCCGATGACCACGAGGCTCTGGCGGAGAGGCGATGCAGCGGCTTCCTGGGCCGTCTCCTCTAGGTGGCCAGCCACGGCTGCCAGTCGGCCGGCGGCTCGGTCGTCGGCATCGGCGACAGCGCGCGTAGCCGCTCGACGATCGGCGGCAGCTCGGTGAGCAGTCGGTCGACGTCCTCGTCCGTGTTCCCACGCCCGAGGCTGAACCGCAGCGACCCGCGCGCCAGCTCGTCCGGGACGCCCATCGCCACCAGCACGTGGCTTGGCTCCACTGACCCCGTCGTGCACGCCGATCCGGAGGACGCGGCGAACCCGGCGAGGTCGAGCGCCAGCAGGATCGACTCACCCTCGACGAAGCCGATCAGCGCGGAGACGTTGCCGGGGAGCCGTTCATCGAGGTCGGCGGGGCCGGTGATCCCGGTCATCGCGATCCGCTGCGGCAGCTCGGTCATCAGCCGCTGCTGCAGCGCGCGCTCGTGCGACAGATCGGCCTCGCGCTCGTCGGCGGCGATCTCGATCGCTTTCGCGAAGCCGACGATGGCGGCGGTGTCCTCGGTGCCCGCGCGTCGCCGCTCTTCCTGGCTCCCACCGAGGATCTGGGGGGCGAGCGGCGTGCCGGCCCGCACGTAGAGCGCCCCCGCGCCTCGAGGGCCGTAGAGCTTGTGCCCGGTGAACGTCATCAGGTCGACGCCCAGGCGGTCGACGTTCGCTCCGAGGTGCGCGACCGACTGCACCGCGTCCGTGTGTACGGCCGTCCGAGGGTTCGCCTCGTGCACCGCCCGCGCGATCGCGGCCACGTCGTTGATCGCCCCGACCTCGTTGTTCGCGTGCATGACCGACACGAGCACCGTGTCGTCCCGCACCGCGGCGGCCGCCGCCGCCGGGTCGACCCGGCCCTCACGATCGACCTCGAGGATCGTGAGCTCGGCGACGCCGTCGCGTTCGAGCTGCTCGGCTGTGTCGAGGACCGCGTGATGCTCGACCGCCGAGGTGATGATGTGAACCGGGTTTCCGGATGCGGCTCCGCCGCGGGCGCGACGCCGGCTCGCGCCGACCACGCCGCGCAGGGCGAGCGAGTCGGACTCGGAGCCGCCGGCGGTGAAGACGATCTCGCCGGGATCCGCGCCCACTGACGAGGCGATCGTCTGGCGCGCCTCGTCGATCGCGCGGCGCGTCTGCTGCGCCTCGACATAAATCGATGATGGGTTGGCGAAGTACTCGGTCAGGTAGGGCAGCATCGCCTCGACGACGCGCGGGTCCGGGGGCGTGGTCGCGGCGTGGTCGAGGTAGACGCGGCTCCCGTTCGAGCGGTGGCCGTTCATGGATCCGCCCTTCATGGCTTCGCCGTCGTGGCTCCGCCGTTCGTGGATCCGAGGGTAGCGCGCCGCTCTTGCGGACGCCTGATTTGCGACGTTTAGCACTGGAAAAGGTGAAAAAGCTGTTCTAGGCTCATCAGACATGACACGCAACGGAACCGGCCGTATCGAGGGCACCCGCGAGCAGATCCTCAACATCCTGAGGCGCTCCGAGGGCGCATCCGTCGACGACCTCGCGAACGAGCTGGGGCTCGCCGGCGCGACGGTGCGACGCCACCTCGACGTCCTCCTCCGCGACAACTACGTCTCAGTCACCCAGGTCCGCGGCGGCACTGGCCGCCCGCGCCACATCTTCTCCCTCACCGAGCAGGGCGGGGAGCTGTTCCCGCACCACTACGTCCGCATCACACACCGGCTGCTCGAGGAGATCGTGGCGCTCACGCCCGACGAGACCACCGGCCGCAACGGCGGTGAGCTCGCCGAGCTCGTCGTCGGCAAGATGTGCGAGCGCCTGCTCCAGGAGTACGGCCCTCGCGTCAGCGGCGACACCATCGAGGCGCGCGTCACCTCGGCGCTGACGCTGCTCGAGGACGAGGGCCTGGACTTTGAGGTCGACGTCACCGACGGTGAGCTGCGGCTGCTGGGCCGCGGCCTCTGCGCCCGCATCGGACACGGATCCCCCGGCGCCGACGGCGTCGACCACGACCGCGAACTCCTCGAACGGTTGCTCGGCGTGCGGGTGACGGCGCTCCCGGCCGGCGAGGTGCCGCACGAGTTCCTCTGCGCCTTCCGCGTGCATGAGCCGGCCTCGTCATTCGTGGACGCGGTCCCGACGGCCGAATATCATTCGTAGGTAACCGCCGCGTGTCAGCGGCGCCACGATCACGGAGGTAACGATGTCAGGTGGATTGCTGCCCGGAATGGGCGCGACCTTGACCAACGGCAACGAGCCCGCACCGCAGCCGACCTTCACCGGCCCGCTGGTGACCATTACTGAGCGCGCCGCTGCCAAGGCCAGCACGCTGCTCGCGGACAAGGGTCACGCCGACGGCCTGCTGCGCGTCTTTGTCGTCGGTGGGGGCTGCTCTGGCTTCCAGTACGGCATGGCGATCGCCGAGGAGGCCGACGCCGAGGACACCGTGATCGAGGCCGAGGGCGGTGCGCGCATCGTCGTCGACGCCGACTCGGTTCCGATGATCGCCGGCGCCGAGATCGACTTCGTCGAGGACCTGATGAAGTCCGGCTTTACGATCTACAACCCGAACGCCGTCTCCTCCTGCGCCTGCGGCTCCTCGTTCCAGGCGAACGGGCACGAGGGCACGCCTCGCCCCTGCTAGCGGTGTAGTCGCGAGCGTGAATCGATCGAGCCCCGCGAGAGCGGGGCTTCTTCGTATCTGGCGCGCGGACTTGCGTCGCTCACCTATTCTGTGAGCGGTCACTGACACTTCCGACGAGACGAAGGAGACCCACCATGCAGGCGTGGATCCAGGTCGGCTCCCCCGACAACTTCGAGGTCCTCCGCGAGCGCAACTTCGACGTATCCGCCTTCAAGGCCTCGCGCCGCAAGCAGTCCGGCGAGATGCAGCCCGGCGACCGCATCGTCTACTACCTGACGAAAGAGGTCCTCTTCGGCGGCATCGTCGAGGTGACCGGCGAGATGTTCGAGGACACCACCGACATCGGCCTCCGCTCGAAGGGCAAGCCCGGCGAGGACTACCCCTTCCGCATCGACACGAAGCCGGTTGTGATCCCCGATAAGGGCAACTACGTCGACGTCCGCGAGATCACCGACCTCCTCGAGAAGACGCGGAAGCTCGGGCCCAAGAAGCTCGGCATCGCCTTCCGAGGCAACCTCCACAAGATCTCCGACGAGGACTACCAGCAGATCGAGCGCCTGCTGCAGGAGCGCGTCTAGCCGATGGCGGGCGACGACGGGGTTCGGCGACTGCGGCGCAGCCGCGACCGGATGGTCGCCGGCGTCGCCGGTGGCATCGCCGAGTATGTGGACATCGACCCGACGATCGTCCGCCTCGTCTTCGCCGTGCTGCTCATCCTGGGCGCCGGCATCACCTGGTTCCTCGTCTACGCGTTGCTCTGGATCCTGATGCCCGAGGCTCCCGAGGGCGCCGCCACCCCTCGCTCCGAGGGCGGTGCCGACGCCGGCCTCATCTTCGGCATCCTGCTCGTCGGGCTCGGCCTGCTCTTCCTCACGAACCAGTTCGCGCTGGCCCGCTTCGTCGGCTTCGGCGCCGCGCGCGCCGCGTGGCCGCTCCTCCTGATCGCCGCCGGTGCGATGCTGTTCCTCGCCGCCCGCGACCGCCAGCAGCGCTGAGCAACCACCGCAGCGCCCGACACCCGCGAGGGCTTCGGGCCGCCCCTGCCCCCCGTTGGCGCAGACCTCGGTACGATCGTCCTGAGGTCGCGATGGCAGATCTGACACCGTTCGGCGCTTCCGAGGCCCCCGACGCCACCGAGGTCCGCTGGCGCGAGTGGGAGCGCGGGCTCTTCGAGGACGAAGCGCTCGCTGACCGCCTGCGGCTGCTGCTGGTGGCTCCGTCGTGGCTCCCCGAGCTGACCGCCCTCGATCGCACCGCGTTCGAGGACCCGCGCGTCGTGAGTCGGTTGGCGACTCAGGTGACCCCGATCCGCGTCGACGCCGACGACCGCCCCGACCTGATGACGCGCTACGGCGAGCCGGACGCCGTCGTCGTCTCCCTCCTGAGCGACGACGGCGAACTCCTCGAGCGCGTCGCCGAGCCCTCGGCGGACGCGCTCGTCGCCGCGATCGATCGCTGGCTCGCCCGCTGGCGCGACGAACGCGACGAGGTGCTCGCCGAACTCGAGGCCGAGCGCGTCCTCCGCCGCGCGAGCCGCCCCGCGCGCCGCGGCGACCTGAGCCCCGCCACCCTCGACATCGCGCTCGATCGAGCCAACGAGGCCGGCGAGCTGCCCGGCTCGGAGCGGGTGCGGCTCTGGCTCTACGCCCACCGCCGCCGCGCCGACCTGGAGTCGGAGCGCCGCGCCCGCATGGCGATCCAGCGCCGCATCGACGGCGCCGGCTTCGACCCGGTCAACGGCGGCTTCCGCCACTGCGCGGACCCAGACCCGTCGTGTGACGTTCGGCTCGCCGAGGACCAGGGCCGCTGGCTCTTCGTCCTCGCGGGGATCGCCGCCGAGGACAGCGAGGCCCACGAGTGGGTGCTCCAGGCCGTGACCCAGACCGTCGACTTCGTCGAGTCAGGCCTGCTGAACTCCAGCGGCGGCTTCCGCCACCGCCCGGGTGGCGAACAGGTCCTGGCGCCCTCGAACGCCTGGCTCGCCCGCGGGCTGCTCGCCTGCGGCATCGTCTTCGACCGCTCGGACTGGCGAACGCGCGGCCGCACCGCCGTCGACTTCATGGTCCAACGCATGCGCGCCGGCGAGGCCGGGAGCTACCACGGCTGGGACGGGGTCCCCTCCACCCTCGGCCTGCTCACCGCGCAGGTCGCCGCGGGTCAGGCCCTGCTCGACGCCTACGAGGTCACCGGCGCGATCGACTACCTGCACCACACCCAGACCATCGCCCGCCTGTTGGAGCGCCAGTTCCACACGGCCAGCGACCTCCTCGCGGACGCCGATCCAGGCGCCGAGGCGATTGGACTCCTCGAGGAGCCCCGCTTCTCCGCGCTCGACAACGCCGAGGCCGCCGAGCTCCTCGTCCGCCTTGGCCACCTCACGCACGACAACCGCTACGTCGAGATGGCCTACGCCATCCTCGGCGCGGTGGCCGGCGGACTCGACTCGCTCGAGCTGGAGGCGGCCTGCGCCGTCGCGCGCGTCGTCGACCGCGTCCTCTCGATCGAGCCGGAGATCAAGATCGTCGCCTTCGCCCCACCCGGCGAGGTCGACAGCACCGCCGACCCGCTGCACGCCGAGGCGCTCCGCCTCGCGCTCGCCGCGCACACCGTCCAGCGGCTCCACCCCGAGTTCGACGATGTCCTGGTCTCACAGCTCGGCGTCCCGGCGACCGCGGGCGGCGCCGTCTGCTTCATCGCGGGCGAGTACGGCCCGCTCCTCACGAGGCCCGACGAACTGCTGCCCGCGATCGAGCGCGCGTTCCCGACCTAGGCGGCGAGGCGGCCGAACCCGGTCGCGCTTACTGTCTCCGTCCGCGAGTCAACGATCCCGAGCGCGAATCCGCTGCACGATCCGGCCGATCCGCCACATCACGTCCAGGTCGCGCTCGTTCATCTCGCGCACCCACTCGGTCAGCGTCACGTTGCCGCGGAAGGGGTGCTCGCCGGTGCGGTGCCAGAGCCCGTCGGCGTCGTGCAGCGTCCAGAGCGTCTCCTCGCGGATCGTCGCGAACTCCCACATGAACTCGTCGAGGTGCTGCTGCTGGTAGTTGCCCTCGATTGGCCCGTACTGCGCCCGCCGCTCCTCGATGGTCGCGCCGTCGCGGGCGATCATCGCGTTGATCGCCTTCAGGTCCTCGCGCTCGCAGTCACGGAGGTAGCCGGCGATCTCTACGACCGACCAGTCGTCCTCGGGGATGTGCTCGCGCGCCTCGTCCTCGGTGAGCTGCACCGCCAGCTCCTCGATCCGGTGGGCCACCTCACGCAGCGTCTTGCGCAGGTATCGAGGCTGCTCGCTGTAGCGGGCGGAGACGTACTGCGGCATGTTCGCGATGGTCGGCCGCCGGAGAAATCATGTCAACGAACGACCCCCGCGCCGCGCTCACCGAGGCTGCGCGACCCCGTGCCAGCTTCGCGTTGCTGATCGACGACGTCGCAGCCTGCCACGCCTGCGCGGAGATGGCCTACGCGCACGTCCTCGGTGCGACGAATGGACCGCTCGAGACGCGCCTGCTGATCGTCGGTGAGGCGCCCGGTCGCCTCGGCGCCGCGCGCACCGGCGTCCCCTTCCGCGGCGACCGCTCCGGCGAGCGCCTCGATACGCTCCTTGCGGCCGCCGCGCTCGACCGTTCCGAGGTCTTCATCACCAACGCCGTCCTCTGCAATCCGCTCACCGAGGCCGGCGACGGCGCACGAAACCGCCGCCCGAGGGCGAGCGAGCTGGCGCGCTGCTCGCCCTACCTCGAGCGCACTCTCGCCCTCGTTCGGGCGCCCGTCATCGCCGCCCTCGGCGGCGCCGCGCTGGACGCGCTCGCGCGCATCGAAGCCCACGAGATCGCGCGAGTCTCCGAGGTGGCTGGTGAACCTCGATGCTGGGCCGGTCGCACGCTCGTTCCGCTCGTCCATCCGAGCCCGCGCACGCAGGGCCGGCGCAGCTGGGCGCAGCAGCTCGAGGACTGGAAACGCCTCGGCGAGCTGGTCACCGGACAGACGCCACGTTGATCGTTCGCTGGCCGGGCCCCACGATCCGCTGACGTGAACGCCTCGTCCCTCCCGTACACCGTCCTGATCCTGCTGGCCGAACTCGCGGTCGGCGGGTTGGCCGTGCTCACCGTCTTCGACGCGCGCGGCGGCGTTACCCGCGGCTACGTGAAGGCCGGTGCGCTCACCGTCACGCCGCTCGCACTGCTCGCCGCCTGGACGCTCGCCTCGATCAACGCCACCGACGACGTCGGCGGCTACGCCCTCAGCGAGGGGTGGTTCACCCCCGCCCGGATCGGCCTCGCGGCGTTCCTGGTCCTCAGCGCGCTGCACCTCGTCGCGGTCCTCCAGGAGCGGCAGGCCCTCGGCATCCGGCTTGGCGCGGTCGGTAGCGTCGTCGGCGCGGCTGCTCTCGTCGCGATCGGCGCGCTCGTCGCACCGCCCGCGTGGTCGGTGCTCGGCGTCATCGGCAGCGTGCTCGCTGCCGCGCTGCTCCTCGGTGGCGCGCTGATGGCGATGATGTGGGGCCACTGGTACCTGACCGCGGGCCGACTCCCCAAGGAGCCGATGGAGCAGATGTCGCTCGTCGTCCTCGGCGCGGTCATCCTCCAGGCCGTCTTCGTCCTCCTCGCCGTCGTCATCCCCGCCCGCGAGGTGCCACTGTCCGAAAGCTCGATCGGCGTCGGTCTCGGTGGCAACCCTGCCTTCTGGCTGCGCGTGCTCGTTGGCCTGATCTTCCCCGCGCTCCTCGCGTGGCTCGCGTGGAAGACGGCCCAGATCCGAGGGATGATGTCCGCCACCGGCCTGCTCTACATCGCCCTCGGCGCGCTGCTTGCCGGCGAGGTGCTCGCCCGCGGCCTGCTGTTCAGCACTGGCCAGGCGGTATGAGAGCGGGACCACACCCAGAAGGTGTGAACCCGGGCACGATATCCACCAGATCCACCGGTACACTGGTGCGAACCGCTTCCCCGCCTCAGAGGAGGCGCCTGGTGAATGAACCCAGGACGGGCACCGGCCCCATCGTCTTCCCCACCGACGCTCCCATCACAGAACTCGCCCAGATCCGGCGACCGCTGTCGCGCGTACCAAGTAAGACAGCCGAAGATCGCCTGAGGCGGGCGGAAGAAGACGCGGCTCTCGTGGCCGCGCTCGCCAAGGACGAGGTCGGAGCGCTCGAACAGCTCTACGACCGCTACTCGGCGCTCGTGTTCTCCGTGGCACTTCGCGTGCTGCACGACCACGCGCTCGCCGAGGACGTCACGCAAGAGGTGTTCCTGCGCATCTGGCGCCAGCCAGCCTCGTTCGACCCCGCCCGAGGGCGCTTCATCAGCTGGATCAGCTCCGTGGCGCGCAACCGCGCGCTGGACGAGCAGCGACGCATGAGCCGCAGGCGACGTGCCGAGGATCAAGACGAGGATCCGGTGCTACGCCTCCCGGCGGAAGGACGAGGTGACGACCCGGCGCACGAGGCCGTGCTCGCCGACGAACGCCGCCGCGTTCACGAGGCGATGCGCGACCTGCCGGACGCTCAGCGCACGGTCATCGAGCTCGCCTACTTCGGCGGCCTCACCCAGACCGAGATCGCGGAGCGCACCGGCGATCCGCTGGGCACGATCAAGACGCGCGTCCGCTTGGGGATGCGCAAGCTACGCGAGGCGCTGACCGACTTAGTCGAGCAGCGACCAGGGGGACACGATGACTCCGGAGGAACGTGAGGCACTGCTCGCGTCCTACGCACTCGGTACGCTCAGCGCGCCCGACGTCGACGATGCCGAACGGCTGATCCGCTCGGATCCCGCGGCCGCCGACGAGGTCGCGCGCTACCAGGAGATCGCCGAGCTGATGGCGCTCGCCGCACCCGTGCGGCGCCCGCCGCCGGAACTCCGCGCGCGCGTGATGGAGGCAGCCAAGCGCTCCTCGAAGCCGCGCCGCCGCTGGCGCGTGCCCGTCGCCCGCATCCTCCCCGCCGCCAGCCTCGCGGTGATCGCCGCCGTCGCCGGCATCTGGGCGGTCAACCTCCAGCAAGAGCTCGACGACCTCCGCGAGGAGGCGGCGTTGCTGACGGCGGTCGTGGAGGCGGACGCCCGCCGCCTCGACCAGCTCGCGCTCGCGCCCAACCCGGAGCGAGAACTCACCCTGCTTGAGACGCAGGTTCAAGAGACGCAGTCCGCGACCTCGATCATCGGCGACCCCGAGGCCGAGTCCGCCGAGCTCGTCCCGACCGAAGCGGCGCATGGCGCCACCGGCACTTACACCTGGAGCGACTCCGCGGACGCCGCGGTCGTCGTCCTGCGCAACCTGCAGCCGGTCGGGTTCCTCGAGGTCTACCGCATCACCCTCCTCGATCGCTGGGGCAACGTGATCGCGACAGACTCCCTCGTCCCGGACGGGGGCAGCGAGACGATGAAGCTGATCCAGACGCCGGCTGGTTCGTGGCCGCAGTCGGTCGTCGTCTTCGCGACGAACCAGGCCTCCGATAGTGAGCTGCCGGACGGCCCGGTCATCCTCGAGATCTACGGCATCGAGTAGCGGCGCCGGTCGGCGTCGCCGCTAGCCGGATGCGCTCCGCTGGCGTTCGCCGTCGCTCGCCTCGGCCTCGGCCTCGGTCTCGTCTTTGTCCTCGGACGCCGGCTCGTCGACGCTCGTCTCGTCGCCTGACGCCTCTGGGTCGGCCTCCTCGATTGCCTCGATCACCTCGGTCGATGCCGGCATCGAGGTCGGCAGCATCTCGCTCAGCGGCTCCGGGCGGAGCTGGTCACGGTGCGACAGCTCCGCTTCCACGTCGGCGAGCCGGCCGACGTGGCTCGCGGCCAGCGCTTCCTCGGGCAGCTCGCCGCGCAGTCGCCGGTCGACGTACCAGAACACCTCGCGGAGCAGCGCGCTCAACGGCACCGCCACGATCAGCCCGATGAACCCGAAGGCGGCGCCTCCGAGGGAGAGCACGAGCAGGATCATCGCCGGGTGCATCTCCAGCGCCTCGCCTTGGATCCGCGGGACCAGCAACAGATTCTCCGCTTGCTGGACCGCGAAGTAGACCAGCGCGACCCAGATGATCTTGTCGGGCTCCGTCGCAGCGACCAGCAGCAGACCGGGGATCGCCCCCAGCCAAGGTCCGAGGAAGGGGATTAACTCGGTCACACCGGCGATGACGCCGAGCGCCAGCGAGAGTGGGACGTCGAGCAGGGTGAGTGACACGCCGACGGCGGTGCCGACGACCAAGCCGAGGAAGAGCTGCGCTCGGATGTAGCGGCCGAGCAGGCGGTCGCCGATGTGCAGCAGGTTGATGGCGTCGTCTCGGAACGACTCCGGCACCGCACCCAGGAAGTTGCGCCGCACGAAGTGCCGGTCGCGCATCGCGTAGAACATCCAGAACGGCATCACCGCGAACCCAACGGCCACCGTCAGCGTCCCCGTGAGCAGCCCCACGGTGCGCTGGGCCATCGAGGTCGCCGCATCCGCGGCCGTGTTCCCTGCGTCGGCGAGCGCGTCGTCGACCCGCTCCTGAATGTCGGCCGGCACGTTGTCGCGGTATCGCTCGAGCCAGATGTTGATCTGGGCGCGCGCCGCCTCGACGGTGTCAGGCAGCGTGTCCACGAACTGCGTCACCTGATCCGCGGCCACCGGGATGACCGCGAGGCCGGCGAGGAAACCCGCCGACGCGATCGCGAGGTAGAGCAGGATGACCGCGAACCCGCGCCGGTACACGTCGCCCTGGTGAGAGCGAACCGGCACCACCGCGGCGAGCCGATCGACGATCGGCGCCATGGCGTATGCGAGCAGCGCCCCGATCGCGAACGGCAGCAGCGCCCCGCGCGCGCCGTAGGCGACGTAGAACACGCCCGCCAACATCGCGACCCAGAGCCCGATTCGCCAACGCTGTGCCGTGGTCACCTAGCTACTATGCCGGAACGGGTCCACGTTGACAGACGGGGATGACCCTCGGGACGATAAGAGCATGACCACCGCCGATACGATCGAACGAACGCTCTCTCGCCGGGGCTACCGGCTCACCAGCCCGCGCCGCACGGTGCTCGACACGATGCGTGGCCTCGGCAATCACTTCACCGCGGAAGAGGTGCAACACGCCTCGCCCGAGGTCGGTCGGGCCACCGTCTTCCGCACGATGAAGCTCATGCGGGAGCTTGGCGTGATCTGCCAGGTCGTCCTCGATGACGGCACGGCCGTCTATCAGCTCGCCGACGAGGACCGCGCCGACCACCACCACCACGTCATCTGCACCGAGTGCGGTCGCGTCACCGAGTTCGCGAGCGACGGCCTCGAGGGCGAACTCGAACGCGTGGCGGACGAGACCGGCTTCGAGATCGACACCCACCGGCTCGAGCTCTACGGCCGCTGCGCTTCCTGCAACTCGTAGCTCCGCACGCCCGTCAACGCCGCTTCGTGCGTTGACCGTCACGCGAACGCCTTGATACTACGTATCGATACCCAATTGAGACTGACTACCAAGAGAGTTCGCGCTATGCGCCGTATCTTCCTCACGATCGCTGCTTCGGCCGCACTCGTCCTCGCGATGGCCTGCTCCTCAGATGACGACGGCTCTGACGACCAACTGCAAGTCGTCGCCTCCACCGCGCTCATCGCCGAGCTTGCGTCGATCGTCGGCGGCGATGCCATCGAGGTGACGACGCTCATTCCAGCTGGAGTCGACATCCACAGCTACGAGCCCGCCCCGGGAGTGGCGGCCTCGATCGCTGAGGCGGACCTGGTCTTCGTCAACGGCTTCAACCTCGAAGAGAGCCTGCTCGACATCGTCACTGAGAACGCTGCCGAGGGGACTGAGGTCGTCCCGGTTGCCGCTGGTCTGACCCCGCTCGAGGGCGGTCACCACCACCACGACCACGACGACCACGAGGACGGCGACGAGCACAAGGACGACGACGACCACGACCACGAAGACGGCGACGAGCACAAGGACGAAGACGACCACGACCACGAAGACGGCGAAGAGCACGAAGAGGGCGACGACCACGACCACGAGGACGGCGAAGAACACGACGAAGGCGACGACCACGACCACGAAGACGGCGAAGAGCACGAAGAGGGCGACGACCACGACCACGAAGACGGCGAAGAGCACAAGGACGACGACGACCACGACCACGAGGGCGAAGACCACGGCTCAGATGTGATCCGCGCTGGCGGCGACCCTCACTTCTGGCTCGCAGTCGAAAACGTCATCCACTACGTCGAGCAGATCGAGGCGCACCTCTCCGAGCTAGACGCCGACAACGCCGACGACTACGAGGAGCGCGCTTCCGACTACGTCGCGACGCTTGAGGAGCTCGACGACGAGATCGCGGCAACGCTCTCGACGATCCCCGAGGGTCAGCGCGAGATGGTCGTGTTCCACGACGCGTACCAGTACTTCGCCGAGCACTACGAATTCGAGCTCAGCGCCGCACTGCTGCCCGGCAACGCGCAGCAGGACCCGAGTGCCGAGGCGGTGGTGGATCTGATCGAGCTGATCAATGAGCGGTCGATTCCCGCGGTGTTCCGCGAGCCGCAGTACAACGCTTCGGTACTGGAGACGATCGCTGACGAGACCGGCACCGAGGTCTTCACGATTCACTCCACCTACTCTGATGGCATTGAGACCTACGTCGATCTGATGCGCGCGAACGCGGAGTCGCTCGCGTCGGCGCTGGGTGGCTAGCGGGAGCGACACCTCGAACGACTGCCTTCGCCGAGGGGGCGCGAGATACACTCGCGCCTCGCGATGAGAGGCGCAGGTAGATCGTGAGCGCGTCGGCGACGCAACGGCTGGGCGAACCCGATCACGAACGCGCGCGCGAGCCGCGCCCGCCCGGGCACACCCACGACGCCTTCGCCCTCGAGGTCGACGACCTCTGGGCTGGCTACCCCGGGCAGCCCCCCGCCATCGAGGCGATCGATGTCCGGGTGCCGGTCGGTGAGATCGTCGGCCTCGTGGGGCCGAACGGTGCGGGCAAGTCCACGCTCTTCAAGTCCATCCTCGGCCTCGTCGAGCCGCTGCGCGGCGAGGTCCGCGCGTTCGGCCAGCCGATCCGAGACGCCCGCGCGGACGTCGCCTACATGCCCCAGATCGAGGAGGTCGATTGGGATTTCCCGGTCTCGGTGAACGACGTCGTCCTCATGGGCGGCTACCGGCGGCTCCTCCCGTTCGCCGGCTGGTCGCGCGATGACCGCGAACGCGCCACCGCCGCCCTGGAGCAGGTCCGCCTCGCCGAGTACGCCAGCCGCCAGGTCGGCGAGCTCTCCGGCGGGCAGCGCCGTCGCGTCCTCATGGCGCGTGCCATCGCCCGAGGTGCTCGGCTGCTGCTCCTCGACGAGCCCTTCGCCGGCCTCGACGCCGCCGTGCAGCACGACCTCCTCGAGATCCTCGATGAGCTGGTGAAGGGCGGGCGTAGCGTCCTGATCGCCACGCACGACCTCGCCTGCGTCGCCAGCTGCTCTGACGACGCGATCTGCCTCAACAAGCGCGTCATCGCCACCGGCCCGCCTGCCACCGTCCTCACCGAAGAGGTCCTCTCGAGGACCTTCGACCGCCATCTGCTGACCGTGGGCACCGTGAACCTTAGCCTCGCCCACGACGAGCACCTCAGCGCGGACTAGCGATGGACGCCGCGATCGAATGGCTGATCGACCCGTACCGTTTCGAGTTCATGCGGCGGGCGCTCTACGTCCTGCTGATCGTCAGCATCGTCGGTGGCGTCGTCGGCACCTTCGTCGTGCACAAGGGCCTCGCCTTCTCTGGCGACGCGCTCGCTCATAGCACCCTCGCCGGCGTCGCGATCGCCTTCGTCAACGGCGCCAATGTCAGTCTCGGCGCTCTGATCGCCGCAGTCGCGACCGCCCTCGGGATCGGCTGGACCCAGCGTCGAGGGCGCGTCTCCTACGACACCGCGATCGGCATCGTGTTCGTGGCCATGTTCTCGCTCGGCATTCTCGTCATCTCCAGGCGTACCTCGTACACGCCTGACCTCTTCTCGTTCGTGTTCGGCAACATCCTCGGCGTGACGGACTCCGATCTACTCGGCGCGCTGCTCCTGGGGGCGGGGACATTGATCTTCGTCGCCGCCTTCCGCCGCGAGCTGGTGATGGTCGCTTATGACCCGGCCACGTCCGCCACCGTCGGCATCCCGGTCCGCTTCTTCCAGTACGCCCTGCTCGTCTTGATCGCGGTCGCCGTCGTCGTCGCCCTCAAGGCGATCGGGATCGTCCTCGTCAACGCGATGCTGATCGTCCCGGCCGCGACCGCGTCGCTCCTCGTGCGGCGGATCGAGCAGATCATGGCGCTCTCCATCGCCCTCGCCGCAATCGCCTCCGTCATCGGGCTCCACCTCTCGTTCCACGCGAACGTCGCCACCAGCCCCGCGATCGTCCTCGTCGCCTGCGCCGGCTTCGCCGTCGCCCTCGCCGCGACTTCCCGGCGGCGCTCGACGCTACCCGCCGAGGTGACGCCGGCCCCTCGAGGAGCCGATGCATGATCGAGGTCAGCGACGAGCTCGCCCTCCAGCGCGCCCGCTCGATGGTCAGCGCGTCCTACGAGTACCTCGGGCTCGAGATCACCGGGGGCGGCGCCGGCTGGATCGAGCAGACCCTGACCATCCGCGACGAGCTCCTGAACGGCGACGGCATCCTTCACGGCGGCATGTGGGCCGTAGTTGCGGACTCCTCGATGGGCGGCGCCATCCGCACCATGATCGACGTCGAGCGCGAACGCGCCGTCACCGCGCAGCTCGACATCCGCTGGCTGCGCCCCGCCCGAGGCGACACGCTCCGCTCGGTCGGCCGCCTCGTGCGCCGCGGCCGCACGCTCTCCCACTGCACCGCCGAGCTCTTCGACGCCCGCGACGAGCTTGTCGGCGCCGCCAGCGGCACCTTCATGGTCGTCTCAACCACCGAGGGCGCCGCCACCGGTTGATACAATTCCGCGTACTTGCACTCATCGAGCGGCCTCGGCGAATCGGCCGCTCGCACCGAAGGGAACCCAATGGCCATCGAGGTGGGGCAACCGGCCCCTGACTTCACCCTGCCCAATGAGGACCGCGAGAACATCACACTCTCGGAGCAGCGGGGATCCCCGGTCGTCCTCGTCTTCTACCCGCTCGACTTCTCTGGCGTCTGCACCGCCGAGCACTGCCAGATCCGCGACGACTACAGCTCCTGGCTCGACCAGGGCGCCAAGATCTTCGGCATCAGCCGCGACAGCATCTTCACCCACAAGGTCTTCAAGGAGCAGGAGAACCTCCCGTACTCGCTCCTCGCCGACATGAAGGGCGAGGTCGCGCAGCTCTACGGCACCTGGAACGCCGACGCCGCCATCGCGGAGCGACTCACGGTCGTCATCGATCGCGAGGGCAACGTCGCCTACACCACGAAGAGCGGCGGTATCCCCGAGGCCCGCGACCATTCCGAGGTCCTGGCGCACATCAGTTGATGCGACGGCGCTGATGGACGCCTCGCGGGGCGCTGCGCTAGCGTCGATGGCGGAGACAACGTGGAAGCCAAGCTGACCCAGACCCGCGAGGGCGAGTTCTGCCCCGTCCGCACCACCCTCGCGCTGGTCGGGCAGAAGTGGGTGCCCCACATCGTCTACGAGCTCACCGGCGGCAAGCGCCGCTTCAACGAGCTCGCCGAGCGTGTCGGCGGCTGCAACTCCCGTACCCTCCGCGACCGGCTCAAGGAGCTAGAGCAGATCGGCGTCGTGCACCGCGAGATCGTCGAGACGACGCCGCCGTGGGTCGAGTACGAGCTGACCGCGGAGGGGCGCGAACTCGCCGAGGCGATGAAGCCGCTCGCCGCGTGGGGCCGCAGCCATCTCACCGTCGACACGGTGGAGGTCTAGCGCGCCCGTGACCGAGGCTCTGACCGAACCCAAGGGCGCCTTCGCCAGCCTCGAGCGCGGCTACGAGCTGCCACCGTTCGAGCTCCAGATCAGCGCCGACGAGGTGGCCGCCTACCTCGACGCCACCGGCGAGCAGAACGAGCTCTGGGACACCCTGGTCCCCCCGCTCGCGCTCGGCGCCTTTGCGCTCGGCGGGCTGATGGACCGCTTCCAGGTCCCCGCGGGCCTCGTCCACACCGGCCAGGAGTACGAGTTCGTCGCGCCCGTCTCGATCGACGAACCCGTCGAGGTCCGTATCGTCGTTGCCTCCAGCTCGGAACGGCGCGGCGCGCGCATGGTCGTGTTCGCGATCGAGCTCCAGGCCCGCGACACGGTCGTGGGGCGTGGCCGCACGACGGTGATCCTCGCGCCCGAGGATGACGACGGAGAGCTGGCCTCGCTGTGACCACCAACTCCGCCAGCCCCAACACGGCCAGCTCCGACTCCGCCGCCACCGAGATTGACGGCCCGCGCGTCGAGCCCGTCACGAGGCGGATCGACCAGGATCGCGTCAACCGCTACGCGGTCGGCGCTCGCGACCACAACCCGATCCACCTCGAGACCCCCGCCGCCGCGGCCAGCCAGTTCGGCCGGCCCGTCGCGCACGGCATGCTCGTGCTCGCGCTGGTCTCCGAGGCCATGACCAACGCCTTCGGCGCGCGTTGGTCGGAAGGCGGCCACCTCAAGGTGCGCTGGCGCGCCCCCGCGTTGCCGCCCGTCACCGTGACCGCCAACGTCGAACTGCGGAAGGTCGCCGACGGCGTCGCCAGCTACGACGTGAGCTGCGAGGACGAGCACGGCTCGATCCTGCTGACCGGGACGGCGCGCGCGCCGCTCGACTGACCATGACCCCCGGTCCCGACGACCTCCTCGATCAGCGGCTGTACCAGCAGTACTGCTTCGCCTGCGGCCACGCGAACCCGCTCGGCCTGAAGATGCGGTTCCGGCGCGACGGCGCCGACGGCGTCGTCTGCGAGTACACGCCGCGACTCGAGCACCAGGGCTTCCCCGGCGTCATGCACGGCGGCGTCCTCGTCGCGCTTATGGATGAGGCCATGGCCTGGGCGATGTACGCCGCCCACCGCGCGCTCGGCGTCACGGCCAAGATGGAGACCCGCTACCGCCGCTCCGCGTCGCCCGAGGCGCCGCTCGTCGTGCGCGCCCGCGTCGGGCGCACCCGCGGGCGCCGCATCGAGGTCGAGTCCTCGATCGAGGACCCCGACGGCGCGGTCCTCGTCGAGTCGACCGCCCTCTTCCTCCGCGTCCCCGCTGAGGACGAGGCGCAGCTCCTCGGCCAGCTCGGCTGGGACGTGCCCGGGCCGCACGCCGAGTCGAGCGGGGAGCCCGGAGCCGAGTCTGAGTCGGACGAGCAAGCTACGTCGGGCTGACCGTGCGCGCTGGTCGCGCTGCGCCGGCCGCCAGCGCGAAGAAGACCACCGCGCCGATCATCAGCAGCCCGTTGGTCGACAGCGCCCATCCGAATCCGCCCGCGTCCGCGATCAACCCGAGCAGCGGCGCGCCGACCAGCAATCCGAAGTCCCCGGCGGTCCGGTAGAGCCCCATCGCCAGCCCCCGTAGCTCGGGCGGCGCGATCTCCGAGGCGTACGCGGCCGGTGCGGGGCCGAGGATCCCGAACCCGACGGAGAGCACCAGCCCGGACACGACGAACGGCAGCACCGCCTCGGAGGCCGCGACCCCGAAGAGCGCGACCCCGATGATCAGCCCACCCGGCAGGATTGCCGCCGTCCGTCCGAAGCGGTCGGCGATGAACGCCGCCGCCGGCAGCAGCACCATCAGCAGCAGCGAGGAGGCCATCAAGAACCCGCCGAGCGCCCCCTCGGAGAACCCGAGGTCATCGATCGCGATCAGCGGGATCAGCGTCTGCCGCGCCGCCCCGCGGGTGAAGAAGATCATCGTCGTCACCAGCGCCACGGCGACGAACCCCCTCGAGCGGATCATTCGCACCCACGCCCGTCCCGCCGGCGCGGGCGTCGAACGGTCGTCCGGCTCCTCGCGCGGTTCGCTCAGCGCGAGGTGCCGCGTCTCGGGCAGCCGCCAGTAGGCGTACACGGCCGCCACGAGGGCTGCGGCGCCCACGAGGTGGAACGGCGCGCGTAACCCAAACAACTCGGCGGTGATCCCGCCGATTCCCGGCCCCAAGGACACCCCGAGGCTGATCGCCATCTGGTTGGTGCCCAGGAACATCGCCCGCGTCTGCGGCGTCGACACGTCCACGAGGTAGATCTGTGCCCCGGTCATGTACATCGACGACCCGGCGCCCGCCACGAAGCGCCACGCCAGCAGCTGCCAGATGTCCGGCGCGAAGCCCGACCCGAACATCCCGACCGCGGTCACGATCGGGCCGCCCACCAGCAGCACGCGCCGCCCTCGTCGGTCTGAGAGCAGACCGAGCGGGACGTTCAGCACCATCCGCGCGAGTGCGAAGGAGGTCAGCGTTAGCCCGATCATGAACGTCGAAACGCCGAAGCTCTGCGCGAACGAGGGCAGGATCGGCGCCACCACGCCCTGACCGGCCATCACCAGCACCGTCGAGATGCTGATCATCAGCAGCCGCTCGTGCTCGCGCAGCGGGCGGAACGCTCGTCCGAGCCCTAACACTAGGCCTCACATCGCAGGCGCGCCGGGGCGCGCGACCGCGGGTTACGCGGGACGGTCGAGGACCGTGCCGACCTCGAGCAGCTCGGTCGCGGGAACCTTGCGCTCACCCTCGAGCTGCGCGCGCCCGACGGTGATCACTCCGCCGATCACCGCGATCTCCACGGCGGTGTCGCTGACGCCGATCACCGTCCCCGGCGCCTCGTCCGGCGCGCCCGGCCGCAGGCTCGCGTCGTACAGGCGCAGGAGGCGCTCCCCGTCCTGGGCGGAAGCACCCGGCGAGGGGTCGCAGCCTCGGATCAGGTTGAACACCACCGGCCCCGGCTTCATGAAGTCGATCTTCGAGTGCTCCGGACCGCACGGCGGCTCGTAGGTCGCCTGATCGTGATCCTGCTCGATCTTCGGTGCGGTGCCCTCGCGCACCTGCCGCACCCCGTCAGCCAGCGCCTTGATGCCCGCCGGGTACAGCTTCTGGAAGTACAGCGAGCCCATCGTGTCGTCGGGCGCGATCTCGAACTCCTCCTGCGACAGGATCGGACCCGTGTCGATCCCCTCGTCCACCCAGAAGATCGTGTTCCCGGTCTTCGTCGCGCCGCTGATGATCGGCCAGTTCATCGCCGCGCGCCCTCGGTGCTTGGGGAGGAGGGACGGGTGGTACTGGATCGCCCCGTGCGTCGCCGCATCGAGCACCCGCTTCCGCACGATGTCCGTCACGAACGCGAACACCAGCAGCTCCGGCCGCCAATCGAGGTACTGCTGGAACGGCTCGTCCTTGCGCAGGTCCGGTGTCGCGATCACCGGGATCCCCGCCTCGCCGGCCGCCTCGAACAACGGATCCGGTCGCGACTTCTGCCGAGGCGTCGAGACCCCCACGATGTCCTCGCCCGCCGCACGGAGCGCGTTGAACACGTCGAGCCCGAACGCCGCCTGCCCGAAGATCACGATCCGCATCGCCGCACCTTTCATCGATGGAAGTGGAACGCCCTCGGAACCCTCCGGCCCGAGGCCCGCGCCAGTATATGCACCCCCTCGCCCACGCTCCGCCCGACCCCGGTCCGCCGTCCGAGGCCAGCGCGCATCGAACGAGCCGGGCTACGGCGCTCCCTAGAGCGACTGGTCCGGCGTGAACGTTTCGGCGGCGCGCCACATGTACCAGGACGCCACCGAGGCGTACGGGTGCCACGGCTCTCCGATCCCGAGCGCCGCCTTCGCGGTCGGCGTCTCATCGAGGTCGTAGGCCACCCGCATCCCGATCCGCACCCCGAGGTCGCCGACCGGCAGCACGTCCGGCCGCCCGAGTTGGAACATCAGGAACATGTGCGCCGACCACTCCCCGATCCCCTTCACCGCCGTCAGATGGTCGCTCACCTCGTCGTCCGGCCACTCGTCGATGTGATCGAAGTCCAGCTCGCCGTCCACCACGTGCTGCGCGAGATCGCGGAGGTACCCCGCCTTCTGCCGCGACACGCCCACCGACCGGTAGTCCTCGTCCGACGTCTCGAGGAGCTCTCGCGGCGTCGGCGTCCGTGACTCTTCGCCGTGCATCGCGTACAGACGCTTCTGGATCGCCGAAGCGGCCGCCCCCGCAAGCTGTTGGAAGAGAATCGTCCGCACCAACGAGGCGTATGGGTCGATCGAGGGTCGTGGCTGGTAGGGCCCGTGCTCCTCGATCAGCCGCCCGATCACCGGATCGGCCTGCCGCAGATGCCGGTACGCCGCCCTCGCCGAGAACCGCAGCCGCTCAGCCACCTGTCACCTCCGCCCACCGCGACGCCCGCGCGGCATCGAGGAACGACGCCACCGCCCGAGGGCTGCGCAGCCGGTACTTCTGCAGGTGCGACCACCTCGGATTGCGGAACTCGGCGGAGTACTGTCGCTGCTTGGGTCGGTGGTACCGGATCGCGAAGTGGATCAGCGACTCTTCTTGCCACAGCTTCAGGTGGTCCCAGAAGTTCTCGCGCTGCGTACCCCACAGCAGCTCACCATCCCGCCAGCGGCGCCAGCTCCGTCTCACGACGCGCGGCAGCACCGTCCGAAGCGGCATGTCGACCCAGATCAGTGTGTCGGCGAGCGGCCAGAGGATGTCTCGAGCGCCGTGCCCGAAGTAGTTCCCACTCGAGGTCCAGCGCGGCGCACCGTCGATGGCGCTCCGCACGGCTGCCTGGAACTCGTCGGGCTCCGGCTCCTGCCAGCCGGGATTCCGCCAGAAGATCGCATCCAGCTCGATGTGCTTGCCGTCGATCAGCTCCGCGAGCTGTGCTGCCAGCGTGCTCTTCCCGGCATTCGTGTTCCCGATGACGACAATCCGCTCGCCGATCAGCGGCGCTTCCGAGGCGACAACGGGCACGGGCGGACTCCCTCGGCGCAAACGGGCGGCCGAGGATCTTAGATCAGCTGCGGGTCGCTGATCACCTCGACGAGCGATGGGCCTCGATGCGCGATCGCCCGCTCGAGGGCCGCATCCAGCTCGCTCCGCTCCTCGACTCGGATTCCGAGGGCGCCACACAGCTCCGCGTACTCGGCGAAGTTCGGGTTGTGCAGCGAGGTCTGCCACACCGCGAACTGCTCGGCTTGCTGCTCCTTGCTGATCTTGCCGAGCTCGCGGTTGTTCAGCACCACGATGGCGATGTCCATCTCGTACTTCACCGCGGTCGTCACCTCGGCCAGGTACTGACCGAGCCCGCCGTCGCCGCAGACCGCGATCACCTTGCGCTCCGGCGCCGCTGCCCACGCGCCCATCGCCGCGGGCAGCCCGAACCCGATCGATCCCAGGTACCCGGACATCAGCACCGACTGCCCGGAGCACTCGAAGTACCGCCCGAACGAGTACGTGTTGTTGCCGACGTCGACCGCGATCACCGCGTCGTCCGGCGTCTGCCGCGTCAGCGCGGCGAACAGGCTCGCGCCGCTGACCCCCTCGCCGCGGTCGTCCTCCTCGCGGCGGGCCTTCTCGTTGCGCCAGAGCGCCCAGCGCTCGGCGACCGTGCCGCGCTGGTCCTCCCACTCGCCATCCTCGGCGAGCCCCGCGAGGAGCAGCCGGGCGGTCACACCGATCTCGCCGAGCACCGGCTCCGTGACCGAATGGAACTTGCCGAGGGTCATCGGGTCGTAGTCGACCTGGATCGTCGGCTGGTACTCCGCGATTCCGGTGTGCGTGGAGAACGACGCACCGAACACGATTAACAGATCCGCCTCGTTCATCATCCAGCTCGCCACCGGCGTCCCGCTGCGCCCGAGGATCCCCGCCGCCAGCGGGTGGTCGTCGTGGATCTGCCCCTTCCCCTTGAACGTCGTGAGCACGGGCGCATTGAGGCGTTCGGCCAGCTCGAGGACCTCGGTCATCCGGAAGCGCGCTCCGTGCCCCACCACGATCGCCGGTCGCCGCGCCTCGTTGATCAGCGCGCACGCTCGACTCACCGAGGCCGGCGACGGCGCGATCTCGAAGTCGGGTAGCCGCCCGTCGGGCGTGCCGGCCTCGGCACCCTCCGGCACCGGCAACGTCTGCACCTCGTTCGGCAGGATCAGGTGCCCGACCCCCCGATCGAGGTGGGCGTGCTTCAGCGCCAGGTTCATCAGCTCCGCGTGCCGGCTGTCGTGCATCACCGTCGCGCTCCACGCTGACACCGCCTCGAACGCCGAGGCGAGGTCGATCTCCTGGAAGTCACCCGGCCCCATCACCTGCGCCGCGACCTGCCCGGTCAGCGCCAGCACCGGCGCGCGGTCCATCTGCGCGTCCCAGAGCCCCGTCACCAGGTTCGTCGCGCCCGGCCCCGCGATCGTGAACACCGCTGCCGGGTCACCGGTCAGCTTCGCGTACGCCGACGCGGCGAACGCGGCCGCCCCCTCGTGCCGGATCCCGATGTAGCGGAGCTTCCCGTCAGCCTCCGCCCGTCGCATCGCCTCCGCGAACCCGAGGTTCGAGTGCCCGACCATCCCGAAGACGTGGCGCACGCCCCAGTTCACCATCGTCTCGACCATCAGGTCGGAGGTCGTCGCAAGGTGCGCCGGCGCCGGTTCGAGGCCGACGTAGATGCCGTCGTCCCGAACCTCGACCTCGACCTTGATCGCGCAGTCGGAGAACCCGCTGGGCGGCTCGCCCGTCGTCGGGTGGTAGTCGTAGCCGTGCCACGGGCAGCGGAGCCACCCCTTCTCGATCGACCCCTCGCCCAGCGGCCCGCCCTGGTGCGGGCAGCGGTTGTCAAAGGCCGCGTACTCGCCCTCGAAGTGGGTTAGCGCGAACGCCTGATCGCGCGCCGTCACCGTCCGCACCCGCCCCTCGGGCAGATCCCCGAGATCCGCGACCCGGTACCACTCCAGCGCAGCCTGATCCTGAGTCACGTGCGGACCTCCCTCGTGCGCGACCGTCCACGATCGAGCCTATCGAGGGTGCACAGTGACCCCGCCGACATTCCGCCGGCCACCATCCGAGGCCCATGAACGTGAGGTTGGCGGGCGTTATCCGCCGGCGAGCTTCACCCGGTGCCCGTCGCCTTCGAGGAGCGCCTTGAGCTTCTCCCGGTGATCGCCCTGGATCACCAGCACCCGCTCCTGCCGCGTCCCGCCCGTGCCGATCCGCTGCTTGCAGCGCTTCAGCACCGCATCGAGGTCGGCGTCGCTCCCCGGCAGCCCCACGACCAGCGTCCCCGGCTTGCCGCCCTTCGCCGACTTCCCGCGATGCAACCGCACGAAGCCATCCCCAGGGTCCGAGGGCAACGAATCCCTAACCGGCCCGCGCCGCTGCTTCCCGCGCTTCGGCGGCCTCGAGGGCTTCGGTGGCCTCGAAGACCGCGACGGCTCGCGCACCTGCCCGCCGTCGCTCGACCACACGAGGTTGCTCATGGCCTCGATCCTACCTGCCCTCGGAAGCAGCGAAGCCGCCTGCGGGGCGGCGCCGGCGGCTTCGCTCGAGGGTCGGATGCCCGCCAGGGCGGTCTGTCGAGGGTGCCCCCTCAGGGGCGCCGCTCGCGGCGGGTCTTACATGTACTGTCCACCGTTGAGGCTCATCTGCGCCCCGGTGTAGAAGCTTCCCTCCGTGCAGAGGAAGCGTACCGTGCTTGCAACCTCTTCGACTGTCCCGAAGCGTCCCAACGGGATCTGCGCGATCAGCGCCTCTTTGATCTTGTCGTCCAGCGCTTCGACCATGTCGGTCGCCACGAAGCCTGGGCACACCGCGTTCACCGTGATGTTGAACCGTGCCAGCTCCTTCGCGGCCGACTTCGAGAAGGCGATCATCCCCGCCTTCGCCGCCGCGTAGTTCGCCTGACCCAGGTTGCCCATCTGCCCGATGATCGAGGACATGTTGACGATGCGACCGTAATTGCGCTCCCGCATGCCGCCGACCACCGCGTTCGTGCAGTAGAACATCGAGGACAGGTCGGTCTCGATCACCGCCTGCCACTCCTCGACGGACATCCGCTGCACCGTCTTATCACGGTTGATGCCAGCGTTGTTGACGAGGATGTCGACCTTGCCGAACTGCTCCTCGGCAGCGCCGATTAGCTTCTGCGCGTCCTCCGGCTTCGACACGTCGGCCTGCACGACCAGCGCCTGCACGCCCTCTGCCTCGATCGCCGCCTTGCAGCTCTCCGCCGCTTCCGCGTTCGAGGTGTAGTTGACGACGATGTTCGCGCCCTGCCGCGCCAGCTCAATCGCGCAGGCGCGGCCGATCCCGCGGCTCGCGCCTGTCACGACCGCAACTTGTCCGTCCAGTGCGCCCATCAATGTCCCCTCATTCAGTGCTGTGCTTCGAGGTCACGCGAGCAGTCTGGGGTCGCGCGCCGTGCTGTCTGACGTTGCTGTTTGTAATCGAACTGCGGCATCCACGCATCTCTGCGGAGTTCCTAGGCGTCGCTCAGCGCCTCCACCATGATGTTGGCCTCGCCGCGGATCACGTCCGTGCCGTCCTGGTTCGCCACCGTCGTGTTCAGCGTCAGCCGGCCGCGCTCCGCGTCCACCGCGGTCACCTCGACGTTCGCCGTGATCGTGTCGCCGGGCATCACCGGCGCGCGGAACTGCAGGTTCTGACCGAGGTAGATCACCGCCTTGCCGGGTGCGAGCTTCGCGCCGATCGCCGCCGAGATCACCCCGGCGCCGAGCATCCCGTGCGCGATCGGCTGCTGGAACCGCGTGCGCGCGGCGTAGGCTGCGTCGGTGTGCAGCGGGTTGGTGTCGCCCGTGACCTGCGCGAACGACTCGATGTCGGCCGCCGTCACGCTCTTCTCGTAACTCGCCGAGCTGCCGACCGTCAGCCCCTGGACCTCGTCTGCCATCGTGCCCTCCCGTGGGTCGCGACAGGCGCGGTGTGCTGCCGCCGCCGCATGCTACGGGTGGCCGCGAAACCGCACAATGACGGTCGATTTCGAGCTTAATCAACATTAAGTGCAATAAAACGAAAGAAACGTTGACTACACCCCGATCCGGCGATAGCTTGGCCTCATCAGGCGACCAACCGGCGCGCACCGACAGGCGCGCGACGACCACGGCCAGCGCAGCCAACGAGGTGGGAGGGCCATCGATGGAGCAGACGCGCGATGCGGTGATCCGACTGCTCCAGGAGCAGGGCGCCTCGACCGCCGCGGACCTCGCCGCCGAGATCGGCGTCTCCACCGGCTCGATCCGCCGCCACATGGACATCATGGTCGCCGAAGGCCTGCTCGACACCGAGCTGGTCCGCCAGCAGCGCGGCCGTCCCGTCACCCGCTACACGCTGAGCGAAGCCGGCGAGGAAGAGACCTCCGGCGCGAGCTACTCGCGCCTCCTCGACCGCATCTACCCCGCGCTCGCCAACATGAGCGCCGAGGAGGTCGGCGGCCGCGACGGGGCCGAGCTGGTCAACCTCCTGTTCGACCGCGTTGGTGCCTCGATGGCGCGCGACCACGCGCCGCGCATCACCTCCGAGGTCTTCGACGACCGCGTCCAGCAGGTCACGGACGCCCTCCAGGAGGAGGGCATCCTCGACCTCGTTGAGCTGCGCGACGACATCGTCGTGCTCCGCAACTCCGCCTGCCCCGTGCGCTCCTGCGCCGAGGGCAATCACGCCATGTGCGACGCCGATCGAGGCGCGATCGAAGCGTTGATCGGCCTCCCCGTTGTGCAGTCCTCCACCGTCGCCAGCGGCGGCGAGGTCTGTGAGTACGTGGTGCGCCGGCCGGCGCCGGCGCGCACGAGGTAGGTCCGCGCCGCAAGGGGCGGACCCAGAACGAAACAATCGCCGCGGCGCCTGCAGGCCACGGCTAGAGGAGATGAAGTGACAGCGATGAGCGACAAGATCCTGGAGGTCAACGACCTCCACGTCAGCATCGCGGACAAGCCGGAGCTACAGATCATTCGAGGCGCCAACCTCGAGATCCGCCCCGGTGAGATCCACGCCCTGATGGGCCCGAACGGCTCAGGGAAGAGCACACTCGCGAACTCGATCGCCGGCAGCCCGGCCTACGAGGTCGACAGCGGCCAGATCCTGTTCCAGGGGCAGGACGTCACCGAGATGCCTGCCGACGAGCGCGCGCGCCTCGGCATGTTCCTCTCGTTCCAGTACCCGACCGCCATCCCCGGCGTCACGATGGTCAACTTCCTCCGCGAGGCCCTGAAGGCCCGCCGCGGCGAGGAGGTCCCGGCGCGCGAGTTCCTCGGCGAGCTCCGCGAGACCCTGAAGACGCTGAAGATGGACGAGAGCTTCGCCCGTCGCTACGTGAACGACGGCTTCTCCGGCGGTGAGAAGAAGCGCGCCGAGATTCTGCAGCTCGGCATGCTGAAGCCGAGCCTCGCCATCCTCGATGAGACGGACTCCGGTCTCGACGTCGACGCGCTCCGCACCGTCGCCGAGGGCGTCAACGCCCTCCGCACGCCGGACATCGGCATCCTCATCATCACGCACTACGAGCGGATCCTGAACTACATCACGCCGGACGTCGTCCACATCCTCGTCGACGGCCGGATCGTGAAGTCAGGCGACTTCGCCCTGGCGAAGGAGATCGAAGCCAACGGCTACGACCCGATCCTCGAAGAGCTCGGAATCGCTGGGGAGGCGGTCACGGCATGACCACTCAGAAGGAAACGACTTCCAAGGACATCGCGCGCGACGCGGTCGGCGAATACCAGTGGGGCTTTCACGACGACGAGAAGCCGCTGTTCATGGCCGAGAAGGGCCTGAACGAGGACGTCATCCGCGGCATGTCGCAGATGAAGGACGAGCCCGAGTGGATGCTCGAGTACCGCCTCGACGCGTACCGCCAGTTCCTCGAGATCCCCGACCCCAAGTGGGCGGGTAGCCCGGAGCTGCTCGAGGCGATCGACTTCGACGACATCCACTACTACGTGAAGGCGACCGACCAGGACGCCACGAGCTGGGATGACGTCCCGGAGTACATCAAGGACACCTTCGACAAGCTCGGCATTCCCGAGGCCGAGCGGCAGTTCCTCGCCGGCGCCGGCGCGCAGTACGACTCCGAGGTCGTCTACCACAACATCCGTGAGGACCTGGAGAAGCAGGGCGTCGTCTTCCTCGGCATGGACCAGGGGCTCGAGGAGTTCCCGGAGATCGTCCAGGAGCACTTCGGGACGGTGATCCCCTCCGGGGACAACCGCTACGCCGCGCTGAACTCGGCGGTGTGGTCCGGTGGCTCGTTCATCTACGTGCCGCCGGGCGTGCACGTCGACGTGCCGCTGCAGGCGTACTTCCGCATCAACACCGAGAACATGGGCCAGTTCGAGCGCACGCTGATCATCGCCGACGAGGGCAGCTACGTGCACTACGTCGAGGGCTGCACGGCGCCGATCTACTCGACCTCGTCGCTGCACTCGGCGGTGGTCGAGATCGTCGTGAAGAAGGACGCCCGCGTCCGCTACACGACGATTCAGAACTGGTCGAACAACGTCTACAACCTCGTGACCAAGCGTGCCGTCGCGCACGACAACGCGGTCATGGAGTGGGTCGACGGCAACCTCGGCTCGAAGCTGACCATGAAGTACCCGTCCGTCTACCTGATGGGCGAGGGCGCGCACGGCGAGATCCTCTCGCTCGCGTTCGCCGGCGACGGTCAGCACCAGGACGCGGGCGGCAAGGTCGTCCACGTCGCGCCGAACACCACCTCCGCGATCGTCTCGAAGTCCGTGTCCCGCGGCGCCGGCCGCTCCTCCTACCGAGGGCTGCTCAAGGTCCACGACGGCGCGGAGAACTCCAGCTCCACCGTCCGCTGTGACGCGCTGCTGCTCGATGAGCATTCCCGTTCGGACACCTACCCGACGATGGAGGTCGACGAGGAGCGGGTGAACATCGGCCACGAGGCCTCGGTCTCCAAGCTCGGTGAGGAGCAGCTCTTCTACCTGATGTCCCGGGGCATCAACGAAGAGGACGCCGCGAAGATGGTCGTCAACGGCTTCGTTGAGCCGATCGTGAAGGAGCTCCCGATGGAGTACGCGATCGAGCTGAACCGCCTGATCGAGCTCCAGATGGAAGGGTCGGTCGGCTGATGTCCGACACAGTTGCCCTGCTCCCCGCCTACGCCGAGGACGGCGTCGTCGCCGGTGCTCAGGCGCGCTCCGAGCCCGACTGGCTCCTCGCGCGACGCCGCGAGGCCGCTCGGGCCTTCGATGCCACGCCGATGCCGACGACGCAGCTGCGCCCGTGGAAGTACACGGGCGTCAGCGACCTCGTCATCGAGTCGTGGGCGCCCTGGTCGCCCCAGCTCACGATCGAGGCGCCGGCCCTCGATGGTGACGCCTTTGCGGGCTCGCTTGCCGAGGCGGCGAGCGACGCGACGCACGGCGACGCGGTCCGCGAGCGCCTCGGCTCCGTGGTCACCGCGACCGAGGGTCGCTTCATCGCTGCCAACGCGGCGCAGTGGGAGGACGGCGTCTACGTCCGCCTCCCGAGGGCGACCACCCTCGAGAAGCCCGTCGTCGTCACCCTCGACGCCACCGGCGCCCCGGCAGGCGCCGCCGTCTACCCGCGCATCCTCATCGATGCCGGCGCGGCAGCCGAGGCCTCCGTGGTCATTCGCTTCACCTCGAACGACCAGCCGCTGCTCGTCTCGAGCGTGATCGAGATGCACGCCGAGCAAGACGCGCGGGTGCGCGTGCTCCTCGATGATCGCTGGGGCGCGCAGACGAAGGAGTTCACAACGGCGCGCAGCCGAGTTGGCAAGGGCGCGGACGTGCAGCTCTCGTCGCTCGCCATCGGCGGGCAGGTGATCAAGCAGACGGTCGAGTCGCTGATCGAGGGCGAGGGCGCGAACTCAACGATCCGTGGTGTCGCCCTCGGTGACCACGACCAGCACTTCGACTTCGTCACGCTCCAGGACCACATCGGCCCGAAGTCGACCTCGGACGTGGAGATCAAGGCCGCCCTCGCTGGCGCGTCCAAGTCGATCTACTACGGCGTCACCCGCGTCGAGGTCTCGGCGAAGGGCTCGCAGGCGGAGCAGGTGAACCGCAACCTGCTGCTCTCCAGCGACGCCAAGGCGGACTCCGACCCGGTCCTCGAGATCCTGACCTCGGACGTGATCCGCTGCGGCCACGGCGCCACGGTCGGCCCGGTCGACGAGGAGGCCCTGTTCTACCTCCAGAGCCGCGGTCTCCCGCGTCGCGCCGCGTTCCAGCTCCTCGTTGCCGGCTTCTTCCAGTCGGTGATCCAGGATGTGCCGATCGACGGACTTGCCGAAGAGCTCGAGACGCTCGTCGTCGACAAGCTCGCCGCCGCCGAACTGTAGAAGCGAAGACGGAGCGTTAGATCGGACTGCCAGTGACCGGCGAGCGCGTCTGCGCCATCGACGACATCCCCGAGGGCGAGGTCCGGGTGGTCGCGTGCGCGGGCCGCTCGCTGGCTCTGAGCAACGTCGATGGCGAGCTCTACGCCATCGACAACGTTTGCACCCACGACGATGGTCCGCTCGGCGAGGGGCGCCTCCAACGAGGGCGCGTCATCTGCCCGCGCCACGGCGCCGCCTTCGACGCGAAGACCGGCAAGGCGCTCACCCTCCCCGCCGTTCGCGACGTCTCGGCCTATCCCGTGACCGTCGATGGTGACAACGTGCTCGTTGACTGCGCAGACGCAGAAGGGGCGAGCTGATGGTCCAGCAGGCCATCCCCGAGGGCCAGGCGACGCCACGCGCCTACGACATCGCCAAGATCCGGCGCGACTTCCCGATCCTGAACCGGGACGTCGCCTCGGGGGCGAAGCTCGTCTACCTCGACAACGCCGCCACCTCGCAGCGCCCGGTGCAGGTGATCGCCGAGATCACCCGCTTCTACCGCGATCACAACGCCAACATTCACCGCGGCGTCCACACCCTCTCGCAGGAAGCCACCGGCCTCTACGAGGGCGTGCGCGAGACCACCCGCGCCTTCATCAATGCGCCCGAGGCGCGTGAGATCGTCTTCACCTCGGGTACCACGGAGGCCGTCAACCTCGTTGCCCACGGCTGGGCGCGCAAGTTCCTCCAGCCCGGAGACGAGATCGTCGCCACCGAGCTGGAGCACCACTCCAACATCGTCCCGTGGCAGATGCTCCGCGACGAGCGCGGCATCGAGCTGAAATTCATCCCGATGCTGGCCGACGGCACCCTGGACATGGATGCGGCGCGCGAGCTGATCGGCCCGAAGACGAAGCTCCTCGCGGTCAGCGCGATGTCGAACGCGCTCGGCACGATCCTCCCCCTCGAGGAGCTCGTACCCCTCGCCAAGGCCCATGGCGCCACCGTCCTCGTCGACGCCGCTCAGGCCGTGCCGCACATGCCCATCGACGTGCAGGCGCTCGACGTCGACTTCGTCGCCTTCTCCGCCCACAAGATGCTCGGACCGACGGGCGTCGGGGTGCTCTGGGGGCGCTTCGAGCTGCTGGATGCGATGGATCCGTTCATGGGCGGCGGGGACATGATCCTCACCGTCACGACCGAGGAGTCCACGTGGGCCGAGGTCCCAGCGAAGCTTGAGGCCGGGACGCCGAACATCGGGGGTGTGGTCGGCTTCGGGGCGGCGCTCCGGTACCTCGACGAGCTGGGCATGGATCAGGTCCGCGCCCATGAGCTCGACCTCACGAGGTACGCGCTCGCCCGCCTCGGCGACGTGCCCGGCGTGACCATCTACGGCCCCGACAACGCCGAGGACCGGGGTGGCGTTGTCTCCTTCTCGCTCGAAGACGTCCACCCGCACGACATCGGCCAGGTGCTCGACGACCAGGGCGTCGCCATTCGCGCCGGCCATCACTGCGCGCAGCCCGTGATGGCCGCGCTCGAGGTGCCCGCCACCGCCCGCGCCTCCTTCTACATCTACAACACCCGTGACGAGGTGGACTCGCTCGTCAGCGCGGTCGAGGCGACGAGCCGCATGTTTGGGACAGGCTGATGACCGCCACCCGTGATCTGGAATCGGGCGGGAGCCTGATGGATGACCTCTACCGTGAGGTCATCCTCGAGCACTACCGCAGCCCGCGGAATCGCGGCGAGCTCGACACGCCGACCTGCAGCGCCGACGGCGCCAATCCGCTCTGCGGCGACCAGATCCACATCGAATTGATCCTCGACGGCGATGAGATCGTCGATCTCAAGTTCAGCGGCGAGGGCTGTTCCATCTCCCAGGCCTCCGCGTCGATGATGACCGAGCAGGTGCGCGGCCACGACCGCGACCACGCGCAGGCTGCGTCGGACGCCTTCCAGCAGCTCATGCTGACCGGCGAGCCGGGCGAGTTTGACCTCGGCGACAGCGAGATGCTCGCCGGCGTCGCCAAGTTCCCGGCGCGCGTGAAGTGCGCCTCGCTCGCCTGGAAGACGCTCGAACAGGCATTGAAGACCGACTCGACCGAGCCGGTGACCACCGATGAGAGGACTGCCGACCATGGCTGAGGCAGAAACGAAGAAGAGCCCCACCACCGATGAGCTGTGGGCAGTCCTCAAAACCGTCGAGGACCCCGAGCTCCACATGAGCATCGTCGAGCTCGGCCTCGTCTACGACGTCGTTGTCGACGACGAAGGCATGGTCACCGTCGACATGACCCTGACCTCGCCGGCCTGCCCCGTCGGACCCCTCCTGCAGGGCATGATCTACCACAAGGCCACCGAGGTAGAGGGCGTCGAAGACGTCGAGGTGAACCTCGTCTGGAGCCCGCCCTGGGACCCGCGAGAGATGGCCTCCGAGGAGGTCAAGATGGCGCTGGGGATCTGGTAGCGAGCCTTAGTCGTTCGACCTCGCTAGCGCTGGGCGAAGTCGTCCGGTAGCGCCGTGTTCCGCGGTACTGACCGCGTGGTCGTAGCCCCCGGCGGGTTGCAGATCGGTTCGTCCGGGTCCGGATCGTCGCGACAGTCCCCGATCCGCAGCACGCTGAAGTCCACCCGCACCTCGCCGCCCGCTATGACGACCGGGAAGTTGTCCAGGTGGCGCGTCCCCGGCCCGTCGATCAGCACCCCGTCGATCCCGTAGACCGTCTCGCTACAGGGGTCGGCAAACACGCCCGTCACGTCGCCGACCCTGCGCACCGCCTCCCAGCGCAGGTGGCAACCCGTGTTCACCTCGCGCGAGAAGTACGCGAACGTCCCCACCTCCGGCACCTGCGTCACCCAGATCCCGTAGGTGAACCCGTCGTCGTCGGCGCCCCAGCTCGTGATCGGCTCTAGCCGAGGCACCCCCGGCTCCAACTCGGTGAGCGCCACCCGGATCTCCGGGTCCGCCCCCGTGCTCACGAACGCCACTAGGCAGGCCCCGGCAGCGACGACGGAGACGAGGAGCACCGCGCCCAGCGCGAGCAGGCGCGGCCACGGGTTCCGAGGGCGCGAATCGTCCGGCGTGTCGTCGAAGTGCTGCACGTAGCCGATCCTATCCAGCGTCGCTCCTGAGGTCGTCTGCAGCCGCCGGGTGGCCTCCGGTTGCGCTCACCTCGTACGATGTCGGGCCGCTGGCCCCCCGAACGATCCTGGAGCGTGTGTGGTCCGCACCTATTCGCGGCGCGACGCGCTGCGGCTGGCGTCCGGCGTTGGACTACTCGCCGGCGGTGGCTGGCTCGGCATCGCCTGCGGCGACGGATCGGACGGCGACGACGCCGCAACACCCCCGGCCGTCGTACCACGTGACGACCCGCCCGACGGCGAGCGATCCGGCCGCCTCCGGCTCGGGGTCCTGCGTCAGGAGGGCTTCGCCTCGCAGCCCTTCAGCCGGCTCGAGCAGCTCCTCGCCTACTCCCGCCTCGTCGCGCTCGACCCACGCTCCGCGACCGTCCATCCGGACCTCGCCAGCACCTTCGAGGTCATCGAGCCGCTCGAGGTCCGCTTCGCGCTCCGCCCCGGCGTCTTCCTCCACCCCGACCTCGAAGACCTCGCCGTCCCGGTCACCGCTGAGCTGATCCAGCGCGACTTCGAACGCCGCGCCGCGGATGGCGTGCCGCTGTTCGCCGACGTCCTCGACCGTATCGAGGCCCCGGACAGCGCCACGCTCGTCCTCCACCTCCGCGCCCCGTTCGCGCTGCTCTTCGAGATGCTCGCCTCCCCGGACGCCAGCGTGCGCGGTGAGAACCGCTACTCCGCCTTCTCGGAGGAGGTCGGCAGCGGTCCGTTCGTGCCCGCCGGGCAGGACTCGACCGGCCACGCCCTCGTTGCCAACTCGCGCTACCACGAGGAGGGCTACCCACGGCTCGACCGCGTCAACGTGCTCCACTTCGCTGACGAGGACGACCTCGATCGGGCCTTCCTCGGATCCGAGATCGACGTTCGCCACCACCCCGACGCCGAGAGCCGCGACCGAGCCCTCGAACGCCCCGACATGCAGCAGGTCACCCGCCCCCGCCGCGCGCTCCGCGGCCTCGGGCTCTCGCTGCTGCCGAGCAAGGGCGGCGTCCCCACCGTCCACGTCGAGGCGTTCCAGGACGAGCGCGTCCGTCGCGCCGTCTCGGTCGCCCTCGATCGCGCCGCCCTCGCCGAGGTCGACGGCAGCCGTGTCGCCAGCCCGGTCGGCGCCGCTCATCGCGCGGACAGCCTCCCGAACAACGAGCTCCTCGCTCACCCGCTCTACCAGCACGACCCCGCCGAGGCCGCGAAGCTCCTCCAGGCTGCCGCCGTCGACCCCGTCGAGTTCCGGATCACCGCCTCCGCGTCGGTCGGCCCACGCTCGTACACCACGCTGCTGGAGCAGCAGCTCCGCGAAGCCGGCTTCCAGGCCCAGATCCGCCTCGAGGATCACGCCGACTGGGAGGCCGCCTTCTTCGCCGGCGACTTTGAGGCCGCGCTGTTCGAGCTGACCGGCCTCGACACGCCGGACGTCGGTCTGACGCTCCACCGCACCGCCGGCCTCGACGGTCGCTTCTCCCTCTGGGGCTACTCGAACCCCGTCTTCGACGCCTCCGCCAACGCCGCCCTCGCCGAGCTCGTCCCCAGCCGCCGCGCGGCCGCCATCCGCGAGGCGCAGCGCGTCCTCCTCGAGGAGGCGCCCGGCATGTTCCCTCTCGTCACACCCGTCGAGGTCGCCTCGATCGCGTCGAGGGTGGGCGGGTACCGCTTCGACGCGTACGACTTCAACCCCGGCTGGCTCGCCGCCGAGTGGGAGCGCCCCGCCTAGCCGAGCCACCGCCTCGCCGACGATGTACCGTGGGCGACCAGCCGCCCGCGCGGACGCAGGCAGCTTTGGAGGACCCGATCAGCCTCAGGACCGATCCCCCGACGACACGCCGGATCGCGGCCTCCGACGAAGGCGTGCGCCCGTGAGCGACGACGCCGTCGGCTCGCTCGACCTCGATGCGGTGCGCGACGGCCTCGAGCGCGCCGTCGCCCACGCGAACCAGGCGATCCTCGACGTGATCGGTCAGGACACCGTGCGCGTCGGCCACAAGCCCGGCGAGGGCCCCGTCACCGAGGCTGACCACGCCGCCGACGATATCCTCCACCGCGAGCTGATCGACCTTGTCGAGGGCGCGCACTGGATCTCCGAGGAGTCCCGGCAGGACGCTCCGCTGATCCACGGCGAGCCGACCTGGGTCGTCGACCCCCTCGACGGCACCCGCGAGTTCCTTCGCGGCCTCCCGGAGTTCGGCGTCTCCGTCGGGCTCTTTGTCGGCGACGAGATCGTCCTCGGTGCCGTCGGGCTACCGCTGACTGAGGGCGGCGATGAGCCGGCCGTGCTCTCCGGCCTGATCGACGGTGATCGCCTCGAGGCGCGCCTCAACGGCGAGCCGCTTCCGTCCCGCAACGGCCACGAGACGATCGAACGCGTCGTCGTCTCCCGACACGACTACGAGTGGCGCGAGCTCCACTACCAGATCCCGTTCGACGTCTACCCGTGCGGATCCGCGGCCGTGAAGCTCGTCCACGCCGCGACCGGCCAGGCCGACGTCTACTTCTCGACTGGCCCTCGATCGGTCTGGGACGTCGCCGGGGGCGTCGCCGTCCTCGAGGCAGCCGGCTGCGCGCTGCTGATGCTGAACGGCCAGCGCCTCGACCTCTCACCTCAGCAGGAGCGGATTCCGCCGTACGTCGCCGGTCCTCGCGAGTCCTGTATCGCGCTCCTGCGCCGCCTCGGCGCGCGGATCGCCGACTGACGCCCGAAGGTTCAGAGGGGCTGGCGAGGCGGATCGAGGCTACGGCAGCGCCGTCTGGCTAGGTGAGCGGTCCGTCCGCGCGGCGCGCCACCACCGCCCACAGCGGGTCGGCGCCCTCGGGGGACCGATCGATGAACAGCGGGTCCTCGAAGCCGCCCGCGATCACGTGGTACGAGGCCACGAGCCTCGCTCGGTCGTCACGGCTGAGCTGCTGCCACACCGCGACCGCCTTCGTCGGGAACATCCGGTGCGAGAACGCCACCACCGAGGTCCCACCAGGCTTCAGCACCCGCGCCACCGAGGCGAACACCGCGGCCGGTTGCGTCAGGTACTGCACCGAGACCGCGCTCACCACGAAGTCGAAGCTCCCATCGAGGTAGGGCAGCTCTGGCCGCTCGTTGAGGTCGTGCACGACATAATCATTAAGCTGCGGGTTCGTCGCCAGCTCCTGCTCGTTCATCCCGAGCCCGGACACGCGCCCGTACGCCACGTCCGTCGGCAGGTGCGAGACCCACGAGGACATCAGGTCCAGCACCTCGCTCCCGGCCGGGATCAGCTCGGCGTACAGCCCGGTCAGCGCCTCGATCGTCGCGTCGTCGATGTGCGTGACGAAGCGCGGCTCGCGGTAGAACTGGCTGTCCGGCCCCGGGTCCACCCGCTGGAAGAACTCGGCAGGGAACGTCGCGTCGCCGCTGGGCTGCTCGTTCGTCATCACCGCTCCCACGCCTGCCGTCTGCCTGCGGAGGGTACCCGCCGAGTGCGCTTCGGTTTCGTCGCGGCGTGCCCGCTTGCACGCGCGTGGCTACGTGGCCCGGCGATCAGCGAATCCGGTACTCGCGAAGCCCGGCCGCCAGCCCCAGCACCGCCAACCCGCCCGCGAGCGTTAGCCCGCCGAACACCAGCTGCGTGCTCTGCGCCCCGATCCCCGCGGCCAGCAACCCGCCGCCCGCCGCCCCGGCGGTCGTCATCGCGCGGTCGAGGGACACGAGGCTGACCACCCGCCCGCGCAGATGCTCGGGCGCCGCCGTCAGCAGGATCGTGTGACTGAGCGGCAGGTACCCGCCGTGGAACAGTCCCACCCCGAAGATCGCCGCGTAGGTGGCCACCAGGTCGAACGGCTCGGGCAGCCAGGGCGAGGCGCCGAACGCCATCAGGAACCCGCCCATGACCAACACGCTGAGCGCGATCCGCCGACCCGGAGTGTCGCTTGGCGCCGCCGCGAGTCGCAGGGAACCCAGCAGCGACCCGGCGCCGCCCACCGCCACCAGCGTCGCGATCCCCAGCTCCCCCGTGTCGAGCACCGTCCGCGCGAACAGCGGCGCGAACAGCTGCATCCACATCATCGCCACGCCATAGAACACCAGCGACAGCGCCAGTACCCCGCGGATCGGCGGCGAGGACCACGCGAACCGGATCCCCTCCATCAGGTCGGCGCCCATCGCGCTCGCACCGCCGCGCTGGCGCGTCTTCGCGGGCACGTCGATCATCTTCGTCGCCACCACGGTGATGAAATACACCGCCGCGATCGTGATGAACGTCCCGTTGATCCCCAACGCCCAGAGCAGCAGCCCGCTCGCCATCACCCCGGCGATCCGCATGAAGTTCTGGGTCGACGACATCAGCGCGACCGCGTTCGTGAGCAGCGGCGCCGGTACCGAGTCGGCGATCAGCGACTGGCGCGCCGGCTGGTCGAACGCCATGAAGATCCCGCGTGTGAAGCTCACCGCGTAGATGTGCCACAGCTCGATCTGCCCGCTCACCAGCAGCGTCGCGAACAGCACGTTGAGGATGAAAACCCCGAGCTTGGTCCCGAACAGCAGCGTCTTCCGGTCGAACCAGTCCGCGATCACCCCGGCCCACACCCCGAACAGCAGCTGCGGTACCACCCGCATCGCGACCACCCCTCCGAGGTGCGCGGGGTTGTCGTCGGTGATCACGAGGACGAGCCACGGCCGGGCGATCTGCTCCATCCACAGCGCCGCCGCGTGCCCGGTCTGCCCGATCCACAGCAGGCGCAGGTTTCGGTAGCGGAGCGACGCGAACATGCCGGACGGCGGCGGACCGTCGAGTGCGACCGCGGCCGCCTCGGGAGGCTCGCCGGAGGGCGGTTCAGTTACCTGATCGGTCGTCGGGGGTGAGGCCACAGCCTCACGTTAACGTGCGTGTTAGGGTCGGTCGAGCCGTGCCGTCTGACCGCCGCCTGCCTCGATCAGGTCCGCGAGTCCGGTCATCGACGCGAACCGGCGCACCGCCGGATCGAGGTCGAGATCGCGGTTCCGAGGCCAGTCCCGGAGGTACACCGCCACGTTCGATCGCTGCGCGAGCAGCTGCGCCGTGCGCGGATCGTCCTCGACGTGCTCGATCGCGCCGAGGCGTTCGACCTGCTCGAGCTTGTGGTGCGGACTCTTCAGCGGGCCGCGGTTGATCACGATCTCGCTGTAGAACTCCCGCAGCCCGTACCACCGCAACCAGTAGCTCGGATCCGACCGCCGCCCGGTCAGTAGCACCACCCGCCGCTGCCGCGACAGGCGCTCGAGGGCGGCACGCGCGTCGCGGACCGGTCGTCTGAGGTCGAACCGCAGGTGGTCCAGCGGCGCCCCGCTCCAGCGCGGCCACACGCGTGCCCGAGGCGGCGGCGCCTCTGGGTCGAGGAACGTCCGCTGGATCCCCCAGTTCAGCCCAACGATCGGTGCGCAGACGACCCCATCGAGGTCGATCGTCATCACCGGTAGCTCGCCGGCCTCAGAACCCTCGCTCACGAGCCGCCGCGCCGCTCGTAGCGGACGATGTACTCGGAAGCGACCAGCCCGACCGCCAGCAGCGCCAACCCGGCGATAAACGCTTCGAGGTCCATGAACCCCGCCAGCGCCAGGTTCCCCAGCAATCCGAGGACCGCGAACGTCGGGACCCCGTTGATGTCCCCTGGCAACCGGAACGGCCGCTCCGCGTCCGGGCGGCTGCGGCGCAGCATAATCACCGCCGCGTTCACGATCGCGAACAGCGCGAACACCGCGAAGTTCGTCACCTGCGCCACAAACCCGATATCCCCCGTCGACGCCAGCGCCACCGCCAGCACTGCGATGATCAGCGTCGAGATCCACGGCGTGTGCCGCGTCCGCGAGACCCGCGCGAATATCGAGGGCAGCAATCGCCGTCGCGCCATCCCGTAGCTGATCCGCGCACCGGTCGCGACCAGCAGCAGCACCGTGTTGAACGTCGCGAACAGCGCGATCGCCGTGATCACGTCCGCCCAGCGGTCGCCCGCCACGGCCTCGACCACATCCGCCAGCGGCGCATCGCTGTCCGCGAGCTGCTGCCACGGGATCGAAGAGATCGAGGCGATCGTGACCAGCACGTAGAGGATCGTCGTCACGATCACGGCGATGACGATCGCGATCGGGATGTTGCGCCGTGGGTTGACGGTCTCCTCCGACAGCGTCGCGATCTGCTCGAACCCCTGGTACGCGAAATACACCAGCGACCCGGCCCCGAGTACCCCGACCCAGCCCTGCTCGAGCGAGAACAGGTCCGCGTCGCCCACATTCGGCAGCCCGACGAAGACCACGAGGACCAGCCCACCCGCCTCGGCCAGCGTGAATGCGATCGCGACGCTCGTCGTCTCGCGCACGCCGATGTACGCGATCGTTGCTGACGCGATCAGCACCGCGATCGCCAGCGGCGTTGCGCCCAGCTCCACGACGTCGTCGAGGTACCCGCCGAACCCGAGCGCGACCGCCGCCGCTCCGATCACGCTGACCGCGAGGTCGAACCACCCGGTGAGGAACGCGGTCCGCACGCCGAACGCCTCGCGCGTGTACGACGCGGCCGCCCCGGCGTCCGGGAACATCGAGGCGAGTTCCGCGAACGCCATCCCCGTCGGCGCCGCGACCAGCGCTCCGATCACGAACGCCAGCCACACCCCGTTCCCCGCCTCGCCCGCCGCCTCGCCCACCAGCACGTAGATCCCGGCGCCGAGGATGATCCCGATCCCGGAGAGGCTGACCGCGATCGGCCCGAGCTGCCGCTCGAGGGCCGGTCGACCGGGTTCGATGGGACGAGGCTGACTGGGCGCGTGCGCCACGTCGTGGGTCCTTGGACTAGACGATCACCGGCGGTTCGGGTGGCGGCTGGGGCGGGATCCCGGGCGGCGTCGGCGCGGGCGCGGGCGCCGTGTACTGGTGCGTCGGCGGTGCCGGCGTGACCTCGGGGCGTCCGCGCAGCTCCTCGGAGAAGGCCGCGAGCCGGTCCTTCACCTTGCGGAACACCGTCCCCTCGGGATACTCGCCCTCCTCGTTCGGGACGCCGGCCGGCACCCCGGTGAGCAGCTCGATCCCCTCCTCGATCGTCTCGACCGCCCAGACGTGGAAGCGCCCCGCCTCCACGTCGCGCGCCACGTCCGGTCGCAGCACCACGTTCTCGACGTTCGTCCGAGGAATCAGCACTCCCTGCGTCCCGTCCAGCCCGCGCTCCTCGCAGATCGCGTGGAACCCCTCGATCTTCTGGGTGGCGCCACCGATCGGCTGGATCTGCCCGTGCTGGTCCACCGACCCCGTCACCGCCATCCCCTGCTTGATCGGGATGTCCGCGAGGGCGGAGAGCAGCACGTACAGCTCCGTCGAGGAGGCGGAGTCGCCGTCGATGTCGCCGTAGAGCTGCTCGAACGTCAGGCTCGCATGCAGCGTCGAGGCGCCGTTCTGCCCGAAGCGGTCCGTCAGGAAGCCGCGCAGGATCAGGAACCCCTTGTTGTGGATCCGCCCGGCCATGTCGCTCTCGCGCTCGACCATCACGATCTGGCCGCGACCCGCCGACACCACGCACGTCACCCTCGAGGGTCGTCCGAAGCTGATGTCGCCGAGGTCGTACACCGACAGCGCGTTGATCTGCCCGACTCGCTCGCCAGCGGTGTCGACCCGGATCGACCCGTCCTGGATCACCTCCTGGATCCGGTCGCGGATCAGCGCCGACCGGTAGACGGCCTCCTCGAGCGCCCGTGTCACGTGATCGGCGGTCACGACCCCGGCCCCGTCGACCCCGGCCCAGTAGTCCGACTGCCGCACGATGTCGAGCAGGCTGCCCATGTTCGCCGACAGCCGCGTCTGGTCGTCGACCATCCTCGAGGAGTGCTCGACCAGCTGTCCGATCGCGGACGCGTCAAAGCACCGCAGGCCGCCGCGCTCGCACTGCTGGCGCACGAACGCCGCCACGCCTCGAATGTTGTTCGTGCTCCGCTCGAAGTCGGTCTCGAAATCCGCCTTGACCCGGAACAGCTCGCGGAACACCGGGTCGTACCGGTAGAGCATCGCGTACAACCCCGGGTCGCCCACGACGATGCACTTCACGTCCAGGGGGATCGGTTCCGGTCGCAGCGCCGTCGTCGTCGTGAGCCCGTACGCCTCGGCCAGGTTCTCGATCGCCAGCTCGCCCGTCCCGAGCGCCCGCTTGAGGCCATCCAACGAGGGCGCGTTGGTCAGCAGGTCGCGCAGACGCAGCACGATGAACCCGCCGTTCGCCTGCGCGATCGAGCCCGGCTTCACCAGCATGTGGTCCGTGACCACCGTGCCCAGCTGCCCCTGGTACTCGATGCGCCCCAGCAGGTTGTGATAGGTCGGGTGCTGCTCGAGGATCACCGGCGCGCCGCTGTCCGGGTCGTGGCACACCGCCGCGTTCACCTGGTAACGCCGCGTCGGGGGACCCTGCGCCGGCACCGGGAGGCCCGGGATCGCCGGCGCCTGTGGCGCCGCCCGGAACTTGTCCCGCTCGTGCTCGATGTCGCCGCGGACCGCCCGCAGGAAGTCGCCGACCTCGCCCTCGCTGCCGTACCGCTCCAGCAGTGGATCGAACAGGTGCCCGATCGCGAACGACGCGACCTCCTGGTCGAGCTGCTCGAACCGCTCTCGCGCGCTCCGCTCGATGCCGCGCATCTCGAACATCGCGTCCTGGACCTGCTTCTCCAGCTCGGCCCCGCGCTCCTGGAACTGCGTCCGCGTCGCCTCCGGAAGCGCCTGGAACGCCTCCGGCGACAGCGGCTCGCCCTCCACGAGGGGTGCCGACAAGATCCCCTGCGGCGTCATCTGCAGCGCGAAGCTCATCTCGGCGGCGCGCGCCTGTAGCGCCTCCAGCACTTGCTCGCGCTCGCGCTCCACCTCCGAGGCCAGATCCTGCCGCTGTCGCGCGTACGAATCGGAGTCGAACGCCGTCGCCAACTCCTCGCCGGCCGACTCGACCGTCCGCCGCACGTCCTCCGCGAACCGCCGCCCCGTCCCCGCCTCGAGGGCGATGCCGACCGGCCGATCCGGATCCTCGAAGTTGTGGACGTACACCCAGTCCTGGGGCGTCGGCATCTGCGCCGCCCGCCGCCGCAGGAACCCGTCGACGATCGTTGACTTGCCGATGCCGTCCGGCCCCGACGCGAAGAGGTTGTACCCCGGCGCCGCCATCCCCAGCGAGAACTCGATCGCGCGCGTCGCGCGCTCCTGGCCGAACACGGCCTCGACCGCGTACAGGTCGTCCGTCGTGTCGAATGGCAGCTCGGAAGGATCGAGGCGTGCCGTCACCTCGTCGAGCGTCAGTCGCAGCGATTCGCTGAGTTCGGTCATCCGGCCTCCCCGCCCGTTCGTGATCCTAGCAACGAGTCGTGGGGAGTTCCGTAGGGCGCGATCGCCCGCCGTTCGAGGACTTCCGGCCGTCGATCACCAGCTCCGGCGCGCTCCCGTGGCGATCGCGAGACCGCCGGTGCGTGACGCGCCGACGATCTCCGACGGACTCAGCGCCGGACTCGCGCTGAGCAGCTGATCCGCGAACGCGCGCGCCTCGTCGCCGAACTGCGGCCCCGTCATCCGCGCGAACTTCGCCGCCAGCTCGCCGTCCTCGACGCCCGCCTCGACGTCTCCCGCCGGGTGATCCACCCGCGCGCTCACGGACGAGCCATCGGTCAGCGTCACCGTCACCACGCTCGGCCACGACTCCGGGTAGCAAGCGTCCAGCTCCGGGTCCGTCTCGAACGACACCCGCTCCACGAGGTCCAGCGTCGTCTGCTCGCGAATCGTCGACTCGCTGAATCGCCCCGGGCCGAGGTCTCCGAACTGCAGCGCGGTCGCCACGCAGAACGGCAGCGAGAACTTCGCCGCGTACGGCGTCGTCGGCTCGACCCCATCGAGGAGCCCCAGCGCCTGCTCGTAGATTCGCACGTCCACCCGCTCGATCTGCGCGACCTCCAGCTCGTGCTCAGTACGCAGCTGCAGCGCCGCGTCCACCGCCGAGTGCGTGTGCCGGCACGCCGCGTGCACCTTGAACGCCACCCCGTCGATCCGCCACACCGCTGGCTCGCCCCCCTCCGAGGACCCGCCTCCCTCCGAGGGCGCGGCCAGCGCCGCTAGCCCGGCGGTCAGGCGCTCCGGGTGCGGTTCGTCCGACATCGCCGCCAGCACGCCCTTCTCACCCTCGAGGATCCGCGTCGCCGCCGTGAACCCCTGCTGCGCCAGCAGCACCGACAGGATCCCGTCGTGCGCCGCCTTCGCCGGGTGCAGCTGCTTCGACATCGCACCGTCGCTCAGGAACTCCCACAACCCCGCCGTCGTCGTCCCGGCGCTGCCGAGGGCGTGCACCGTCTCCTCGGGGCTCAGTCCGTGCAGACGTGCGGCTGCCGCCGCGGCGCCGAACGTCCCGGCTGTTCCCGTCGTGTGCCAGTGCTCGTAGTGGCTCGGACCCAGCGCCTCGCCGACGCGGATGCCCACCTCGTACCCGATCGCGATCGCATCGAGGAGCGCGTCGCCGTCGACGTTCAGCTGCTCCCCGACCGCCAGCGCCGCCGGCACCGTCGGCGCCGCCGGGTGGTAGATCGAACCCGGGTCGAGGTCGTCCATCTCCAGCACGTGCGACGCCGCCGCGTTCGCGAGCGCCGCCAGCGGTGCCGATGTCCGCCGGCCCGAAGCCAGCACCGTCGCCTGCGCGTGCCCGCCGAGGGCGGTCACCACCTCGCGGATCAGCGACGGCGGCCGCATCTCGCCGCCGGCGAGCGACGAGCCCAGCCAGTCGAGCAGGTAGCGCCGCGCCGTCTGACGGACGGTGGCCGGCACCGAGGCCTCGACGATGAACGAGGCCAGCTGGCTGGTCGCCCCGGCGGTCGCACCCGCCGCCCCTGTGACGTCGCTCATCCGCTCACCTCGCGCTGTATCGCGTCCCAGAGCCGAGTATAGGTCGCGCCGGGCGGCTGCTAGGATCCCGCTCTCATCCAGTTCCAGCACGCGCGAGCGACCCGGCGGAGGCAGCATGCAGGCAGCGGTTATCACGGAGCCGGGCGGTCCCGAGGTCTTCGCCATCCAGGAGATCCCGGACCCCGTGCCCGGTCCCGAGGACGCCCTCGTCGCCGTGCACGCGACCGCCCTCAACCGCGCCGACCTGCTCCAGCGCATGGGCCGCTACTCCGGACCGCCCGGCACCCGCGACGACGTCGGTGGCCTCGAGATGTCCGGCATCGTCGAGGCCGTCGGTGACCGCGTCACCGCCTGGAAGCCGGGCGACCGCGTCATGGCCCTCCTCGGTGGCGGCGGCTACGGCGGCAAGGTCGCCGTCCACGAGCGGCTGCTGATGCCCGTCCCGCCGAACCTCGACTTGGACGAGGCCGCCTCGATCCCCGAGGTCTTCCTCACCGCCTACGACGCCCTCTTCGCCCAGTGCGAACTCGCGATCGGCGAAAGCGTCCTCATCCACGCCGCCGGTTCCGGTGTCGGCACCGCCGGCATCCAGCTCGCGGCGGCGCAGGGCTGCCGCATCTTCGGCACCGCCGGCAGCGACGAGAAGCTCGAGCGCGCCGCCGAGCTCGGCCTCAACGTCGGCATCAACTACCACGAAGCCGACTTCGCCGACGTCGTCGCGGAGCGCACCGGCGGCGCCGGCGTGCACGTCGTCCTCGACGTGATCGGCGCCTCCTACTGGGAGCAGAACCTCCGCTCGCTCGGCGTCCGCGGACGGATGGTGATCGTCGGCGTCATGGGGGGCGGCAAGCTCGAGGTCAACCTCGGCGCCCTCATGGGCAAGCGCCTCCGCGTCCACGGCACCGTCCTCCGCGCCCGACCCCTTGAGGAGAAGGCTGCCCTCACCCAGCAGTTCGTCTCCCGTATCCTGCCCCTGTTCCAGAACGAGACTGTGAGCCCCGTCGTCGACCGCATCTTCCCGCTCTCCGAGGTCTCCGACGCCCATCGCTACATGGAATCGAACGCCAACTTCGGCAAGATCGTGCTCCGGCACGGCTCGTGATCGGCTAGCAGGGGGGAGCGAGCAGCATGGCCCGCGGACTGACCGTCGCCGGACAGCACGCGATCCGCGACCTCGCGCGTGAGCACCTCCAGCGTGGCTGGCACCCCGGCGCCCAGCTCGCGATCTACCGCGACGGCGAGCTCCAGCTCGAGTTCCGCGTCGGCGACGCGCGAGGCGAAGACACCCGGTTGCTCTACTTTTCGGCGACCAAGCCGCTCGCGGCGGTCGCCGTCCTCGCACTGGTCGCGCGCGGCGAGGTCTCGCTCGACACCCCGCTCGCCGGGGTCTGGCCCTCCTTCGGCGCAGGCGGCAAGGAGCTGTGCACCGTCCGCCACGTGCTCACCCACCAGGGCGGCTTCCCGGTCTTCCCGCCGGGCTACGACTGGGCCGAGATCGACCAGTGGACCGCCATCGTCGAGGCTACGGCCAACATCGAGGCCGAGTGGACCCCCGGCACCGACACCGGCTATCACCCGGTCACCTTTGGCATCGCCCTCGGCGAGCTGATCCGCCGCGTCGACGGCCGCCTCCCCCGCGCGTTCCTGCAGGAGGAGATCTTCGAGCCCCTCGGCATGCAGGCCAGTCTCGGCGTCGCAGACGCCGAGGCGATGAACCGCATCGCGCTGCCGGTCGCCATGTCCGAATCCACCTTCGACGACCCCGACGGTACCGAGCGCCGCACCAGCGGCATCGTCGAGCGCTTCCGCCTGCCCTCGACGCTCCGTGCCCAGCTACCCGCCGCGAACGGCATCGGGACCGCCGAGGCGCTCGCCCGCTTCTACGCCATGCTCGAACGTCGCTGGAACGACTCCGAGGACTACGCCGGCGTCTGCCCGCTCCCCGCCGACCTCGTGCGGACCGCGACGAGCGTCCAGAACGCCGTCGACTTCGACCGCAGCAGCCACCTGCCGTCCTCGTACGGACTCGGGTTCCTGGTCGGCGGGCCGTTCGCGCCCTTCAACGAGCCCGACGTCTTTGGCCACTCAGGCCAGCAGTGCGCCATCGGCTACGCCGACCCGCGTCGCGGGCTCGCCGTCGCCTACGTCACCAACGGCTTGCAGGACCCGCTGACGGTCCAGCTCCGCACCGAGGAGATGTCGTCCGCGATCATCGCCGCCTGCGAATAGCTCGCGGGCGGCCAGCTCGCCTGATCTGAGATCGACAGAAGCGAGGCGGATCCACCTCGGTCAGCGCTTGCGGCGATAGCTCCGCTTGCGGCGCTTCTCGCGCCGGCGCTGCACGTGCTCGGGACGGCTCGTCGTCGACTCGATCGGCGGTGGGGGAGGTGGCTCGGGCTTCGCGAAGCGCGCCTGGGTCCACGAGGTGAGGCGCGAACTCACCCGCATCGAGAAGAACGCGACGGCGAAGAAGAACACACCCGTCGACGCCAGCGTCACCGGGTCGCGCTCGTCGCTCTGCCAAGCCTGTAGCCCGACCCAGGCGAGCGCCAGCACGATCGACCAGGAGAACGTCTGCGCCACCGACATCGGTCTCATGCGCTCATCCTAGCGAACGCCCGCCGCGGCGGTTAGCCCTCATTTGCGCTCGGAATCGCCGCTTCGAGCCAGTCGATCAACCCACCGAGAAACGCCTTGCGCCGGGCTTGCTGGTCGGGCGTGAGGTCGTCGATCATCCGCTGCATCAGCGCCGTCGGATCGGCGTCCGGTGGCACGTGGTGGATCTCGATCGGATCGACCGCCACCGCCATGTCGCTGCCCGCGACGAACGCCTCGTTGACCGGTAATCCGAGGGCACGCGACGCCAGTGGCCAGGTCGCGTCCACCGTCGTCCACTCGGCCTCGTACGCCGGCTGGACGCGCAGGAAGCTGTGCACGTCGGCGACCGGCTGGCGCCGCACCTCGTCGAGCAGCGCCGGTGGGAGCCAGGGCGCGCTCTCCTCGGTGAACTCGTGCGGCGCGAGGATGATCGTCGCCGGCATCCCCAGCTCGGCGAAGAGCGCCTGCAGCAGGATGTGCCGGCCCTCGTGGGTTGCGCCCCACTCCGCGATCGTCGTCTGCGGCTCCGGGGTCGACGCGGGCCGGTACGGCAGGTCGCGCACCAGCGCGAACGCCGCGCCGGCGTCGAGCGCCACGCTCGAGGCGATCAGGCCGCGCTCAACGGCGGCGGACTTCAGCGCGGGAAGTAGCGGCATGCCGAGATCGTATCGCGGCGTACCGGCCCGCTCTGCCTGTCCGCTCGCTCAGAGCGAGTACTTGAACCCGCTGTGCGACTGGTTGAATCCGAGGCGCTCGTAGAACGCGTGCGCCCGCGCCCGCTCGTTGTTCGACATCAGCTGTGCGAGGGCGCATCCACGGGTGCGCGCCTCCTCGATCGCCCACTCGATCATCTGCCGGCCGATCCCGGCGCTCCGCAGGCTCGAGTCCACACGCACGTTCTCGATCTGCATCACCAGCCCGCCGCGCAGCGTCAGTTGCGGGATGAAGGTGAGCTGCATCGTCCCGAGGATCGCGTCCGCCCGTTCTGCGACGATCAGCCGGTTGTTCGGATCCGCCTCGATCGCCTCGAACGCACGCACCGGGCCAGCCTCGTCGAGGCCGTCCTCCCAGCGCCCGCTCAGCGAGTCCGCGAGGATCAGCCGCACGACCTCGGCCAGGTCGTCGCGGGTCGCGTCGCGGAGCAGCAGCGGGTCGTCGCCGTCGGCCATCGCACTCCTCGCGCCCGTCGGGGTCCCCGGTCTCCTCGAAGCGCCATCGTACGGCTCGCCCACATGCCTGCCATCGCAACCGCTGGGTTGCATAAGCAACCATTCGGTTGCTATCGTTCGGCGCACGAAGAAGGAGCAACCCCGTGCCAGTCAGCGATGTCATCGAACGAGAACTGATCCTCCGCTCGCCCCGTTCCGAGGTCTGGACCGCCCTCACCACGACCGACGGAATGGCCGGTTGGTGGGCCGACCGCGTGGAGGTGGACCCGCGCCCCGGCGGCACGATGCGCTTCCACTTCGGGGAGGAGCACGGCATCAGCGAGGCGGAGATCGACCTCTTCGAGCCCGAGGACCGCTTCGCCTACTTCTGGCAGCCGTTCGGCAACCTCGAGGAGGCGAAGGACTACCCGGACCTCCGCACGCGCGTCGAATTCGTGCTCGCCGACCACCCCGACGGCACGCTGCTCAAGCTCCGCGAGACCGGCTTCGCCGCGCTCCCGGACGCTCTCGCCGCTCGCTCGCTCGCCGACAACGAGGACGGCTGGACGGTCGAGCTCGGCCACCTCGAGACCTACCTCAGCACCGGGACCCCGGTGGTGCACCGGTGACCGAACCCACCCCCAACGTCATCGAACGCGAGCTGGTCTTCGCCGCCCCGCGGCCCGCCGTCTGGGCGGCGCTCACCACGCCCGAGGGCCTCGCCGCCTGGTGGAGCCCGCGCGGCGCCGAGGTCGACCTCCGCGCAGGTGGCCGGCTGGTGTTTCACTTCAGCGCTGAGCACGGCAGCCAGGACGCCACCATCGTCGCCGTCGAGCCTGAAGAGCGATTCGTGATCGCCTGGCAGCCGTTCCAGTCCGAGCCGGACGCCGCCGACGCCGGCGACCTCACCACCGAGGTCGAGTTCCGGCTGAGCGACCATCCCGATGGCACACAGCTGAATCTCCGCGAGACCGGCTTCGCGGCGTTGCCGGGTACGCTCGGCACACGAACCTTCACCGAGAACACGACCGGCTGGGACACCGTGGTGCTGCCCCGCCTGCGCCGGTACCTGGAAGCCGAGGCGGGCGCATGAACACCACCGAGGCCAGCGCCGTCTTCCGGGCGCTCGGCGATCCGATGCGCCTCGAGGTGCTGCAACTCCTCGGCGAGGCGGATGGAGCAAGCGCCACCGCCCTCGCCGACCGCCTCCCGATCACCCGGCAGGGCGTCACCAAGCACGTCGCGGTGCTCAGCAAGGCGGGCCTCGTCGAGAGCGAATCCCAGGGGCGCGCCGTGATCTACCGCGTCCGCCCGAACGTCGCCGCCGAGGCCGCCGAGTGGCTCAACCGAGCCGGCGCTGCGTGGGATGCGCGCCTCGATCGGCTGCGCCGGCACCTCGAGGGCCCGCGGGGCTGAGATCTCGTCCGAGCGGACAGTGGCGTAAATCTGCTCGGCTGCTGACTATGGGGGGATGAAACCAGCAGCAAGACGGCGACACCGCTCGTGACCGACCTGAACGCGGCCGTGCTCGTCGAGGGCGTCCACAAGCACTACGGCGAGGTGCGCGCCCTCGACGGCGCCGATCTGCGCGTCGAGCGCGGCTCCGTCGTCGGGCTGCTCGGCCCCAACGGCGCCGGCAAGACGACGCTCGTCCGCGTCCTCACCACGCTGCTCGTCCCCGACTCCGGCCGCGCCATCGTCGAGGGCTACGACGTCGTCGAGGACGCCGACGCCCTCCGCCATGTGATCGGACTCGCCGGCCAGAGCGCCGCCGTCGACGACTACCTCACCGGCCGCGAGAACTTGGAGCTGGTCGCCCGCCTCTACCACCTGCCGAAGACCGAGGCTCGGCGGCGCGCCGATGCGCTCCTCGAGCGCTTCGACCTCGTCGAGGCCGGTCACCGCCAGGCCCGCACCTACTCCGGCGGTATGCGCCGCCGCCTCGACCTCGCAGCGAGCATCATCGCCGAGCCACCGGTGCTCTTCCTTGACGAGCCGACCACCGGCCTCGACCCGCGCAGCCGGCTCGCCCTCTGGGACGTCATCCGCGGGCTCGTCGCGGAGGGCACCACCGTCCTCCTCACCACCCAGTACCTCGACGAGGCAGACGCGCTCGCCGATCGCATCACCGTCATCGACCGCGGCAAGGTGCTCGCCGAAGGCACCGCCGATGAGCTGAAGCAGCAGACCGCTCAGGCCGTGCTCTCCGTGCAGGTCGAGACGCCCGACCAACTCGCGGCCGCCGCTGCGGTCCTCGGACGCCTCGACGCGCAGGATCCGCAGGTCGAGGAGGCCGCACGCCGCGTCTCCGTCGGTACCACGCGCGGCTCCGCCGTCATCGCGCTCGCCGTCCGCGAACTCGAAGCAGCGGGCGTCGTCATCGACGACATCGGCCTGCATCAGCCGACGCTCGACGACGTCTTTCTCGCCCTCACCGGCCGCGCGGCCGACGAGGCTGACACCATCGAGGGAGCGGCCTGATTACCGCCGCGACCTCGAGCCCGGCGCGACGCCCGCCCGTCCATACCACGTCGGCGAGCCTTCGCTGGACCGTCACCGACTCGCTCCTGATGGCGCGCCGCAATCTCCTGCGCATGAGTCGGCGCTTCGACTACATCGTCTTCCTGGCGATCCAGCCGGTGATGTTCATCCTGCTGTTCAACTACGTCTTCGGTGGCGCCATCACCACGTCGGCCGAGAACTACATCGACTTCCTGATCCCCGGAGTCATGGTCCAGACCGTCATGTTCACCGCCATGAACACGGGAACCGGCCTGGCCGAGGACCTGAACCAGGGCATGATCGACCGCTACCGCTCGCTCCCCATGTCGAGGGCGGCCGTCGTCGCTGGCCGAATCGTTGCGGACCTCACGACGATCGTCCTCGTGGTCGCCGTCATGCTCCTCGTCGGGTTCGCCGTCGGCTTCCGCCTCCATGGCAACCTCCTGGAGTCGGTGAGCGTCCCGGTCATGACCGTCGTCGCCGCCATCCCCTTCCTCTGGATCTCCGCGACGCTCGGCGTCTGGATCCGCAATGTCGAGACCATGCAGAGCGCGGGCTTCCTCTGGCTCTTCCCGCTCACCTTCATCAGCTCCGCATTCGTACCCGTCGAGTCGATGCACTCCGTCGTCCAGGGTTTCGCCGAGCAGAACCCGGTAACCATCGCTGTCAACGCCGTCCGTGGCTTGGCCCTCGGTATCCCCGACAGCAGCGACATCGTGAAGACGCTGATCTGGACCTCGGGACTGACCGCGGTCTTCTCCATAGCCGCCGTCAACCGCTACCGCCGGATGTGACGCCCGCCGGTCTCCGGAGCTGACGCTATCCCCCCGCGGGATGGCGAACCTATGTGAGCGGGCGGGCGAAACCAGACGCGCGGGCCGTGAGGCTCGCGTCCCCGGCCGATCGAGGGCGAGTACCCACCGAGGCTCGGCCGCGTCGAGCGGCCCTCCGGAGGGCTAGCGCGCAGCCAGCGGCACGTACTCCCGCGCGTCCGGCCCGTTGTACACGGTGAGCGGCCGGATCAGGATGTTGTGCTCGAACTGCTCCAGCACCTGCGCGGCCCACCCCGGGACGCGTCCCATCGCGAAGATCGGCACGAACAGGTCCTCTGGGATCCCCAGCAGGTAGTAGACGACCCCCGCGTAAAAGTCGACGTTCACGTTCACGCCGAGCCGGGAGTACGGCTTCATCGCATCGACTGTCGCCTCGAGGATCTGGTACCACTTCGGCTCGCCCATCTCGGCGGACAGGCGCTCAACTCCCTCGCGCATGTGCCGCGCTCGAGGATCCTCGGTCCGGTAGACGCGGTGACCGAAACCCATCACCGGCTGCCTGTCCTTGCGCAGCGCCTTCACGTAGTCGGCGGCGCGTTCCGGCTCCTCGATCTCCTGCGCCATCTTCATCACGTTCTCGGCCGCGCCGCCGTGCGCCGGTCCGGAGAGCGCCGCCACCGCCGAGGTGACGGCCGCGTGCAGGTTCGCGTCCGTCCCCGCCACCACGCGCGCCGTGAACGCCGAGGCGTTCGACCCATGCTCCGCGTGCAGGATCGCGTCCTTGTCCATGAGCGACACGGCGTCCGCTGAGCCGGCTGTGCCCTTGAGCTGGTAGAGGAAGCTCGCCGCGTGACCCATGCTCGGGTCCGCTTCGACCGGGTCCTGGCCGTTCCGGATCCGGTGGTGCGCCGCCACCATCGCCGGTACCGCCGCTGTCAGCCGCACGCCCTTGCGCAGCGTCGCCTCGCGCGAGTTGTCCTCGACCTCCGGGTCGAACGCTGCCGAAGCCGAGACCGCGGTCCGCAGCACGTCCATCGGGTGCGCGTGTGATGTCGCGCGGATCACGTCGATCACGCCGCCCGGCAGCTCCCGCGCCGCGCCCAGCTCCGCCTGGAACCCCGCCAGCTCCGAGGCGTTCGGCAGCTCGCCGTGGAGCAGGAGGTACCCGACCTCCTCGAACGTCGACTGCGACGCCAGATCGTGGATCGAGTAGCCGCGGTAGGTGAGGACCCCCTCGCGGCCGTCGATGAAGCTCGCCGCGCTGCGGTCGAAGTAGACCCCGTTCAGCCCACGGTGGATCTGGGGTCCCTCGTCGGCCCCGTTCTCGGATGCTGCCATCGTTCGTCCTCTGCTCTCGGTCGTCTCGAGGGCCGTCGCTCCTCACGAGGAAGGCGCCCCGCGAGTCCGTTCCGAGGTTAGCCGTCAGCCCGCTCCGGCAGGAGAGGCGCTAGTCCTCCTCGAGCGTCGACGTATCGCCCTCGGGCAGCCCGAGCTCGCGCGCCTTCAGCAGGCGCCGCATGATCTTGCCGCTCCGCGTCTTCGGCAGGATGTCGATCACCTGGATCTCTCGAGGTGCGACCGCCGGTCCGAGGCGCGTGCGGCAGTGGTTGTTCAGGTCGCGCATCAGCTCGCGCGACTCCTCGACGCCGTCGTTCAGCGTCACGAATGCCTTCACGACCTCCATCGCGATGTCGTCCGGCTTCCCGATCACGCCGGCCTCGGCGACGGCGTCGTGCTCGATCAGCGCGCTCTCCACCTCGAACGGGCTCACCAGGTGCCCGGCGGTGTTGATCACGTCGTCGTCGCGGCCGACGAACCAGAAGTAGCCGTCCTCGTCGCGCTTCGCCTTGTCGCCGGTCAGGTACCAGCCGTTCTTGAAGCGGGAGTCGTAGCGTTCCTGGTCGTTCCAGTACGTGCGGAACATCGAGGGCCAAGGTGGCTTCACCGCGAGCTGACCTTCGGCCATCGGCTCGGTCATCTCGTTGCCCTCATCGTCGATGATGGCGGCGTGGATCCCCGGGAAGGGCTTGCCCATCGAGCCCGGCCGGATCGGCAGGATCGGGTAGTTCGCGATCATGATCGCGCCCGTCTCCGTCTGCCACCAGTTGTCGTGGATCGGGAGGTCGAACGCCTCCTCGCCCCAGACCACGCCCTCCGGGTTGAGCGGTTCACCGACCGACATCACATAACGCAACGACGAGAGGTCGTGGCCGCGCGCCGTCTCCGAGCCGGTCTTCATCAGCAGCCGGATCGCCGTTGGCGCGGTGTACCAGACCGTCACCTTGTGCCGGGTGATCGTCTCGTACCAGCGCCGAGCGCTGTACGCGCCCTCGTCGATCACCTGCGTGATCCCGTTGCTCCACGGCGCGAACATTCCGTACGAGGTCCCCGTCACCCAGCCCGGGTCGGCGGTGCACCAGTAGATGTCGTCGTCGTGGAAGTCCAGCACGTACTTGCCGGTCGCGTAGTGGCTCACCACCGTGTTGTGCACGTGCGCCGCCCCCTTGGGCAGCCCGGTCGTGCCGCTGGTGAAGTGCATGATCGACCAGTCCTCGGCCCCGGTTGGCTCGATCGTGAAGTCCTCCGAGGCCCCCGGCACGATCGAGGACCATGCCACGTCCCGCTCGGCGACCTCGGTCTCCTCGCGCGTGTCGATCACGATCACCGTCTCGAGGCTGGGTAGTTGATCGCGGATCGCGTCGACTTTGGCCAGCAGCTTGGGCGTCGTCACGATCACCTTGCCGTCGGCGCGCTCGACGCGCTCCTTGATCGGCTCCGGCCCGAACGCCGAGAACAGCGGCGCCGCGATCGCCCCGAGCTTCAGCGTCCCGAACACCCCGAAGTACAGCTCCGGGATCCGGTCGCTGAGGAAGAAGACCCGATCGCCCTTCTCGATCCCCGCGCCCCGGAATGCGTTCGCGACCTTGTCGGTCTCGCGCTTCATGTCGGCGTAGGTGTAGTTCTCGATGCTCTCGTCGGCGGCCTGCCAGATCATCGCGAGCTTCTGCGCCCGCTCACCCAGCGCGTGCCGATCGATGCACTCGTGCGCCTGGTTGACTAACCCGTTCGGGGTATCGAGCTCCGCCCAGACGTCGTCCCAGTTCCAGCTCTCGCGCAGAGCTTCGTAGTTGTCGATGTTCGGGTGCGCCTTCAGCGCGCTGATGTCCTTGGCGATCTCCGCGTACCCAGTGACCATCGAATCCCCCTCGAAAGCCGGCGATCAGTCGGCATCCGCCCGGCGAGGCGGAGTATAGCGCGGGCTCTGCGCTGAGACCGCGCTCCGGATGACCCCTAACGGATGGCCGACCGCAGATGGGCTTCGATCCGATCAAGACCCATGACGAGCCGGTCGTAGTCGCCCCAATCCAGCAGCCCGAGGGGGTCGTACCGGGCGACGCGAGATGCTTCGTACAGCTCACCGTAGTCGGCGGCGATCTCGGGCAGGAGCCGGTTGACCGTTTCGTTCCGTCGACGGTGGTTCCGGTGGTGGCGATCCCGGAGCGCCGACCAGGCCTCGACGAGGTGAACGGCGCGATAGAAGGCAACCGTGATCGCCCATTCTGGCGACGATCGCTCGGCGGCGATTGAGGCCAGCGTTTCCGCGTTCGCGTCGGCCTTGGCGAGGTGCTCCCGCCGGTTAGGCATGCGTCGGAGCGGGGCCGATGCTCACGTACTCCCGGTAGTAATCCGGGACCTGTCCGACCTCGAACAGCATGAACTCGAAGGGCGGGCTCGTTTCGTCGGCGCGCAGCGCGCCGAGAAACTGCTCGAGCGCCTCTCGGCGACGTCCGGCCGCGTGTACGACGATGAAATCGCCGCCATCACCCTCCGCAACGACGCGTACGTCGACGAGCGCTTCACCAAATGCGGCGCGCAGCGACTCGACCCACGTTGCGTCCTCGAGGCTGAATGGGCTCTCGGCCATAGCTAACAGGTTATCCGACCTGCTCCGCCGCCGCCTCGAACGTCCGCCGGATCGACCCCGCCAGCATCGCCTCCACGTCCGCCTCGGAAGCGCCATTCTCGAGGAGCCACGTCACCTCGTGCTCCGGGACCAGCGTCCACACCCCTGGGTTCGGCTCCTCCCGCCAGCGGCCCCACAGCCCCGCCGGCGTCCCGTCGTGCCCGAGGCTCGTCCGCTCCGCGTACCCCGCCTGCGCGAGGGCCAGCGCAATCCCGCTTCGCTCCGCGACATAATCGACGTTCGTCGAGAAGAACCGATCGAGGCCCACGTTCGCCCCCCGCGCGGCCACGCCGCGCAGGTAGGCGAGGTCCTGCGTGTCGTTCGAGTGCCCGATCGTCACCGCGCCGAGGTCGACTCCTTCGCCCTCGAAGATGTCGAGCAGCGGCGACCCCAGCTCGTCGACCGCCCGCGTGTGGCAGGTGATCGGGATCCCCGTCGCTTTCGAGGTCCGCGCTGCCGCGCGGGCGGTCAGCTCGAGGACGGCGCGCGGCGACACCCGTCCGTCGGTGAGCTGGTACTCCATGTCCCACGCCAGCTTGATGATCCCGGGCTTGATGCCGGTCCCCTCGATGCCGTCCTCGACCTCGGCGATCCAGATCGCCGCGATCTCGTCCGGGTCCATCCCCCAGTAGATCGGCGGCACCCAGCGGTAGACCCCGGTCGCGCAGACGATGTTCACCGGCGATCGCCCCGCCACCGCCTCGAACAGCCACATCTGCCGCCCCAGGTCCCACGGCGTGCAGTCGATGATGCTGTCGATCCCAGCTTCCTTGGCGCGATCAAGCGCATCGAGGTTCCGACCCACCATCTCGGCACGCGGCAGCAGACCTGTGATGTTCTCCATCCCGCTGAACCCGTTGGTCAGATGCTCATGCGAGAGCGTCCGGCCCAGCGCACTGCTGTCGATCGGCCCGCGGATCGTGTTCACGCTGCTCATCGAGCTGCCGTTCTAGCCCCACTCGGAGGCGATACGAAACGTTCGAGGACTAGCCGGAAACCTGAGCCAGATCGCCGAACGCACCCGCTTCCCGCAGCTCGTTGATCTCATCCCAGTCGAAGCCCGCCTCTTGGAGCACCTCTTCGGTGTGCTGCCCGAACTCGGGTGCCGCCGACCGGATCGAGGGCGGCGTTCGGCTCAACCGCACCGGCGGTCCCACCGTCGGTAGGAACGGCGCCTCCGGATCGCGAGGGTCGGGCATGTTCGTGAGGTAGCCGTTCGCCCACGGCTGCTCGTCCTCGGCGATCTCCAGGTAGTCCGCGATCGGCTGCACGAAGAACCGCGGCCGCAGGATCGACAGCCACTCGTCGCGCGGCTTCGTGAGGAAGATCTTCTGCAGCGCCGCGCGCCGCTTCCGGTTCAGGTCGCTCTTCACGTGGGCCGGCATTCCGCCCTCGGCGAGCTCAGGCGCGCCCATCACCTCGCAGAAGTCGGCCCACCACTTTGCCGGCTGGCCGCCGCCCACGAGGAGGTACAACCCGTCCTCGCACAGGTAGCGCGACCAGTGAGGCGCCCGATCCTCGTCCGCCGTCAGGCCGCGTACGGGCATCCCCCACATCGCCGCGGTGATGTTCAGCCCCTGGATGCAGAGCTGCGATCCGTACAGCGAGGTGTCCGACACCTGCCCCTCGCCGCTCTGCTCGCGCTCCCACAGCGCGGTCATCATCCCGAACGCTGACACGAGCGCCCCGACGTGATCCGCGAAGGGCACGCCCACCGCCAGCGGCCCGCTCTCCGGCGTCCCCGTGACCGACATGATCCCGCCCCGCGCCTGCGCGAGCACGTCCATGCTGCCCATCTGCGCCGCCGCGTCCGGCCCCTCGTTCCCCCACCCGGTGGCGTTCGACAGGATGATCCGAGGATTGCGGGTCTTCAGCACGTCGTACGTCAGCCCCAGCCGGTCGAGCACGCCCGGCCGCATGTTGTTGTGGAAGATGTCCGCCGTCTCGACGAGCTTGAGGAAGGCCTCCTTCCCCTGCGGATGCTTCAGATCGAGGCAGATCCCCCGCTTGTTCCGGTTCAGGTGCTGGAAGTAGGGGCTGAGCCCGTTCGGCGCGTCGCCACCACCGCCGGCGCGCCCCGGATCGGGCGAGTTCGGCCCCTCGATCTTGATCACGTCCGCGCCCATGTCCGCGAGCATCGCCGACGCGTACGTCCCCTGCTGAAACACGCTCATATCGAGGACCCGCACCCCCGCGAGGGGCAGTCGGTACGGCGGGTTCGGGTCCACTGGCGGCCGCTCCGCCTGCGCCGGATAGTGGATTCCAGCCGCCGGTGAGTCCGGCGGCACGCCCTCGCGGACGCCGTTCGATGACCCGTTGCGACGTTCGGTATGACGCTCGGTCATGGTCGATCTCCTCGAGGATCCATGAGCCCGCTCACCACAGGTGTGGTGGCGGCGCCAGTGTATCGTTGGCGCCGGACCACGTGAGCCGGCCACCGGTGGAGAGGGATCTCGGATGAAGACGCGCGCCGCCGTGGATGTCGAGCACGGACAGCCACTCGCCATCGAGGAGATCGAGCTCCCCGATCCCAACGAGGAGGAAGTTCTCGTCGAGCTGTACGCCTCCGGCATCTGCCACTCACAGCTCCACCAGCTCCACAACCCGACCCTCGCCCGACCCTTGCTCCTCGGCCACGAGGCCACGGGTGTCGTCACAGCCACCGGCAGCGCCGTCACCCACGTCCGCGAGGGCGATCGGGTCATGGTCACCTGGGTGCCGCGCGACATCACCGTCGAGTACCCGCCCGTCCCGCGCACCCGCTTCAACTTCCGCGGTCGCGACGTCGAGGGCCCCAACATCTACACCTGGGCCGAGCACGTCCTCGCCCACGAGCAGATGGTGATCCCGCTCGGCGACGACGTATCCGTCGAGGACACCTCGATCATCGGCTGCGCGACCGTCACTGGCGTCGGCGCCGTCATCGGCTCCGCCAAGGTCCAGCCCGGCGACACGGTCGCCGTCTTCGGTGTCGGTGGCGTCGGCATCAACGTCCTAGCCGGCGCCCAGATCGCGCGTGCCGGCCGCATCATCGCCGTCGACCTCAACGACGAGAAGCTCGAGTTCGCGAAGGAGTTTGGCGCCACCGACGTCGTCAACGCCTCCGAGGTCGACCCCGTCGAGGCCGTGAACGACATGACCGGCGGCGGCGTCGACTTCTCCTTCGACGCGATCGGCGCCGAGGTCACCCTCCACCAGATCGTCGAGGTCGCGAAACCCGGCCGCCTCGGCGCCGCACGTGGCGGCACGGCCGTCATCGTCGGCATCCCCCAGGGGCCGATCACCATCCCGCAGGGCCTCTTCCCCGTCGGCGAGCGCCACCTGATCGGCTCGCTCGGCGGCTCGAGCCACCCCGTCGAGGACTATCCCCAGTACGTCGAGTGGTACAAGCAGGGCGCACTGCCGCTGAACAAGATGATCACCAAGCGCTACAACGCACTGGACGACATCAACGAGGGCGTCCGCTCCCTCGAGGCCGGCGAGATCAGCGGCCGCTCGATCATGGTCTACAAGCGCCCCGAGTAGGGCGCGGCGTGGCCGCGATCGAGGCGATCCCGCCGCCGGCGGTCGACGGCAACCGGAGCAGGGGCGCTAGAATCGTCGCACTCCCCACACCAGGACCCGACGGACGGGCGGAGTAGCCAGTGCCGCGAAACCGCAGCAGCCTCCACCCTCGGTGGGCTGTGCCATCCGTCGCTGTCACGCTCACGCTCGCCGCGATGGCCGTGACGCTGCTCCTGTTCGTGCCCACCGCCGAGGCAGAACAGCCCGGCACCGGCGTTCGCCCGATCGACAACCTGAGCACGAGCAGCCTCGGCATCCAGTTCTTCACCGATTGCGATGACGGCAGCATCACGACCGAGTGCGGTGGCGCCCCGGGGCGCTGGTTCTCCGACGCGATCCCCGTCCCGATCTGCACCCACCAGTTCGCCCGCCCATCCAGCCTGACCGCCGAGGGCTTCCGCACCTTCGTCAGCGACTCCGCCGAGATGTGGAACACGCTCGACGCCGCCATCGGGTTCGAGTACCTCGGCGATTGCACCTCCGGCTTCCGCTGGGAAGACGACAACAACGTCAACGAGGTCGGCTTCGACGACTCCCGCGACGCAGTGAGCGGATCCGCAGCCGCGATCGCCCGCGGAAGCTGGTTCGACATCCCGTTCTTCGGGGTCCCGTCCGACCGGCGCTTCGTCGAGTTCGACGTCATCATCGACCCGGGTCTCTCGGTCCCCGAAGTCTGCTTCCGTTCCGTCATCGCGCATGAACTCGGTCACGTACTCGGCTTCGGCCACAGCAACACCCGTACCGACCTGATGTTCAACTCCTTCGACCCCGACGACCTCACCACCTGCCCGACCATCGCCACTGCCGAGGAGCAGGCGCTCCTGCAGGGCCTCTACGGCATCAACCGGGCGCCTGAGCTCGAGATCGTCACCAGCCAGACCGCCGTGCCCGGTATGAGCTTCACCCTCCTCGCCAGTGCCACGGATCCCGAGGGCGACCCGATCACCTACGAGTGGGAGCAGACCGGCGGCCCCGAGGTGACGCTCCTGGTCGACGGCGCCTCCGCCACCTTCATCGCGCCGGACCAGACCACGCCGCTCGAGTTCACCGTCTCCGTCCGCGACAACTTCCAGCACCTCGATACGGCGGTCGTCAACGTCGAACTCGACGCGAGCACCCTGCTCCCGGTGTTGCAACCGTCGTTCGCCAGTTTCGCCGCCGGCATCGGCACCCTCGGCGGCGCCGCCGCGCTCGGCTGGTCGCCCCGCGAGGATGCCGCGAGCTACCTCTTCTGCACCCGCTCGCCCTTCAACGACGGCCCCGCCACCTGCACGAGCCAGGCCTCGTCGACCGCGACGGTCGACTGGGACACCGTCGTCGCCACCATCGGCGAATCCGACGTCCGCCGCGTCTTCACCACCGGCACGCGCGAGACCTCGATGGCCGCGTGCAACGCCGCGGGCTGCACCGCCGACGGCGTCGGCCCGCTGATCGGCGGGCTCCTCTGGCCCTCGTGGGACATGGACTACGACTACCTGGCGATGGCCTTCGACGTCCCCGGCTCGAACATCAAGTTCACTATCGGCGGCGTCACGAACATCGACGGCCCGGCGCGTCGCTTCGACATCTACGTGGGCACGGAGGCGGATCCGCTGCAGGAGCGCATCCACTCCTGCGGGAACGTTGCGGTCGGCGCCGTCTGCTTCGGACTGCTGACACCAGCCGACGACGGCCACCTGACGCATCTCACCGTCGTCAGCTCGCGCGCCGGGACGCCCACGACCGAGCACCAGGTCCGGATCCGCTAGCGAGCCCTGCGAGGCGTCTCGGCTAGCGAACTCAGCTAGTGGCCTTCGCTGGTCACGAGGGGCCGTCGCGTCCCGTCGGTCGGCGTCCCGTCCGGCCAGCGCATGAACCCGTACTGGAACAGCAGCGCGAACCAGATCGACTTCGCTGGGCGGTACCCGATCGCTGTCGCCACCAGCCCGAAGATCGCGATCGTCCACATCGGATCGAGGCCGGCCGACCGGATCGGACTCCAGATCAGCTCGACGAACACCACGAGGATCGCGCCGATCACCCCGAACCCGTAGCCGATCGCGATGCCGCCCAGCCACGCGCCCTCGCCCACCTGGTACTGCAGGTCACAGCGAGAGCAGCGTTCCGGGATCTCGTAGAAGCCGGTGAACATCGACTGCTGGCCGCAGCCGGGGCAATCGCCACGCAGGCCGGTTTCGAAGAGCGTCCGGAGCATCAGTCGCACCTTTCTCGCTCACCTCGAGTCTACGCCTCGGCACTGTGGGATCTCCCGGAGTCGCTAAGCAGAGCCGTGGATATACTCCGACTAACCCGGTCGCCGTGGCCGGAGTGAGCGTCCGCTCCCGCGCTTGGTGTGAAAGTGATCGCCCGATGTCGCTTGGACGCGCGGTCGACCAGGCCGCCGCGGCTCTCGCCGAAGCTACCCGCGACCGTTCCCCGAACGGATTCGCTTCCGCCCTCCTCCCCACCCAGTTCGACCCGCGGGCGCTGCTCCGCGCGCCCGCGGTCGCCGGCGTCATCGCCAGCATCGAGCGCCCCGACCAGGGCTTCGCCCTGATCGGCGTCGGCGAGGCCGCCCGCGTCGACCTCGCCCCCGGCGACGCCCCGACCGCGGCCCGCCCGCGTGCAAACGCACTCCTCGAGGGCGCTCCACCCGCCGAGCGACGGCTCCGCCCGCGACTGCTCGGCGGCTTCCGCTTTGCCCCCGCTCAGACCCCGCAGACCCCCTGGGAGCGCTTCGGTGCTGGCTCTCTGGTCCTCCCGCGGATGCTCTTCGTCCTCGAAGAAGGCGACGTCGGCGTCGTCCTCGCGCCGGGCGTCTCCGGCGACGAGGCCCTGCGCCTCATCGAGCGCAGCTTCGAGAACGGCAAGACCGTCGGCGCATCCTCCGTCCTGCGCGGCCCCCTGCGTGAGGCGCGCTCGATCGATGAGCAATCGTGGCTCCAGAGCGTCGCCACCATCGCCGGCGAGATCCGCGACGGCGCCTACGAGAAGACCGTCCTCGCCACCTCCATCGAGCTCGAGAGCGACGCCGACCTCCCACTCGGCGCGACCCTCTCGCACCTCCGCGCCGACTACCCCGACTGCCACGTCGTCAGCTTCACCGCCGGCGACGCCACCCTCGTCTGCGCCAGCCCCGAGCTGCTTGTCAGCCTCGAGGACGGTCGTGCCCGCACCCTCGGGTTGGCCTCGTCGCAACGCCGAGGCCGAACCCCCGCCGAGGACCGCGCGCTCGGACAGGAGTTGCTCGCCGACGCGAAGAGCCGCGTCGAGCACGAGGTCGTCGTTCGCGAGATCGTCGAACGCCTCGACGGCGCGACGGACCACCTCGAGGTCGACGACTCGCCCTCGATCCGCCGCTTCCGCAACATCCAGCACCTCGCCACCCGCATCGGCGGCGACGCCCGCGACGGCGTCGACGTGCTCGAGTTCGTCGAGCGCCTCCACCCCACGCCCGCCGTCTGCGGCCGGCCACGTGATGTCGCGCGCGAGGTGATCGCCCGGCACGAGGGCTTCGACCGCGGCTGGTACGCCGGGCCCGTCGGATGGCTTGACGCCAACGGCGACGGTGAGTTCGCCGTCGCCCTCCGCACTGCCCTGCTGCGCGGCCCCCGCGCCTGGCTCTTCGCCGGCAACGGCATCATGGGCGACTCGGATCCGCGCGCCGAACTCGACGAGGTCAGCCTGAAGTTCCGCCCGCTCGCTGAAGCCCTCGGCGGCCGCGTCCCCTCGAAGACGAGCGCCATCCCCGCCTGATCGCCCTGGTCCCTGATCGTGGGGACAGAGAGGAAGCTCGTGCCGGCCGCGCTCGACCGCTACGTCGGAACGTTCGTCGCCGCCCTGGCGGCGAGCGGCGTCCGTCATGCCGTGATCGCACCCGGCTCCCGCAACACCCCGCTCACGCTCGCGCTCACCGCCGAGGACTCCGGCATCACCCCGTGGCTCCACCTCGACGAGCGCTCCGCCGGCTACTTCGCCCTTGGCATCGCGCGCCAGCGCGGCGAGCCCGTCGCCATCGTCTGCACCTCCGGCACCGCCGCCGCCAACTTCCTCCCCGCCGTCGTCGAGGCCCGCCTCTCCCGCGTGCCGCTGATCGTCCTCACCGCTGATCGCCCACCCGAGCTCCGCGATGCCGGGGCGGCCCAGACCATCGACCAGGTGCGCATGTTCGGCTCGCACGCCAAGTGGGCCGTCGACATGCCACTGCCCGAGGAAGGCTCGCTCCTCGGGCGCTACGCCGCCAGCACCGCCCACCGCGCCGCCGCGCTCTCGCTCGAGGCCCCCGCCGGCCCGGTGCACCTGAACTTCCCCTTCCGCGAGCCGCTCGTCGGCGCAACCCCGGCCGCGCCCGTCTCGCTCCCGCTCGCCATCTCCGAGGTGCACCCCACCCGCCTCGCGCCACCTGACGAGGCGATCGACAACCTCGGCTCCCGGATCGCCGGCCGGCGCGGCCTCATCGTCGCGGGCCCCGAATCCGCGGGCCTGCCGGCCGCCGCCATCGTCGCCGTCGCCGAGCTCCTCGGCTGGCCGGTCGTCGCCGACCCGCTCTCCGGCCTCCGCACCGGTGCCCACGACCAATCGAGGGTGATCGACCGCGCCGACGTGCTCGCCCGCGAACCCAAGTTCACCGCGGTCGCGGCACCCGAGGTCGTGCTCCGCTTCGGCGCCGCGCCGACCTCGAAGCCGCTCAAGCTCTGGCTCGCCTCGATCGCCGACCTCGATCACATCGTCGTCGACGACGCCTCGGCGACGACCGCCGGCCTGCGCGATCCGGACGCCCTGTCCGCGACCGTCCTCCGCGCCGACCCGACCCTGCTCTGCGAAGCTCTGCTCCGCGCGGCTCCCTCCGCCGCTGACCCCGCCTGGAGCGCGCGTTGGGTCGACGCCAACGCCGCCGCCC
>JANQNP010000013.1 GCA_028279505.1 Dehalococcoidia bacterium
CCTCGGGACGGACCTCGGCGACGACCTCGGAGATGCCGACGCGACGGGCGACGGCGTTGGCCGTCTGCTGCTGGTCGCCGGTCAGCATGACGACGCGGACGCCGAGCCCTCGGAGGCGGGCGACGCCCTCGGCGGCTCCGTCGCGGACCTGGTCGGCGACGGCGATCAGGCCGGCGGCCTCGCCGTCGATCGCGACGCGGATCGGGGTCTCGCCGCGCTGGCCGGCGGCGTCGGCGAGACCATCGAGGGTTGCGCGACCCTCGGGGGCGACGCCGCGCGCGTAGAGCAGGTCGTCGTTGCCGACGAGCAGCTCGTGGCCATCGAGACGGGCGATCACGCCGGCACCGGCGACGGCCTCGAAGGTGAGCGGCCAGTCGAGGTTGACCGCGCGCTCCTCGGCCTCGCGGACGATCGCGGCTGCGTAGGGGTGCTCGGAGCCACGCTCGGCGGAGGCGACCAGGCGGATCAGCTCGTCGGGGGTGACGGCCGCGCCGTCGAGCATCCAGACGCTGACGACCTCGGGGCGGCCTTCGGTGATCGTGCCGGTCTTGTCGAGCAGCACGGTGTCGATGTCGCGCGCCAGCTGAAGGGCCTCGGCATCCCGGATGAGGATGCCGTGCTGGGCGGCGCGTCCGGTGCCGACCATGATCGCCGTCGGCGTCGCGAGCCCGAGGGCGCAGGGGCAGGCAACGATCAGCACCGCGACGGCGTTGAGGATACCGAAGGTGAGCGCGGGGGCGGGGCCAAACGCCCACCACAGGGCGAATGTGAGCGCGGCGACGACGAAGACGATGGGGACGAAGACCGCAGCGATGCGGTCGGCGAGTCCCTGGATCGGAGCCTTGGAGCCCTGGGCATCCTCTACGAGCTGGATGATTCGGGCGAGGGCGGAATCGGCGCCGACGGCGGTGGCCTCGATCTTGAGCAGGCCGGTCGTGTTCATGGTCGCGCCGAACACGTCCTCGCCGGGGCGCTTCTCGACCGGGACGGATTCGCCGGTGAGCATCGATTCGTCGACGGCCGACGCGCCCTCGGTGACCGCGCCGTCTACGGGGATCTGCTCGCCCGGCTTGACGAGGACGATGTCGCCCGCCTGCACTGCGCGGACGGGGATCTCGTACTCCTCGCCGTCCTCGAGCACGCGGGCGGTCTGGGGGCGGAGCGCGATCAGCGCGCGGACGGCGTCGGAGGTCAGACCCTTGGCGCGCGCCTCGAGCAGGCGGCCGAGCAGGACGAAGAAGATGATGGCGCTCGAGGTGTCGAAGAAGACGGCGGCGTCGAGGCCCTCGACGGATTCGAAGACCTGCGGCGCGAAGGTGGCGACGATCGAGTAGGCGAAGGCGGCGGAGGTGCCGACGGCGATCAGGGTGTTCATATCGGTCGAGCCGTGACGGCCGACGCGCCATGCGCCCTCGTAGAACTGGCGGCCGGCCCAGAACTGGACCGGCGTCGCGAGCGCGAAGAAGAATGGGTGCAGGACGCGGCGGGGGACGTCCTCGAAGGCGCCGAAGAGGTGGCTGAGTGCCATGAAGCCAACGAGCAGGCCGGCGACGATGCCCGCGAAGATGGTCTTGCTGCGGAGCGAGTCGAACTCGGCCTGGCGCTCGGCTTCGAGGCGGTCGCGGGCTGCCTCGTCTTCGCGCTCGGACACGAGGAGGTCGTAGCCGGCGCGGTCGACCGCGTCGCGGAGCACCTCGAGCGGGACGCCCTCGGCCTCGATGGTTGCCTCTTCCGTGGCGAGGTTGACGCGGGCGGTCTCGACGCCGTCGACGGAGCCGAGCGCCTTCTCGACGCGGCGGACGCAGGAGGCGCAGGTCATGCCTCGGACGTCAAAGCGGAGGGAGCCGGAGGCGATGCCGGTGGGGGCCTCGGGGGCGTCGTGTTGCGCCTCGGTGGTCACGAGCGGCTACTTGCCGGCGAGCTCGTAGAGCTCGGCGAGCTCGTCGAGGACGGCGGTGTCGCCGGCCTCGATGCCGTCGACGACGCACTGGTGGAGGTGGCCGTTCAACATCTTCGCCTCCATCTTCTCGATGGCGCGGCGGACGGCGTAGGTCTGCTTCAGGACATCGACGCAGTACTGGTCCTCTTCGACCATCTTGCGGACACCCTTGAGATGGCCCTCGATGTAGGAGAGGCGCTTGAGGACGTCGCCTCGGGTGGCGTCGTCCATCGCTAGGCCTCGGCGGGGATGGCGATGGCGGCCTGCATCGGCTGGCCCCAGGGCATCTCGACGGTCTGGAGATCGAAGCGGTAGTCGCCGCCGTTGAGGCCGCCCTTCAGGCGCACCTCAGCATCTGTTGGGGCGACGAGCATCTGGCGGCCGCAGCAGCAGCCTTCGGCGTGCTGGTCGGCGACGGAGCGGTCGAACGCGAAGCCGGCGGTGCAGCCGCAAGGGCAGGCGTAGTTGATGTCGGCGCCCTTGTCGGTGGCGGTGACGGTGTAGGTGGGGAGCCAGTCCTGATCGGCCACGGACGAGCCATTCGAGTCGGTGGCCGCGACCGTGAAGGTCGTCACCAGGTTCGGGGTGGCCGCGGCGGGGGTGGCGTCGCCGAGGGGGTAGCCCTCGGCGGAGGTGGCGGCGGCGATGGCGTCGACGACGGCGCCAGCCGCGACCTCGACGACGAAGGACTTGGCGTTGGGGTCGCCTGAGACGAAGGTGGCGCCCTCGACGGTTTCGACTGCACCTCGGATGGAGGCGATGCAGTGGTCGCAGGTGACGTCGGGGGCGTAGAGGGTGAGTTGCATGGGGGGATCCTTGGGTCGGGGCATGAGCTAGAACATGATCATAGTATACCCCCTCCCGGGGGGTATGGGGTGTGGAGTGTACGAACCAGGAGCGACCGATCGAGAGCGGGCCGCCGAGCGAGCGCTAGGAGCCGAGCGCGGCGAGCCGGGCGCTATGGACCGGCGCTATGGGCCGAGCGCGGCGAAGGCGCCGATGAAGGCGGCGTGGATCTCGGGGGCTCGGGCGGCAACGGTGTCGGTGACCATCAGGAGCAGGTTGGCGTGCTGATGAATCGCGCTGCCGGGTCCGTATTCGCACCAAATCGAGCTGTGGACGCCCTCGGCGCCGAGCGGGCCGTCGACGCCGAGTTCCCACTCCGCCTCGAGCGCGGTGACTGAGGGGAAGACCCAGAGCTGGAAGCCGGCGTCCACGGACGGGTCCTCGACGGGCCCCGCGAAGAACTGCATCACGCCCGTCGACGTGCCGTACGGGCAGGTGGGTTGCTCGATGGGGACGAAGGTGTGTCCGCGGGCATCGAGCGCGGTGAGCAGGTCAGCGGCGCCGAGGGGGGCGCCGACGGCGGGAGGTGCGAGGGCGAACTGGTGGATGCCCGCAGGCAGGATCCCGCCCGCGAGGCCGAGGAAGATGTCGGGGAGTTCCCAGGCCGCGTCCGAGATGGTGGGACCGGCGGGCACCCAGAGCACGAGGTTGTCGAGGTTGTAGATCCGGGCCGGCGGGCGATTGCAGTCGCGCACGGGGTGGATGGCGCTGTAGGGCTGGACGACCCATTCGCTCTCGGCGGCGGCGGGCGTGGGGTGCGTCCAGAGGACGAAGTCGACGTCGCCGGAGTACTCGATGCCGGGGAGGCCGTTGACCTCGGCGCAGGCGACGGTGCGGCCGGTGGGCTGCACCTCGATGTCTCGGGACTCGAGGGCGGCGAGAAGGTCCGCCGTCGACCACGGTGAGCCGACCGCAGGCGCGGAGCCGGCTGGCGGCTGCGCCGATGTGGGGGTTGCCGTGGCCCTCGGCGCGGGTGTCAGGGCGGTTAGGGCGCGGAGGATCGCTGCTTCGAGTTCGGGGGCGCCGGCCCACGTGGCTCCGGTGAAGTGAAGTATGAGGTTGTGGTGGCGGTAGAGGGCGCCGGGGCCGTAGCCGCAGAGCGGGTCGTTGATGCGATGGACTCCGGGGGCGCCCCAGCGGCCGTCGACGCCGATGCGCCATTCGTCTTCGAGCGCTTCGACTGACGGGTAGGACCACGCCCTGACCTCGAGGCTCCAGGGGGACTGGCCCTCGACGTCCAGGAGCAGGAGTTGCTTCTGCGAGGCGGAGTCGCCGTTCGAGCAGAAGAGGTCGGCGTAGGGGATCACGGACAAACCGTCAGCGGCGAGGGAGTCGAGCAGTGGCTCGATCGAGAGCGGGGCGCCTTCGGCGGGTGGGACGAGGACCGCTGCGCCCTGGCCAGAAGGGAGGGGACGGCCGTCGAGGCTCTGGAAGGCATCCGCGACCTCGAAGGCGACGGGGTCTGGTGCCTCGAGGTCGGCGGGGAGCCAGAGGATCAGGTTGTCGCGGGGGTAGATGCGGGCCGGGGGGTGATTGCAGGCGAGCACCGGGTGGTGTGCCTGGTAGGGGAGGACGGACCACTCGGCGGCGGCCGCGGCGGCGGAGTCGTACACCCAGAGGACGAAGTGGACGTCGCCGTCGTACTCGGCGCCAGCGAGGCCGTTGACATCGGTGCAGGCGACGGTGCGGCCGGTGGATTGAACCTCGATGTCTCGCGCTTCGAGGGCTGCGAGGAGGTCGGCGGCGGTCCAGATGGAGGTGGACGTGACCTCGGGAGTGGGAGTCGAGGTTTCGAGGAAGGGGCCGCGGGTGGCGGTGGGGGCCGGGGGCGTGTCGGGGGTTGGGGTGGCGTTCGGATCCAACGGAACCAGTCGACTGGCGCCGGGGATGAGCTGGTCGTCGCCGAGGAGGATGTGGATGTGGCCGCCTCGGAGTTCGGTTGGGTGGCGGTCGAGGTCGCGCGGGGCGGGGCCGGAGACGCCGATGCCGAGGAGGTCGTACTCGCTCCCGGTGCAGGGATCGCGGAACCAACCCGGGGCCTCGACCTCCGGAGCCCAGTTGAGCGGGTCGGCGGACCAGCGGACCCAGCAGTCGGAGTGGGTGTCTCGCGCGCTCAGGGCGATGAACTCGCCGGACTCGAGGCGGAGGAGGTGGAAGATGTGGTCGCCCTCGGAGGTTGGGGGGGTCACCTTCGAGGGTTGGCGGGGCGGCCTGGTCGGTGAAGGCGATGCGGGCGACCTCGGTGCCGTCGACGAAGGTGGTGACGCTGCCTCGCTCGTAGGATTCGGCGAAGCCGGCGTCGAAGGAATCGGGGGTGGGGGTGGCGTCGTCGTCGCCCGAGGTGCAGGCAGCCACGGTGAGGGCAGCGAGGGTGAGGAGCAGGACGGCGATTCCGGCCGCGGGCCGTCGGGCGGTCATGCGATCAGCTTCACTGACTTGAATCTGACTGGCAATCGCGCTCGTCGATCTGTGACAGCGGCGGTGATGATGGGCGGGAGAGGGGGCTGCGATGCCACGACTGACGCGGGATGAGATGGACGAGTTCCTGGGGACGCGCGGGGTGCTGATGCGGATCGCGACGGTGGACGAGGCGGGGGATCCGCACGTGACGCCGATCTGGTTCGTCCACGAGGCGGGACGGATCTGGTTCACGCCTCGGGAGCAGTCGGCGTGGCTGGGGCACGTGCGCGCGCATCCTCGGATTGCGGTGACGATCGATGAGGAGGCGACGCCGTACCGGAAGGTGATCGTTGAGGGCGACGCGGAGGTGGTTCATGACCTCGGTGAGGACGACGCCTGGCGGGATCGGTACCGGCGGATCGCGAAGCGGTACACGTCGGAGGCGGGGGCGGAGTCGTACGTGACGAACACGATCGATCAGCGGCGGGCGCTGTTGGCGTTGGACCTCGAGGGGTGCACGGTGCGGACGTGGCGGATGCCGCGCGCCGGGGAGCCTCGGACGGGGATCTGGCACCGGCGGTACTACGCGGACGGGACGCGGTATGCCGCCGAGGCGGATGGGGTGGAGTAGCTGGGCGGTAGGATGCGGTTGAGTTGGACACGTTCCCCGCTATGATGCACAAATCGCGTGAGGTAGAGGTCAGAAGTTACATGCGAGACAGCACGTTCCACAGCGATGGCGTAGACGTTGACGATCAGCGTGCAGTCTACGAGACCTCTCTTGGGGCTATCTACCAAACGACCGTTGAAGAGGCGCTGGAGAACCCGGACTTCTCCGCTCTGCACGGATCAGTACAGCTGATATTTACCTCACCGCCGTTCCCCCTGAATCGTAAGAAGAAGTATGGGAATCTCCGGGGAGCTGAATACGTTGCGTGGCTGTCATCGTTGGCTCCGAGGCTGGCGGATCTCCTGACTCCTGACGGGTCAATTGTGATCGAGATCGGAAACGCCTGGGAGCCCGGTAGTCCCTCTATGTCGATCCTGACGTTGCAGTCCCTTCTGGCATTTCTGGAGGCGGGCGACCTAGAGCTGTGCCAGCAGTTCGTATGTAACAACCCAGCTCGCCTGCCTAGCCCTGCACAGTGGGTCACGATCGAGCGTATTCGAGTGAAGGATTCATTCACCAACGTCTGGTGGATGGCGAACTCGGACCGCCCGAAGGCGAACAACAGGAACGTACTCTCCGAGTATAGTCCAGCAATGCTTAAACTGCTTAGTTCAAAGAAATATAACACCGGAGATCGACCTTCAGGTCATGACATCGGTTCGACATCTTTTCTCAAGAACAACGGCGGATCTATACCTTCGAATGTCCTATCGTTCTCGAATACTAGCTCCAGCGATCCGTACCTCAGATTTTGCCGTGAACAGTCTCTGGATCCGCACCCTGCAAGAATGCCCGCCGGATTAGCGGAGTTTTTCATTAAGTTTCTAACCGATCCCGGCGATCTGGTCCTCGATCCGTTTGCAGGTAGCAATCTGACAGGAGCGGTGTCAGAGTCCCTCGAAAGGAAGTGGATCTCGTTTGAGCCGCTTGCTGACTACATCGCCGGCTCTCGAGGACGCTTCCCAGCACTCCTGGCATGACCCCCAGAAACAGCTGGACGTCCCGGCATCCGCCTCGTGATTGGCAGGGGGAGGCCCTTCGGCAATGGGAGGCCTCGAACTACCGCGGAATAGCCGAAGTTGTCACCGGAGCGGGCAAGACAGTCTTCGCCGAGATGTGCATGCTGAAATTTCGCGAGCGTTACCCGAATGCCGTGTTTCTGATCGTAGTCCCCACGCGAGCCCTCCAAGATCAATGGTCGATTAGCCTCCAAGAGGAACTCGGAATAAGCGCCGATGAGATAGCGACCTTCTCTGGTGAGGGCCGTCCTGACGGCTTTTCTGTGGTGAACATTCTGGTCCTGAATACAGCAAGAGAGCTCCTTGAGCATCTAGCGTTAGAGCTTCCCACGATGCTCATCGTTGATGAGTGCCATAGAGCCGCGAGCCCAGAGAACGCGAAGGCGATCCACGGAAGCCACCGGGGCTCTCTGGGAATCTCGGCGACGCCCCGTCGTGAGTACGACGACGGTCTTCGGGAGGTGCTCATTCCGGCTCTTGGCCCAGTGATCTTCACGTACGATTACGACGAAGCGCTACGCGATGGAGTAGTGACCCCCTTCAGACTGACAAACATCGCGATCGATCTACTTCCCGACGAGGAGGAAGAGTACAAGCAGCTGACGGGGGCGATCGCCCGTCGTCGACGACAACTAAGGGGCGCCGGAGCGAGCGACGATCCGAGACTTCGGCGGCTCCTGCAGCGTCGAGCTGCCGTTGCCGCGGCGGCGGAGATGCGAATTCCAGTGGCCGCACGGCTAGCCGAAGAGCACCGGAACGGCCGCGTTCTGATTTTTCACGAACAGATAGAAGCGGCTGAGAAGATCCAGAACCTCCTGCGCGATCGCGGGGTGAATGCGACCATCTATCACTCGAAAGTTCCCACCCCGATTCGTCAAGACAATCTTCGAATGTTCCGTCGCGGCCTGTTCGAGGTATTGGTCAGCTGTCGTGCCTTGGACGAGGGCATCAACGTGCCCGAGACGACCGTCGCTGTGGTTGCAAGTTCAACTGCCAGCGCCCGGCAGCGGATTCAGCGTTTGGGTCGTGTCCTCCGGCCTGCCCATGGCAAGGACGAGGCCCACATATTCACCATCTACGCGACCGAACTTGAGGAACGGCGACTCTCCGCTGAGTCTCGCCGCCTCGTCGGCGCGAAATCCGTGACGTGGCAGAAGGTGCGAACCCCTCTATCGGCCCGGGGTGGATCCGGTGGCTAGGCTACTCATCAGCAACGAATGGTACGAGCAAGTCTCAGGCCCGAGCATCTATGAGAACGACTTTGAGCGACTCATAGTGAGGTACGCCTCCGACCTCTTCCCTGACTATCACGTTGTCGAGTTCAAGGCGCTCGTCCAATCAGAGAACGGCGGCGCGAAGGCCGATCTCGCCTTGATCCACAAGGAGTATCGCCACTGGTGGGTAGTCGAGATCGAAATGGCTCACCACTCCCTCGGAGGGCACGTGCTCCCTCAGGTCACCACGCTCCATTCGGCTCGCTACGGCAGCGCGGAGGTCGACTACCTCTGCACGCATAGCGGAGAGCTAGACCTTGCCTCGACTCGTGACATGATCAAAGGTGCCCAGCCTCAGGTCCTTGTGATCGTGGATCGCCCAGTGCTGGCATGGATGCCGGACCTCTCGGCGCTCGGAATCCCCTTAATGGTGGTCGAGGTCTTTCGGTCCGACAGAAACGAACACGCACTGCACATTAGCGGTGAATACCCGACAGCTCAGGCAGAATTCCTATCGATCTGCGAACCGGATAGAATGCTCCCACGCCTGCTAACGGTTCACTCCCCGGCTCAGCTCGGCGTGGTGCCAGGCGCTCAACTTGAGATCGAAATCGACGGTGCAACGACGGAATGGAAGCGCATCGACGTCGCGGACAAGGTTTGGCTAAGCCCGTTGCGCTCGAACCCTCTCACGTCCCTTCGTGGCCCGGTACGGCTTATTCGACTTGAGAACGGACGACTGTCAATTGAAGGCCACTAAGGAACTGACATGACGATTCAACTACAACTAGGTCTCGATGTTATTCGTTCATACAAGCGGCTATCATATACCCCTTGGCACGCGATCGCTGAACTAGTCGACAACTCAACGCAATCCTACTTCAATAATCGCTCAGATCTCGACGCGATATTCGGTTCTGAAATCCTTACGGTATCTGTTGTCTATAGTAGAGACAATGGCGGGTTGTTACGCGTATCCGACAATGCTATGGGCATGTCTGAAGACGAACTCGAGTATGCGCTATATGTAGGAGCGCGCCCAACCGTCACCACCGGACGATCTAAGTTCGGAATGGGAATGAAGACAGCTGCATGCTGGCTGGGCAATCAATGGACAGTCAGGACGAAGAAGCTCGGCGAGACAGTAGAGCTGTCCGTGACCGTGGATGTCGAAGAAGTAGCGGACGGGAGAAACGACCTACCGATTGTCCGGGTTCCCGACCAAGACCCTGAACAGCATTATACGGTGATCGAAGTTACTGATCATAATCGAGAATTTCGAGGAAGGACTCTTGGCAAGATCAAGGACTTCCTTCGCTCGATGTACCGAGAAGATCTGCGTAACTCAGTACTCCGACTCGAATGGCAAGGGGACATACTCCAATGGGATGATTCCGACAGTCAATTTCTGACAGCTCGGGATGGGACAACCTACCGAAAATCACTGGCGTTCGACGTCAGTGGGAAGGCGGTAACTGGTTGGGTTGGGATACTCGACCGGGGTTCGAGAGCCAAAGCTGGCTTTTCGATCTTACACGCTGGACGCGTGATCAAGGGTTGGCCTGACTCTTGGCGCCCAGAGGAGATCTACGGTCAATTCCAAGGGTCGAACGATCTCATCAACCAGCGACTGATCGGGGAATTACACCTCGACGATTTCGACGTTAGTCACACCAAAGATGACATCCTTTGGCTCGGAAACGAAGAGCACGATCTGCAATCGCAGCTACGAGCCGAATGTGCTGATTATATCGCTGTTGCTCGCACAAGGCGGAAGTCACGAGAAGACGAACGCGGTCCTACGGAACTGGAGGTCCAAGCCGCCGTCGATGAGATGCGACAGGAGATCTCGTCGACTGAATTCATGGATCAACTGCAGATCGATCACGTCCCGCCTCCGCCAGTTGTGAACGAGATTCTCGAGTCTTTAAGGGCGGTCGTCGGAGCGGAGGAGCCCGCTTTCGTTGAGGAGATCGCTGGCGTACGTGTCGCTGTCTTCCTTGAACACCTGTCGCCGAACGACCCCTATGTTGCGGCGGACGTAACGGCTGCGGATCGGATCTCCGTGATCGTGAATATGGCTCACCCACACGTCGCTCAGGTCGAGGGGAGTCAGGGCCTCTTCAACTACCTCCGGCACTGCGTCTACGACGGTGTGTCTGAGTGGAGGGCCCGACGGCTGAATTCAAGCCTTGATCCAGACACCATAAAGATCCTCAAGGACGGACTCTTGCGTCTACCCGGCGTCATGGAGGCGCACGCACTCAGCCCCGAGTAGCTAGCGCTTACCCGGAGGAGTTGACGTGCACGTCCGAGAGTATTCCTGACTACCAAGTGATTCTTGGGCACGGGTGCGGTCGTAGCCGAGGCGAGGTCAGTCGCCCGCGGTGGCGGGTTGGGGCTCGGTGGCGGTCTCGCCAGGGCGACGGACGGCGGGGGCGCGGGCGATGAGGGGGGCGACGAGGAGGACGGCGGCGACGGAGAGGAGGCCGAGGATGACGAGGGTGGGGCGCTCGCCGATGGCGTCGCCGAGGAGGCCGACGGGGTAGCTGAAGAGGAGGAAGCCGGCGAAGGCGAGGAAGGTGAACGAGCTGACGCGGCCGAAGTAGGCGGGGTCTGATTCGGTGACGATGATGGCGCTGTTGAGGGTCTGGAAGGCGCCGGCTCCGACCCCGAAGACGAACATGGGCACGAGGACGATGAGGAAGGTGGGGGCGAGGCCGGTGAGGGCGAGGCCGATGCCACCGAGGATGCCGCCGGCGGCGTAGATGGGGAGCGCTCGCGGGGAGCTGGCGATGCCGGCGACGAGCAGGCTGGCGATCAATCCACCGATGGCGTTGGCGGTGGCGAGGATGCTGAACTCCTCGGCGTCTCGCCCGAGCTCGTTCTCGACGAGGCCGGGGAGGACGGTGGTGGAGGAGAGGCCGAGCAGGATGAGCAGGAAGAAGAGGGTGGTCATCCAGCGGAGCCTGGGCTCGCCGGCGACGTAGCGGACGCCGGCGGCGATGTCGCCGAGGACGGAGGGGCGGTCGGGGTTGGGGGCCGGCTCCTTCGAGGGGACCCAGATGAGGGTGAACTGGGAGACGACGTAGAGCACGGCCATGGCGAAGTAGGCGCCGGCGGCGCCGATGAGGGCCCACGAGACCATGAAGCCGGCGATGGCGGGCGCCCAGATGCGGGAGGCGTTGAGGGCGACCTGGTTGAGGGCGATGGCGTTCCCTCGGAGGTCCTGATCGAAGAGCTCGGCGACCCAGGCCTGCCGGGCGGGGCCGATGAAGGCGAAGCTGGCGCCGGTGAAGAAGGATCCGGCGACGAGGTGCCAGAGCTCGACACGGTCGGCGGCGATGAGGATGCCGATGACGAGAAAGACGGCCATGGTGACGAACTGACCGATGACGTTGACGAGCTTCTTGGAGAAGCGATCGGCGACGGCGCCGCCGAAGGGGCCGAGGAGGGCGGAGGCGAGGCCGTTGCCGAGGAGGACGATGCCGACGGCGCTGTTCCGCTCGGTGAGGTCGAAGGCGACGATGGCCTGGACGATGGTGGACATGAAGAAGGCGGTGATGGAGGTGAGCGAGCCGATCCAGAGGATGAGGAAGGGGCGGTAGCGGAGGGCGATGAACGAGCTGCCCACGGGGCGGGTCCTTACCTCGGCCGCAGGGCGGCCTGGGTGCCCCCGGGGTCGCGGGGGTTGGGGTCAGGTGGTTGTGGTCGCCTCGGAGGGCGGGGGTGCAGCGTAGCGCGGGGTGGCGTTGCGGGCGCTGTCCGCTCGGACGGTTGGGGTCGCCTCGGTGGGTGGTGGCGGAGCGGAGGGGGAGGTGCGGGCCCGGGCTGGAGGCCCGTGGCTGCTCTCGTCCCGCCCGCCTGGCCGCTCGTTTAGGTACGTGGGCTGGAGCAGGAGTGCTGGTTGGTCTGGCCTCGGACAGTCGCGCCGGCACGCGTGGGCGAATCGCCGACACCAGGGGAGCGCGGAGCGTGTATATCTCCTGATCGAGGGCGTGCGGCTGTGTGATTCGCTTCGCGGGAGGTTCGGATGAGGGCTGCGGTGTACCAGGGGGCGCAACGGTTCGAGATCCAGGATCTGCCGACGCCGGAGCCCGGGCCGGGGCAGGTGCTGGTGAAGGTGAACCGGTCGGCGATCTGCGGGACGGATGTGCATGCGTTCATGTACGACATCGCGCCGGCGGGGTCGGTGATCGGGCACGAGATCGCGGGGGTGGTGGCACAGGTGGGTCCTGAGGTGACGCGGCTGTCGGAGGGGCAGCGGGTGGTTGCCGGGGGTGGGGATCCTCCACCGGGCGTTTCGTCGCCGATGCGGACCGGGCCGCGGTACAGCTACCGGACGATGGGGTTCACGGGCGGGGCGACCGGCGGGTACGCGGAGTACCAGCTGTTGCCGGAGTGGCGGCCGACGGTGATCCCGGACAACGTGCCGGACGAGGTGGCGGCGCTGACGGAGCCGTGCTCGGTGGCGGTGCGGGCGGTGCGCCGGTCGGCGATCCGGCTGGGGGACACGGTGGCGGTCCTGGGTGCGGGGCCGATCGGGATGCTGGTGGTGCAGGCGGCGATGGCGGCGGGGGCGACGCGGGTGCTGGTGTCGGAGCCGGCGCCCGCGCGGGCGGCGGCGGCGATGGACCTCGGGGCGGACGCGGTCATCAACCCGGTCGAGGAGGACGCGGTGGCGCGGCTGGTGGAGCTGACCGACGGGCACGGGCCGGAGGTGGTGTTCGACTGCGCGGGGTTGCAGGACACGCTGCAGCAGGCGTTCGACGCGACGAGGCGGAACGGGCAGGTGGTGCTGGTGGCGGTACCGTGGGAGCCGTTGCCGGTGGATCCGGTGGACTGGATGGGGCGCGAGGTGGACTTCCGGGTCAGCTTCGCGAGCGATCCGGAGGACTGGCGGATCGCGCTCGATCTGCTGTCATCGGGGCGGATCTCGGCGGAGGCGCTGATGTCGGAGGCGAGCTTCATCGATCTGGAGGAGATCCAGGAGGCGTTCGAGGGGCTGATGCGGCCGTCGTCGCAGCTGCAGGTGGTGATCAACCTCTGATCGCGGGGCCTCGAGATGCCGATTCTTATGGGAGCGCGCATGTCACCGAGGAGGCGTGCCGTATGTCCGATTCGCCTCAGCCGCCGGGACCGCGACGTCTGCCGCCGCCGGGGCTGATCCCGTCGCTGCCGCCGCTGCCGTTCCTGGCGGGGATCCTGCTGGGGTTCCTCGCGCAGTCGATCGCGCCGCTGGACGTGGGGGGCGGGGCGGTGCGCGTGGGTGGGATCGTCCTCGGTGTGGTGGCGGTGCTGCTGTTCGGGTGGGCGGAGCGGACGATGTCGCGAGCGGGGACGCACGCGACGCCGCGGGCGCCGACGACGGCGCTGGTGACCTCGGGGCCGTTCCGCTTCTCGCGGAACCCGATCTACGTGGCGTATGCGCTGTTCACCGCGGCGATCCTGCTGGTCGCCAACTCGGCGTGGGGGATCGTGTTCAGCGCGGTGGCGGTGGTGTTTGTGGACCGGCTGGTGATCTCGGACGAAGAGGAGCGGCTGTGGGACGCGTTCGGCGATCACTACGACGACTACCGACACGAGGTGCGTCGCTGGCTCTAGCGGGCGCCGGCACCCCACTCACAGGCTGCCCTTAGAGACGGTCGCTACCGTCCTCGGATGTTCAAGGTGCCTCGAGAGGTGGCGTTGACGACGGTCGCCGCGTTCGCGGTGGGGGCGGCGATGGCGTTCGCGTGCGTGGGGGACGACGACGGAGGGCCGGCGGGCGTCGGGGTCGACGCCACCTCGTCGGCGGTCGCCGCCTCGGTTGGTGGGAGCACGCCGGGCGCGGAGGCGACGGGCGTGGGCGGCGCCTCGGAGGTGGGTGGCGCCTCGGAGGTGGGGGACGGCGACGGAGGGGCGGCGGCGGGCGAGACGCGGACGTTCACGCTGGAGGCGTGGGCGGACAACTGGCTCGCGGCGTATGTCGATGGGGAGTTGATCGGCGAGGACTCGGTGCCGATCACGACGGAGCGGTCGTTCAACAGCGAGACGTTCACGTTCGAGGCGGCGCCGCCGTTCACGCTGGCGGTGGTGACGAAGGACTTCATCGAGGACGACAGCGGGCTGGAGTACATCGGAACCGACCGGCAGCAGATGGGGGACGGCGGGTTCATCGCGCAGGTGACCGACGTGGAGAGCGGGGCGGTGGTCGCGGTGAGCGACGGGAGCTGGTTGGGCCTCGTGATCCACGCGGCGCCACTGAATCCGGAGTGCGAGCGCGCCGCCGACCCGGCGTCGGCGTGCGAGGCGGCGATCTCGGCGGAGCCGGCGGGGTGGATGGTCGCCGGGTTCGACGACTCGGGGTGGACGGCGGCGACGATCTACTCGGAGGCGGCGGTGCGGCCGAAGGATGGGTACGACGAGATCGCGTGGGACGGGGCGGCGGAGCTGATCTGGTCGTCGGACCTCGAGCGGGACAACACCGTCCTGTGGCGGGTGACGGTCGAGGGCTGACAGGCCTCGAGGGCGTGCGCGGCTACGGGCCTTCGAACGCGACGGCGAAGTGGGTGTTGTCGCAGAAGGGCTTGTTCTTCGACTGGCCGCAGCGACAGAGCGCGGCGCGGGTGGTGCGGACGGTTTCGCCGTTGACCTTCGTGAACTCGAAGTCGCCGCGTACGTAGAGCGGGCCGTCGGGGACCTGGGTGATGCTGGCCCCGGAGGGTGGGGTCTCCTCGGGGCCGCCGTCGGCACGGCGGTAGGTGAGCGCGCCGGAGGGGCAGCGCTCGACGACCTCGATGAGTTCGCCGGCGCCGGCGGCGTCAGGCTGGATCCAGGGGCGGGCGTCGAGGTTGAAGACGCCGGGGAGGCCCTTGATGCACTCCTGGGCGTGGATGCAGCGGACGCTGTCGAAGGTGACGGTGACCGCCTCGCCGGTGTAGTCGCGCGGCTTCGCCTCCATGGTGGGTTGCCTCCCTGAGTAGCGCCTCTGGCTGGGGCGCAATGGTTCCTCGATCGATCGTATCGCCGACGCCAAGCCGCGCTCCTCGGAGGGTGGGGAGCCCTCGGAAGTGAGCCGCCGGACGAGCCCTCGGACGAGGGCGGGTTGACGGGGGTGGGGGCGGGTCGCCACCATCGGCGCTCGCACATCGCGACGGCTCGCGAACGGAGCTCCTCGATGCCAGCACCCCTCACCGCTCGGGTGGCCGCCAGTTAGCTGACGGCTCGTCCCCGAGCGCCGTCTTCCCATTCACGCACTGACGGTGGCGTGCGCCTGGTGCGCGCGCCTCGAGGGGTTCAACCGTGCTTGCTGATTCTCGCGCCACGCTGCTGCCGGGCGGACGCCCGCTGCCAGCGCGGCCGCTCTATCTGATGCTGAAGGGCCTGCTGGGGTTCTTCACGATGCTTGCGTTCGCGACGTACGGGCTCTACGTGGTCCGCGACGCGAACCTGACTGCGCTCGAGCTGATCCTCGTGGGGACCGCGCTGGAGGTGAGCGCGTTCATCTTCGAGGTGCCGACGGGGGTGGTCGCCGACGTCTACAGCCGCCGGCTGTCGGTGATCCTCAGCCTGCTGTTCAACGCCGTCGCCTTCGTGGTGATGGGGGCGGTGGCGAGCTTCACCTTCGTCTTTCTTGGCTCGTTCATCTGGGGGTTCTCGTTCACGTTCCGCAGCGGGGCGCTGGAGGCGTGGCTCGCGGACGAGATCGGGGAGGACGAGGCGGGGCGAACGTACGGTCCGGCGCAGCAGGTGATGCTGCTCGGGCAGCTGCTCGGGATCCCGTTCGGGGTGGCGATCGCGACGATCGATCTGCAGCTGCCGATCGTGGTGAGCGGGTGCCTGTTCGGGGTGCTGGGGATCGCGGTGGCGTTCGTGATGAGCGAGCGCGGCTTCACGCGCGGCGAGGTGACCGGCTGGGGGACCGTCGGCCGGACGGCGGCGGCCGGGATCCGCGAGGTGCGGGGGCGGCCGGCGCTGATGGCGATCATGGCGATCGCGGTGATCGGCGGCGCGTCGAGCGAGTCGCTCGACCGGCTCAACCCGCTGCTCCTCGTGGAGGAGGTTGGGCTGCCGGGCGGCGCCGGTGCCGATGAGGCGCTCTGGTTCGGGTTCATGCAGGCGGGCGGATTGCTCGGAGCCATCGGGCTGACGAACCTCAGCGGGCGATTCACCGATCCCACCCGTCCGCGGACGCTGGTGACCGCGCTGCTCGTCTTCGAGGCGGTACTCATTCTCGCGATGGTTGCGTTCGGCACGGCGACGGTCTTCGTCGTGGCCTTGACGGCCTACCTGATGACCGGCTGGGTGCGCGCGGCCGCGGAGCCGCTCACGCTCGCGTGGATCAACCGCGGGCTGGACCCACGGTCGCGGGCGACGGTGCTGTCGCTGCACGGGCAGTCGGATGCGCTGGGCCAGGGGGTCGGCGGGCCAGTGCTGGGTGTGGTGGCGACCTTCTCGACGGTGCGCGTGGCGCTGGTCAGCGCCGGGTTGCTGCTGCTGCCAGCGTTGCCGATCTTCGCGAGCCAGTTACGTGGCGAGGAGGAGCGGGCCTCGGAGGCGGCGGACTAGCGGGCGGCCCTGCCACCTCGGACGACATCGCCGCGCGAGGGCGAGGCGGTGCCGGACGCGAGGCGAGCGAGGCGGGGCTGTCAGTGAGCGCGGGACGCTAGTGGGCGCGGGGTTCGGCCCCGCGCGCCAGCACCTCGAACATGCGCTCGGCGAGGACGCGGGTCTCCTCGGGGGTGTGATCGAGCGCGAACTCGGCGAGCTCGCCGGAGATGCCGCCGAAGGCGCGCGCGATCGCCTGAGGATCGAGCTCGGCGTTGAGGGAGCCCTGCGCCTGGCGCGCGCGGATCAGCTGGGCGTAGTAGCCGTACTCCGCCGCGTCGAGTTCGGCGTGGAGCTCGGCGAGGTCGGATTCGGTCGCGCGCTGCGCGAGGAGCTGGTTCATCAGCTGGAAGAATTCGGGGTGCTGCTCCCGAACCTGATGCATGGCGTCGTAGGAGCCAAGCAGCATCTCGTAGGCGTCGCCGCCGGGCAGATCGGCCTCGCCGACGGCGGTGCCGAACTTACCGAAGGCGTGCCGGATCGCTTCGAGGTAGAGCTGCCGCTTGTGGCCGAAGTGGAAGAAGATGCCGCCGCGGCTGAGGCCGGTCGCGGCCTCGAGGTCCCCGACCGTGGTGCGTGCGTAGCCGCGCTCAGCGAAGACCGGCGCCACCGCGTCGAGGATCGCCGCGCGGCGGGCGGCGGTCTCTTGCTCGCTGAGCTTCGCTGGCATCGGCGTTCCCTCGCGCGTGCGTCGCCGACATCGTGGCACGCCGATCGGCGCACGTCATCGCGGCCTCGTTGACAGAACCGTACAGACGTACGGTACGATGATCACATCTACCGTATGAACGTACTGTATAGGAACGCCGATGTGGCACCCGCTGTTCAGCGAACTGACCTTGGAGCTGCGGCGTGCGGAGGCGCGCACGCCTCGGGAAGCACGCATCCGCGAGGCAGCGCTGCTGCTCAGTGAGCAACCAACGCCGCGCCCGCGGATCGAATGGTCGAGGGTTGGAGCGCTACTGCAGCGAGTAACCGCTCGCGTCCTCGGCCGGTCCAACGAAGACGATGGTGTCGCCGTCGCCGGCCTCGACGTTGTCGGAGCCCCAGATCCCGGCGCCCTGTGCCTCCGAGGTGCGACCGGTGCTGCCGTTCCAGGCGACGAAGGAGACGATCGACTCGGACGAGCCGAAGTTGCTGCTGTCGTAGAGCGCGATCTCGCCGGCCCTCCCAGCGAGGCTGCCGAAGCCGCCGCCGGCGAAGAGGTTCGTGGCGTCGTCGGTGCCGGAGCCCGCGTGTAGCGTGACCTCGGCGCCCGGCTCGAGGGTGGTCGACGGGATCGGCCAGTAGGCCGGCCGCTGGCAGATGAACCAGCCCTCCATCGTGACGGCCGCGTCGCTGAGGTTGCGCAGCACGACGGTGCCGTCGTCGCCGGTCAGCGAGACCGACTGCACGACGACCTTGCTCGGCAGCTCGCCGCCATCGGGCTCCTCAGTCGGTTCTTCCGTCGGCTCCTCGGTGGGCTCCTCTGTCGGCTCCTCGGTCGGTTCCTCCGTCGCGGCCGCGGTTGGCTCGTCCGTCGGTTCCGCAGTGGGTTCGTCGGTCGCGGCGGCGGTTGCGGTCGCCGTCGGGTCGTCGTCGTCACCGCAGCCGACGAGGAACAACCCGATCCCGCCTGCCGCGATTCCGCCTCCGCGGAGTACCGCTCGCCTCGACGTGCGCCGCGCGAGCAGCGTTCCCCCTGGTGTTTCTGACGTCATCTGTCCTCCGTGCTCAGTGGTGCGGCCGTGAGAGAGTACGAACAGACAGCTCGATCGGTTGTCGTCCCGCTCACACCCACAGAGGATGGCGCGAGGTATCCGGCCACCCGACGCGGTGGGCGATTGGGAGGCGATCATGCGGATCGGCATCATCGGCGCGGGCACGATGGGCGGGCGCTACGCGGCGCGGATCGCGGCCGGCGAGTTCGGCTCCGATCTCGAAGTCGCCGGGGTCGCCGACCTCGATGCCGCCCGCGCGAGCGCCGCCGCCGAGCCGCTGGGGGTGGAGGCTTATTCGACCGCGGAGGAGCTACTCGCCTCGGGTGGCCCGGATGCGGTGTACATCGCGACGCCGGACGGGGCGCACCTCGCACCGTCGCTCGCGGCGGTCGAGGCGGGGGTGCCGTTTCTCCTCGAGAAGCCGCTGGCCACGAGCCTCGAGGATGCGGAGGCGATCGTGGCGGCCGTGGAGCGCGCCGGCGTCGTCGCCGAGCTGAACTTCTCGAACCGCTGGAACCCCCCGTTCGTCGCGGCGAAGCAGGCGATCGACCGCGGCGACCTCGGCGAGTTCGTCACGCTGTTCACGCGGCTCAACAACTCGATCGGCTCGCCGACCGAACGCCTCGGCTGGGCCGGGTCGACGACCAGTGGGTGGTTCCTGCTCTCGCACTGCCTCGATCTCGCGTACTGGTTGCACGGCCGGCGCGCGGTGTCGGTGTACGCCTCCGGCACGCGCGGGGTGCTGGAGTCCCGCGGCGTCCCCACCTACGACTCGATCCACGCAATCGTCCGCTACGAGGACGGCACGGACGGGAGCTACGAGTCGGTCTGGGTGCTGCCCGACGGGATGCCGGCGCCGGTGGAGTTCACGTTCCGCTACGTCGGCACCACGGGCGCCGCGACGATGGACACGCATGAGCAGAACATTGCCCTCGCGAGCGGCTCCCGCCTCGACTATCCCGGCACGCTGGACTGGACACCGCAGCGGATGGCCGACTTCGTGGCGGCGGTGCGGGGCGAGCGCGAACCGGCGGTGCCGATCGTCGAGGGGCTGGAGTCGACGCGGATCCTGGTGGCGTTGCACCGCTCGCTGGAGAGCGAGGCGGTGGAGGTGATCTGATCCGCCTTCGCCCCGGGCGGGTATCACAAATGATGTAGGATGCGGGCGCCCGGCGCCCCCTCGCCACGCCGAGCCGCGCATCTCTCGAGGCCCACCATGCGCCGCACCCAGCTCGTGCTCCTGTCACTCCTCGCAGCGTTCGCCCTGGCGATGCCGGCAGCACCCGGCGCGGCACAGACCGACGAGGAGGCGATGCAACGGGCGGTGAACGCGCTGATCCTGCTGATGTCCGGCGGGCAACCGCCGGCGGAGGACGTGCTGCTGCTCGATCGGGCGCTCAACCCGGGCAACCACGTGGGGATAGATGGGTCCGGCGGGGTGCACATCCTCGATGGGAACACACCGCTGGAAGACGGCCGGATCTACCTGGATCTGTCGAACCTGACGGTACCGTTCACCTTCGACGATCCGGAGGGGGACACGGGCGACGAGGCGCCGCCAGAGATCGATCTCACGCGCGGGCTGGCGCTCCGCCTGACGTTGTCTCCCGAGGCGCAGCGCGAGTGGGAAGCCTACTTCCAGGGGCAGTGGGACATGCGCGGCGACAACCCGTACCTCGGACTGGCGCTGCCCGCCGGCTCAGACCGCGTGCCGTCATTCGGTGGCGACCTGTTCTTCGTGGGCATGACCCTGGGCACGCCGATCGCGGAGGAGGACGATCCATACGAGTTCCGTCCGTCGGTCCCGTTACGGATCCAGTTCAACTTCGGGTACGTGTCGCCCGGGAGCCCGACCGAGACGACGAGCGGCCCGAACGAGAACCTCAACGACTGGCGTAGCGCGTTCCGTCCCGGCGGCGGCAGCTTCTCGTTCAGTCACACGATCTTCGGCGACGACGGCTACGGTTCCGGGGAGAGTGGGTCGTTCGCGTTCTGGAATCCCTGGGCGGTCGGCTTCGCCGGCCCCGTTTCTGAGTACGTGGACGCGACGAACATCGTCGTTAATGGCGTCAACTTCCCGCAGTTCGACCGGATCGAGCTGTTCCCGACGTTCGCCGACATCCCGATGGTTCCGATCTTCCTCTGGCAGGAGATCGACCAGGACGGGAACGGCGTTCCCGACGTTCTAGAGGGTGGCGACGCCGGTGCCGGCGACGCGACCGGCGGCACGGGCAGCACCGACTCGACGCCAGCGGCCACCGTGACGGCCGCTACGGGCGGGTCTGATGCCGGTGGCTCCGATGCCACCGATGACACCTCGGCGGAGGAGGGCGACGACGGCGGGGCGACCTTCCCGGTGGTGATCATCATCGGCGTGGCGATCGTGCTCGTCTTCGTCGGCGGCTGGTTCTTCTTCTTCCGGAAGCCAACCGAGGAGAAGTGCATCCCGGAGCGCGACGCCTGGCGGGCGGCGCAGGCTCGGTTGGCAACCGCGCAGGCGGCCGAGGCGAGCGCGCACGAACGGCTGGCGCCGCTGACCGCGCGACGAGAGGCGGCGGAACAGCGCACGAACGCCGACGACTACTTCGTGCGGCTCACCGACGCGCTGCGCGACGAGGGGCAGGCTCGCTCGGCGGTCAACGAAGCAGCGGTGGAGGTTGAGCTAGCCGAGGCGGAGGTCGAGGCGACGAAGTTGGCGTACGACGTGTGCATGGGCGTGGTGCCGCCGCCTCCACCCCCGGAGCCGCCCGCACCACCGCCACCGCCGCCGGCCGATGACACCTCGGATGCGGACGAACCGATCATCGAGGGGCCCGCTGGGCAGACCGTCGTCGAGGAGGGCGGACCCTCGGCGCCCGGCGTGATCACGGGCGGGACGGCCGACACGACGACCGCCCCAGAGCAGGTCTGCGAGCCCGGGAAGCGGGCGCGGCGGATCGTGCACGACTGGGTGACGTTCAGCACGCCGCGTGATGGGGTGAGCGAGGTGACCGTTCGCGTCGAAGGCGGCGATGACACATTCGACGTCGGCGAGGACGACCCGTTGCGGCCGCTCCGCGACTGGGCGGCGAGCAACGGTGCGCTGCGGGAGGACGGCTCGCTAACGATCCCGGCGAACCTGATCGCCGGGGACGGGCTCGACTCGTTCCTCAAGGGGGTCTCGGCACGGCTGATCTTCTCGATCCAGCTCGATCGCGTGCACGCGCGGTGCGTCCAGCACCTGGAATGCCAGACGCCGCCGGACGAGGGGCGCTGGGTGGAGATGGAGCTGGATTGCGAGCAGCGCGTGCAGCCCGGCGCGACCGACACGATCGAGTGGAGCGGGGCGGGCTCGACGGCTAACGGCCGCGGGATCAACTCGCCGGGGCACGCCTTCGACATGATCTCGACGCAGCTCGCGCACGCGACGCGCGGTCAGGCGAACCTGGATGCGTTCGTTCGCGACTGCGCGGGATCAGGCGGGCAGCCGTTCACGTCAGGTCGCTGAGCCGCGCGCTCAGCCGCTAGCTGTCGGGCGTCGAGGTGGCGGTCGCCGTCGCCTCGGGAGTTGGGGTCGCGGCGAGCGGGCTGCCGCGCACGAACTCGCCGCTGACCCAGCCGGTGACGCCGTCCGAGGTGCGCACGTTCACCCACTCGCCGTCGAGCGGCGAAAGCCGTTCGACGAGGGCGGCGTGGGCGATGCAGCGGAGCGGACTGCCCTCGAGGGATGGCGCGGTGCGGAGGTTGAGGCAGTCGCCCTCGCCGGCGCTGATCTCGGTGAAGGGCCCCTGCTGCGCGGCGACGGCCCAGCCCTCGCCGAGTGTGCCGCCCGGCACGTCGATGGCGGTGAGGGTGGCGGCGTCGAGGTCGAGCACGAGTGGGAGGCGCGCGCTCTGGTCCGCGCCTCCCTCGCCGAGCTCCGCGAGCGTGAGGGTGGCGTTCAGCAGCAGCGACGAGTCGCTCAGCCAAACGGTGGGGATGGCAGCGGGGCGCGCCTCGAGGATGTCGGAGACGGCGTACTGGCCCTCGGGGTCGCGCTCATAGACGCTCCAGCGCCAGACCCCGAACGAGCCCTCGGAGGCTCGCTCTTCCCATGTGACGGCGAGCCGGCTGGCGTCGGCGTTCGGCAGCACGGCGAGGCCGTGACCGGAGGAGCCGCCGGTCAGCTCGTCGCCGAGGTCGAGGATGGTGCGACCGTCGTTGTCGACCAGCCGCCCGTCGCCGGTCCACCAGGCGAGGAGGCGGTCGAGGAGGACGGGCGCGCGATCGGATCGCGCGGCGGTTGGGGCGTCGACGACGATGCCGGAGGGCCACTGCTCGAAGCGGCCGGTGCGGGTGTCGCCCTCGCGGGCCTGCCGCTGGAGAGCGAACGAGTCGAGGCCGGTCGCCGTGGCGATGATCGCGGTGCCGTCGAGCGGTTCGCTGACGGTCCAGGAGACGCCGCCGTCGAGCGAGGTGAAGAAGGAGACGAGGGCATCCTCGGAGAAGGTGCCCTGGCCGAGGCACTCGCCCTCGGTGCAGGCGGCGATGGCGAGCTGGCCCGGCGGCAGCGCGGGGCCGAGGTGGGCGGTGTCCCAGTAGGTGAGCAGGCGGGTGCTGCTGTAGGCGAACGGGTCGAAGAGGAGGCGCTCCTCGGGCGTTCCGTCCGGGGCGCGGTGGATGCGCCACAGCTCGCCCGAGCGGCGGACGACGAGCGCGAGGTCGCGCGGGAACTCCGCGCGACCGGGGAGGACCTCGATGGGTCGGGCGTCAAGGAAGACGACGTCGGCGATGGGGGTCGCGGTGCCGGTGGCGGCTCCGGTGCCGCCGCCGTCGGTGGCGGTGGCGGTTGCTGAGGGGCTGGCGGTCGGGGTCGGATCGTCGTGGCCGGCGCAGGCGGCGGCGCCGAGGCTGATCGTCAGCAGCACGGCCCCGAGGAGCCAGGTCGCACGTCGCGTTGAACTGCGGTCGCCCACACTCCTCTAACGACGGGGCGGCCGAGAAGGTTTCGCGGGGCAGCACCGAGGCCGGAGCGCCGAGGGTTCGGGCACCTCGATTGGTGGCCTAGGCCGACTGGTAGACGACGTCGCCGGCGAGGACGACCGCGCGGACGCGCTGGAGGGCCTCGATGTCCTCGGTGGGGTCGCCTTCGACGACGAGGAGGTCGGCGCGCTTGCCGGGGGCGATAACGCCGCGATCGGGGAGGTCGAGGTGGTCGGCGGAGGTGCTGGTGGCGAGCTTCATCGTCTCGATCGGCGAGAGGTCCGCCAGCTCCTGGGTGACGGCGAGGGCCTGCGCGAGGTCCTCGTGGGGTGCATTCGGGATCCCGGAGTCGGTGCTCATGAGGACCTTGCAGCCGGCGCCGATCAGGGACTTCGTCACGTCGGCGCGCATGTCCCAGCGCGGCTGACCTCGGTAACGACCGAAGCCGCGGTGGATGGTGGGTGAGACGCCGATGCCGCGGCGGGCGATGTCGAGGATGACGGCGTCGTCCTTCAGGGAGCCCTCGGGGGTCTGGAACGAGCAGTGTTCGATCATGTCGACGGGGGCCTCGACAGCGGCCTTGATGCCCTCGACGCCGTGGGCGTGGGCGGTGACCTTCATCTCGAGGCGGTGGGCCTCGGCGACGATGGCGCGGAGCTCCTCGACGGAGAACTGGGCGGCGAAGACGTTGGTGCCGGGGGTCATGTTGCCGCCGGAGGCCATGACCTTGATCCAGTCGGCGCCGGCCTTCTTGCGCTCGCGGACGGCGACCTTGACGCCGTCGATGCCGTCGGCCTCGCCGCCCATGAACCAGCAGTGGCCGCCGGTGGGGGTGATCGGCGCGCCCGCGACGAGCAGGTTCGGCCCGGCGACGAGGCCCTGGTTGATGGAGTTCCGCAGCTCGACGGCGAGGTCGGTGGGGGCGCCGAGGTCGCGGACGGTGGTGATGCCGGCCTCGACCATGCGGCGGGCGGCGCCGGCCATGCGGAGCAGCATCTGCGCGGGGGTGTCGGCGTCGTAGACCTCGCGCCAGTCCTCGCCGGCGTTGAAGCAGAGGTGGGTGTGGGCCTCGATCAGGCCGGGGACGGTGGTGCAGCCGGATACGTCGAGGATGTGCGCGCCCTCGGCGGGCCGCTCGGCGACAGTGCCGTCAGCGGTGAAGACGCTCTGCTCGGCGGCCGCGTCTGCGACGCCATCCCACACGCGGCCACCGCGCAGCTCCAACGGCGTCGGCTCAGTTCCCATCGAGCGGTCCTATCTCATCCAGTGCGGGTCTCATCGATGCGGGGTCGGGTGTCCGTGGGCAGCCTACCCGCAGGAGGAATGCGGGTGGGGCGCCCTCGAGGGCCGGTGGAGGCGTAGCTGGTGGCACGACGCGCGGCGCCGGCGGTGGCTAGGTGATGCCCAGCTCCGCCTCGACGCCACCGATGGCCTGGCTGAGGCCCTCGACGAGGGAGTCGACCTCTTCGCGGTTGATCGTGAGCGGCGGGGCGACCTGGATCGACGCGCCGGCCCTCGAGAGGATGCCGGCGTCGAGGAGCTGGTGGGTCATCCGCTTCGGGAGCTCGTCGGCGTCCTCGAACTCCTCGCCGGTTGCGGGGTCCCGCTTCAGGTCGACCGCCCGCATGAGGCCGATGCCGCGCGTCTCGGCGACGATCTTGTGGCGGGACTTCAGGCCCTCGAGCTGTTCGCCCAGGTACTCGCCGGTGGCGGCGCTGTTCTCGGGCAGGCGCTCGCGCTCGAGGATCTCGAGGTTGGCGAGGGCGACGGCGCAGCTGACGGGGTTGGCGCCCCAAGTGGAGCCGCCGACGAAGGCGTCCTTCTTCTCGCCGACGAAGGCCTCGGCGACCTTGTCGGAGGCGCCGACGGCGGCGATGGGGGCGTAGCCGGAGGAGATCTGCTTCGCCATCGTGAGCAGGTCCGGCTCGATGCCGAAGTGCTCGGAGGCGAACCACTTGCCGGTGCGGCCGAAGCCGTTGATCACCTCGTCGTGGATGAGGAGGATGCCGTGCTCCTCGGTGACCTTACGGAGGTGCTCCCAGTACTCGCGGGAGGGGACGTGGCTGCCGTTGGAGGTGGAGATCGGCTCGGCGATCAGGGCGGCGATGGTCTCGGGCTTCTCGAACTTAATGATCTCCTCGGTGTAGCGGGCCCAGAACATGTCATCGAGTTCGGTGGCGTCGTTCTTCAGCGCGCCGAAGCCGTTGGAGTTGGGGACGTGGACGACGCCCGGGAGCAGGGGCTCGAAGGGGGCGCGGTTCATGGCGCTGGAGGCGTTGAGGCTGAGGGCGCCGAGGGTGGTGCCGTGGTAGGAGCCGATGCGCGAGATGACCTTGTACCGCTTCGTGTCGCCGCGGTTGTAGTGGTACTGCTTCGCCATGCGGACGGCGGTCTCGACGGCCTCGGAGCCTGAGTTCACGAAGTAGAACTTGTTCAGGGTCGACGGCGTGAGGTCGGCGAGCTTTGAGGCGAGGTCGATCGCGGGCGGGGTGGCGTAGGCGAAGGGGTTGGCGAAGGAGAGCTTCGTCATCTGCTCGGCGGCGACGTTGGCCAGCTCCTCGCGGCCGTGCCCGACGGCGACGACCCAGAGGCCGGACATGGCGTCGATGTAGCGCTTGCCGTCCATCGCCTCGAGGTAGATGCCGTCGCCGCCGTCGATGACGACGAAGCCGTCGTCCTGGGCGAGGTCGTTGTACTGCTGGGTGTGGACCCAGAGGTGGTCGAGGCCGCGCTGGACGTAGTCGCTGGCCGGCGCCGCCGCGCGGTCGATCGTGTCGGTCATGAGGAGCCTCCGCCGCTTCCGAGGGAGCCCGATGCTACACGGCCTGCTCGGCGTCTACGTAGGTCGGAACGTCCTCTTCTTCGAAGATGCGGTCGATGGCGGCGCGGATGTCGTCGGTGAGGCGCCAGTCGGCGGCGGCGACGTTCTCCTGGAGCTCGCGCTCGTTGCGCATGCCAACGAGGGCAACGGAGACGGCGGGGTTGCCGAGGACCCAGGCGATGGCGAGCTGGGGGAGGGACTTGCCGTGGCCGGCGGCGAGTTCCTTCAGGCGCTCGGCGACCTTGATCTCCTTCTGGAAGTGGTCGCCGGTGAAGAGCGGGAGGCCGAAGGCCTTGCCGCTGCTACGCCAGTCCCAGTCGACAAAGGTGGTGTCGGGGGTGAAGGTGCCGGAGAGGAGGCCGAAGCCGAGGCTGCCGTAGGCCATGTAGCCGGTGTTGGTTTCGAGGCAGTAGGGGAGCACCTCGCTCTCCATGCGGCGGTCGAACATGTGGTAGCCGACCTGGTTGGCGGCGAGGTGTCCGTGGCGTTCGCACTCCTTCATCATGTCGACGGTGAAGTTGGAGACGCCGTAGTGGCGGATCCTGCCGCTGGCTTTGAGCTCCTCGAGGCCGCGCATCGTCTCCTCGAACGGTGTGTCGTGGTCCGGCCAGTGGATGAGCATCAGGTCGATGACGTCGGTGTTCAGGCGTTGGAGGCAGCCCTCTGTGTGCTCGATGATGTGCTCGCGCTTCGAGTTGCGGCCGGTCACCTTGGGGGTGTCGTCGTAGTCGAAGCCGACCTTGGTGACGAGGGTGATGTCCTTGCGGCGGTCGCCGAGGGCCTTGGCGAGCAGCTCCTCGGAGTGGTTGGGGCCGTAGACCTCGGCGGTGTCGAACAGCGTGATGCCGGCGTCGATCGCCTGGTTCACGGCGAGGGCGGCGTCGTCGACATCGATTTCGCCGTAGGAGGTGGTGCTCATCTCCCAGGTGCCGAAGCCGACCGCCGAGACGACGAGGTCCGTGTCGCCGATCCGTCGCTGTTCCATGAGGTCCTCCCGCCGGTGCCTGTCGCGACGAGATGATAACGATCGGTATTGCGGCGCGATGAACGCGGGCGGACCGTTCCTCCTAGGCTGGGGCGATGTCCGAGCCGAGCGTCCGCGCCGCGACCGAGGCCGATCTCCCGGCGATCAACGCGATCTACAACCGCGAGGTGCGTGAGGGGACGGCGACGTGGGACCTCGACGAGTGGTCCGCGGAGCGGCGGCTCGACTGGTTTCGCGCACACGAGGACGGCGAGCCGATCCTGGTGGCGGAGCTGGGTGGCGCGGTTGTCGGGTTTGCCTACCTCACGCGGTACCGGGACCGCAGCGGGTACCGCTTCACGCGCGAGAACAGCGTCTTCGTTGACCCGGAGCACCAGCGGCGCGGGGTTGGGCGAGCGCTGCTGGCGGCGCTGATCGAGGCGGCGCGTGACCTCGGGATGCGATCGCTCCTCGCGTGGATCGACGACGACAACACCGGGAGTATCCAGCTGCACCGGGCGTTCGGGTACGAACAGATCGGGCGCGAGCCGGAGACCGGCTACAAGTTCGGGAAGTGGCGCACGTCGGTGGAGTTGCAGATGATGCTGGAGCGACCCGAGGTCAGCGACTAGCCGCGCCCGGCTCCGCAGCGCCCTCGTCGGCGCCTGCTTCGAGGAAGGCGAGCACCTCCCGGGCGACGCGGTCCGGCTCCGTGATCAGCAGGTCGTGGCCGACCCTCGGGATCAGCGCCGTCTGCACGGTGGGGGCAACGGCGGCGAGGCGCCGGACGGCCCTGGTGGCGGAGTAGGTTGCCTCGTCCTCGCCGACGACGAAGAGGGTCGGGGGTGCGAGGCGGGCCCACTTGGCGTCGGTGAGCACCGTCGGTGCGATGAACTTGTGGCGCTTGAAGGAGCGCCTGGAGAGCAACGTCTCCTCGATCTGCTCATCGACCAGGGCGTTCGTCGCGCCGCCGCGTCGCACGGCGTTCGCGCTGTACCAGCGGAGGTAGCGCCGTGTGACGAACTCCAGCGGGACGAAGTAGTAGAGCATCGCGCGGATCAGCAGCCCGACGCGCGGTCGCAGCACGGTCGACGCGGGTGCGAGCAGCGCGAGCCGGCGGAGGCGGTCGGGATGCGCGAGGGCGTACTGGCTGGCGATCCAGGCGCCGTAGGAGTAGGCGGCGAGGTCGAACTCCTCCAGCTCGAGCGCGTCGACCAGCTCGGACAGCCAGCGCACGAAGTCGTGCGGCTCCGAGAACGGCTCACGGTAGACGCTGCGTCCGTAGTCGAAGATCTGGTCGACGGCGTAGGTGCGGTGTTCGGCGGAGAGCCGCTCGATCAGGGGCGCCCACGAGAGCGACGTTTCGTTGTCGCCCGGCAGGAGCAGCAGCGGTCGCCCCGACCGCAGACCGCTGATGCGCACGAAGGTCTCGCCGGCGGGGGTGTCGACGACGCGATCCTCGGAAGGGACGGGCCAGCGGCTTGCTCGCTGCTCGTACCAGCGGAGGTAGCGCGCACGCGCCTCCTCCGAGCGGAACGGGTGATGGGGCGGGTTCACGGGTTCACCATGCCGCGCTTCCTCGCGCGACGCCCTCGGACGTCGCGCCCGTCCGCCGTCCTCGGTCGGGGCCGATCGCGGGACGGATCGCGGCGAGGCTAGGGCTCGCTCACGCGACGTCCGTAGGGGCGGGAGTCACGGGGGCGGATGACCGCCGGCCCCGGGGCGAGGCAGGGTGCGGCTGCAGGCGAGTCTGACAAACGCACCACGCCGATCACTGACGGGCCTGAACATCGGCTGACGGCTCTTGCGCACTCGATGGGGCGAGCCAGGTGAGTTTCGCTTCGTCAGGTTCGCGACGCGACTCGCGGTGGGTCGCGACCGGGTGGCAGCGCGATCGTCGCACGGGGTGCGCGGTCGGATCCCCCCGGAACGATTGACTGATCGAGCCTTCGCGCGGCGTCGCGCGAGGGGTTGTCGGGCGTGGATTTGCCGGTTCAGGGCGTTCGAAAGTCCCGTCAGAATTGTGACCTAAGTCACTCCACTCTCACCTGATTCAGGCCGCCGACCGTTTGGCCTCTGCCGAGCTTGACGCCGGGATTCTCCCGAGGGACTCCCAAGCTGCTCTCCAGAAACTCAACCGCAGCACACCAGCAAATCAACACCGCTCGGAGGAACCCACCCGTGGAACAGTTGAATCAGGCGCTGGGGCGATTGCGCCTCAGCATGAAACTGACCGTGATGCTCGCGATCCCGGTGGCGGCGCTGCTGGTGTTCTCGGCGATCCAGGTCAGGGGGAAGATGGCCGAGGCCAGCGACCTGGGAGACCTGGGTGAGCTGTCCGAGCTTGCAGTGACGACCAGCGCGCTGTTGCACGAGACCCAGAAGGAGCGGGGCATCACCGCGCTGTTCATGGGGAGCGACGGCACGGAGCACGGCAACCAGCTCGCGGACCAGCGGCGGAACGTGGACGCGCGGCGCGCGGACCTCGAGACAGCGCTGGCGAAGACCGACGCGTCCTCGTTCGGTTCCGCGTTCGCGTCGCGGGTGGCGGAGACGAGCGGCTTCTTCGGCCGGCTCGACACGCACCGCAGCAGCGTCGACCGGCTGTCGCTGTCGACGGGCGACGCGATCGGCTTCTACACGCAGTGGAACGCGGCGATGCTCGGCACGGTCGAGGAGGTCGGCGCGCTCAGCGACAACGCGGAGCTGTCGCGGACGATCGCGGCCTACGTGAATTGGATGCAGGGGAAGGAGCGCGCCGGCCAGGAGCGCGCGGTCCTCAGCAACACGTTCGCGGCCGGCAGCTTTCAGGGCGACTTCTTCAACCGGTTCTCGCGGCTGGTCGCCGAGCAGGAGACCTACCAGCGCGTGTTCGAGTCGTTCGCCACGCCCGAGCAGCTCGACTTCGCGGAGCGGACCGTGCAGGGCCGCGACGTGGACGCGGTCAACGAGATGCGGCAGATCGCCTTCAACGGCGCGACCGCGACGGACCTGGGCGTCGACGCGAACGTCTGGTTCGACTCGATGACGGTGATGATCAACGAGCTGAAGGCGGTTGAGGACCACCTGGCCGAGGAGTTGAGCACGACGGCCGCGGACCTGCGCTCCTCGGCGCAGCGCAGCCTCTACCTGCTGGCCGCCCTGGTGGTGGCGATGGTCGCCCTCTCGGCGGCGAGCGCGTTCGTGATCGCCCGTCTGCTGGCGAGCCAGGTGAAGCAGCTCGCCTCCGGTCTCAGCAAGGTCGCGGTCGGCGACGTCACGCACCAGATCGACATCGACAGCACGGACGAGGTCGGCGAGATGGCGGACTCGTACCGCCAGATGCAGAGCTACCTGGACGAGATGGTCGGCGCCGCGCAGCAGATCGCGGATGGCGACCTGACGGCACGGGTGCAGCCGCGCGGGGACAACGACGCGCTGGGCAACGCGTTCCAGTCGATGATCGCCAACCTCGCGGACCTGATCGGTCGTACGACCGAGACGGCGAGCAGGATGGTGGTCTCGAAGGACGAGCTGGCGGCGTCGGCCGACCAGGCGGCGACGGCGACGCAGGAGGTCGCGAAGACGAGCGCGCAGGTGGCCGAGGGCACCTCGGAACAGGCGCAGTCCGTCTCCGACATTCACACGAACGTGGAGCAGCTGCTGACGGCGATCGGCCAGGTGTCGACCGGCGCGCAGGAGCAGGCGACGAGCGCGGACGAGGCCGGGGCCGTTGGCACGCAGGTCGCGACCGCCGCGGAGAGCCTCGCGCAGTCCGCGCAGACGGCGGCGGAGCAGGCGGCCGAGGCGGCGGAGACCGCCGAGAACGGCGCCAACATGGTCGACGACACGATCGCGGGGATCGGCCGGATCAAGGAGTCGATCGACCACGCGGCCGAGGAGATCTCACAGCTGGGCGAACGCTCACAGGAGATCGGCAAGATCGTCGCCGTCATTGAGGACATCGCCGCGCAGACGAACCTGCTGGCGCTCAACGCCGCGATCGAGGCGGCCCGGGCGGGCGAGCAGGGCCGCGGATTCGCGGTCGTCGCCGACGAGGTGCGCCAGCTCGCGGAGCGGGTCGCCTCGGCGACGAAGGAGATCGCCTCGCTGATCGCCGGCGTCCAGGACGGCGTCGACGCCTCGGTGAAGGCGATGGAAGAGGGCGCAACGGAGATGGACTCCGGGTCGCAGGTGGCCGCGCAGGCCGGCGAGGCCCTGGCCCAGATCCTCGCGGCGGCGAAGAGCGTCGCCGAGCAGATTCAGTCGATGGCGCACGAGTCGGACGGTATGCGCCAGTCCGGGGCGGAGATGATCCGCCTGCTGGACGGGATCCGAGAGGTGGTGGAGCGCGCGACCGTGGCCACCGCCGAGATGGAGACGACCGCCGGTACGGTCAACGAAGCCGTGGGCTCGATCGCCACGGTCGCGGAGTCGAACAGCGCCGCGACCGAGGAGGTGTCGGCCGCGGCCGAGGAGATGTCGGCCCAGGTCGAGGAGGTCTCGGCGGCGACCGCGGAGTTCGGCAGGATGGCCGAGGACCTACAGTCGCAGGTCGCGCGCTTCCGCCTCTCGGAGACCGCCGGCACGCCGGTGAGCGAGGAGCCGCCGCGAGACGAGGACGAGCCGACCCGCCTCGCGGCGTAGTCCGCCCTCCAGCGAACCAGTCCGCCTCGCAACCAGCGGACGAAACACCCCAGCCTCGGGTCAGGTCGCCCGGGCTGGGGTGTTTCGATCTCCTCGATCGGTCGCTGCGCCACGGGTGGGTGGCGAGCCGTGATCGCCGGCGCCGGGATCGCCTACGCTAGGAACCCCGACTCCGCGACCCGGCGCCGGCAACTCGCCCCGTTCGAGGGCGGTCTCTGTTCGAGGATCACGATCGTGGCGATCGCCATCGGCCTCTCACGTGTCACCAAACACCACGCGGCGAACGTGGTGCTCGAGGGCGTGTCGCTGGAGATCCGGGACGGCGAGGTGATCGGCCTCGTGGGGCCGAACGGCGCGGGGAAGTCCACGCTGTTCAAGCTGATCACCGGCGAGTACGAGATCGACGACGGGACGCTGAACCGGCGGCGCGACCTGAAGGTCGGCTACCTGCCGCAGACCCCGGAGTTCCGCGCGTCCACCGTGATCGCGGAGGTGCTGGAGTCGCACGAGGAGCTGGGCGCCGCCGACGCGGCGTTGCGCGACCTCGAGGCGCGGATGGGGGATCCGGAGGTCGTCGCCGACGCCGACGCCTTCGACCGGGTGATGGAGCAGCACGCCGCGGCCCTCGAGCGGTTCGACCGCCTCGGTGGGCACTCCTTCCGCGGGCAGGTCGAGGGGACGCTGCGCAAGCTGGGGTTCGAACCGGAGGACTTCGAGACGCCGGTGGAGGTGCTCAGCGGTGGCCAGCAGAAGCTGCTCGGCCTCGCCTCGGTGATGGTCACTGAGCCGGACGTGCTGCTGCTCGACGAGCCGGACAACCACCTCGACATCGACGGGAAGCGGCTGCTGGAGCGGGCGATCGTGGACCACCGCGGGGCGGTGGTGATCATCTCGCACGACCGCTACCTGCTCGACATCGTCGCCGACTCGATCGCGGAGCTGGAGATGGCGGGGCAGCACCCGGGGCGGCCGCAGCTGGTGGTGTTCCCCGGGAACTACTCGGAGTTCGCGTACCAGAAGCGGATGGAGCTGGAGGCGCAGCAGCACGACTACGAGGTGCAGCAGGTGGAGATCACGCGCCTCGAACGGTCGATCGCGCGGCTGAAAGTGTTCAGCCGGGGCGGCGCGAACGAGAAGTTCGTGCGCCGGTGGCAGAGCATGCAGAAGCGGCTCGACAAGGTGGAGCGGATCGAGGCGCCGCAGCTCGAGCCGAAGCGGATGCGGCTGCAACTCAACGCCGAGCGCGGGAGCAAGAAGGTGCTGGAGCTGGCCGGGCTGTGGAAGCAGTTCGATGACCACGTGGTCCTCGGCGGGCTCGACCTCGTGATCTGGGCCGGGGAGCGGGTGGCGCTGATCGGGCCGAACGGGGCGGGGAAGTCGGTGCTGTTCCGGATCGTGCTCGACGAGGAGGCGCCGACCGAGGGCCTGGCGAAGCTGGGGCCGAGCGTCGAGGTCTCGTACTACTCGCAGCAGCACGAGACGCTCGATTACGACTCGACGCCGGTCGAGGAGATCCGGCGGCTCAAGCCGATGCGGGAGGAGGCGGCGTTCGCGTTCCTCAGCTCGTTCCTCTTCGACCAGCCGCGGGCGCGGCGGCAGGTGGCGCTGCTCAGCGGCGGCGAGAAGAGCCGGCTCCAGCTTGCGAAGCTCACCCTCGCCGAGGGCAACCTGCTGCTGCTGGACGAGCCGACGAACAACCTCGACATCCCGAGCGCCGAGGTGCTGGAGGATGCGATCGACCAGTACCCGGGGACGGTGCTGGCGATCTCGCACGACCGCTACTTCCTCGAGCGGGTCGCGGACCGGGTGGTGGAGCTGAAGGACGGCGAGCTGACGGAGTACCTCGGTGGGTACGCCGCGTACCTCGAGGGGTCGGCGACCGTGGCGTCGACGGTGTGAGGGGCCAGGCCTAGGCGGGCTCGGACTGCTCGAAGCGGACCGGGGCGGGGCGGTCGAGGACCGTCTCCTCGCAGAGGCGGATGAAGGCGTAGTCGGCGGCGTACCAGCGACGGATCTGCGCCTCGGCCTCGGGCGGTAGCGGGCTCGCCGGGGCGGGGCGGCGATGGGCCTCGACGTCGTCGACCGGGAGCTGGACGGTCGCGGGGAGCTCGAGGAGTTCGCGCAGCCGCGCGAAGTCGGCGTCGAGGGTCTCCTGGAAGCCGACGAAGTAGACGTCGGTGGTGCGGCCTCGGAAGTACGGCTCGTCGCCGATCCAGTCCCAGAACGAGGTGTTCACGTGGTCGATGCCGCGCATCGCGGCTTCGGCCGCGCGGCGGCGCTCGGGATCGGCGGCGCCGAGGGCGAGCGCGAGCTCGGCCGCGGTCTCGAACCGGGCGAAGGCGGTTCGCTCGGCCTCGGTCCAGGCGTGCTCGTAGCGCGGCTTCGCGCCGCGGCGCTGGTTGTCGAAGCCGGAGACGAAGCGGTCGACCGGGTCGCGGAGGAAGAAGACGACGCGCTCGCCGCGCGGGACGTCGCGCAGTCGCGTCCAGTGCCAGTGGAGCTCGAGGTCGAAGCGGCCGTCCGAGCGGTGATCGTGGAGCGCGGCCTTCACGGCGGTGCCACCGGTCTTGCCGATGTGGAGAATGTGGACCGCCTCGCGGCCGCGAAGGCGGCGCAACAGGCCGCGCGCGCGGACGCGCCAGCGCCAGGGGATCAGCGCAAGCATGGTCTCGCGGAGCGATCTCATCGCGGTCCTCGGAAGCGACGCGCGACCTCGTGCCGCGCGGGGGGCGATCCTAGCGCCGCGCGGGCGCGGCGACCTCGGGGGTGCGCCTACCTCGGATCGTGCGCGGCGCTAGCTGCCGGCGGCGGCCGCCCCCGCGGCCTCGGCGACGGGCGGTTCGATGGCCTCGGTGGTGGGTGGGCCGACGGGGCGGGCGAGCAGGACGAGGGCGGCAGCGGCGTAGGTGACGAGGGCGGCGACGGTGAAGGGCAGGTCGTAGCCGCCGCTGCGATCCTCGAGAAAGCCGACCGCGAACGGGCCGAGGCCGCTCCCGGCCTGGCCGGCGAGGGCGACGATGCCGAAGACGGCGCCGAAGGAGACCATCCCGAAGATCTCGCTGACGAGGAGCGACTGCATCATGTAGATGTTGCCGATCGTGAAGCCGAAGGTCAGCGTCAGCGCGTAGGTGGCGACGGTGCCGTCGACGCGCAGCACGAGCAGGATCGCGGAGGCCTGGAGGACGAAGAGGGCGACGGTCAGCCAGCGCTTGTCGATCCGATCGGCGAAGAGGCCGACGACGAGCCGGGCGACGATGCTGCCGAAGGCGGTGGTGCTGAGCGCGAAGGCGGCGGCGCTGCGCGAGCCGAGGCGCTCCTCGAGGAACGCGATCTGGTGGATCACGAAGCCGGTCTGCGAGATCAGGACGAGGGTAAAGGCGGCGAGCACGGCCCAGAAGGGGACGGTTCGCATCGCCTGGGGGATCGTCCAGCGCCGGAGCTGCGAGGCGGCGTCCATCCTCGCGCGGGTCTGGGCGAGGCTGACGCGGGGGTCCTGGCCGTCGGGGTGGAGCCCCATCTGGCGCGGGTCGAAGGCGATGACGCCCCAGAGCACGGGGAGCGTGACGACCAGCACCATTGCGCCCATGACCGGGCCGGCGAGCGCCAGTCCGCCCTGGTCGACCAGCCACGCGCCGACGGGCGCGAGGATCACGCCGCCGAGGGAGATGCCGGTCGATGAGACGCTCATCGCGCGGGCGCGGCGGACCATGAACCAGCGGGTCATGATGGCGTTGACGGCGACGTTGGAGGACATCCCGAAGCCGAGCGCCATCAAGAGGTAGACGGCGTAGAGCTGCCAGAGCTCCTCGACGAAGCCGATCAGCGCGGCGGCGCCGGCGACGAGGAGGAAGCCGACGGTCATGTAGCCCATCGGTCCTCGGCGGTCGACGCGCGGGCCGAAGAACGCGGCGGTCAGGCCCGAGGTGACGAAGTAGAGGCTGGCCGCGCCGCTGACGGAGGCGTTCGACCAGCCGTGCTCCTCCTGCAGCGGGTTGAGGAAGACGGCGAGGCCGTAGTAGCCGATGCCGGCGGCGACGAGCATCAGCGAGGCGACGGCGACGGCGATCGCCCAGCCGTAGAAGAGCGACGAGGGGAAGAGCCGCGCCGCCGGGGGGTGGCGGCGCGGGAGCGAAGCGTCGGTGTCGTCGACCTCGAAGCTCATCAGGTTCCGCGTTCCTGCCGTCCTCGGGCGTGGCGATCGCGCGACGCGACCGCGGGCGCGCCGGGCCGGCGCCCTCGGATGGTGCGACCGGGCCGCCGTTGGGCGCTACCCACCGCCTCCGCAGGGGGCGGGGTTCTCGGCTCCGCTGACGGTACCGCTGTCGCCGCCCTGGAACGGCACGCCACCGGCCTCGCCGACGACGGAGTAGCTGAAGGGGCCGAAGTTCTGGATCGGGACTTCGATCCTCGCATTGCCGTTGCCGTCGAACTGGCCGTTCAACGTGGTGCTAGCGAGGCCCGCGCCCTCGAAGAGGATCGCGACCGCGGCGTTGGCCGCGGCGGCGCCGCCGGAGAGCAGCGCGACCAGCACGCTGGCGCCGGTGTTCGTGTAGGAGCAGGCGTACGGCGGGTGGTCGACGGCCGAGGTGGCGCCAATGGAGATCGCGCTCGCCTCGGTGGGTGTTGGTGGCACGGTCGGGGTCGGCGTCGGGTCATCGTCGGCGGCGATGCAGAGGGCCGACTCCTCGACGAAGTCTCCGTAGGACGGGTCACCTCGGAGGTCGCGCGTCTCGCCCGGTGGGTTGATGGGGATGGTGCGCACGCCGACCTTGGCGTATCCGCCGATGGTCGCGACGTATGGTCCGGCGCGCTCGCAGGTGACCTCGGTCTCGATGAAGGCCGCGTTCTGGTCGGGCGATGGGGTCTCCTGAAACCTGGCCCGCGCGCTGGTGACCGCCGGTCCGTGGACGCCGATGGTGACGTCGTACGACCAGGTGCGGTCGTCCGACGGACGGAACCGGTATGTCATGTACGGCTCGCCGCGGAGGAGGACCTGCTTCACCTCTTCCTCGAAGTCGATCCGATCGATGCGGGCGCGGATGGTGAAGGTCTCGCCGACGAGGTGATCCTGCAGCGGCGGTTCGAACTCAAACTTGATCACGTCGACGCTGCCCATGTACACGAGCTCGCTGAAGTGATCGACCGAGACGGTGGCGACGACCTCGCTGGCTTCTTCATCCTCGGTGGCTGACCACGCGAGCACCTCTGCGTCTGCGCCGTCGGAGCGGAGGAGCACAAGTCCGGGTGCCGCGGCGAGCGGCATCCGGGTGCGGATGGTCACGGGCTCGGCGAACTCGGTGCCGCTCGGTTCGAGGCGGACGGCGGCGACGACGGCCGCGCCGCCGGGCGCATCCGTGTCGACGGTGAAGTCATCGACGGGGAGCGTCGTGACCTCGATCTGGTCGGCCGAGACGCCGTCGGGCAACGCGCCGGCCGGGACGTCGACGGTGACCGATCCGTCCTCGGAGGAGACGGTCAGCGCCTCGCCGGCCTCGCCGTTCGAGGGGGCCGGGGTGCTCGTACCGGAGCCGGGATCGGCGGTGGTTGGCTCGGCGGTCGGGTCCTCGTCGTCGCCGCCGCAGGCGGCGAGGAGGAGGGTGACTACCGTGAGGATGATGATCGAGTAGCTGCGTTTCGTAAGCATCGGGACCTCGCGATCGCTGGTCGCCTGCCCGACAGACTACTCCTTGGTATGCCCCTCACCCACCGTCAGTGCTCCGCCGGTCCAGCTCACGGCCAACCGTCGAGCTGGCCTCGGCGTGTCGCTGGACGCGGAGTTGCCAGAGAGCGAAGAGCAGCAGGGATGCCTCGAGGGCGATCAGGACGGTGGCCGGGGCGTTCGACCAGCCGTGCTCGGCGGCGGAGATCAGGCGGCCGACCGCGCCCAGGACCATCGCCGCCGCGGCGATCTGGAAGACGGGCGCCGCGCGCTCGATGTGCGGGATCGACCAGGCGAAGATGCCGGCGATGCCGAGGAAGAGGGCGCCGAAGAACCGCAGCGCCGAGTCGAGCTCAGCGAAGTTCTCCACCTCGACGTACTCGACCCCGAAGATCCAGGTGGCGACGTCGGAGCCAGCGATGACGACCGTGGCGCCCAGTGAGCCGGTGAACGCGGCGATCCCGGCGACCGCGACCTGGAGGATGCGGCGCTCGCGTGCTGGATCCATGGTTTCGCTCGCCCTCTCAGATCTGAGTTTCTTTAAGCAATTCAGTAGGTGAATCTAGCGACAGAAGTTGCTCGACGCAACCCAGCTATGATCGGGCATGCCTCAACGCACCGACTTCTCTTCGATGGCCTGTTCGCTCTCGCGAGCGTGGTCCGTGATCGGCGAGCCGTGGACGCCGCTGCTGATCCGTGACTTTGCCCTCGGGATGACCCGCTTCGACCAGTTCCAGGGGGACCTCGGCGTGGCGCGCAACGTGTTGGCGGACCGGCTGCGGACGCTGCTCGACGCGGGGGTGATCGAGAAGCGGGAGTACCGCTCCGCGAACCGGGCGCGCGAGGAGTACGTGCTGACCTCGATGGGTCGGGAGCTGGTGCCGATCGTGATGGCGGTGACGCAGTGGGGTGACCGCTGGCTCGACGACGGCGCCGGGCCGCCGGTGCTGTTCCACCACGACGGTTGCGGGCAGACCTCGAGGGCGCGGCTCGTCTGCGACCGGTGCGGCGAGCCGCTGGAGGCGGGCGAGCTGTCGCTGCTGGCCGGGCCGGGTGCGCGGGTGGGGCCGGGGACGCTCGCGGCCGATCAACTGCCTCGCGAGCCTGCCTCGGACTGAGCAGTTCGCGCGCGGCGGCGCGCGCTACGTTGCGGTGGTCCGCCGCGATGCCCGACTGCGCCCCGCACCGGGCGTACTTAGAGTGGCGACTACGCGGACCTGGGGGGCGCTTGGCCGAGGATGAGCTGATTTCGCTCTCGGAGGCGGCGGCCGAGTTTGGGTTCAGTGCCGGTCATCTCAGGTACCTGGTCAGCCAGGGGCGGCTCGAGGGTCGCAAGATCGGCCGCAACTGGGTGACCACCCGTCGGGCTGTCGCGGAGTACGCGAGGGACCGCTTCCAACGGAGCAAGGACCCTCGGAAGCATCAGCGCTGAATCCCCGGACGCGATGTTGTGTCCTGCGACGAAGCGCTCGGGCGCGGGCATCCCTCGTATCATCGCGGCGCCGCCGAGCGACGGAGCGAGGAGCATCGTCATGGTCGATCAGCGCGACGCGATCCCGGGGGTCGGGACGGCGCCGGACGCGCCCGAGGAGCCGGAGCGCTACGACTGGCCGGAGCTGGTGGCGGGGCTGAACCGGTACCTGCGACTCGGGGCGACGCCGGTTGGGTTGAAGATGCTCGACACGGTGGCCGAGATGGAGGCGATCGAGCGGATCCGGCGGCCCGAGGGGCAGCTGATGCTCGACCAGATCATCGCGCAGGCGCGGTGGAATGGGTGGACGCTGGGGGTCACGGGCGACGACCTCGGCGCGCAGTGCGCGGCGCCGGTCGGGCTGCTGCCGACGGTCGACGGCGGGCGGCTGCCGACGCTGGTGCAGTGGCGCGAGAGCACGAACATGAGCGGCGTGTGGTTCGGGTCGGACGAAGACGCGATCGCGCATCAGCAGGCGATGGACGTGCTGCCCTCGGGCCGGTACGAGGCGCTGGCGGTGTCGCCGCTGACCTCGGGGCGGCTGGATCCGCCGGACATCTGCCTGATCTACGCGACGCCCGGGCAGATGATCATTCTGATCAACGGGCTGCAGTTCCACGGGTATCGGAAGTTCGAGTTCTCGGTGGTCGGTGAGTCGGCGTGCGCCGATTCGTGGGGGCGGGCGCTGAAGACCGGGGAGCCGTCGCTGTCGATCCCGTGCTTCGCGGAGCGGCGGTTCGGTGGGGTGCAGGACGACGAGCTGCTGATGGCGATCCCGCCTCGATACCTGCCGAAGGCGATCGACGGGATGGCGAAGCTGTCGCGGAACGGGCTGCGCTACCCGATCGCGCCGCTGGGGATCCAGGCGGACCCGGCGCAGTCGCTGGCGCGCTCGTACGGGGGCCGGTAGGCGCCGGTCCTCCGCTGCGGGGGTTAGGCCCCGGGGGGTTCGCGGCGCACCCAGCGGCTGGTGGCGGCGGCGTCCTCGATCGGTTCGCCCGCCTCTTTCCAGCCGCCGAAGCCGGGCTCGAGGTGGGCGACGTTGGTGAAGCCCATCTGCATCAGGGCCTGAGCGGCGAGCACGGAGCGGCCGCCGCCG
>JANQNP010000018.1 GCA_028279505.1 Dehalococcoidia bacterium
AGGCGGCGCTCCGGCTGGCACAGCGCGCCACCGAGGCACGTCGCCGCCGTGACGCGGCCGAGGCCGCCCTCGAACGCGCGCAGGCCGAGCAGGAGCGCCGCCTGGCGGCGTTCCGGCGATCGCCGGCGGTACGAGCGCAGCTCCTCGCTGAGCGTCTCGTAGCGGCCGGTGGCGGTCTCGCGCTCCTGCTCGCGCCGCGCGCGCTCGCGCGACTGCTCCGCAATCCGCCGCTCGGCGTCCTCGCGCTCCGCTTCGAGGCGGGCTCGCCGCGCCTCTGCCTCGCTCAGCTCGCGGAGGGTGGACCGGGTCGTCTCGTCGGCCGCGTTGAGCGCCTCGCGCTCCCGCGCGAGCGCACTCCGCGCCTGCTCCACCGAGGCCGCGAGGTTCGCGATCAGTGTCTGGTCGTCCTCCGGCTCGTCGACCCCGGGTGGGGCAGCCGCGATCGCGGCCTCCAACTCGGTGCGCCGCTCGCCGATGAGCTGCAATCGCTGCTCCGCGAGGGCGACCGCCTGCTCGAGGCGCAAGCCCTCTTCCGCGAGCGTTCGCTCGCCGGTCTGCGCCTGCTCCAGGGCGGCGCGGTGCTCCTCGAGCGCCGTCGACAGCCCCTCGAGGCGCCGCTCGAGCTGCGACATCGTCGCGCGCGCCTCGCCGAAGGCGCGCGACCGCTGATCGTGCGCCGCCTGACCGGCGGTGTGCTTCTCCGTCGCCTCCCGCAGCTCGTGCTCGAAGAACACCTGCAGCGCGTCTGACAGCTCCGAGGCGAACTCCTGGTACCGCTCGGCCTTGCGCGACTGGCGCTCGAGCTGCCGCAGCCGCGGCTCCACCTCGCGGATCAGCATCCGCACGTGCCCGAGGTTGTCGCGCGTCTCGGTCAGCCGTCGTTCCGAGAGCGTGAGCTGGTGGCGGTGGCGCCGCAGGTCGGCGGCCTCCTCGATCAGCTCGCGTCGCTCACCGGGGCGGAGGGCCAGCACCTCGTCGACGAGGCCCTGGGACATGTGCGCGTAGGAGTTCTGGCCAACCTGCGCGCGTCGGAACAGGTCCAGCACGTCGCTGAGCCGGACCTGCTGGCCGTTGATCAGGTACTCGCTGTCGCCGGAGCGGTGCGCGCGCCGGGTCACGGAGACCTCGTTGTAGTCGATCGGCATCCAACCCTCGGAGTTATCGAGGGTGAGCGTCACCTCGGCCATGCCCATCTGGCGTCGCTTCTCCGAGCCGGAGAAGATCACGTCCTCGGTCTTGCGCGCGCGGATCTGGCGCGCGGACTGCTCGCCGAGGGCCCAGCGAATCGCGTCCGCCACGTTCGACTTCCCGGACCCGTTCGGCCCGACGATCACGCTCATGCCGGTCCCGAACTCGAAGCGTTGCCGGTCGGCGAACGCCTTGAATCCGTGAACCTCCAGTCGTCGCAGGTACACTTAGTCGCCGTCCCCTCGTGCCGCCCCGCGCGACTCTTCATCCCCATCGTCCAGGCGAGCGCGAAGCCGAACGAGGGCTTCCGTCGCTGCCTCTTTCTCTGCCTGTTGCTTGCTGGCGCCCTCGCCCCGACCGAGAGTCTCGCCGTCGATCTCGACCGCCACCTCGTAGTGGCGCTGGTGATCGGGGCCGGTCTCTGCGATCAGCACGTACTCAGGCCGCGACCCGTTGTCGCCGGCCTCGCCTAGCTGCTGCACCAGCTCCTGCAGCGCGCCCTTCGGGTTCAGCGAGTCCGGACTCGTCTCGAGCGTCGCCAGCTCGCCGCCGAGGCTGTCGCGCACGAACGCGCGCGCGGCCTCCAACCCTTGGTCGAGGTAGATCGCACCGACCACCGCCTCGTACGCCCGCTCGAGGTTCCCCTCGCGCTCGCGGCCGCCCGTCTGGTCCTCGCCACGTCCGAGGCGCAGCCACTGCCCGAGACCGATCGTCCCAGCCACCCGCGACAGCGTGGGGCCGCACACGAGGAAGGCGCGCCACTCGGTGAGCCGTCCCTCAGGCACCTCGGGGAATCGCTGGTACAGCGTGCGGGCGACGATCATGCCGAGCACCGCGTCGCCGAGGAACTCCAGCCGCTCGTTGTGCTCGGTCGGATCCTCAGGGTGCTCGTTCGCGTAGGAGGGATGCGTCAGCGCCGAGCGCAACAGGTCGGCGTCCTCGAAGGTGATCCCGAGTCGCGTCTCGATGTCCTCCATGGAGGTGCCATCGCTGATCGGCGATCCAGCGTTGGAAGGTACGGGCACGGCACCAGCCTCTGGGGAGGGCTGCTCAACAGGGGCACCCTCGGGAGAGGGTCGGTGGGCGCGCAGGGTGGCGTTCACGCCTGATCTCCCAGCGTACGCGCCCCACCGTGCGTACGATTACGTCGAGTCGAAACAAGCATCCACGCCTGCTTCGGTTCGGTCGAGTCATGCTAGGAACGCGCCTCGGTGGTGTCAAGAATGGATAAGGCGCTTACGCCACCTAGCAAGACAACACTTTCGGCAGCCCTCACGCCCGCTGCTCGCCGGCTCCTTGAGCTTGCGCTGCTCGAATCTGAGCGGTCCGGCATCGCTCTCTGGGCCGTCGGCGGCACGATACGCGACGTCGCGATCGACCGACCGATCGTCGACGTCGACCTCGCCGTCGACCGCGATGCACCGTCGCTCGCGAGGGCGATCGCCTCGGCGTTGGGTGTGACCGTAGTGATCGAGGAGCGCTTCGGGACGGCCTCCGTCACCATCGAGGACAAGCGACTCGACCTCGCCACGCTGCGCCGCGAGCACTACCGCGGGCCCGGAGCGCTGCCGGAGGTCACGCTCGGCACAACGATCGAGCGCGACCTCGAGCGGCGCGACTTCAACGTCAACGCAATGGCGCTCGCGCTCACCGGCCCGCGCCGCGGCGAACTCGTCGATCCGTACAGCGGGCTCGCCGATCTCGCGCGGCGCCGCTTTGCGGTCCTCCACGATCGTTCCTTTGAGGACGACGCCACCCGCATCTGGCGTGCCGCGCGGCTGAGCGCGCAGCGCGATCTGCGTCCCACCCCCTCCTCGAGCCAGCTCCTGATCGAGGGCGCTCGCTGGCTCGACACCATCTCGGGCGACCGGCTCTGGCGTGAGTTCGAGCTGATCGCCGAGCGTGGGCGCGCCGGCCGCACACTTGGCCTCCTCGACCGATGGAGCGCGCTGGACGCCGTCAGCCCGGCGCTCGCCCTGACCGCGGAGGCCGGCGCCGCGCTCCGACACCGCTGGCGTCCCCTGCCGCCAACTCGGCTGGCCGCGGTGCTGCTCGCCTCGCGCGACGCGGCGCCGGCCGGCGCCGCCCTCCGCCGCCTCAACGCACCGACCGAGGCGATCCGCGCCGTCGAGGACACGCGCGCGCTGCTCGCCGCCACCAACGAGGACCCCGACCGCCTCGAACGGCTCGCCGCGACCTCGGAGGAGGCGCGCCGCGCGGCGCGCTGGCTCGATCCTCGGCAGGCGGCGCTACAGCGCGCGCTACGGCGCTGGGAGCGGACGCGTCCGCCGCTGGACGCGGCGGCGCTGCTCGCGCTCGGGGTGCCCGAGGGCCCGCGTATCGGCGCGCTGCTGCGCTGCTTGCGCCGGAAGCGCTACCTCGGCACGCTCGGCACGGCCGCTGAAGCCCGAGCGCTCGTGCGGCGACACCTGGACCGGCAGGAGGACGCGGGATGACCAGCGAAACAACGCTGCAATGCGCCGTCTGCGGCGAGTCCACTGACGACGCACGCCTCGTCTCTGAGTGCATGTCGTGCAGCCGCACGTTCCATCTCAACCCGTTCAACGACGCCGACCACAAGGATTGCGGCGACGCGCTGATCGGCCCAACGCAGGGCGTCGAGTTCTGGTGCGAGACGTGCCTCGCGAAGTTAAACGAGGAGATGACCGCAAACCCGCCTGATCCGCGCGGCGTGATCGACGACCTGGCGGTCCCGCCCGAGTTCCAGCGGCAGCGTCCGCCCGCTCAAGATCAACGGACCGCCGCGGACGCGCGACCGGGCGCACCACCAGCGCGACGACCCCGCTCGCGGCCCGCGAAACGCTACCGGCGGATCGACGACTAGTGGGAACGCGTCGCCGCTCTCGTCGCCGGCGCCGGCGACCCGCCGAGGAGCCAGCACCAGCCGCGACCGATGGGCCGTCCGAGGACGAGCCGTCGAGCGAGACGGAGTCGAGCGGCGGCTACGGCAAGGCCGCCCTAGTGCTCGCCCTGCTGCTCGGCATCCTGATTGAGCAGATCGCAAGCGACGTCATCCCGACCGAGGCGCTGGACATCTTCCATCTCGCGGTCCTCGTGGGTATCGCCTTCTTCGTCGCGCGGTGGTACCGCGGCACGATGCGCCGCGCGCTGAACCGGCGACGGGCGAACCGGGACCGGTAGGTCGCGGGATCGACGTCAGGCGACGAGCGTGTCCTCGCCGCCCCGGTTGATCACGATCTCTTCTTCGTCCTGCAGGCGGCGCACGATCGTGACGATCCGGTTCTGCGCCTCGTGAACGACGGTGAGTCGGACCGGTCCGACCGCCTCCATGTCCTCGCGCACCATGGTCGCCGCTCGGCTCGACATGTTCTGGAAGATCGCCTCGCGCAGATCCACCTCGGCGGCTCGCATCGCGAGCGTGAGGTCGCCCTGGTCGACCTCTCGAAGCACGCGCTGGAGCGAGCGGTCGTCCAGCAAGGCCAGGTCGTCGAAGACGAACATCTGCTGACGGATCGCCGCCGCGAGGTCAGGGTCGAGATCGCCGATCCCATCGAGGATCACGCGCTGCGTTGCGACGTCGACGTGCCGCAGCACGTCGACCAGCTGATCGGTCCCCTGCAGCGCCGACGCCTCTGTGGGTGATTGCACCGAACCGGCGAGACGCCGCTGCACGATCGCCTCGGTGAGCTCGACGGCTTCGGGCGCCGGCTTGTCGAGGCTCACGATCCGGATCAGTGTGTCGACCTGGAGGTCGTCGGGGAGCAGCATCAGCAGTTCGGCCGCGTACTCGGTGGTCAGGTTGACCAGCATCAGGGCGATCATCTGCGGGTGTTCCGCCGCCAGGAATTCACCCAGTAGCGAAGTCGGCACGCGCTCGAGGAACTTGAAGGGCTTCGGGCGCCCGATCGACCCGAGGCGCGCCTGGAGATCAGCCGCTCGCTCGTCGCCGAAGGCGACCTCCAGCATCTGCTGCACCGCTTCCGGACCGCCGATGCTCGCGTGATCGCTCGAGGTCAGCGAGGCGTAGAAGTCTCGCAGCACATCCTCGCGCTGCTCGCGATCGAGCTGCTCGGTGTGCGCGACCAGCCACGCCACCCGCGCAACCTGCTCGTCCGTCAGGTGCGTGAGCACCTCGGAGGCGTGCGTCTTCCCGAGGGCAACCAGCAGCTGAGCTGCGCGACGCGGCCCGAACGCCGATGCGCGGCTCGAAGAGGCTGTGGTCTGGCGATCGGTCATCTCTCTGACTATCGGTTGATGTCAGCTATCGATGAGGGACCGGAGATTCGTAGTTGAGGTGAGTTGCGACGTCCGCTAGCGACTCCCGCCGCGCGCGAACCAGGTTGCGTCTTCGCGGTCAGACACGTCCTGAACCGGGGTGAACCCGACGCGCAGCATGAAGTAGAGGCCGCGCCCGTTCGTCCGCGGCACGCGCGTGACGAGACGGCCGCCGCCGTCGCGCCGCAAGCGGCGTTCGGCAGCGATCAGCGCCTTCGTCGCATATGCGTTGCCGCGCTCCACCGGATCGACGGCGAGCGCAACCACCGCGACGTCGCCCACCCGAGGGCAGTCCGCCAGGAGCGCCATCAAGCCCACGTCGGAGCCGTGCGCGCGTAGCAGATACGTCTCCGACGCGTCTGGCAACGAGGGCAGCTCACCGTCGAAGCCGCGCTCGATCCCGTCGGCGACGGCCTGACGCAGCTCGGGCCGCGCATCGAGGTCGATCGGTGCGGAGCGGACGAGCCGGACATCGCCGAAGCCCGCCCACCCGCCGCTCGCCGGCCCCTCGGTCACCGACGCAGCCAATCGGCGACGGCTGGGCCGACCTCGTCGGCCTTCAGGTACCGCAGCTCCGTGTCGGGCAATCCCGCGAGGAAGGCCGCGCCGTAGTCGCGTCGGGCGACGCGGCTGTCGGCGATGATGAACACGCCTCGGTCGGTCGTCCGTCGGATCAGCCGTCCGAACCCCTGGCGGAACCGCAGCACGGACTGCGGCAGCGCGAACTCGCCGAACGGATCCTCGAACTGCTCGGCGCGGCCGGAGTAGACCGGATCGGTCGGCACCGGGAACGGTAGCCGCGCGATCACGATCTGAGACAACGCATCGCCCGGCACGTCGACGCCCTCCCAGAACGCGGCTGTTCCGAGGATCATCGAGTTCGGCTGCTCCTGCAGCATCCGCAGCAGCCGCGCCGGCGATCCGTCCACCCGCTGTGCCAGCACGCGCACGTTCCGAGGCGCCAGATCCTCGCGCAGCTCCTCGGCCGCCGCGCGCAACGCAGCGTGCGAGGTGAACAGGCTGAGCGTGCGTCCGTCCGCGGCCAGTGCGGCGTCGGCCAGCACCTCGTGCAGCGCGAACTCGTACCCGGGCATGCCGGGCTCCGGCAGGTCGTCCACGACGAGCGTGAGCACGGCCTGCTGGTAGTCGAACGGCGACGGCACGACCAGCGTCTCGGCTTCGGGCATCCCGAGGCGGCGCAGCGAGAAGTCGAACGCGCGCCCCGTCTGGAGCGTTGCGCTCGTCGCCAGTACCGACTCGCGGCCCTCAAACAACTCCTCTTGCAGCAGCGGTGCGACGTCCAGCGGCGCGAGGTTGATCCGCACGTCGCCCTCGCCGATCACGAGCCACGACACGTCGTCCTTGGTCGGAGAAAGCACCGCGTGGTTCAGCACCCGTCGCAGCTCCTCGGTCTGCGCCCGCAGCCCCATCGCGAGCGGCCCGATCGACTTGGCGTCCGGGATGCTGTCCGGCACCGACCCGAGCGTGTCGGCGACGACACCGAGGCGGCTCGACAGCACCTGGAACGCCAATTCGAGCTGGACTGCTGTCTCCTCGATGTCCTCCCACTGCGGCTGCGCCCGCACGCCCGACTTCAAGGGCAGCTCGTAGCGATTGGGCAGGCGCTCATCCTCGAACTGGCTGCGTGCGAAGTCACGAAGCATGTCGGTGAACATCTTGAGCGCCTCACGACCGCCGGCGACCGCGGGTTCGATCTGATCCGCGAGCGACGAGAACCCGGCCACCGGCGAAAGCGCGGCCGTCGGGGCGCCCATCTCACCCTGACGCAGACGGCGCGCCAGCCCGAACGCGCCGTGCCGCTCGTTCGGCCCGGCCTTGTCGAGCAGCTCGCGCGCATCGCGCACCGCGAACGATGACCCGAAGTGCTGGGTCGCCACGTCCTCCAACCGGTGCGCCTCGTCGATCACGAGGTGCCGGAACGGCGGCAGCAGCTGGTCGCCGCGCGCGGCGTTCGCGAGGAGCAGCGCATGGTTCACGATGACGACATGCGCAGCCGCAGCACGCTGTCGCGCCCGGAGCAGGAAGCAGCTCCCGTCCTGCACGAACGAGCAACGCCGCGAGAGGCAGTCGGTGCCGTCAGCCGACAGGCGGGACCAGGCGGGCTGCTCGTCCGACGTCATGTAGAGCTCGGCGACGTCACCGGTCTCGGTGCTCGGGAGCCAGTTCGCGATCCGGCCGAACAGGCGCGCCTCCGGCTCGTTGCGCGGTTGCGCCTCCATCCGCGCCTGCGTCCAGCGGTCGAGGCACAGGTAGTTGGTGCGCCCCTTGAGCACGGCGGCGCGCAGCTGATCGGCCGGTTCGCCTGTCGCCGCCTCGATCAGGCGCGCGGCCAGCGGCACGTCGTGATGCGCGAGCTGCTCCTGGAGGTTGATCGTGTGCGTCGACACGACGACCCGATCGTGGTTGCGGGCGGCGTGCAGCAGCGCGGGCAACAGATAGCCCAGCGACTTGCCCGTGCCGGTCCCCGCCTCGATCGCGAACTCACCGCCGTGTGCCAGTTGACCGGCGACCTGCCGCGCCATCTCCACCTGGCCAGGACGGGACTCGTACCCGGGGAAGAGATCGGCCCGGCGCGGCGCGACCTCGAAGACCGACTCGACCTCGTCCGCCCGGACCATGACCGGGTCGTCCCGCGGGGTGAGCGGTTCGAACACCTCGGCCGGTCGGGGCTGGCGCAGCCGCTCGACGATCGCGGCCGCCTCGGACTCGTCGATCGCGCCAAGCGTTGCCGATGGCTCGGGCGCGCGTAGCATCGCCTCGGCGATCAGAGTCGCCGCGGGCCAGCGCGCCGCGGCGGCGAAGTCGTGCAGCTCGCTGAGCAACGAGGGCGGCAACGTCTCGAACCGTCGGAGCAGCGCGAGGAAGATGTCCCGCGTCGTCTCTGCGTCCTCGAGCGCGCGGTGCGCCGGCCGGATCGGCACCTCCAGCAGTTCGGCGATCGACGCGAGGTTGAGGTGGTCGGCCCGCGGCAGCAGCACCGAGGCGAGCTCCCAGGTGTCGTAGACGGGGCCCGGCAGGTCGAGGCCGGCGCGCGAGAGGAAGTTCAGGTCGAACTTGATGTTCTGACCGACGACCGGGCGCGCGCCCACGAAGGTCGCCAGCTCGCTCGACACCCGCTCGAACCGCGGCGCATCGGCCACGTCGGCGTCGCTGATGCCTGTGAGCTGCTGGATCTCGACCGGGATCGTTCGCCCGGGGTTGATGAACGTCTGGAACTGCTCGCTACCGCCGTCACGGTCGAAGCGGGTCGCGCCGATCTCCGTGATCTCGTCGACCTCGGGGTTGAGCCCGGTCGTCTCGAGGTCGAGCGCAACGAACTGCTGGGACAATGCGAACCCCTCGCGAGGTGGCCGGACCGCGGAACGCGAGTGTACGGGGCCTCGGGTGAGACCCGGTGCGGACCCAACGGCCGGCTATGCGGGGAGCTCGGTTTCCTGTTCGGCGGCTTCGATGCTGCCATTCGCGAAGCGGACCCAGCGGTCCGCCTTGGTCTTGTGAATCGCCTCGAACCGGCCGGCGTGGAGCTCCTCGAGCAGCTCTTCCGTGCTGTTCACGGACCGCTCGAACGCCGTCGCGAAGGTACCGATCCCGGAGGTGGAGTGCGCGTCGCTTCCGCCGGTCGCAGGCATCCCGAGGATCTCCGCCACCTCGAGGGCGAAGTAGTTCTCCTGCGGGGTGTTTGCGCCGTTCGCCACCTCGATGCCGTGGACGAGCTTGAAGATTTCCATCTGCTCGGCGGCCTCGGTCGGCGTCAGCTCGAACTTTTCGCCCGTCCGCATCGCGGTCACCGGGTCGAAGAGCCGCCGGAACGGGTGGGCGACCACGATGAAGCCGCCGACTCGGTCGGCCTCCTCGCGCAGCTTCTCCACGCGACGGATACCGGGTAGGTATCCCGGCATCCCGAACGCCAGCACATGACCGAGGTCAGTCGAAACCTCCATGCCGAAGTTGATGAACAGATCGGGGTACTGTTCCCGGAACTCCTGCTGCTTGTGCGGTTCCAGCGTGAAGTCATGCTCCGACATCGAGATCGCGGTCAGCCCGTTGGCGATCGCCAACTCCACCAACTCATCGGGCTCGAGCATGCTGTCGGACGAGGCAGGGGTGGTATGGACGTGCACGTCCATCCGGGTGCCAGCAAGACCGCTCACCAGTTCCAGGGGGACCTGCCTCCGCTAGGACACGAAACACCGTCGCTCGCGCTGGCACGGGACGCTCGCGACGAAGGGCTGAGCATATCGAGCGTATTTGCCCCGGGCCAGCACGTCCGGCACCACCCACCGCCGGTTAGCCGACCCCCGCGAGGGCCGGCAACAGCCCCCCGAACGACAGCAGCGCGATGCCCACGGTGGACCAGGTCAGCCAGCCCGGCATCCCCCGGACGGCGGTAAACAGCACCAGTCCGAGGCCAATCACCGCCGCGATCGTCAGCGAGAACGCCGGCTGCTCGATCCCGAGGTGGATCGCGCCGAGCATCAGCCCGACCAGCGTCCAGAACAGCATCATCGCGTTCACGATCACGATCCCGAGGAGTGGCAACCGCAGCCGCGAGCGATTCAGCCGCTCGCCCCACGCCGGATCGCGCGAGACCGCCAACAGGACCAGCGCGGTCGTCACGAAGGCGACGGCTGCTCCCGATACCCACCCCGCCAGCAGCGCGCTTGCGGTGTCCCCGTCAGGCACCAGACACGTCCTCGGTCTCGAGGGCTGCCGACCTCGAGAGCGTGCGCGCCTCGAAGACGGTCGCGCCGAGCTGTTCGAAGTCGCGGCGCAGCGCAGCGGTGCGCGCCTGCTCGCGAACGAACATGTAGACGGCAGGCCCCGCGCCACAGAGGTGCAGCCGGACCGGGGCGGCCTCGCCGCTGTAGGCGGCGAAGTGGGCGACGAGCTCCGGATCCGTTCGCTCGACGACGTTCTCGAACACGTTGACCAGATCGTTCGTCGGCGGCGGCGCGCCCCGCGCGATCCGGTGCGCGAGGCGCTGCGCCCGGGACCCGTCGCTGAAGTCATGCTCATGCAGGGCGCCGAACAGCGAGGCGGTCTTGTTCGCCGGGGACGGGACCGGCGGGAGCAGCACCAGCAGTCGCGTCTCGCGCAGGTCGCGCAGCGCCTCGACGAACTCACCGCGGCCCGTACAGTGTCCGGTCCCGCCGGTGACGAAGAACGGCACGTCCGACCCCACCGTCGCGCCCACCTCCGCCAGCTGCTCCACCGACCAACCGAGGTCCCACAGCCCGTTCAACCCTCGGAGCACCGCTGCGGCATCCGAGGAACCGCCACCCAGGCCACCCGGCGACGGGATGCGCTTCTCCACCTCGATGTGCACGTCCGGGCTGCGCCCGGCGGCCTCCGCGAGCGCGCGTGCGGCACGGCCCGAGAGCTCGTCCGCGGCGTCGATCCCACGCGAGTACTCGCCGTGCAGCTCGACCGAGAGCGCCGGCGACGGTCGCAACGTCACCCGGTCCGCGAGGCTGAGGGTCGTCATCACCGTCGCGATGTCGTGGTAGCCGTCCTCGCGGCGACCCACGACCTCAAGGGCGAGGTTGATCTTCGCGGACGCGCGCAATCGCAGGCCGCGCTCGCTCACGAGCCGTTCCCGATCGCCCCCGGTGCCGGCTCGCGGACGACGAGGGCCTCCGGGCGGACCGCCTCGACAGCGCGGAAGAGCGCCTCCCACTCCACGAGCCCGAGGTGCTGCGCCCGCAGCGCCGGGTCGACCCCGGCCGCCTCGAGCGCCGCCGACACGACGTCGCCCGGCAGTCCAAGCGCCCCCGGCAGCGCGTTGTGGAGCTGCTTCCGAGGGCTCGCGAACCCCGCCCGGAGCAGATGGAAGAAGGGCACCCGCTCGGCTGGAGCGACCGGTACCGACGGCTCCGCGAGCCGGTCGATCGCGACCACCGCGGAGTCGACCTTCGGGCTGGGCCAGAAGGATGAGGCCGGCACATCGAAGAGCGCCCGCGGCTCCCCGTAGAACTTGATCGACATCGAGAGTAGGGACTCCCGCCCGGAGGCGCCGACCATCCGCCGCGCGACCTCGCGCTGCACCATCACGACGATCCGCTCGGGCGCGGGATCGGCCTCGAGCAGCCGTCGCACGATCGGCTGCGTGATGTAGTACGGCAGGTTGCCAGCGACGACGTAGGGTGCCGACGCGCCAGCTTCCTCGAGGAGCTCGCCGGGCGCGAAATCGAGGATGTCCGCCGCGATCATCGTGAGCGCGCCATTCGCACCGAGCCGGCGCCGCGTCAGGTCCGCCAGCTCCTCGTCGATCTCGACCGCGACGACGCGCCGGAACAGCGCGAGCAGCTCCTCGGTCAGCCCGCCCGGCCCGGCGCCGATCTCGAGCACGGTGTCGATCCCCGGCGCGGCGGCCGCCGCAGCGATGTCACCAAGGGCGAGTTCGTCGATGAGGAAGTTCTGCCCCAGCGCCTTCCGAGGCTGCACCCCGAGCCGTTCGAGGTAGGGCGGTAACTCGGGCGCCGCCTCGCGCCGCCCCCGCTTCCGAGGGCGACTCATCGCCTCGGACGTTCGCTGGATAGGCGAATCGGAAGTGGTCGTGCCCCGCCGTCGAACCGCATCAAGGTCTTACTCCCGCCGGTCGACTCAAACCCGGCGACCCTACGGCACCCGATGTGACCGACGTACCGCTGCTTCCTTCCGGACCTGACGGGGTTAGCCGGGCATCGCCGCGCAGGACCAGGTTCTCAACGCCTCCGACGCTCGCAGTTTCCGCGACACGAATCCTCGGGCGGGCATTCAGCCCCGCTAAAGCGGATTGCGGGTACAGGGCACCGCTAGTTCCCCGCCTAGCACAACCACGAGTGATCGTATCAGCCGCCCGGAATCTCGCGGAAGCGAACGGTCGCCGGTTCCGGACGAACGAGGCCAGCGGATCGATCAGCTAGACTCGAACGTCAGATTGCCCCGCGTGAATCCGAGGCCCATGTGCGCATTCTCTCGCTGAGCCACCGGCTGGCCGATCCGCTGATCGACAATCACAACATCTTCAACGCGCCCGCGATCACCGACTACGAGGCGATCGTCCTCGACATCGGCGGGATCGCCGAGACGATCCAGAGCGCCGTCGCCGCGAGCGAGTCGTTCCTGACCTTCGCCGACGTCCCCGTGGTCAACGGCGAACCCGTCGACGGCGTCGCGGGCATCGCCGACACGCTGCACCGCCGCCTGGACGAGGTCACACGCGCCCTCGAGCGCGGCGCAGTGGTGATGGTGTTCGCACACCCACCGGCGGGCATCAGCGGCGTTGCCGGGTACCAGGGACTCGACCGCTACTTCCTGCTGCCCGCCCCGAGCGGCCTCTCATGGGACGCCTCGCTGTTGCGCGGCGGCGCCGGCAGCGCGATCGCGGTCGAGGCCGCGGACCACCCCGCCGTCGACGTCCTCGACTCCTACCGCCGCGACGCCCTCTACCGCTGCTTCTTCGACGACCGCGCCCCCGGCTTCGCCGGTAGCGGACACGTGATCGCCCGCTCCGAGGGTGGGCTCCCGATCAGCGTGGAGTTCCCCGTGCTGAACGGGCGCGTCATCTTCATGCCGCCACCCAAGGAGGCCGGCGCGCGCTGGATCGTGCAGAAGGAGAGCAAGGCGCTCGTCGCCGCGTTCCGGGCGCTGCTGGGCCACGCCGACGAGAACGCCCCCCGCTGGCTTGACAAGGTCGAGGTCCCCGGCCTCGAGGAGCGCGCGGGCGAACGCGATCTGCGCCGCGCCGCCGTCGAACGCGCCGAGGCTGACCTCGCCGAGGCCGAGTCGGCCCTCGGCGAGGTCAGCGCGATCCGCGACGTGCTCTGGCGCGGTGGCGACCTCGCGCTCGGCCCCGCCGTCGTCCGCTGCGCCGAGCTGCTCGGCTTCGAGCCGCAGAACACCGACAGCGAAGCGCCGGTCCTCGTCGACGGCGACCGCGAGTTACACTATGTGGTCGCAGCCGCCGAAGAAGCCGTCGACATGGCGCCGCACTACCGGCTGCGCGCGCGCCTCGATGGCTTGATCGAGCGCCGATCGCAGGTCGCCCGTGGGCTGGTCGTTGCTAACGGCCAGCGCCTGACCCGACCCGAAGAGCGACAGCGCGAGATCGCCCCGGCGCTCGCCGTCGCGGCGGAGTCGGTCGGCTACGCCGTGATCACGGCGCGATCGCTCTTCGACGCAGCGGTCGCATCCCTCGAGGGCTTGAGCGACGAGACAAAGGCGGCGATCCGGACCCGCCTGCTCAACGTCGACGGCGTCGTCGAACTCGACGACCTGCTGCGTACCTCGGAGGTTTCGACCGACGCCACGGACGAAGGTGAGGACGACGCCGTGAGCGCGGAGCCCGAAGCTGCGGCGGTCCCGGCCGAGGGCTAGCCCACCGTCCGAGGTACCCGGCCTAGCGGCGGAGCGGCTTGATCCGCAGCCCGTTCGCCGAGTCCTCGATCAGCACGCGCAGCCGCCGCAGTCGTGTCTCCTCGCGCTTCGCGTCGAGCACCCAGAGGATCGACAGGCGACGGTACCCGGGTGGCAGGGCCTCGAAGAACGCGAGCGCGGACGGTGACGCTTCGAACTCCTGCTGGTACTCGGGCGGAAGCTCCCCCGGATCTGAACGATCGACCGAGGAGTTGGCGGACTCCACCTCGCGCGCATCGAACACGGCGAGCCCGGCCGGCTGCATCCGCCCGGCGGCGATCAGCTCCTCGACGCGGTTCAGGTTCTTCGTGCTCCAGCTGCTCCGTGCGCGGCGCGGCGTGAAGCGGATCTTGTAGCGCCGGTCATCGACGCTCCGCCGAATGCCGTCAATCCAACCGTGACACAACGCCTCGTCGACCGACTCTTCCCAGGTCAGCGTGGGCTGGCCAATCCCGCGCTTCCAGAAGCCGACCCATAGCTCGTCGCGGCTCGCGCCGTGCTCGCCGAGCCAGTCACCCCAGGCGGCGTGACTCTCGAAGAAGATCGCCCCGTCGTCCGACCCCACCGCGCGGTCGAGAGCTACGAGGTGACGGGTTGCGGGAGCTGCCGATCGACCTCGGTTGGCTGCGAGTAGTCGACGCCCTTCACGGCGAAGCCGAACAGCTGCTCGAAGTAGTGGCGGTAGGCGGCGTAGTCGGTCAGCTCGTCGAGGGATTCGGTCGTGACCTGGTCCCAGAGCGCGGCGACCTCCTGCTGGACATCATCCCTCATCTCGAGGTCGTCGAGCCGGATCCGGTGCTCGTCATCGAGGGTGGGCGTCCGCCCGGGACCGATATGGTCGGCGAACAGTCGCACGATCTGCTCGATCGGCCCCTCGTGGATCTCGTGTTGCTTCATCACCTTGAACAGAAGGCTGAGGTAGAGCGGAACGCCTGGGATGGCGCTGCTGGCTTGCGTGACCACCCCCTTGTTGATGCTCACCCAAGCGCCGCCGCTGATCGCGGCAAGCTGCCGATCGAGGTCAAGCGCCGTCGCCTCGAGGTCCTCCTTCGCGCGACCGATCGTGCCGTGGCGGTAGATCGGCGCCGTGACCTCCGGGCCGATGTAGGAGTACGCAACGGCGCGGCATCCGTCGGCGAGCAGACCTTCCTCGAGCAGCAGCTCGACCCAGTCGCGCCAGTCCTCGCCGCCCATGACCTTGCGGGTAGCCTCGATCTCCTCCTCGGAGGCGGGTTCGATGACCCCGTTGATCACCTCGTGCTTGCGCAGGTCGACGAGCTTGCCCTCGTACGGCTCACCCACGGTCTTCAGCACGCTGTTCCAGATCGTACCGTCGGCATCCCGCCGACGCGGCGCGGCGAGGCTGTAGACCAGCGTATCGATCGGCCCAAAGCGATCGCGGAGCGCGCGCACGACCTCTCGCTTCACCTCGTCGGAGAACGCATCGCCGTTGATCGTTTCGACCTGGACGCCGGCCTCCTCGGCCAGCCGGTGGGCCTCGACGAGGTTGTACCAACCCGCGGTGGCCGTCTTGGACTCGCTCGGCTCCTTCTCGAAGCAGACGCCAAGCGTCGATGCGCCGTAGCCGAAGGCCGTGACGAGGAAGCTCGCGAGCCCGTAGCCGGTGCTGGACCCAATAACGAGCGCGTTGCCCAGTTCACCCGAGGAGCCGCGGCGGGCAATCTCAATCTGCTCGCGCACGTTCGCAGCGCAGCCCTCGGGGTGAGCGGTCAGCGAAATGAACCCGCGAATGCGAGGGGCAACGACCTGCTCGGACATCTTCGCCTCCATGCCACCTGTACGCGCGGCAGCGTATCGCATGGCGCAGATCGAGGCAGCGACCCTACCGAGGGCGCTCGAATGCCGCTCGCAGCGCCTCCGCGAGTCGCCGGTGCACCTCAGGCGCCAACCGCCGCTCGTCACCGTCCTCGAGGTCGACGAAGGTCGTACCCAGGAACTCCCGAGGCGACCGGTACCGCGGAATCACGTGGAAGTGTGCGTGGGGATCGAGGTTCATGAGGAACGAGTAGTTCAACTGATCCGGCTCAAAGAGCTCGCGAAGCCGGTCGCTCACGTGACGGACCACCGCCCACAGATCGAGGACCTCCGCGTCGCTGAGATCGCTGACCCGCTCCTCGTGCCGGAGCAGCGCGATCATCACCTTCCCGAGCCGGTCCTGATTCCAGTTGAGCACCACGCGCCAGCGCTCGGACCGGCAGAGCTCATCGTCGGTCGGCCCGCACATCCAGCACTCGCCAGGCCCGAGGTCACGCGGCCCCTCGTAGACCCGCCCCGCCCGATCCACCGATGCATTCGTCATACCAGCGTCCGATCCCGGTAACCGAGAGGCAGCTCGGCCCCATAACCATGGTGCATGTTTGCGGGAATGGGCGGTGGTCACGCACGACCCAAACCAGGCTCGACTTGCAGAACAGCACAAGCCAGCAGGCGCGAAGCGTCCTAGAGAACCCGAAGGGTTAGTCGCGGAGTTTGAGGACCGCCATGAAGGCCTCTTGCGGGACCTCGACGGCGCCAACCATCTTCATCCGCTTCTTGCCGGCCTTCTGCTTCTCCAGCAGCTTGCGCTTGCGCGACACGTCGCCGCCGTAGCACTTCGCCAGCACGTTCTTGCGCATCGCTCGCACCGTCTCCCGCGACACGATGCGCCCGCCGATCGCCGCCTGGATCGGCACATCGAACATCTGCCGCGGGATCAGCTCCTTGAGCGACGACACGAGCGCGCGGCCCTGCCGCGACGCGTGCTCGGCCGGCACGATCGTCGACAGCGCGTCGACCGGGTCGCCGTTCACGAGGATCTCGAGCTTCTGGACGCGTGCCGGCCGGTACCCCTCGAGCTGGTAGTCGAGTGCGGCGTAGCCCTGCGTGCGCGATTTCAGCTGGTCGTAGAACTCGATCAAGATCTCGGACAGCGGCACGTGGTAAGTCGCCAGGACGCGCGAGTCGCCCTCGTCATCGGCATGATCGAGGTAGTCGAGCGAATCGAACTCACCGCGCCGTTCGTCGATCAGCCCCATCACCGCGCCGATGTAGCGCGCCGGCACGGTGATCGACAGCTTCACCCACGGCTCGCGGATCTCCTCGATGTAGTTCGGCGCGGGCAGCTCCGAGGGCGAGTCGATCCGAAGCTCGCCGCCGTCCGTCGTCGTGATCTCGTACTCCACCGACGGCGCGGTGGTGATCAGCTCGAGGTCGAACTCACGCTCGAGGCGCTCCTGGATGATCTCCATGTGCAGGAGCCCGAGGAAGCCGCAGCGGAACCCGAACCCGAGCGCCGCCGAGGTCTCGGGCTGCCACTGCAGCGATGCGTCGTTCAGCGTCAGCCGCTCGAGCGCCTCGCGCAGCTCGGGGTATTGGTCGGGGTCGGTCGGGTAGAGGCCCGCAAAGACCATCGCCTTCGCCGGCTGATAACCGGCGAGCGGCTCGGTCGCGCCACCGCGGTCGGTCGTCAACGTGTCACCGACCCGGCTGTCCTGGACGCCCTTCAGGCCGGTCGCCACGTAGCCGACCTGCCCTGCCTCCAGCGTCTTCACGGTAGTAAGGCCGGGGCTGAAGTAGCCCAGCTCCACGGGCTCGAATCGCCGATCCTGCTGGATCAACCGCAGCGGCTCACGACCATCGATCCGGCCGTCGACCACCCGGACGTAGACAAGCACGCCTTTGAACTGGTCGTACTTCGCATCGAAGATCAGCGCGCGCAGCGGCGATTCCGGGTCGCCCGCTGGCGGCGGCACGTGATCGACGATCGCCTGCAGGATCTCGTCGATCCCCTCACCGGTCTTTGCGGAGGCGAACAGCACCTCGTCTGGGTCGAAGCCGATCACGTCGATCAGCTCGTTCGCGACGCGCTCCGGCTCGGCCGAGGGCAGGTCGATCTTGTTCACGACCGGGATGAGCCGGAGGTTCAGATCGAGCGCCTGGTACACCGTCGCCAGGGTCTGCGCCTGGATGCCTTGGGTCGCGTCGACGACCACGATCGCACCGTCGCAGGCCGCGAGGGCGCGCGACACCTCGTACGCGAAGTCGACGTGGCCGGGGGTGTCGATCAGGTTCAGCTCGTGCGCAACGCCGTCCGCGGCGGTGAAGCCCATGCGCACGGCCTGGGCCTTGATCGTGATCCCTTTCTCGCGCTCGAGGTCCATGGAGTCGAGGAGCTGCTGCTGCATCTCGCGTTCGGAGATCTGACCGGTGTGCTCGAGCATGCGATCGGCAAGCGTCGACTTGCCGTGGTCGATGTGCGCGATGATCGAGAAGTTGCGAATGTGCGAGGGATCCACCCTCCGAGGTTAGCCGGACCTGCGGCTATGCGGTGCCGCATCAGCCCTGAAGCGCCCGTCCACCACCGCACGCATGACACGCAAGAGGCGGGCCTTCCGGCCCGCCTCGGTTGGTCTGACTGCGAGTGCCCGGTCTAGACGACGTTCTCGGGCGCCTCGGCCAGGTGGCAGGCCACCCAGTGGTTCGGCATCACCTCACGCCACTCCGGAACCTCCTGGCGGCAGACGTCCTCGGCGATCGGGCAGCGCGTGTGGAACACGCAGCCAGGAGGCGGCCGCAGCGGCGACGGCACGTCGCCCTGGAGGACGATGCGCTCGCGTGTGCGCTCCAGCTCTGGGTCGGTAATCGGCACGGCCGAAAGGAGCGCCTGCGTGTACGGGTGCAGCGGCACTTCGTACAGCTCGTTGGACTCCGCCAGCTCCATCATCTTGCCCAGGTACATCACCGCCACGCGGTCGGAGATGTGCCGCACCACCGCGAGGTCGTGGGCGATGAACAGGTACGTCAGGTTGAACTCCGACTGGAGGTCTTCCATCAGGTTGATGATCTGCGCCTGGATCGACACATCCAGGGCGGAGACCGGCTCGTCCGCGACGATGAACTCCGGCTCCACCGCCAACGCGCGGGCGATGCCGATGCGCTGGCGCTGACCACCCGAGAACTCGTGCGGGTAGCGCTTGGCGAACAGCGGGTTCAGACCGACCGCGTTCATGATGTATTCGATGCGGTCGCGGCGCTCCTGGCCCTTGTAGAGGCCGTGGATCGCCATCGGCTCACCGACGATCTGCGCCACGCTCATGCGCGGATTCAGGCTCGAGAACGGGTCCTGGAAGATCATCTGCATCTTGCGGCGGAAGCGGCGCAGGTTGCCGCCCTTGAGCTCGGTGAGCTCCTCGCCGTCGAACCGCACGCTGCCGCCGGTCGGGCGGTGCAGCTGCAGGATCGCGCGGCCTGTCGTCGACTTGCCGCAGCCGGACTCACCCACGAGGCCCAGCGTCTCCTGGCGCTCGACGTGGAAGCTCAGGCCATCCACGGCGCGCACGTCGGCGACCTTGCGCTGGATAAACAGCCCGGACGTCACCGGGAAGTACATCTGGAGGTCGTCGACCTCCAGGATGCGGTCGCCGGTGCTCTCGCGGACGACGCGCTGGTCGCTGGTCGGGGTCTCTGCCGTATCAGTGGTCATCGGAACCTACCCTTCGACGCCGGCCGCCTCGAGGCGGGCATGCAGGTCTTGCTCGACTCGAGTCTTCTCGTCGGTGTGCGGGTTCCGCCAGCAGGCGGCGGTGTGCCCAGGTTCCTTCTCCTCGAGCGGTGGCTTCTCCGTGCGGCACTTGTCGATCGCCCAGGCGCAGCGCGGTTCGAAGGCGCAACCGGGGATCGGGTCGACCAACAGGGGCGGCTGGCCCTCGATCGTCGCGAGGCGCCGGTGCTCGGTCTCGTCGAGGCGCGGCACGGACTCGAGGAGGCCGACCGCGTACGGGTGTCGTGCGTGCTTGAAGACGTCGACGGCGGTGCCGCTCTCCACGATCTCGCCGGCGTACATCACGTTGACGCGGTCGGCGTAGCGGGCGACGACGCCCAGGTTGTGCGTGATGACGAGCACGGCCGTCCCGAACTCCTGGGAAAGGTTGGCCATGATCTCGAGGATCTGCGCCTGAATCGTCACGTCGAGGGCCGTCGTCGGCTCGTCCGCGATTAGCAGCTTCGGGTTACAGGAGAGCGCCATCGCGATCATCACGCGCTGGCGCATACCGCCGGAGAACTGGTGCGGGTAGTCGGTGACGCGCTGCTCGGCCTCGGGGATACCGACCAGCTCGAGCAGCTCAACCGCGCGGGCGGTGGCTTCGTCTTCTTCGAGTCCCAGGTGGAGCTGAATCGACTCGCGGATCTGCGCGCCGATCGTGAGCACCGGGTTCAGCGAGGTCATCGGCTCCTGGAAGACCATCGCGATGTCGTTGCCACGGATGCTGCGCATCTCGGAATCGGAAACCTTCAGCAGGTCCTGACCGTCGAACATGATCTCGCCGTCGACGATCCGGCCCGGCGGGTTTGGGATCAGTCGCAGGATCGACATCGCGGTCACGGACTTGCCGCACCCCGACTCGCCGACCAACGCGAGCGTCTCACCCTCGTCGAGGTGCCACGTCACACCATCGACCGCGCGGACGACACCTTCTTCGGTGAAGAAATGCGTCCGAAGGTTCTTGACGTCCAACAGCCTTGCCATGGAGCCTCCCAAACTACCTGTGGCGAGCGTCGGAAGCTGGTCGCCTCAACTCCCCCGATGTGGTGGTGGGGAAGAGGAGACTCGAACTCCTACGCCTTGCGGCACGTGATCCTAAATCACGCTCGTCTGCCAGTTCCGACACTTCCCCAGTGACACCGCTTCCCTGCGTGTAGACCCGTGGCGTCAACGGGCGCTCACTCTACAACGTGCGGGATAGTTCGGGGCGGCGTCGCGCCGAGAATTTTCCGTTCCGTTGTTGGTGAGCCCCCGGGGATTCGAACCCCGAACCGGCTGATTAAGAGTCAGCTGCTCTGCCATTGAGCTAGAGGCCCGCGCGAACGGTAGCAACGCCGATCTCAGGGTGTCAACGAAATACAAACATCGATAGTCCCCGCCCCCTCACAGGCGCTCGACGAGGCCGATCCTCGCTCAACCAGCGCCGATCCGGCCCCGCCACCGCGACGGCCTTTGACGGTCGCGGCGGGCGAGCCGTAGCCTGCGTATTCCTCGCGTTCGACGCGTCGAGGGCGGTTAGCTCAGCTGGCTAGAGCGCAGCGTTGACATCGCTGAGGTCACTGGTTCGAGTCCAGTACCGCCCACCACTCCTACCCCGACCCGGCAGCCCGACATGCACTTCGGTGGCACTCCCGAGGCATGAGACCGCCCGCAGGCGTATGATCGATCGTGTCTGCCTCGCACGACTGCCAGTCCGAGGAAGAACGAGCGTTGACGGGGACACGTCGCCTCACGCTCGATCGGCGCCCCAAGAAGGGCACAGAGAGCAGGGGCCACCGGCTGAAAGCCCCGCGGCCGATCGTGACGCGATACCACCCCTGAGCCCGCGGGCGAACTCGCGGCGGCCGCCCCCGTTACGGGTGAACGAAGCCTCGAGGCCGCTCCCAACTCGGGAGTGCGGCGCGAGGGAATTCGGGTGGAACCACGAGAGCGCGTGCCTCTCGTCCCGTGGGACGAGGCGCACGCGTTTTCTGTTGTGCGTTCCATGCCCCCCACTCGGGACCGGCGCGGGACGTCGGGAGTGTGGAGGAGCCGAACGATGACGATGGAAGAGCTGGGTACGGCCGTCGCCCATGAGGACGAGGAGTGGGACGACCTTGATCCGGACGAGCAACTGAGGCGGATGCGCCATTCGGCGGCCCACGTCTTAGCCGAGGCCGTGTTGGAGATGTTCCCGGAAGCCAAGTACGCGATCGGTCCGCCGATCGAAAACGGCTTCTACTACGACTTCGAGCTCCCTCGCGCCCTCACTCCCGACGACCTCGCCAAGCTCGAGCGCCGCATGAAGCGGACCGTGAAGCGGAACGTGCCAATCGAAGGCGAATGGATCCCGAAGGCGCAAGCCGAGGAGATCTTCAAGGACCAGCCGTACAAGCTCGAGCTGATCGCCGACCTCGAAGGCGACCTCGTCGGTCACTTCACACACGCGAAGTTCGAAGATCTCTGCCGCGGCGGCCACACGGAGCGCACGGGGCAGCTCGGCGCCTTCAAGCTGACGCACAGCGCCGGCGCGTACTGGCGTGGCGATGAGAAGAACCAGATGCTCCAGCGCGTCTACGGCGTGCTGTTCCCCACGCAGGAGGAGCTCGACGCCTACCTCGAAGCACGCGAGGAGGCGGAGCGTCGCGACCACCGGCGTGTTGGCCGCGAGCTCGATCTGTTCTCCACCCACGAGGAGTACGGGCCCGGCCTCATCTACTGGCACCCGAAGGGCGGCCGGACGCGGATCGAGATCGAGAACGCCTGGCGCGAGGAGCACTTCGACGCGGGCTACGAGATCGTCTACACGCCGCACGTCGGCCGCGCCGAGCTCTGGGAGACGTCGGGCCACCTCGGCTTCTACGCCGAGAACATGTACTCGCCGATGGACATCGACGGGAACGATTACTACCTCAAGCCGATGAACTGCCCGTTCCACATCCAGATCTACAAGAACGCAAAGCGGTCCTATCGCGAGCTGCCGATGAAGCTGGCGGAGATGGGCACGGTCTACCGCTACGAGCGGTCCGGCGTCCTGCACGGGATGATGCGCGTCCGCGGGTTCACCCAGGACGACGCGCACATCATCTGCACGCCCGACCAGGTCGAGGACGAGATCGTCTCGGTCGTCGAGTTCGTCCTCCACCTGCTCCGCCTCTTCGGCTTCGAGGAGTTCGAAGCGAGCCTCTCCACCCGCCCGGAGAAGTCGGTCGGCCACCAGGAGCAATGGGACCAGGCCGAGGACGCGCTCCGGCGCGCCCTCGATCGCGCCGATCTCGAGTACGGCGTCGATGAGGGCGGTGGCGCCTTCTACGGCCCGAAGATCGACGTCCACCTGAAGGACACGCTCGGTCGCAAGTGGCAGTGCTCGACGATCCAGTTCGACTTCAGCCTGCCAGAGCGGTTCGGCATGACGTACGTCGGCGAGGACGGCCAGGACCACCAGCCCTACATGGTCCACCGCGCGCTGCTCGGTTCGATGGAGCGCTTCTTCGGAATCATGGTCGAGCACTACGGCGGTGCGTTCCCGCTCTGGCTGGCCCCCGTTCAGGCGGTCGTGATCCCGATCGCCGATCGCCACATCGAGTACGCGCAGCACGTGCAGCGCGAGCTGAAGCAGAAGGGGTTCCGGGTCGACGTCGACACCTCGGGCGAGCGGATGGGCAACATGATCCGCCGCGCACAGCTCCAGAAGGTCCCCTACATGCTCGTGATCGGCGATCGTGAGCAGGAGGCCGAGCAAGTCGCCGTTCGCGATCGCAGCGGGGATGACCTCGGTGCGATGCCGATCTTCCAGCTTGTCGACCGGCTGATCGACGAGCGTGATACGCGGAGCTACCAGCCGCCGGTCTAGCGTCCGGCAACCGCTTGCCGGAGTGGGGTGCCCGTGCCAGTCTGAGCCACGACTTTCAAGGCTCAGGCGCCGGGCACCCGGCTCTCGAGGCGCATCGAGCTGACACCTCAACGGAGCACGTCGCATGTTCAAGCGTGTGTTGATCGCCAACCGAGGCGAGATTGCGCTTCGCATCCAGCGCACCTGCCGCGAACTCGGCATCGAGACCGTCGCCGTCTACTCCGAGCCCGATCGCAACGCCCGCCACGTCCGCGAGGCGGACCACGCCGTCTGCATCGGCCCGGGCGCCGCGCTCGAGTCCTACCTCGTGATCGACAAAATCATCGACGCGGCGAAACAGACCGGCGCCGAGGCCATTCACCCCGGCTACGGCTTCCTCTCGGAGAACGCGGCCCTCACGGAGGCCTGCGACGCCGCCGGCATCACCTTCATCGGCCCACCCGGTGCGGCGATGCAGGCGATGGGCGACAAGGTCTCCGCCCGCAAGCTGATGGAAGAGGCCGGCGTCCCGGTCGTCCCCGGCGCCAACGACATTGACATCAACGACCTCGAAACCGCCACCCGCGAGGGCGAGCGCATCGGCTACCCGCTGATGGTGAAGGCCGCCGCCGGCGGCGGTGGCCGCGGCATCCGCCTGGTCGAGCGTGCCGAGGATCTCGCCGACGCGATGCGCGCGGCCGGCTCCGAGGCCGCCTCGTCCTTCGGCGACGCGACGATCTTCCTCGAGAAGTACGTCTCGCCCGCCCGCCACATCGAGGTCCAGGTGATGGCCGACTCGCACGGCAACGTCCGAACCTTCGGCGAGCGCGAGTGCTCGATCCAGCGCCGCAACCAGAAGGTGCTGGAAGAGGCCCCCTCGATCGCGGTCACGCCGGAGATCCGCAAGCGCCTCTGCGACGCCGCCGAGGCCGCCGCACGGAGCTGCGGCTATCGCAACGCCGGCACCGTCGAGTTCCTCATGGACAACGACGGCAGCTTCTACTTCCTCGAGATGAACGCTCGACTCCAGGTCGAGCACCCGGTGACTGAGCTCGTCTATGGCGTCGACCTGGTCGCACTTCAGCTCGCGGTCGCCAACGGCGAGGCGATCCCGGACGACATCGGACTCGCCGAGCCGCACGGCTGGGCGATGGAAGCCCGCATCAACGGCGAGGACGCGTACAACAACTTCACGCCCGACCTCGGACTCGTCGAGCACGTCGAACTTCCGACCGGCCCGGGCGTCCGCTTCGACACGATGCTCTTCGCCGGCCTCGACGTGCCGGTCTTCTACGACTCGCTGCTCGGCAAGCTGATCGTCTGGGCCGAGGACCGCGAACTCGCCGTGAAGCGCCTCCGGCGCGCACTCACCGATCTGCTCGTCGTCGGCATTGAGACGAACGCGCCGTTCCATCTCGCCCTCCTCGATCATCCCGACTTCCAGTCCGGGAACTTCTCGACGGGCTGGCTTGAGTCGACGTTCGAGATGCCTCCGCAGCCGGAGGACGACCCGCGCCAGCGAACGGCCCTCGTCGTCGCCGCCATCGCCGCCAGCGTCGCCGGATCGGCGCCCGCTGCCGGCAAGTCGGGCGGAGGCCGCACGAAGTGGCTGCAGGCGACACGTGAGCACGCGATCGGGCTGCGAGTTCAGTCGGGAGGTGGCGGATGGCGTCGACGCGACATCGCTTCGAAGTAGACGGCGAGATCCAGACGGTCCTCGTTGGCGACCTCAACGGGCTGACCAGCGTCACCGTCGGCGACGAGGACCCGGTCGTCTCTGACGTCACCCTCTCCGGCGTGCCCGGCATGGTCTCGATGGTCATCGATGGCCAGCCGACCCGCGCTTACGTCGCCCGTGACGGCCGCGACTTCAAAGTCACCGTCGAGGGACGCACCTTCCTGATCGCCGCCGCGGGCGGCGGCAAGCGCGATCGCAGCGGCGTCGGCGGCGCCAGCGACCCGCCCGGCAAGATCACCGCCCCCCTCGCCGGCGTCTTCGTCGAATCGCGGATCGCCGTCGGCGACACGATCGAGGCCGGGCAGCCGGTCTTCGTGATCGAAGCGATGAAGATGCAGAACGAGATCCAGGCGCCACACGCCGGCACCGTCACCGCGGTCCACTTCGCCGCCGGCGACCGCGTCGAAAAGGGCGATCTCGTCGTCGAGTACGACGTCACCGAGGACTAGCCGCCCAACCGCCAGCGCGCTCGCCGCCGCGGGGATCGGCGGAACGCCTCATTGTGGGGGTCGTTTCGCCGATGCTAGAATCGCGCCCCACAGATCGGCGGCAACCCAGCGCCGCCGGAGATCTCAGTCATCGAAAGGGTGAATCATCGCCAAAGAATTGCGCCTGAACGAGCAAATCCGGGTCCCAACCGTGAGGCTCGTTCGTGACGGCGAACAGGTCGGCGTCGTGTCCATCGACGAGGCGATGCGAATCGCCGACGAAGCCGGCCTCGATCTGGTTGAAATCGCTCCCAACGCCGACCCGCCCGTCGTCCGGGTGATGGACTACGGCAAGTTCAAGTACGAACAGTCGAAACGCGATCGGGAAGCACGCCGCGGCTCGAAGCAAGTTGAGTTGCGCGAAGTCCGGATGCGCGTGAAGATCGGCAAGCACGACCGCGATTTCAAGACTCGTACGGCTCGCAAGCTCCTGCTCGGCGGCGACAAGGTGAAAGTCTCCGTCATGTTCCGAGCGCGTGAGATCACCCACCCCGAGGTGGCACGCGAGCTGCTCGATGGGTTCGCGGCCGACCTGGAAGACGTGGCCGACATCGAACGCCGCCCGGCGCTCGAAGGTCGATTCATGTCGATGACGCTGGACCCCTCGAAGAAGGTCAAGCCAGCGGACGCGAAGAAGGACCAGGCGCCGGCGGCTGCCGCCGCGGACGCGCCCGAAGCAGCGGCGGCCACGGCCGCCGACGCGAGCTAAGCACCCGCTGGAAGCAGGTTTCCCGTGCCGAAGATGAAGACGCACAAAGGCACGAAGAAGCGGATCAAGATCACCGGCTCCGGCAAGGTGATGTACCGCAAGCCCGTCCCGAAGCGGACCCGCAAGCACAAGCGGTCCCTCTACGAGATGCGCGGGATGATGGTCGCCGACAAGACGGTAACCAGGGCGATCCGCAAGAATCTGCCGAACTCCTAGCTAGTACCAGCACGTACGACACCGGCGCGACGCGGCCGAGCCACCAAGGACTGATCGATGCCCCGAACTCGCAACCGCGTCCAGACGCGCGCCCGCCACAAGAAGGTCCTGGCCCTCACCAAGGGGCACCGAGGCAAGCGCCGGACCAACATCAAGGTCGCGCATGAGTCGATGATCCACGCGCTGCGCTACTCGACCGAGCACCGTCGCGACCGCAAGGGCGACTTCCGCCGGCTCTGGATCGTCCGCATCAACGCCGCCGCGCGTCTGAACGGCCTCAAGTACAACGAGCTGATCGACGGCATGAACAAGGCCGGCATCGAGGTCAATCGCAAGATGCTCGCTGACCTCGCCGTGCGCAGCCCCGAGGCGTTCGCCGAGATCGCGGAGCAGGCCAAGGCGGCCCGCGCCGCCGCCTAGCGCCCCGCGCGCAGCTCCGAACGAACGGCCGCGCGATTGCGCGGCCGTTGCTGATCCGAGGTCGTGGCGCCCGACGTCGGGTCAGCGACAGGCCGCAGCGAGCCGTTCCCCAGTGGCGTCGACCGCGTCCGCGGCCGCCGCGCGACCCCAGTTCCAGGACCGCAGATCAGACTCCGGTTCGCCCCACCGCGCGAGCATGGCGTTCGCCACCTCGCAGGCATCGTCATCCTCGAGGGCGTCGATGCCGTCGAGCAGCGTCGGCGTCGCGTCCGCACTCAACCCCAGGGCATACGCCACATCGAAGTCGCGGCCATCCTCGGCGCGAGCCAGGTTCGTCGCGGCGATCATCCCGTGCGGGTTCACCGCCACGACGATCACCAGCGCGACCAGCGCACTCGCCACCGCCCCACCGACGAACTCGTTCCGGCGCTCCCGCATCAGCGACCAGAGGAGCCAGACGAAGACCGTCGCCAGCCAGGCCAGCAGCGCGGCCGCGTAGAAGCGCAGCGCCGTCAGGCCAAACACGTCGATGTAGATCCGAAGCCGCTGGAACGCCGAGGTCATCACCACGAGCAGCAGCACGACCAGGACCGTGCCGAACACGCGATACGTGGTGAGTGAGCGCCCGGATCGCGCCCGCGCCCAGTCCGCCGCCAACAAGACCGGTAGCAACAGCACCGCGACCGCCACGAGTTCGAAGAACCCTCGACGCGCGTATTCGGCGTACGTAAGCCCAATCGAACCGAGGACGTGCTCAGACCCACCGAACAGGTACCGGATCTGGATCAGCACGAACAGCGCGAACAACGCCGCAAGCGACCCGAGCACGACGCCCGTCTCGAGCGCCCGCAGACGACGCGCCTCGGCAAGCTGCGGACCGTCGGGCGGCGCTCCCTGAGGTCCGAGGGCGCACCAGAGCACGCCCGCCGCGACGACGGAGCCGCCGGCCCACCACGCCAGGTGACGAACGACCGAGGCGGCCTCGACGCTCAGTGCGTTCACAACCCAATCCTGAAACACGGCGTCAGCGGCAACGAACAGACCACCGAACACCACGAGCAGCGGCGCTGTGATCAGCGCCGCGCGCCCGAGCACCCGAGGCCGCGCGTCGGCACCTCGCGACAGGAGCAGGTGCTGCGGCGCGGAGCGCACAAGGATGAACACCCCTCGTAATGCCGAGCCGGCGGCGATCGTCAGGCCCACGACGAACGACGTGATGCTCATCCGATCGGCTCGCGCATCGTCCTGGACTGTCAGTGCGAGCAGGAACAACGCCAGCGACGTGCCGACCGCACCGATCTGCAACTCCACGCTGGCCCGCCAGGCGACCATCATCGAGAGCCCGAGCGACACCACCAGCAGGCTCGCCACGAGCCCACCGATCCGTCGGCCCTCGCGGCGCGCGATCAGGACGAACGCCGCGATCACCGCGGCGGCCCACAGCGGAACGTTGACGCCAGGCGCCGCGCCGTTGAACAGGAGATCCGCGAGCCCACCCAGCGCCAGCGAAACCAAGACAATCACGAGCCACGGGTCGCGTGCGAAGTCCTGAGGCGACTCACTCTTCGAATCGATCGAGATCACGGCGGCACTCACTCCTGCTACCCGCCCCGATGGAACAACCGATCCACCTCGAGCCCAGTGCCGCCACACGGAACTCCGCCACCCGGCGTGCGGGCGAGGCGCTGGGTGAATCACCCCGTGCCTGAACGCTCCACCGAGCGCTTCCGTTCCCAGCCCTCCTCCGTCGCCGTGTACGATTCCGCCCGAACCCGCATCCGAGGAGCGCCGCATGCCGCACGACTATCAGGAGTTGCTAATCGAACAGCACGGGCCCGTCGCGCTCGTGAAGTTGAACCGCCCGGACAAACTGAACTCGTGGGGCGGGGTGATGCGTCACGAGCTCACCGACTACCTGCTCTCGTTGAACGACGGTGTGTACGACACACGAGCAATTGTGCTGACGGGCGAGGGGCGGGCCTTCTCGGCCGGCGGCGATGTGCGAGGGTTCGCCAGCGCAAATCCGGACCGCGTGGAGCCGCCGTGGCACGCGCCGCACAGCTACGACTCGCTGGTGAGCGCGATGCGAACCTGCGACGTCCCGATCGTTGGCGCGATCAACGGCTACGCCGTCGGCATGGGGTGGTCGGTGGCGCTGGCCTGCGACATCCGGATCGCAGCCGACGATGCGGTCTTCCAGGTGGCCCAGACCAAGCGCGGGATCGTGGCGGATGCCGGCCTCCCCCACCTCTTGCCTCGGGCGGTAGGGACCCAGCGCGCGCTGGAGCTCATGTTCACCGGCCGTCGGGTGAGCGCCCAGGAGGCCCTCGAGATGGGCGCGGTCCTCGAGGTCGTTCCTGCCGACGAGTTGATCGCCCGCGCCTGCGCGCTGGCGGAAACGATCGCCGCCGGTCCGCCGCAGAGCGCCGCCGGTCACAAGCGACTCGTCTACATGGTCGAGGAAGACGACTTCAACCGGGTCCAGGACATGACCGGGCTGATCGTCGGCAAGCTGTTCCAGACGAAGGACGGTCGCGAGGGTGCGATGTCGTTCCTCGAGCGGCGCGAGCCCGAGTTCAGCGGGCACTAGCCGTGACGGTAGACATCCGTCCGTTGACGCCCGACCGCTGGGACGACTTCGAGGCGCTGTTCGGTCCCGATGGTGCGGTCTACGGGTGCTGGTGCATGTACCTCCGGCTCCCGCTGCGCGAGCTCGACGCCAACGGCAACGCCGGGAACCGACGCGCGATGCGGCAGATCGTCGACGACCGAGTGCCGGGGCTGCTCGCCTACGAGGACGGTCGCGCCGTCGGTTGGGTGTCGGTTGCACCGCGCGAGGAGTTCGGTCGCCTGAACCGCTCCCGGATCACCCGCCGCGTCGACGACCAACCCGCCTGGGGCATCACCTGCTTTTCCATCGACCCGGCCGCGCGGGGTCACGGAGTCGCGACGGCGCTGCTCGACGCAGCGGTTGGGCACGCCGCCGATCGAGGAGCGACGCTCATCGAGGGCTACCCGGTCGACACGAGCGCCGGCCCCATCTCCGAGGGCGCGGCTTTCCACGGGACGGCGGCGATGTTCGCGGCGGCGGGGTTCGAGGAGGTCCTCCGGCGCAACGACTCGCGCCCGATCATGCGGCGCCACGTGGTCGCGAGTTAGCAGGCCAGCGCTGGGCACGGCACGGCTCGCCTAGGCCCGGAGTTCAGCCCCGAACTGCTTCTGGAGCCGCTTCAGGATCTTGCCCTGCTCGCGGTCGGCATCCTCCTGCGTGAGCGTGCGGTTCGGCGCCTGGTATCGCACCGAGATCGCCACCGATTTCTTGCCCTCGGGAAGCTGTTCACCGCGGTAGATGTCGAACGGCTGCGCGCTCGCGACGAGCGGCGAGCCCTCGAAGGCCGCGCGCACCACCCCGGCGGGCACCTCGTCGTTGAGGACCACCGCCACGTCCTGCTCCACCGCCGGGAAGCGCGGCACCGAGGCGACGAGCTTCTGCTCCGGCGCGCGCGCCATCACCTTCGCCAGATCCACCTCGAAGAGCGCGACGGGTTGCTCGATCTCGAACTGGGCGAGGACCTCCGGGTGCATCTCGCCGAGCACCCCGACCTCCTCACCATCGATCGAGAGCCGCGCGACACGGCCAGGCATCATTCCGAACTCGTGGCCGGCCTCATAGCTGAATTCAAGATCCAGGGCATGAACCGCTTCGTCGAGCGCGCCCTTCGCGTCGTAGAAGTCGAGCGCGCGGTCGGTCGGCCGGCCCCAGCGGTCGACGTCGAACCCAGAGAGGGCTCCCACGACGTAGTCGCGCTCCTCCGGCTGCGGCTCGCCGTCGCGTGGCAGGTAGACCCGCGCCGCCTCGAAGACCGCGATCTCGGGCGCACCGCCGCGGATGTTCCGGTCGATCACCTCAAGCAGCGAATGGCGCAGCGTCGGGCGCATCACCTCGCGGTCGGAGGACATCGTGTTCTCGAGTCGCAGGGGACGGATGATCGCCAAATCTTCGGCCGGCATCACCCGTGCCAGCATCTCATCAGTCGTCAGCGAGTAGGTGATGACCTCCTGCCAGCCCGCATCGACCATCGCGTCGCGGACGCGGTCGCGGAACGTCCGCAGCGGCACGGGCTCCCACGCCGGCGTCCGACCTCGGATGGTCGTCCCCGGCAGGCGGTCGTAGCCAGCGAGGCGCACCACCTCCTCCGCAAGGTCGTCGGGGATCGAGATGTCGGTCCGCCACCACGGCGCGCGAACGCGGAACGCGCCCTCCGCGTCACCGCCGTCGGTCGCAAGTACCTCGAAACCGAGGGTCTGGAAGATCTGTTCGACCTCCGCACCCGGCACGTGGAACCCGATCACGGTGTCGAGTCGCGAGCGGGTGATCTCCACCTCGGGAGACACGTGGGTCGCGGGATAGGTGTCGACGACGCCCGAGCGCGCCGCGCCGCCACACACCTCGACGAAGAGCTTGGTCGCCCGCCGCGCCGCGCGCTCCGCCAGCCCAGGCGACAACCCTCGCTCGAAGCGCGACGACGCCTCCGACCGCAGCGCAAGTCGCGTCGAGGTGCGTCGAATATTCACCGGATCGAAGCGCGCCGCCTCGAGAAGCACCGTCGTCGTTGCCTCGGACACCTCGGTCGCCTCACCACCCATCACCCCGGCGAGCGCGATCGGCCCGCTCTCGTCGGTGATCAGCAGCGTCTCTGGCGTCAGCTCCCGGTCGACGCCGTCCAATGTCCGCAGCGTCTCGCCCTCGCGCGCGGTCCGAACGATCACGGTGGTCTGCACCGTGTCCAGGTCGAAGGCGTGGAGCGGCTGCCCCATCTCGAACATCACGAAGTTGGTGATGTCGACGACGTTGTTGATCGGTCTCTGACCCGCGGCGATCAACTTCTCCTGCAGCCACGCCGGCGACGGCCCGACGGTGATGTCGTCGATCACCGTCGCCACGTACCGAGCGCACAGCGCCGGGTCAGCGATCTCGACCGCAATCGCGTCAGCCGCCGGCTCCCCAGCCTCCGCGTAGGTGAGGTCAGGTTCCCGCACCTCGGTGCCGACGATCGCGGCGACCTCTCGGGCGATGCCGAGCATCGACATCATGTCCGCGCGGTTCGGCCAGACATGGACGTCGAGGACAACGTCGCCGAGGTAGTCAGCCAGCGGAGTGCCGATCGGAGCATCCGAGGGCAGCTCGATGATGCCCTCGTGCGCCTCGGAGATGCCGAGCTCGGCTTCGGAGAGGACCATTCCGGCGGACTCGACGCCGCGGATCTTTGACGCTTTCAGCTTCAGGCGCTTGCCGTTGCGTGGGTTCGTGAGCTCGGCGCCCTCGCGGCCGAAGGCGATGCGTTGGCCCTCGGCGAGGTTCGGCGCGCCGCAGACGACGCGCTGCGGCTCGGCGCCGCCGTAGTTCACCGTCGCGAGCCGGAGCCGGTCCGCGTCCGGGTGCGGCTCGACCTTCAGCACCTCGCCGACGGTGACCAGCTCGCGGTCCCAGTCGCCGCCGATGCGCTCGATGCCGTCGACCTCGGCGCTCGCCATCGTCAGCTGCTGCGCAAACGCCTCCACGTCGAGGTCTTCAGGCAGATCGACGTAGTCACGGAGCCATTTGAGCGAGACGAGCACGGTGTTCCTCGGGGCTATACACGCGGGAAACGTTCAGTCTGCCGCGTCCGGTGATACGGGGCCAGCGCGCCTTCGGCGCTCTTCGTGTCTGTCAAGCCGCCGTCCTTATAGGGCGGGAACTGCCAAGCGCGGTCGGGCGGTCGACGGGACGCTTCGTGAATAGCGGGCTATTGGCTCTGGACCACGAGGCCGTCGGTTCGCGTGGTGGAGTCCGCGCTGGTGAGGGCGGAGATGTCGGGGCGGGGGCGGGCGAGGAGCGGGTCGGCGGCGAATGCGGCCTCGAGTGCCATCGCCGCGTCGAGGAGGACGGGCTCGCCGAAGGCGCGGCCGATGACCTGCACGCCGAACGGCATGCCGGCCTCGTCGAGGCCGCAGGGCAGCGCGACGACCGGGTGCCCAACCACCGTGAGCGAGGCGGTGAGCGCGAGCCAGGCCATGTAGTTCTCGACCGGATGGCCGTCGATCGTCTGCGGGTTGAGGTGCTTCCACGGGAACGGAGAGACGCTGACGCCGGGGGCGATTACGAGGTCATAGTCCTCGAAGATGTCGGCGAAGGCCTGGTAGAGACGCATCTGCGTGCGGCGTGCGCGCGCGATGTCTGCCATCGAGGTCTGCAGCGCCGAGTCGTAGGTCGCGCGGACGTTGGGGTTGAAGCCGTCGTCCCAGTCCGCAGCTTCCTCGGCGTACTGGGTGACGAAGACGTCCCGGCGGAGGTGCCAGTCGACGTCGGGGGCCTCGGTCAGATCGATGGGGTGGGGATCCATTCTCAGAACATGAGGTTTTACATGAGTCATGTTCCGCTCGAAGGTGCGGCGGATGGAGTCGGAGACGAGGACGCCGCCGAGGTCGGGGGTGATGGCGACGCGGAGGGTGGCGAGGGCCTCGGTGGGGTCGGAGGAGGCCGCCCCGTCTTGGGCGGGGCGGGCACGGAGGGATGCGGCATCGAGGGGGAAGGCCATGGGATCGTGGCGGGTGCGGGGCGTGCGCTCGGCGATAGCGGAGAGGAGGAGCGCGGCGTCGGCGACGGTGCGGCCGATCGGGCCCTGGACGCTGTAGTTGGTCTGGGTGATGGTGCGCTGCTCGTTGGGGACGACGCCGGGGGTGGCGCGGATGCCGACGACGCCGCTGTAGCAGGCGGGGATGCGGAGACTGCCGCCGTGGTCGGATCCGGTGGCGAGCGGTGCCATGCCGGTGGCGACGGCGACGGAGGAGCCGCCGGAGGAGCCTCCGCAGGTGAGGTCGACGTTGAAGGGGTTGCCGGTGGCGCCGAAGAGGCGGTTGACGGTGTTGGCGCCGATGGAGCGCTCGGGGACGTTGGTCTTGCCGATGACGATGCCGCCGGCGGCGCGGACGCGCTCGACGATGCCGTCGTCCTCGGTGGGGACGTTGTCAGCGAAGTCGGGGCTGCCGTAGGTGGTGCGAATGCCCTCGGTGGCCTGGATGTCCTTGATCGCGACGGGGAGGCCGTGGAGCGGGCCCAAGGGGTCGCCCGCAGTGACGGCTGCCTCGGCGGCGCGCGCCTCGGTGCGGGCGCGGTCGAAGGCGCGGGTGATCATGGCGTTGAGGGCGGGGTCGACGAGTTCGATGCGCTCGATGCAGGACTCGAGCAGCTCGACGGGGGAGAGCTCACCGGCGCCGATCAGGCGGCGGGCTTCGACCGCGTCGAGGTCTGCCGGCTCGGTCACAAGCGCCTCCAGGATTGCCGCAGCTCGGGGCGGGGTCATGGCCAGGGCCGGGCGCCGCGCCCCCGCATCTTCTTCGCGGTGGAGCTAGCCTAAGGAGCGGAGTCTCAGCCGCATACAGCTAGCCAGCTAGAACGCAGTGCCGATGGCGAAGTCCGTAGTCCTGACAGGCGGCGCGACCGGGATCGGCGCAGCGACGGTCGACCGGCTGGTCGATCAGGGACACCGGGTGACGGTGCTCGACGTCACCGAGCCTGGCGACGGGTTGGGCGACGGGTCACGGGTCGAGTTCATCCGCTGCGACCTCGGCGATCCGGCGTCGATCGACGGGGCGCTCGCGGAGCTGCCCGACGAGTTCGATGCGCTGGTGAACGTGGCAGGGATCGCGACGGCCGAGCCGATCGCGCTGGTGGTGGCGGTGAACTTCCTCGGGCTACGGCAGATCAGCGAGGCGCTGGCGCCGCGGATCGCCTCGGGCGGGACGATCGTGAACGTGGCGTCGAGCGCAGGGCGCGACTGGCGGGAGAACGCGGAGCTGGTGCGGTCGTTGCTCGAGACGCCGGACTTCGCGAGCGGGCTGGCCTGGCTCGACGGGCACGAGTCGGAGTGGCGCGACAATCCGTACAAATTCTCGAAGCAGGCGGCGGCGGCGTACACGTACCGCGCGGCCGGGCTGCACCTGGAGCACGGCGTGCGGGTGAACTGCGTGAACCCGGGCGCGGTCGAGACGCGGCTGACGCCGGAGTTCCGCGATCTGATCGGCTCGGACACCTACGACTGGATCGGCGAGCAGCTGGGCCGGACCGGCACGCCGGACGAGGTGGCCGAAGTGGTGGAGTTCCTCGCGGTCGGCGATTGCCGCTGGCTGAACGGGGTTGAGATCACCGTGGACGGCGGGTATTTCGCCGGGGTGGTCGACGGGTGGATCGATCCGTCGACGTCGCCTCGCGGCGGCGTGCCGCCGTCGCCGCTTCCTTCGTCCGGCACCTAGGCGAGATCAGCCAGCCCTCCCGCGTCGCTAGGCCTCGGCGATCGCATCCTTCAGGAATTGGAGGGCGCGGGTGGTGAACTCGACCATGTTGTCGGCGCGGTCGTCGAGGCCGGTTTCCTGTAGTTCGGTTCGCGCGACGGGGCCGGCGACGGCTAAGGCTGTCCGGCCGACGGGGGCGCTGGATCGGCTGCTACCGGTGGGGCCGGCGAGGCCGGATTCGGCGATGCACCAGTTGGCGCCCAGGCGGTCGCGCATGGATTCGGCGAGGGAGGCGAGCATTTCGGGGGTGGTGCCTCGGTAGTTCTTGTACAAGGCCGGGTCGGATCCGGCTAGCTGGGTGCGCGAGGCGAGGGTGTATACGACGCCTCCGCCGGCGTAGTACCTCGATGCGCCGGGAACGGCGAGGAGGGCGGCTGAGATCAGGCCGCCGGCGCTGCTTTCGGCGACGGCTACTTTCTCGCCTCGGGTGGTGAGGAGGGTGGCGATTTCGTCCGCTAGCGCGGACTGAGCTGGGGTGAGGAAGGACATTGCGCTTCGCTTCGCTGGTTTGACCGTGCCGGTTGGCGGGAATCGTAGCCGGTTCGCCGCGGCGTCGCTGAGCGAGGTGAGACTTCGGGGCTTCGAGGTCGGCGGCTTGGCTGATTCGCTGCGAGCGATCCTCAGAAGTCGATCGTTCGTCGGGGGCACTCGCCCCCGACACCCCCGCCGGGGGACGGAACGCGTCCCCCGGACCCCCTCCGAAGCCGAGGGCCTTACGCCGGTTCGGGCGGGCTGTGAGGGTGTTGGGGTTGCGGCGAATCGTAGCGGGTTCGCTGGCGCGGTGCGCTGAGGGTTGAGATTGAGGCGTTTCGAGGTCGGCGGCTTGGCCGGTTCGCTGCGAGCGGCTGCTGAGGACGATCGTTCGTCGGGGGCACTCGCCCCCGACACCCCCGCCGGGGGACGGAACGCGTCCCCCGGACCCCCTCCGAAGCCGAGATCGCTCTGCCGGTTCGAGCCAAGGGTCGCGGCAGAATGGTTTGCTGGCGTTCTAGGCTGGCACTGAGTCTGCACTGGGCGTCCTGAACGAGTGGTTTCCGGTACCGCTAGGCGTGCTTCGTCGGGCGGGAGGGGCGGTCGGATCGGGTGGAGGGGCAGTCGATTGAGGTGGTGATGCTCTGAGGTAACAGGGGCCGCAGCGCGAGGCCCGGATAGGCGGCGGTCGTCGACACAGCGAGACGGGCGGCGACGAGGGGTGGCGAGGCACTGAGGGGGTGCGCGGACGCCGCGAAGCGTCCTAGGGGAGCCGAAGGCTCAGCGGTAGTTGCCGAAGTTGAGGTGCATGCCCCAGTCCTCGTTGCGGAGGGCGGCGATGACTTGTTGGAGGTCGTCTCGTTTGGGGGCGGAGACTCGGACGGTGTCGTTCTGGATCTGGGATTGGACCTTCTTGATCTTCATGTCCTTGATGAACTTGTTGATTTTGCGGCCGGTGTCGCTGTCGATGGCTTGGACGAGGGTGATGGTTTGGCGGGTAGTGGCGCCGGAGGCTTCTTCGGGTTCGGCGCGGTTCATGTTTTCGACGGGGACTTTGCGGGCGACGAATTTGCTGAGCATGACTGACCAGATCTGGTCGAGGTGGAACTGTTCCTGGGTGTGAACGGTGATGGTGCCGGCGTCGCGGTCGAAGTCGATGTCGGCTTTGACGCCTTTGAAGTCATAGCGGTTGCCGATTTCTCGGCGGGCCTGGTTGAGGGCGTTGTCGACCTCTTGGAGGTCGCAGCCTGTGGTGATGTCAAAAGATTCGGTCTTTGCCATTGAGTGGTCTCGCTTCGCTGAGAGGGAGGTGGCTTCGCTAGGTTTCGCGGCCGTAGTGCGGGGGTGGCGTGGTGTGGTCGGAAGGGCGGTCTTCCGAGTCGCCTCGGGAGCGGCGGAGCTCTTCGAGGAGCTGTTCGCGCGTTGGGCGCGCGCGGGGCGCCTCTTTGTCGGCGGGGGGTTCGTTTGGCATCGATCGGTCGCTTCGCTTCGTGATGCGTGGCTTCTCAATCCTGCCATTGGTTTGGTGGCGGGGCATCCCCTCACTTCGGAGCGTTGGCGGTCGGGGTTTCGAGGTCGGCGGCTTGGCTGGTTCGCTTCGAGCGGTCCTCGGAGGTCGATCGTTCGTCGGGGGCACTCGCCCCCGACACCCCCGCCGGGGGACGCGTTCCGTCCCCCGGACCCCCTCCGAAGCCGAGAGCCTTTCGCCGGTTCGGGCTAGTCGTTGACGGCTGGGTGGTCTGCTGCGTCCTAGGCCAGCACTGAGTCTGCGCTTTGCGTCTTGGAGCTGTCGCTTCCGGTACCGCTAGGCGTACGCGGTCGGACGTGAGGGCCGACAAGAACGGAGCCGCGAGGCTGCCACTTGTGCGCGTGATGTGATTTGGCAACTCGACCTGCAACGGAGGCAGGTCTTCGAGGGACGCGATGCAGTGAGCACATCGGTTGATTGGCTCAGGCCCAACCGGTTGGACTCGGACGGACGGGGGTCCCGGCGCGACCTGCACGGTCGATCCACTCTCGAGGCGCGCCGGGAGTCGGTCCTACCGCTGAGGCCACGCGAACCGACCGCCGGCGGGCGAGGGGAGGCGGGAAGCGTCGTTGAGAGCCGAAGGCTCAGAACTGGGAGAGGAAGCGGAGGTCGTTTTGGTAGAAGTTGCGGATGTCGTCGACCTGGTAGAGGGGCATGGCGATGCGTTCGACGCCCATGCCGGCGGCAAAGCCGGTGTAGCGGGTGGGGTCGTAGCCGGCGGCTTCGATGATTTCGGGGTGGACCATGCCGGCGCCCATGATTTCGAGCCATTGGCCTCGGAACTTGACGGCTAGTTCTACGCCCGGCTCGACGAAGGGGAAGTAGCTGTTGCGGAGCATGACTTCGGTGTCGGCGTCGAAGACCTGGCGGGCGAATTCGTGGAGGGTGCCTTTGAGGTCGGCGAGGGAGATGCCTTCGTCGATGGCGAGGAGTTCGACCTGCTGGAGCATCCACTCGTGGGTGGCGTCGGTGGCCTCGTAGCGGTAGCAGCGGCCGGGGACGGCGACGCGGATCGGCGGCTCGTGGGTTTCGAGGTAGCGGATCTGCATGGGGCTGGTGTGAGTGCGGAGCAGGGTCTGGCGCGGGCCCTGGCGGCCTTCCTGCTCGGCGATCCAGAAGGTGTCCCACATGTCTCGGGCGGGGTGGTCCTTGGGGATGCGGAGCTGGTCGAAGTTGTACTCGTCGAGCTCGACCTCGGGGCCTTCGATCACGGCGAAGCCGAGGCGCTGCAGGATGTCGAGGATGTGGCGCATGGTCTGGGTCACCGGGTGGAGGCGACCGATGCGGCGGGGGCGGCCGGGAAGGGTGACGTCGATGGGTTCGGCGCCGGCGAGGGCGGCGGCCTTGAGCTGGGCGCGGCGGGCGTCGAGGGCGGCTTCGAGGTCTTGTTTGAGGGCGTTGGCGGCCTGACCGACGGCCTTGCGCTCGTCGGCCTCGAGGGCCCCGATGCCGCGGAGGATGCCGGTGAGGGCACCGGAGCGACCGAGCACGGTGGTGCGCCAGGCCTCGAGGGCGGGTTCGTCCTCGGCGGCGGCGAGGCCGGCGCGAGCGTCGCGCTCGACGGCGGCGAGGGCGTCGAGGCCGGTGGGGGTGGTGTCGGTGGTCATGGTGCGGACGAGTGTACCGACTCCCTCACCTACGACGACGCCCGTCCGACATAGCGATCGATGATCTCTGACGCACGGGAACGTCCACCGGACATCAGGATGAAGCGATCCTCATCCCGCCGGTAGCGTACGAACGCTGGATCTAGATCCCGTATGTAGGTGCTGAAGTTCTTCGGGTCGTATCGTCCGTGGTAGTTGAGCGCTGACCTGAGGTCCTCGACGCCCACCTTGACGTTGAAGCGTTCCCCGAGCCACGGGAGCACCACCGCAAACTCGCGTGTCGTCGCGGCGAAAGCGTCGGGCAACAAAGCGCGAGGCACGTCGAGCGCGACCTTCCCGTCGGAGACATGTGCGATCGCCTGTAATTCGTCGTCGCTGATAGACGTCTCGATCTGCTCACCGCCAACGACGCCACGGACAGGGGAAGCCTGCTCCACTGCTGCCGGGACGTTCGGATGCGTGATGCTCAGCTCCGCGCGGAGCACTTCCTGGAGGACTATGGTTCCTCGCTCTCCATCAAGCTCGAGCTCATCGATCGTCCTCAGCGCGACCGCTACTGCAGCCTTGTACTCCATGAGCTTCGTTTCCAAGTCTGGAGCTATCATGCTTCTACCCCTAAGTACGTCTTCACGAGTTCTCTCGCGCGTTCTCTCCCCGGATTGCGCAGCATGAATGTCTTCGACACCTTCGAGTAGCCGATGTGTTGCGGCGGGATCTTCGCGACCTGCTTCGTGAAGTTGGTCGGGTCGTATTGGCCGTGCCGATCTAGCGCTCGCCGCACATCCTTGTCAGTCGTCTCGAGGCCGACGGCCTGTCGGGCGAGTGCTACAACCACCGCGAAATCCCGGACCGCCTCGGATTTCGATTCCGGCAGCAGGCTCGAGTGCACGTTCAGTTCCGGATCGCCCGTCAAGTCGAACAACGCCCTCACATCGTCTGAAGGCACATCAAACTCGGCGCTGAGGAGTTGGGACGAGTCCTTTGACGGTGCCAGAGTCAACCCGAGGCTCGCATCTGAGTCCGGACTCCTAGGTGGGCCGAGGGCTTGCCCCTCGAGCGACCCTAGCCGGTCGGCCACAAAACGAAACGCGCCACCTCGTAGATCCTCGGCGACGCCCGCCTCATCAACGATGCGCTCGGCTTTCTTGAGAATTCCCACGTAGTCCACGGCCCACTCCTTACTCGTTCTCAGTTTTGATCCTACTGCACCGCTTGTCAAGTCAAGATCGATCAGGTCCGAGAAAGGTGTGATCCCGGGCGATCCGGCAAAGTGCCCACCCCTGCCGCCGGTGGCGCATCAAGACCAACTTCAGGACGATCTGGACCGAGCTCGCACCCCAATTCCATTGACGAAGGAGACGTGCGCGCGGGACGTGCGCCGCCCTCGCCGCGCCGACGGGATGCCGGACATGACCATCCGAGCCTTCAGACTACTGGATTTCGACGTATATGTACTGGTTTCGATGGTATTGCGGACTCGTTTAGCGATTTTTAGAACACCTTGCTCGCAACGCTGCTAAAGGCTGCCTGAAGGGTTGACGGTCAGGCTCACTTTGACGCCGATCCGCTCAACGTATATCGGCATCAAGCGCCATCCGCGTGGGGGCGTGCGCCACCCTAGCCGCGCCGACGGGATGCCGGACATGACCATCCGAGCCTGTAGACTACTGGATCAGAGCTAGATGATACGAGATTCGACCCGAAAACGAGGTCGAAGTACCCCTTCAGCGGGCCCTGAGCGCTTCGGCAAGATCCACAAAGTCCTCCGCCTCGACGTCGAAGGCGTCGTCTTCGCGTTTGCCGGGCTGGGGGCGGTCGGGGCCCCACTCGAGGGGGCGGGGGATGTAGGCGGTGCGGAGGCCGTTGGCGGCGGCCGCCCTGAGGTCGCCGGCGTGGGTGGCGGCCATCATGACCTCGTGGGGTTGGAGGCCGAGGAGGCGGGCGGCGCCGAGGTAGACCTCGGGGTCGGTCTTGAAGTGGCCGAAGAGCTCGGCGGAGAGGACGGCGTCCCACGGGAGCTTGGCGTACCTGGCCATGTTGACGAGGAGCGCAACGTTGCCGTTGGAGAGCGTAGCGAGGATGTAGCGCTGCTTGAGGCGGGTGAGGCCCTCGACGGCGTCGGGCCACGGGTCGAGGCGGTGCCAGGCGCGGTTGAGGTTGGCGCGCTGTTCCTCGGCGAGGGGTTGGAGGCCGTACTTGGGGACGAGGTCTTCGTCGAGGATGGCGCGGTGGAGGGTGTCGAGGGGGGCCCAGGGGCGGGCGCCCTCGCGGACTTCGTTCATGACGCGGGGGTAGCCGGCGCGCCAGTCGTCGGCGATGGCGGGGGCATCGATGCCCTCGATGTTGGCGGCGGTGAGGGTGGATTCGATTTCAAGGATGACGGAGGTGCGCCAGTCGACGACGGTACCGAAGACGTCGAAGGTCAACGCTTTGACTTTGCTCATGTCGGTGGACATGAGGGGAAGGGTACGACGCTTCGCGTCGGATCGTCGGGCAATCTCAGTTTGCGAGCGCGGTTGTTCGAGGATGGTGTTTCACCGAGGTGGGTGAGTTTTCGTTGGGGGCTAGGCCCCCAACACCCCCAGCCGGGGGCGCTGCCCCCGACACCCCCGAAACGGCCCTGTGGCCACCGGCAGGTGGGTCGGGTCGCCGGGTCGTGGGCCGCGTCCCCAGGCTGCCTTCTCGGAGTAGCGAGGTGAGATCGAGGGGTTGGTGAGTCTGCGCCGGAGGCGAATCCGGAGGGCGGCGGTGCCGTGGGCGGGCTGCGGGTGGATGGTCAGCCGGCGGCGATCGACCGCCCGACGAGTGTGGAACGCGCCCAGATCTGTGCGGGATCGTTCGCCGTTGACACCTCGGGAGGTGGGCTCGCACACTTCGTTCCCCGACATCGGTCGTGCGCTGCCAGGCGGGAGGCGCACGTGTGGGGAATCTGCCGTGCGGTGGGGGCACCTCCGGCGTTACCGAAGTGACGAAGTCCTCGGGAGGGGTTGATGGCGATCCGCGGCTATGTGCTCGTGGAGACCGAGGTGGGGCGCACCCAGGCGGTGGGTGACGCGATCCGGCATGTGACGCCGGAGCTGGCGCGGATCACGGCCGTGGATACGGTGACGGGGCCGTTCGATGTGATCGTGCAGCTGGAGGCGGATGACCTCGACAAGCTGGGTAAGGCGATCACGGAGGATTTGCAGACGCTGGACGGGGTCCAGCGCACCACCACCTGCCTCTCCGTTAATTTGTAGGACGCTTCGCGGCTGCTAGAGGTCGTTCCAGGCCCAGGTCGCGGCGTCTCCGTGTTTGCTCACGGACCCCCGAATCGTTCTCGTCTCGCCTCGGCGGCGGTTGGAGTTGGCAGCCTCGGAGCCGCGCGCGGCTAGGATGCCGGGATGAGCGCCGTGCTTTCGCATCTGTTCATGGAGGTCGGGGACCTGGAGGCCGCGCGGCGGTTCTGGGTGGAGGCGGTGGGGCTCGATCTGCTCGAGGATCGTGGGCCGTACATCAGGGTCGGAGACGCCGGCGGCGAGGGGTTCACGATCGGGATCGAGGAGACGGCGGAGCCGGCGACGCGCGAGCACGCGGAGATCACGGTGCGGGTGGATGACCTCGATGCGGCGATCGCGCGGCTGGAGGGGCACGGCGTGGCGATCGAGGAGGGGCCGGCGGATCAGCCGTGGGGGGCGCGGCACGCGTGGTTCCGCGACCCCGACGGGCGCCGCATGTCGATCTATGGCGACACCACCTCGGTCTAGCGGTAGCGCCCTCGGATGGTGGCGGGCTGGCCGGAACGGTCGGGGATCAGGTCGAAGACCTGTGGAGACCTCGGTGGGGGTGCCAGACCCAGGGGTGGCTGCCGGTCTGTTCGGCGCGGATCTGGGCGCGGATGGCGTTGAAGCGCTCGCGCTCGACGACGAAGCCGACGCGCTTGTGGCCGCCGGGGCGGTTGGTGCGGAAGTAGTCGACGGGGCCGCCATCCTCGACGTAGCGACGGAGCGCTTCGGCTTCGGCGATGATGTGCTCGCGCTGAGGTGACGACGGGGTGCGGAGCGGTCGAGGTTGCTCCATGTCGGGGTGGATGGCCGACTGCTCGGCCAGCTCGGATCGGTCGGGCGGGAGTTCGCCGGAGTCTGGGGGAGCGTCGTGGTCGTCCGGCATGGGAGACGCATACTAGAACATTAGTTCTTTCCTTAGTGCGAGTGCTAAGTAACGTCTGACTGACATCGTTTTCACACGGCTGCGCACCGGCGGGTGCGGGGCGAAGAGTAGAGAGGCACGAGATGACCGACCGCTTCGACATGACGGGCAAGGTGGCGCTGATCACGGGCGGGAGCCGCGGGCTGGGGCGGGCGATGGCCCTCGGGTTTGCCGAGGCAGGCGCAGACGTGGCGATCGTGAGCCGCAAGATCGAGTCGTGCGAGGAAACGGCGGCGGAGGTGGAAGCCCTCGGGCGGTCGGCGTTGCCGTATGCGTGCCACGTGGGGCACTGGGATGAGCTGGACGGTCTCGTGACGGCGGTGATCGAGCGGTTCGGGAAGATCGACGTCCTCGTGAACAACGCGGGGATGTCGCCGCTGTATCCGTCGCTGGACCAGGTGAGCGAGGAGCTGTTCGACAAGGTGGTGGGGGTGAACCTGAAGGGGCCGTTCCGGTTGAGCGCCCTGGTGGGGAAGCACATGAGCGAGGGCGACGGCGGGTCGATCATCAATGTGTCGAGCACGGCCTCGGTGAATCCGAGCCCGGGATCCGAGCCGTACGGGGCGGCGAAGGCGGGGTTGAACTCGATCACGCGGTCGATGGCGTACGCGTACGGGCCGACGGTGCGGGTGAACTGCATCATGGCGGGGCCGTTCATGACCGACATCTCCAAGGCATGGGACCTGGAGGCGTTCGAGCAACGCGCGAAAGAGACGATCCCGATGCAGCGCGGCGGACAGCCCGACGAGGTGATCGGCGCGGCGCTCTACCTCGCAAGTGGCGCGTCGAGCTTCACGACGGGGGCGATCCTGGCGGTGGACGGCGGATCGCACTAGACGCGCGCTCGCGTCGCCTCGGAGGGTGCGCACGCCTCGCGGGGCGCAGGGGACGCGGTGCCTCGGAAGTGACGCAGGCCTCGGTGGGAGCGCGGAGCGCGGGCGGGTCATCGCCGATGTGATAGCCGGCGCTGCGCGCGGTGGGGGGACGTGGGAAGATTCGGCGCATGAGATTCATCGCGTTCCTGGTCGTGGCGGCGGTTGCCGTCCTCGTTGGCTGCGGCTCCGATTCCGACTCGACGGCGACACCGACGGAGCCGGCGGGGGGTGGCGCGACGGCGACGCCGGGCGGTGGTGGCTCTGGTAACGGGGGCGGCGGGAACGTGGGGTCGGGCGGGCTGACGCCGGCGAGTGGGGACGCCTCGTTCATTGCGGTGATCGATCTGGCGACCGGGCAGGCGACGACGCGCTTCGAGAGCGGCGACGTCTGGAACGCGTGGTTCGAGGACGGCGGCGCAGCGGTGAACGCGCTCGTGCTGCGCGAGGGGGCGCAACCTCGGACGGTGCGATTTGGCCTCGATGGGTCGGTGCTGACGGACTCCGCGGCGGAGCTGCAGCTGCGGTTGAACGCGGACGGGACGGCGCGGGCGTTCGGCGGGCCGATCGACGAGACGTTCTTCCGGACGTTCCTCGAGGTGGACGGCGAGCTGGTCGAGCTCGACGGAGACCCGACGGTGCTGCCGGTCGGGTTCTCGCCTGAGGGGGATCGCCTGCTCTCCTACGCCGGCATCCCGCCGGCCGCCGAGGGCGAGGCGGCGATCTTGTACACCGTGCACAGCCTCGACGGGACCGTCGAGACGACGTTCATCAACCGCTTGTCGGCCACGGATCCGGCCGGGAGCCGGGTGGGGTGGTCGCCGTCCGGACGCTACATCGCGGCGTCGAGCCTCAATGGGTTGACCGCCTACGACACGGAGAACGGCGAGGCGATCGTCCTCGGGGCGAGCGGGAGCACGGAGTGGTCGCCGAGCGAGGACGCGCTGCTGCTGTTCTCGAGTGCGAACGAGCTGCAGGTCGTGCGGCTGCCGGACCTCGAGCGGGTATCGATCGAGGTGGACACGAACGGGGTCGCGGCCAGCTTCGATCCGACGGGGCAGGTGGTCACGGTCAACAACCGCGCGCGGGGGATCACGACGATCTTCGACGCGGTCACCGGCGAGGAGCTGCTGGCGCTGACCGGGCTCGGCGAAGAGATGAACGTGATCGGGTTCGAGCCGGTGATCATGACCGACGATGGCCTCGCGGTGGCGCTCGAGGGCGCACAAACCTGCGAGGGCGTCATGGTGATCCACCCCAGCCTCGGCGTGCGCGGTCAGTGCCTGATCGGCGCGAACCCGCGCTGGGCGCCGGACGCGAGCGCGCTGGCGTTCACGCGCGGCTCCGAGGTGATCGTCTTCGACATCGAGGCGCTGACGGAGCTGGTCGTCGCCTCGGAGGTGCCGGAGACCGAGGGCGGGACGCTGGCCCGCTGGAACGACGGCGGGACGCACCTGCTACTCGAGTGGCCGTGGGGCGGCGGGGGCTGGACCGACTCGCTGCCGTAGCGCGGATCAACCTCTGGCAGTGTCGCCGGCGCCGCGTCCGTCAGCACCGGCGGCGGGCCACGAGACGAGCTGGCTCGCGTCGACCTCGACGGTCACGACCGTGCCCGGTTGCAGCTGGCGGGCGGCGATCTCGTCGACGCCGAGCGCGGCGGTGAGGATCGCGTCGCCGAGGGCGAGGCGGAGCCGCCCCTGACCGTGAGCGCCCTGCACCGCCGTAACTCGTGCCTCGTAACCCGCGCTGTCGTCGAGCAGCCCCACCGCCGCGGGCGGCACGGCGACGAGGTGGCCATCCACCATCGAGGTGATCGTAGCCGGGAGATCGGCGCGGGCGACGACGGCGTAGCCGAGGAATGTGGCGACCTCGGGCGTGGCAGGCTGGGCGAAGAGGGTGGCGGTCGGGACGAGCTGGGCGGGTGCGCCGTCAAGCAGCACGAGCGAGCGGTCGGCGAGGAGCCGCGCCTCGCTGTGGTCGTGGGTGACGAGTAGGGCGGTGGTGCCCTCGTCGCGGAGCAGAGCGCGCAGATCGCCGACGAGCTCCGCGCGGGTCTCGAGGTCGAGCGCGGAGAACGGCTCGTCGAGGAAGAGGATCCGCGGACCGATCGCGAACGCGCGGGCGAGGCTGACGCGCCGCGCCTCGCCACCGGAGAGCGTGTGCGGCATCGCGCCGGCGAGGTGCGCGACGCCCAGGCGCGCGAGCCACGTCTCGGCGCGGGCGCGCCGCTCGGCGCGCGGCACCTCGTGGAGCGAGAGCGCGGTCTCGAGGTTGCGACGCACGGTCATGTCAAGCAGCGCGGGTTCCTGGAACACCGTCGAGGTCTGCCGCCGTAGCCGCACCTGGTCGCGGGCGGTCGCCGGCTCGTCGAAGAGAGCCACCGTGCCCGCCGCCACCGGGAGGAGTAGCGCTGCTGTGAGGAGCAGCGTGGACTTGCCGGCCCCGTTCGGGCCGAGCACCGCCAGCGTTTCGCCGGCCTCCACCGCGAGCTCGGGGATCTCGAGGACGTCGCGTCGACCACGGCGGACACGTACGCCCTGGAGGTGCAGCGCCGGGGCCTCGGCGGGCGGGTTCTGGATCAGCGGATCGCTCACCGGCGGCGTGCGCGCTGCTGCACCGTAGTGAGGACCGCGGCGATCGCAATGATGAAGAACAGCAGGATGAAGCCGAGCGCGAGCGCGGCGCCGAAGTTGCCACGACTGACCTCCAGCACCGCGGCGGTGGTGAGGACACGCGTCTCGCCGGAGAGGTTGCCGCCGACCATCATCGAGGCGCCGACCTCGGAGACGACGGCCCCGAATCCGGCCATGACCGCGACGAGCAGCGGGAGCCGGGCCTCGCGCGCGATCAGCCAGAGGTACTGACGCTGGTTCGCGCCCATGGCACGGACCTGCAGATGCAGGGTCGGCGGCAACGCCATCACCGCGGCCGCGGTGATGGCGATGATGATCGGCGTCGCGATCAGCGCCTGGGCGATCACGATCGCGCCCGGCGTGTAGATCAGCCCGAGGTCACCGAGCGGCCCCGACCGCCAGAGCAGGATCGCGACGAGGAGCCCGGCGACCACCGGCGGCGTGCCCGTTCCAGCGTTCGCAAGCGCGACCAGCCCCCGCTGTCCCGGGAACCGCGCTAGTGCCAGACCGAGGCCGACCGGCATCCCGATCAGCAGCGCAACAAACGTCGAGGTGCCGGTGATCAGGGCCGTGCGCAGCGTGATTCCGTAGATGTCGCCATCGCCGGTGGTGAGCAGCCGCCATGCCTCGCCGAGTCCTTCGAGGATGAGCTCCATGAAGGGCGGATGCTACTCCGCGTACCCCGTGAAGAGCGCCTGGCCGTGCTCCTCGATCCCGAAGTCGGAGATCACCTCCTGCGTCGCCGGCTCCAGCAGGAATGCATGAAAGCGGCGCGCGGCGTCGGTGTTCAGCCCGTCGTGCTCGTCGGGATTCACGATGATGACGTGGTAGACGTTGAACAGCGCCTCATCCCCCTCGGTTTGGATCGGCAGGTCCTCGGCATCCGCAACGGCGAGCCAGGTGGCGCGATCGGACAACGTGTAGGCGCGGGTCTCGCTTGCGATCGTGAGCGTCGCGCCCATCCCCTGACCGCTCTCCGCGTACCAGCCCTCGCCCGTCGGGGTCTCGAGTCCGGCGGCCTCCCAGAGCGAGCGCTCCTTCGCGTGCGTCCCGGAGTCGTCACCTCGGCTGACGAAGGACGCCCCGGCTGCGTGAATCGCGGCGAACGCCGCTCCGGCATCCGAGGTTCCAGCGATCCCGGCGGGATCCTCGGACGGGCCGGCGATCACGAAGTCGTTGAACATCACGCGCGCCCGCTCGACGCCGTAGCCGGCCTCCACGAAGGCCACCTCGGCGGCCGGCGAGTGGACGAGGAGGACGTCCGCGTCGCCGCTTTCCCCCATCGCCATCGCGGCGCCCGAGCCGACCGCGATCACCTTCACGTCGTCGCCGCTCTCCTCCTCGAACATGGGCACGAGGACGTCGAGCAGGCCGCTGTTCTCCGTGCTGGTGGTGGTCGCGAGGATCAGCTCGTTGTCGTCGCCGCAGGCGGCCAGCAGCAGCGCCGTGACGCCGACGATCGCCGCCAACCAGAGGCCCGCACTCCGAAATCGCACCCAGACCCACCCGTCCGTCTCCGCGCTCAATTCGTCTTGCACAGGCGTGCAAGACGTTACCCTCGACCATGCCGATGCACAATCGGATCGGAGTCGCGATGGCCGATCAGCCCAACGAACGAGGCGTGCAGCCGTTCGAGGTCCGCACGAAGGTGTGGATCGAGCGCGACGGCGCCGTGGTGATCAGCGACTTCCTTGCGGAGCTGCTCGAGGCCGTCGGTACCCACGGATCGGTCGCCGCGGCCGCACAGGCGCTCGGCCTCCCCTATCGCACGGCCTGGAAGAAGCTGCGCGAGATGGAGGCGGCGGCGGGCGTCACGCTGATCGAGTCGTCGTCCGGGGGCAGCAGCGGCGGTCAGACCACGCTGTCCGAGGAGGCGTCACGGCTGATCGAGGCGCTGCACCGGATCAGCGATCCAACGACCACCGTCGCACAGGAGCGGTTCGATGCGGAACTGCGCGCACTCGCCCAACCACAGCGGGACGACCGCTAGTCAGGCGGGGAGTGACGCTCGGCGCTAGCCGGCGAGGCGATCAGGCGACGGCGCGGAGGCGTCTGGCGCCCCGGGCCGCAGACTGAGCGGCGTGCGACCGCCCGAGGCCTGATGGAACCACTGAATCTGGCGCACCAGCTCGTCGAGACCGCCGATCGCGGCGAGCGCGGCATAGCGAGGATGGGTGACCGGCAGCGGCGTTCGCACCGGCACGTTGAGTGAGTAGCCCTCGTCGAATCCGAGCGTGGCGGCGACGGACCGCGCTTCGCGCACGATCGCGGCCAACCCGTGGGCGGCCGCAGGGGTGCTGTCAGCGGTGGGGAGCGTCCCGGCGGTCGAGTTGGCTAGCGCGGTGAACGTTGACGGAAGCGGCTCGAAGAAGCCCCAGTGCGTGCCGACCTGCGCCGTGACGTGGGCGGCGTCGTCACCGAGGAGCTGCCACTCGGCCTCGATCGGGTCGACACCCGTGTTCACGAGCGCGAGCACCTCGCGGTACTGATCCGGGCTGCGGGCGATCAGCGAGAGCCGGCCGACCTGGTGGAGCAACCCGATCGTGAAGGCGGCCTCCACTTCGTCGGCGGGGCGCCCATCGTGCAGGCAGAACGCCTCGGCGAGGAGCGCGACGGCCAGCTGCCAGGACCAGAAGTCGTCAAAATGCAGATCGGAGCGCGTGAGGTGCTCGAACTCGGAGCGGGTGAGCGCCGCGGTGACGATCTGCTGCGTCGCGTCGGCGCCGATCCGGTCGAGCGCAACGGCGGCGGTGCGAATCGGGCCGGTTGGGGCGGAGAAGGACGAGTTGGCGGCGCGCAGCACGCTGGCCGTGAGACCGGGATCGCCCTCGACGATCGAGAGCAGATCGCGAAGATCGGCGTTCGGGCTCCAGAGCACGGCCATCCCGCGGCCCTTGAGCATGGGCAGGACGGGGAGTTCGGCCGGGGCAACACCGTTGTGCATCGTCATCGGCTGATCATCGGCGATCGCGTCGCTCAACCGCATATCACCGCTCGGTGAAACCCCTGATCCTTCGCGGCGTCGTGGTGATCCGAGAGCGGGGCCGCCGGACGGCCGCGGTCGAGGTGTGCCGCTAGCTGGCAGCCGGACGCGGCTCGGTGGCGTGGCGGAACCAGTTCACCCGCTCGCGGACGCCGTCGCGCCCACCGAGGGCTTCGATCGTCGCGGCGCGTGGGTGGTCGGCCGCCAGCTCCGAGGGCTCGTCGAGCAACAGGTCGAGCGCGAAGCCGTCGTCGAAGCCGAGCGCGCGTGCGACGGTTCGGGCCTCCTCGAGCAGCGTGGCAAGCGGGGTCGGCGTTTCACCCTGTGGCGTGACGATGGCGTCGCCGAGCGGCGACGGCAGCGACCAGTCGGTGGCGATCTGGGCGTTGAGTTCCGCGGAGTCGGCGCCAAAGACCTGCCGTTCGGCCTCGAGCGGCGGGTGGCCGGCGCGCACGAGCTCGATCACCTGCTCGTAGCGCTCAGGCGAGCGCGAGGCGTACGACAACCGTCCGACCTGGTGGAGGAGTCCAACGGTAAACGCCGCCTGGAGCTCTTCGGGCGGGCGACCATCGTGGGTCGCGAACGACTCCGTCAACACGCCGACCGCAAGCAGCCAACGCCAGAACCGATCCGCCTCGAGGCCTGACTCCTCAAGGCGTTCGAACTCGGCTCGGGTCAGCGCGGCGACGGTGATGCCGCGCGCGGCCTCGAGGCCGATCCGCACGATCGCGTTGCGGGCGGTCGCGACCGGCTCGACGGGCGCCGAGTGAGCGGAGTTCGCAGCCCTCAGGACGCCGGCGGTCAGTCCCGGGTCTCCTTCGATCACGGCGAGGAAGTCGCGCAGCTCCGCCTGCGGGTTCCAGAGCAGCACCATGCCGCGCGCACGCGGCGTCGGCATGGTCGGCAACTCGGCCGGCGCGAACGAGCCAGAGAACGTCATGTCGGGATCATCGGCGGCGGTGCCGTGGTGGAGAGTCTGTCGTCAGAAAACTCCGCCCGAACGTCAGACAACCTCCAGCACACGTTGCCAGCAGGACGCGGATGGTGCGCGACGGCCTCGCGGAGACACGCCTCCAGGCGCGCGCGATCGGTTGATCACCCCTCGGATGAGCCGGGCCGGGAGACGAGCCCAACGTCCTATTACGGCAGGCCAAAGGTCCAGCAGCGCCTGAGCGCCCCGCCATCTATGCTCCGTTCATGACCAGCGAGGCGATGCCGACCACCGCCGGCCCGGACTGGCACCGCCGGTTCCGTGGGTTCAGCTGGGCGGTCGTGATCTTCACGATCGGCGTGGTCGTCAGCGGCGACATCGTCCAGGCGACCGAGTCGGGCGCGGGCTGTGGGGAGCACTGGCCACGCTGCAACGGCTCGGTGATCCCAGCGATCGGCAACGCCAACACCGCGGTCGAGTTCACGCACCGCATCATGACGACGGTGCTCAGCCTCGGCTTCATCGCGCTGCTCTACGGGGCGTGGAAGCTCTACGGCCGTGGGCACCGCGTCTGGGGCGCGACGCTCTGGGCGACCTTCTTCCTGATCACCGAGATCCTGCTCGGCGCGGCGCTGGTGCTGTTCGGCTGGGTTGACGAGGACGCCTCGTGGGGCCGGGTGATTGCCGACGCGCTGCACGTGGTGAACACGTTCCTGCTGGTGGGCGCGATCGCGCTGATCGCCTGGTTCGCGAGCGGGGGCGCGGCGTTCCGGATCGATCGAGACCGCCGCACCGACCGGCTGCTCCTGGGCTCGGTGATCGTCGTGCTACTGATCGCGATCACGGGGACGATCAACTCGCTGGCCGACACGCTGGAGATGTCGGAGGCGGTCGACATCGATGAGACGCCGATCGCGGCGGTGCTGGTCAGCATCCGCGGCATCCACCCAGCGGTGGCGATCGCAACGGGCGCCGGCATCTTCTATGCGATGACGCTCCTCCGCGACTCGGTCTCCGGCCTCGCGCTGCGGTTACTGCAGGGCGTGCAGGCGGTGATCGTGCTGCAGTTCGTGGTCGGCATCCTGAACATCGCGCTGCTCACGCCGCTGGAGACGCAGATCGTGCACCTGGTGCTGGCCGACACGCTCTGGATCCTGTTGATCCTGCTCACCGCACAGATGCTGCGCACCGATGCGCCCGAGGCCGCGGCCACCGATCGACCTCGGGTGGCCGTCGGGTAGCGATCCCCGGTCACCGGTTGTGGTCAGCTGGTAGCGGCGTCGGGCTACAGGTACACGTCGAAGCGGACAGTCTTGCCGCGGAACTGGGTGCTCGGCTGCCGGCCGTCCGACACCTCGAGCGGTGCGCCGTCATCCGGGCGCTTCACCACCACGCGGCGGCAGCCGCTCTCGAGGGCGGCCGCGAGCAACGAGGCGCCATCGTCCTCGTGGCGGACGAGCCGGGCGAGGGCCCAGAGCTCCTTCTTCGGCCGCGCGGTGCGGTTCTTCGAGACGAACATCGGATCGAGGTAGATGACGTCCGGCACCTCGTCGAGCGCGGCGAGGTAGTCCCGGGAGTCGGCGGTGACGAGATCGAGGCGCTCGACGGCCTCCATCAGGTCGGGGTAGCCGAGCGCGCGGTGCACGCCGTCGACCAGCAGTGCCGCGACAACGCGGTCGCGCTCGATCGCGGCGACGTGGCAGCCGAGGAGCGCCAGCAGCATCGCGTCGCGCCCGAATCCGGCGGTCGCGTCCACGATCCGGAGCGACTCCCCTCGATAGCCGACCGCCTTCGCCAGTAGCTCGCTGCGCAGCGATCCGGAGCGACGGCGGCGGAAGTCGCCGGACATGAAGTCGCAGTAGACGGGACCGACCTCGGCGTCGGTCTGGTGCAGCTCGAGACGCTCCTCGGTGATCACGAGCAGCAGCTCGTACTCGCTGGTCGGCGCTTCGACGAGGGGGAGGCCGAGCAGCGAGGCCATCTCCTGTGGCGTCCCGAGGACGTCGGACCGCTCGGCGGAGGCGTAGACCGCGATGGTGGGCGTGTCGACTTCGCTGGTGACCATGGCTCAATCGTATCGAGGCACCCATTGCTGAGATACGGGCGGCGTATGCTCCTCGTCATGCCGTTCGACTACGGTGGTTCGCCGTACCCGATCCCTGACCGCATCCCCAAGGCGCACCGCGCCGCGTGGTCCCACCTCGCGGAGCCCGGCATGTGGTGGAGCGGCGCGGAGCGCGTGGCGATCGCCGAGGAGACCCGGAACGCGGAGGACTGCGCGCTCTGTGCCGAGCGTCGCGAGGCGTTGTCGGCGCCCTCGGTGGTTGGGGAGCACGACTCGAGTACCGCCCTACCGCCCGCCGCGATCGAGGCGGTGCACAAGATCGTGACCGACCCAGGGCGGCTGTCGAAGCCCTGGCTGGAAGGACTGCTCGCGGACGGCCTCACCGACGCTGCTTATGTCGAGATCGTGGGCGTCCTCACGACGGTGCTCTCGGTCGACGACCTGCACCGCGGGCTGGGCCTGGACCTCGAACCGCTGCCCGCCTCGGTGGGTGGCGAGCCGGAGCGGCGGCGACCGGCGGGCGCGACCGACGAGGGCGCGTGGGTCCACACCGTGCCGGCGAGCGCCCTCGATGCGGCGGACGCGGACCTTTACGGTGGCGCGCCGCAGGCCGCGAACGTGATCCGGGCGCTCAGCCTCGTGCCGCCGGCCGTGCGGATGCTCGGGGTGCTGCACGGGGCGCACTACCTGAGCTACGCCGAGATGCGGATGATGACGAGCCTCGATCGGTCGCTGAGCCGGCCGCAGCTCGAGCTGGTGGCGGCGCGCGTGTCGGCGGTCAACGAGTGCTTCTACTGAACGAACGCGCATTCCGCGATGCTCCGTGCGAGCAGCGAAGCCACCGAGACCAGCGTCGACATGCGAGCGGTCGTTGACGGCGAAGCCGACAGCGGCCTCCCGCGCGGAGACGCGCTGTCGTCGTTCGCGGAGGCGCTGGTGCGACGGTCGCCGGACCTCGATGCGGAGCGCGAGCGCCTCGAGGCTGCCGTCGGCGCGGCCGGGCTGATCGAGGCGGCGGGCACGGCGGCCAACTTCCAGCGGATGACGCGGATCGCCGACGCGATCGGGATCCCCCTCGATCGTGACGGGGGTGAGCAGGGGGCGGCGTTCCGCGCGGGGCTCGGGATCGACCGGTTCGCCGGCGCCGAGAACACGCCAACCGCCGCGAGGTAGGGCGTCGGCGCCCGGGCGTCCCACCTCGAAGGTGGCTCGCCCTCGGACGTGCAGGGCCGCGCGAGTGGCCTCGGTGGGTGGCTAGCCCCTCGGGAGGCCGAGGCCGCGGGTGGCGATGATGTTGCGCTGAATCTCGGAGCTGCCGCCGGCGATGGTGGAGGACACCGAGCCGAGGTGGGCGCGAGCGTAGGTACCGTTCGCGGCGTCGTCGCGGGCGCCGTCCCAGACCATGCCGTAGAGGCCAAGCAACCGGTGGTTGATCAGCGAGACGCGCTGGTTCAGCTCGGAGAGGAAGAGCTTCGCCATCGAGGCCTCGTAGTTCGGGACCATCTTGCTGTCCTGGATCGAGACGTTGAGGAAGGCGAAGAGGAACGAGACCTCGCCCTCGATCCAGCGCTCGGTGAAAGCGTGGCGCCAGGAGCCGCTCTCGCGGCCGCGCACCTGCTCCTCGGAGGCCGTCTTCGCGCGCTCGAGGGCGCTGGCGAGCGTGTGGCGGACGGCGACGTTGGAGCCGATGTCGGAGCGCTCGAAGTCGGTGAGGGTCATGCCGACGTACCAGCCGCGATTCTCCTCGCCGATGCGATCGCTGACGGGGACGCGCACGTCCTCGAAGAAGACTTCGTTGAACGGCTGGCGATTGTCCATGGTGGTGAGGGGGCGGACGGAGACCCCCTGCTGGCGCATGTTCAGCATGAGGAGCGAGATGCCTCGATGCTTCGGGGCGTCGGGGTCGGTGCGCGTGAGCAGGTACATGCGGTCGGCGAACTGGGCGCCGGAGGTCCAGATCTTCTGGCCGTTGATGACGTACTCGTCGCCGTCGCGCGTCGCCCTCGTCTGGAGCGAAGCCAGGTCCGAGCCGGAGCCCGGCTCGGACCAACCCTGGGCCCACATCACCTCGCCGCTGAGGATGCCGGGGAGGAGCTCCTGCTTCTGCTCCTCGGTGCCGTGGACGAGCAGCGTGGGGCCGAAGTAGCTGGCGCCGAGGCCGCCAACGTTGGAGAGGCCGTGCTCGGCGAGTTCCTGGTTGAGGACGAACTGCTGCTTGATGGTGAGGCCGGCGCCGCCGTACTCCTTCGGCCAGGCCGGGGCGACCCAGCCACGCTCGACGAGGGCGGCGCGCCACGCCTTGAGCTCGTGGCGGTTGAGGGCTTCTTCCTCGTTGTCGCCGTCAGCGCGCTTGCCTTTGTGACCATGCTCGTTGATGAAAGCGCGGACGACCTCGCGGAACTCGGCCTCGGCGGTGGTGTCGAGCAGGTCCATGAGTCGCTCCCTCGGTGCAGCCGGCTTTCAAACGACGTTCGATTCCGGCGCATCCTAGCGCACCCGTCCGCGACGCGGCCGTCCGCTGCGCGACCGTCCTCGGAGCGGCGATCGGCCTCGAAACGAAACAGGCCCGGCTTGAGCCGGGCCTGTTGGCGCCTGGACCTCAGAGGGTCGCTAGCCGCGGGGGAGGCCGAGGCCGCGGGTGGCGATGATGTTGCGCTGGATCTCGGAGGAGCCACCCTCGATGGTGTTGGCCATCGAGCGGAGGTAGCGGTACGAGGCCTGGTCGGTCTCGCCGGGCTTCTCGTCCGGATCGTAGAGGTAGCCGTAGAGGCCGTAGACCTTCATGTGCAGGCGCGAGATGCGCTGGTTCATCTCGGAACCGAACATCTTGGCCATCGATGCCTCGTAGTTCGGCATCAGGTTGGCGGCCTGCATCGACATGAGGTGGTACGAGAAGAGGAGCGACACCTCGGCGTCGATCGTGCGGTCGGCGAACCCGAGGCGCACCTCGCTCTTGTCGAGCTGGGACTGCTCCGCCGGGAGGGCCTTCGCGCGCTCGAGGAGCTCGCGCAGGCTCTTGTGCGTACCGATCGAGGTGCCAATGCCGCTCCGCTCGAAGTCGGTGAGAGTCATCCCGACGTACCAGCCGCGGTTCTCCTCGCCGACGCGGTTGGAGACGGGGACGCGCACGTCCTCAAAAAAGACTTCGTTGAAGTCGGAGTGGCCGGTCATTTGAGTGAGCGGCTGAACAGACACGCCCGGGTCGGTCATCGGGAACATGAGGAAGGAGATGCCGCGGTGCTTCGGCGCGTCCGGGTCGGTGCGCGCGAGCATGTACATCCAGTCGGCGTGGTGAGCGCCCGAGGTCCAGATCTTCTGGCCGTTGACGATGTACTCATCGCCGTCGCGGACCGCGCGCGTCTGCAAGGACGCGAGGTCGGATCCGGAACCGGGCTCGGACCAGCCCTGACACCAGGCGATCTCGCCGTTCATGATCTTGGGGAGGTGCTCGGCCTTCTGCTCGTCGCTGCCGTGCACGAGGAGCGTGGGGCCGATCATCATCGTGCCGAAGCCGCCGACGTTGCTGACGCCGGCCTTGGAGAACTCCTCGTTGAGGACCGCCTGCTCACGTGAGGTGAGGCCGGCGCCGCCGGCCTCCTTCGGCCAGTGCGGGGCGATCCAGTGCTTCGCGGCGAGGGCATCGCGCCAGCCCTCGTAGTCGGCGAGCTTGTCCTTGTCGACGGATTTCGGGCCGAACCCGGCGCCCGGGTTCTTGCCGTCGGCGCGGAACTGCTTCGTCTCTTCGAGGAACGCCTGGACCTCGGCCCGGAACTCCGCTTCGGCTGGTGAGTCGTTGAAATCGACCATCTCGGTCCCCTTGGATCTATTAGTTATCCCGCCAATGGTACCGCGCGGATGAGCAGGGACTGGCCGGTAGCGGACGGCTTCGGACGGCCCTGCGACCCGTGACAGGTGTGGTCGGCGGGTGTAGACCGCGGGTCAGTCGCCGGCGACCGCTGCCGCCTCGCGCCATGCGGAGGGGGTCTGCCCAACCGTCCGCTTGAACGCCCGACTGAACGCGGCCTCGGAGCCGTAGCCGACCTGCGCCGCCACCTCGGCGTGCGTCGCGCCGGAGCGCAGCGCATCGCGCGCGAGGGCCATCCGCCAGCGTGCGAGGTAGGCGGAGGGCGTCTCTCCGAGGACCTGGGAGAACCGCTCGTAGAACACCGAGCGCGACATGCCCGCGGTCCGCGCGAGCTCGTCGGCCGTCCAGGCCCGCTCCGGCGCGCGGTGCAGGCTATCGAGGGCGCGCGCGACTGCGGGGTCAGTCAGACCGGCCGGCCAGCCGGGGAACCGCGGCTGCTCCTGCTCGATCCAGGCGCGCAGCACCTGGATCAGCAACACATCCGCGAGGCGCGACAAGAGCAGCGGCCCGCCGGGGCGCTCGGTCGCGATCTCGTCCGCGAGCAACCGGAGCGTGCCGTCGAGCCATGTCGCCGTCGGGCCGTCACCGGTGCGCACGTGGAGCAGCGACGGCAACGGTTCGAGGAGCGCCTCCCGCCCCTCCGGCGCCAGGTCAAAGGTGCCGCACAGGATCGAGGTGGTGGCACCCTCGCCGCCGTGGCGCAGGCAGGGGAGGCCGTCGTCGCCGCCCTCCCTCGGGAGCGTCGCGATGTCGATCGGGTGCGCGTCCGGGGTGCCGGTCATCACGTGCGGGTCGCCGTGCGGCAGCAGGACGAGGTCGCCGCCGCGGTACGGGACGGGCTGCTCGCCCTCGACAGCTACCCAGCCCGAACCGCGAACGATGACGTGGAAGAGCGCGCTCGACTGTTGGTCAGCCCGCACGGCCCACGGTTCGGTGAGCTCGGCGCGGCAGAACAGGCTGCCCTGCACCCGGGCCAGCGTGAGCATGCCGGTCAATGCGTCCATGCGAGCAGCATACCGAGTCAATCAATGTTGGCAGCCGCATTGGACGATCGGTCAAGAGAAACGCACGATCGCACATTCTCACGTCCGTCACCCCGGACTAGCGTCGAGTCGATTCACCGATCCGAACCGAGGAGTATCTAATGAGGCGCACGTGGATCGCGACGGTTCTGAACTTCTTCCTGCCGGGCACCGGCTACCTGGTGCTGCAGCAGAAGCGCGTGCTCGCACTGTTCTGGCTGGCGGGCGCGCTCGGCCTGACCGCCGTCGAGCTATCGCTCCAGTCCGATGGCTCCGACCTCTACTGGCCGATGTTCGCCGCCGTCTTCGTGATGAACATCGCGTTCGCCGCGGACGCGTACCTGGCGGGTCGCCGCCTGGCGGTCGAACCCGCGACCGGCTGAGGGCGCTCCACCGCCGGCTCCGGACATGCCGGTCCCTAGCATGCCTGTTGCTGGCATGCCGGTTGCTGGCGGCAATGGCGGTTCCGCGCGACCCTAAGCTCGCCACTATTCGCGAGGGGACGGGTCGCGATGAGCGAGAGCACGGTGTCGCCGATCCTCGCGCTGCTGGCGATGCTCTCGGCGGCCGGCTCGGTCGCGCTGGCGTTGTCGATCACGGCGCCTGGCGCGTACAACCTCCGCGCGTTCGTGATCCAGCGAGGGCATTGGCTCGCCTTCGCCGTCGCGGCCGGAGCGATGGCGGCATCGCTCTACTACTCCGAGCACGTCGGATTCATCCCCTGCGAGTTCTGCTGGTACCAGCGGATCGCGATGTATCCGCTGGCCGCGATCCTGCTCGTCGCGGCGATCACGAGGGATGAACGAGCGATCCGCTACGTGCTCCCGATCGCCGTGATCGGCCTCGGACTGGCGATCTACCACTACCAGTTGCAGCTCTTCCCGGATCAAGCGTCCGCCTGCTCGAGCGGTGTGCCGTGCAACGCGAAGTACGTCGAGGAGTTCGGGTTCGTCTCGATCCCGTTCATGGCGGGGAGCGGTTTCGTCGCGATCATCGCGCTGCACGTCGCCATGCTCCGCGCGCGAGCGATCGAGGCGGGCGCCTAGCCCGGGCGTGTCCCGAGCGGCGTTCCCGCTGGCAGCACGACCCACTCGACCAGAGCCAGCTCCGCGGTCGCCCGACCGCTCTCGCCCTGGTCAGCGAGCACCCGCTGGAGATGGATCAACGGGTCCGCGATCGCGAATGCGGTTTCCGAGGTGGACGGCTCCGGTCCGGCGATTCGTGCGGCCTCGAGCCCGGCGATCGACTCGGCGCCGATCAGCTCGCCCGTCGCGGCCGCCCCCAACGTGCGCGCCCTGATCTGGGCGAGCAGTTCGATCGGCGCCTGAACCGGCTGCACAGTCGTCGATTCGCGTGTCGGGGCGCCGCGGTCGACCAGCAGAGTCTGGACATCGCCAGCGAACTCGATCTTGCGGAGCAGCTCGCCGCCGGCGTCCGACTCCTCCGACTGGGCGATCGGAACGTCCCCATCCAGCGCGACCCAGGTCTCGATTGTGCGAACGAACTCGAACCGGCCGTTCTCGGCCGGTACCGAGCGAGACTCGCTCCGGAGGTAGAGGACGCCGCCCGCTTCGAGCTCGGCCAGCGCCGAGGCGTAGCGCTCCTCGAACGCATCGGTGATCGCGGCGAGGTCATAGGTTCGAGGCGGCGCGTCACGGCCGAGGACCAGCGCGGCGACGAGCGCAACGGCAACCAGGCTCGTGACCCAGGCACCGAGGAACCGCATCGTGCCGCCTCCTTGCTCGGCGATTCTACGTGAGGCAGCCGTCAGGCGGACTCGGCCATACTCCTCGGGGGCTCCGATCTCATCAGAGCGATGCCGGAGGGAACTGCCGATGTCCGACGACCACCCGATTCTCGATCAGGTCAATCTGGTGACCGGCGACGTCGCTGCCAGCGTCGAGTTCTATCGAGCGCTTGGCGTCGAGATCCCGGACACGCGCCCGGGCTGGAATGACCACCACCGGACGGCCAACTTCGGGGACGGTGAGGTGGTCGACTTCGACATCGACAGCGTGGCGTTCGCGGCGGAGTGGGGCACGGCCGATCTACCTCATGGGCCGCAGCTGGTGTTCCGGGTCGAGAGCCGCGACTCGGTCGACGCGCTCTACGCGAAGCTCACCGAGGCCGGGCACCGGGGGCTGCGCGCGCCATACGACGCGTTCTGGGGCGCGCGTTTCGCGATCGTCGAGGATCCGGGCGGCGTCGCGGTCGGGCTGATGAGCGAGCGCTCGGAGGCGCACCGCTCCCCGCCGCCGGACATCTCGACCTTCGGCTAGCGGCTGCGTCTAGGTCCGCATCAGATTGAGATTGATGAGCCGAAAGGTCATCGCCTGCGGACTCACGTTGTACCTGCGCGCGAGCGAGTCGATCTGCTCTTCGTCCATAGGATCAAGCACGCCCGCAGCGAGGTCCTCACGGAGCCAGTCCTCCGGCATGAGGAGTGCCGCCGCGAACGCGTTAGCCTCAATCTCAACCGTGCTCTCTCCGCGACTTGCAAGCTCGTTGCGATAGAGTTCATTGTCGACGGCATCTTGGTGCCCCAGAAGCCAGTGGCCCAACTCGTGACCGAGCGTGAACCGTTGCCGATGCGGTCCGTGGGTTGAGTTGACCGCGATCAGAACCCCGTCGTCGTCTTGCCGCTGCATCAGCCCGGAGAGGTCTGACGCGAGTCGCCGAACCCTTACATCGGCACCAAGTATCTCAGCCACGCGCTCCACATCTACAGGAGGTTCCGAAACGCGGCAGCGCCGTAGGACTTCCTTAGCTCGCCGATCGACTAGAGATCTTCTAGCGCGGGCCAACGTTAGCTCCCCTTCTCAAAGACAGCTCGCACATCGCTGGGGTCCATGTATCTCTCGATGCGCGAACTCGGCGTGAAGTCGGGCGAGGGGTCATCAGGCAGAAGGGCGCGGGGATCAACGCCCAGGACCGAAGCGATCTCGTAGAGCTTGTGCAAGGGAGGGTGTTGCCGACCTGCTTCGATATTGCTCACCGAGGTGCGACTCAGCTCGACTTGGCTCGCGAGTGCAACCTGAGTGATTCCAGCGACGGATCGATGGTGTGCGATGGCACGCCCGACGGCTTCATACAGCTGTTCGCGGCCCACTTCGATCCCAGCTACCCCGTCCACGAAGATTGACACCCTCAGTCCTGTGTGTCCAGTCTGGCAAACCATGTTTACCTAGTAAACTTAATCCTTGTTTTCATTGCTTGACGCACCGGCAGACGGCGAGTAGCCTCGCGCGAAACGGCGAAGAAGGGACTCCAGAGTGCCGAGGAACGACCGCTACGTAGTGCGCAACCCCAACGGCGGATGGGACGTCCGCGGGCCCAACGCGGATCGAGCAAGCTCGCACCACGCCACTCAACAGGACGCGATCGATCGTGGCCGAGAGATCGTTCGGAACCTTGGTGGCGGCGAACTCCGCATCCAGGGACGGGATGGGCGGTGGCGCGACTCCGACACCATTCCGCACGGGAACGACCCTGCACCTCCCTTTGATACGCGTTAGGAGCGCCGATGACGTTGTTCATGATCGGATACGACCTCAATCGGCCCGGGCAGGAGTACGGCGACCTCTACGAGACAATCAAGAAGCAATCCAATGGCGCCTGGTGGCATCATTTGGACTCGACTTGGATCGTGGAGTCTGAGCAGAGCGCCGTGGCTATCCGAGACGCGATTCAGGCGGTAACCGATAGCAACGACAAGATCCTCGTTGCCAAGATCGGGGCGCCCGGAGCCTGGTCGGGCTTCAGCAGCGAGGGTTCAGACTGGCTGATTCAGCACCTCTGAGGGTGGCTAGCGCCTCGCCACCGCGGTGTGGTCCCAGGGCGTGATCCACTCGTCGCGGATCTCGAGGCCCCAACCCGGGGCCTCTGACGGGGTCACCGCGCCACCCTCGGGGACGGGGACGCCGGGGAGCGGGGCGACTTCATCGAGCGGGACGCCGGGGTCGGAGCCGAGCCAGAACTCAGCGATCGGCGCCTCCGGCATGGCGATGCTGAAGTGCTGGCCCCAGGGCGTGTTGGCGCCGAAGTGGGGCACGACCTGGAGCCCCGCGGCCTCGGCGATGGTGTAGATCTTCAGCGCCTCGGTCAGGCCGCCGCACCACTTCATGTCGGGTTGCAGCACGTCGACCGCACGATGCTCGACGAGCTGGCGGTGGGCGTGACGGCCGTGGTGATGCTCACCGGTGGCGAGTGGCATGTACGGGACCCGCTCCCGCAACGCGATCTGCCCTTCGAGGTCCCAGGGCGGCAGCGGCTCCTCGAGCCAGCGGAGGTCGAACTGGCGGAGGCGTTCGGCGAGCCGGACCGTGAAGTCGACGTTGAAGCCCATCACCGGGTTGAAGGCGAGCTCAGCGGTGTCGCCGACGGTCTTACGGGCGGCACCGAGCTTCTCCTCGAGGGCAGCGATGCCCTCGAGTCCCTGGTCGTAGTGGATCGGGTTGCTGACCTTGAACGCCTCGAAGCCGAGCTCGAGCGACCAGTCGAGATCGTCCGAGGTGGCGTAGCACTTCACCGCGTCGCGGACCGGGCCGCCGATCAGGCGATAGACCGGCTGGTCGAGCAGCTTGCCCTTGAGGTCCCAGAGCGCGAGGTCGACGCCCGACTGCGCGACCGCGGCGTGCCCGGTCGCGCCGACCGGCTGCGACGCGCGCCACATCAGATCGTTATGTAGCTCCGTCGCGAGCGCATCGCGGCCCTCGAGGAGCGGCGCGAAGACGTAGTCGACGATCGCGGCGACGGGCTCGCCGAAGGAGCAGATGCCGAGGCCAGTCGTGCCGTCCTCGGCGGTCGCCTGCACCCAGACGTCGACCTGGGTCTTCGAGCCCGGCATCTGCCCGAACTCGCGCGAGAATTCGGGGTACTTGTTGATCGGCAACGCCCGCGGCGCGAGGGTGTTCCAGCCCTCGCGCCAGCGCTCGGTCGTGGGCGGCTCGCGCGGGATCGCGACCGAGACCGCGCGGATCTGCTTGAGCTTCATCGCGTCGCCCCGGACCGATCAGGGCAGCGGTGCGTAGAAGAACCCCTCCACCTCGCTCCGCCCGCTGGGGCACTCGCCCTCGGCGCCGCTCCATCCCCAGCGCTCCGTCCCACGGAACGCGCCATCCTCGAAGGTCAGGGTGAACTCGGCGACGGTCGTGCCACCGTCTTCCTCACGTTCGCCGTTGATGATGAACTCGTTGCGGTCCCAGCCGCCGCGCCACGGGATCCCCGCCTCGCCCTCGAGGCCAGTGACCGCATAGGTCCCGTCCGGCTGGCGTCGGATCGTGACGTTCTCGATCCCGGGCGGCTCGTCCTCCTCGCCGGCGCAGACGCCGGAGGTCTCCGTCACATCGACGATGAACTCCCAGACGCCCTCGATGTCTGGTGGCCCGTCGGAGGCGGCGGCGTCGCCGGATGGCTGGGTGGCCGCAGCGGCCGGCGTCGCCGTCGAGCCGCCGGGGGCCGCGGTTGACTCAGCGGTCGGTGCTTGCACTCTGCCATCCGGGTCGTCCGCGTCGTCGTCGCCCCCGACGCTGAGCAGCAGGGCGAGCACGACGACGAGCACCCCGCCACCACCGGCCACCCACCACCACCAGGCGATCGGTCGCCGGCGACGTTTGCGCTCTTCCTCGTCCTCCGAACCCGGTGCCGGTGTTCCGCCCTCGTTCGCCATCGCAGCCTCCTCGCGCAGGCACGATAACGCGGGGCGGGAATCAGCGGCGATTTCGTGACACCTCGGGAACGTCGACGGGGCGCTACGAGCGTTATGATGCGCGGAGGTCGCCTCTGTCAGCGGACAGGGCGGCCGGAGAGAGGGACCGCATGCCGAACCCAAACAGCAAGACGACCGGCGACTTCGAGATTCGCGGGATCAACCATCTGGCGCTCGTCTGCAAGGACATGGCGCGAACGGTGGACTTCTACACGAATGTGCTCGGCTTCCCGCTGATCAAGACGCTCGACCTGCCGAACGGGATGGGCCAGCACTTCTTCTTCGACATTGGGAACGGCGACAGCCTCGCCTTCTTCTGGTTCCCGGGCGCGCCGGACGCGGTCCCGGGCGTCTCCTCCCCTGACACGGGCGCCTTCTTCGATCCGCAATCCGAGCTGACAACGGCGCACGGTTCGATGAACCACGTGGCGTTCGACGTCGCTCCGGAGCAGATGGAGGCGTACCGCGAGCGGCTCGAGGAGAAGGGGGTCCGCGTCACGCCGATCATGAACCACGACGCATCGCCCTCGCAGGTCAGCATGGCGCTGACGGAGTCGACGTTCGTGCGCTCGATCTACTTCTTCGACCCGGACGGCATCTGCCTGGAGTTCGCGGCGTGGACGAAGGTGTTCGGCCCCGAGGACGTCGAGCACACGCCGGCGACCGAGCACGACCGTGAGCGCTACCTCGAGGCCCAACGCGAGGGCGCGGCGCGCCGGCGCGCCGACAAAGAGGCGCGCGTCCGCGAGCCCGCCGAGGTCTCGGGCGACTAGCCGCCCACGCCACACCGACCACGAGACCCCGCGGCAGCGCGGGGTCTCGTCACGTTCAGCACCGACCGCGGTCGCACGACCGACGTAGTAGAAGGACCACCGCCATGCCCCGACTTCGCCAGGTGCCGCGCTCCGAGGCGCCGCCCGACGTCCTCGAGATGTACGACCGGCTGTTCCCGGGCCGCGACCCGGTCACCGAGCCGGGCACGGCGACCGGCACGCCGGGGAACTGGTGGACGGTGTTCGCGATCGTGCCGGACATCTTCAACCACGCGGTGGCCGGCTTCGGGATGTTCAGCAGCACCGATCGCCAGCTCGATCCGAAGTACCGCGAGCTCGGGCTGACGCGGGCCGGGTTCACACGCGGCAGCCAGTTCGTGTTCTCGCAGCACTGCAAGGCGGCGCGCGCCGCCGGCCTCAGCGACGCGCAGGTCGAGGCGATCCCGGCCTGGCAGACCTCGGAGGCGTTCTCGCCCGAGGAGCGTGCCGTGCTGGCCTACACCGACGAACTGGTACTCGCCGACGGCCGGGTGCAGGACGCGACCTTCGAGGCGCTGCGAGAGGTGCTGTCCGAAGAGGCGGTGCTCGAGCTGACGTACGCGGTGGCCTCGTATGGGTTGCACGCGACGATCTGTCGCGCGCTGCGGCTGGAGTACGACGACATCGCGGAGCGGGTCGTCGAGATCCCGGTACCGGACGGCGGCGGAGCGGCGGATGTCATGCGCGACATCAGCCGTAGCTCCGACTGACCTCGATGGCGAGTCAGTCGACGAACGCCCCGGACCGGCTGCGCGCGCTCCTCGGCGGGGGGACGGTGGTCGCGCCGTTCGTGTGGGACGGGGCGCAGGCGCGGTACGCCGCGGCGGCCGGGCACCCGGCGGTGTACATGACCGGGTTCGGGACGGCGGCGTCGCACGGACTGCCGGACATCGGGCTCCTCGGCATGGCCGAGATGCTGGAGAACGCGCGGCGGATCGTCGCGGCGGTCGACGTGCCGGTGATCGCGGACGCGGACACCGGCTACGGCAACCCGGTCAACGTGGCGAACACGGTGCGCGCGTACGAGGCGGCCGGGGTGGCGGCGCTGCACATCGAGGACCAGGTGTGGCCGAAGCGTTGCGGCTTCATGGACGGCAAAGAGGTGATCCCCCTGGCCGAGATGGAGCAGAAGCTCACGGCGGCGCTGGCAGCACGCGGCGATCCGACCGTGCTCGTGATCGGGCGGACGGACGCCCTCGCCCCGCTCGGCTGGGACGAGGCGATCGCGCGGGCGCGCGCGTACCACCAGCTGGGCGTCGACCTCGTGTTCATCGACGGGCTGAAGACGGTGGCCGACATCGAGCGCGCGGCCGAGGCGCTGCGGGATGTGCCTCGGGTGCTGAACAGCGAGCTGCTCAGCGGTAAGGAGGCGGCGGCGCTGGGCTACCAGCTGGTGATCCAACTCGGGACGCTGCGGGCGATGTTCGCGGCGATGCGGGACGTCTACGGCGAACTCGCGTCGAACGGTCGGGTCGACCTCGATGGCCGGAGCGCGCCGACGATCGACGAGATCGCCTCGGTGCTGGGCGTGGACGAACACCGGGCGATCGAGGCGGCGGCGCTCGAGGGCGGGACGGCCTCGGAGTAGCGCACGCCTCGGAGGGTCGGGATGCGCCGGTGGTCAGCGATCGGGGAGAGGCGCGGTCGGGTCTGGCTCCGCCAGCTCGGGCGCATCGAGGTCGTCCAGCCCTCGGTCGGCGAGGGCAGCCGCCGCGAACTGCAGGAGCAGGATCGCGGTGCCGATGCCGAGCAGCCAGCCGACGGCGAGGCCGAGCATCAGGTTCGTGACCACCTCGGGGACCAGCTGGGGGGTCACGCCGGAATCCGCTCGTGGAGGCCGCCTGGGCCGGCGAGTCCTCGGGCGACCTCCGGCCACGCCTGCTCCGCGCGACGCGCATCGAGCGCCGGCGTCTCGATCCAGTCCGCCAATGCCTGCGCGAACGCCTCGAGGCTCGTCGTCGCGTCGAGGTCGACGGCGATCGAGCGCCCTTCGCCGAAGGGTGGACCGACGAGGATCACGCGCCCTCGGGATCGTCGCACCGGGCGGAGCTCGATCGAGAGCGTGGTGGTCGGCCAGTAGCCGTTGACCCAGAGCGAGCCGCCGTAGCGCAGCACGGTGGCGCGCCGGGCGCCCTCCACGCGCGCGCTCCCTCCGCTCACGCCGGCTCTCGTTCCGACCTCGGAAGCGGCGACGCGCCCTCGATGAGCGAGTAGCGGGCGACCCGTTGGCCGGACGGGAGTTCGATGAACTCGGTCTTGATCGCGTAGCCGCGCTGCTTCAGGTCCCAGATCCGCGCGCCGAGGCGGAGACACCCCAGCTGATCCTGCGCCTCGGGCTGCGTCAGCGGTCCTTGCGTGCGGAGGTGGTCGAGCACGAGCTCGTTCTGGGTCCTCGGAAGGGGGTGCGGCTGGCCGGGGGTGGCGGACGACGGGGTGGTCATGACGTTGCACCTCCATTGCCGGGCTGCCGGTCGACCAGCTCGGCGGGGTCGACGCCGAGGATCGCGGCGAGCTGGTGGCGGCGCCGCTCCGGGATCGGCCGGTCGCCGCTGCACCAGCGGCTGACGGTGCTGGCGTCGACACCCAGGTGCTGCGCGACCCAGACCAACCGGCGGCCCTGCGTCTCCAGGACCGACGCCAGCGCCGTCTGCGGCGCCCCCCTTCGACTCGACCGGCGGCGGGAACGGGTGAGACTCGACATGGCGGGACACCTTTCGGTGCGTCGGTGGAAGATCGTGATGCGCAGTATGCAGTACACCGTGCACCAGTGCAAGGCGCATTGCCCCAACGGACGGGGCGCGGTACAGTCCGCGCATGGCAGTTGACCTTGCCGCATGGATGCGTGCGCGCCTGCTGGAGCGCGGGGAGTCTCAGCGCCAGTTCGCGGGGCGTGTCGGCGTCGCTCCGAACACCGTCAAGGACTGGCTGCGCGGCGCCCAGCCCACCTGGGACAACTGCCAGTCAATCGCCGCAGCGCTCGAGGCCGACGTCGTCGAGGTCTGGGAGCTGGCCGGCTACGCGCAGACCGCACGCCCGGGCTCGGGCGCTGATTCCGGCTCGCGAGACCGGCTCGATGGGATCCCGGTGATCACGGCGGAGCAGCTCGTCTCGGCGGGGCCGGGGGCCGCCGTGCTCGGCGAGTCCTCGGGAGGTGCGCGCTACGTGGCGCTGCGCGTCGCGGGCGACAGCATGGTGCCGGACGTCCTCGAGGGCGACACGGTGGTGGTGGACCTCGAGCAGTCACAACCGGATCCGGGCGCGATCGTGGTGGCGGTGGTCTCCGATCAGGTCTACGTGAAGCGCCTGCGCCGGCCGGGCGGTGGACGGCCGCGGCTGCAGTCAGCCGACGGTTCGTTGCTCTCCGATTCGCCAGAGCAGATCTTCCGGGTCGTGCAGATCCGCCGCGACCTGTAGCGCTCGGTCAGAGCGCCCTCACCTCAAGAGCTGGCCGTCAGGTGCCGCTTATCCGGTTGCCTAAGTAGAGCGTCGATCCAGAACATTAGTTCTATGACGATCCTTGGTGGATGATGAGCCCCGTCGAGGCCTACCTCGAGGTCAACGCCCGCGTCGGACGGGTCACGGCGCGCTGCGATGGCCTGATCGCCGACGTGCGGCAGCGCCACGAGGCGCTGCGCCGGTGGCAGGACGGCGTCGCCCAGCGGGCGCCGGTCGAAGCCCTCGAGGAAGCGCTCACCGACTTCACGGCCGGGGAGCCACCGAGCTGGGCAGCGCTGCAAGCCGCGCTGCAGGAGTGGACGGAGGTCACCTCGAGGGCACTCGCACTCTGGAACGCGCTCTCGGCCGACGAGCGAGCCGGGCTCGCGCCGCCCGCGGTGCAGCTGCCGGAGGACGGCCAGCCGCTCGAGGTCGACCAGCTCATCGAGGACGGCTAACCCCTCGGAGATCGCGTTATCGACCTAGCGGCGGGTCAACGCCGGGACGTCCGTGGCGCAGGGGATCAGGGCTCGAGCGCGACTGCGACCGTGGTTAGCGGATGCGAGGTGCGTCCGCGCGGACGTCGGCTGAGGCGATCCCGGTCACCTCGCGGATCTCGACCGCGCAGCGCAGGCAGTAGTCGCGGCCGTTCTCCATCAGGACGAACGGACCACCGGGCGCGCGGCAGGAGCCGCATCGAGGCGTGGGCGGACTGGGAGCGGTCGAGCGGTTCGGCACACCGAATCATCGGACGCGATCGGTCCGCCTGAAGGGAGTGCTGGAACCGCTCGATCGGGCCCGGGACTAGACCGGGCGGAACTCCGCGAGGATCGCGACGACCTGGCCGCGGGTGATGATCGGCGACAGGTCGGCGGACACGTTGATCCGCTCCCCGTTCGACTTCACCAGCTCCACCGACTGGGCGAGGATCCCGAGGCCAGACATGACCTCCTGCAGCACGCTCGCCCGGCTCGCGTCCCGGTCGGGCGGCGAGAACACAGCGGTCGTGTCGAGCCGCGCGAGCTCCGCCTCGTCGTATCCGAGGAGCTGGCCGAGCGCAGCGTTGGCGAACTGAAGCCGCCGGTCGCCGTCGATGATTGCGAGCGGCGTCTGCGCAGCGCGGATCGTCGCCTCGAGGACCGCCGGCTCCTGGACGAGGTCGGACGGCGGACGCGCGCCGACCATGGTGTAGCCGACGCCGCGGACGTTGCGGATCAGGCCGGGCGCACCCGCCTGATTCAGCGCTGTCCGGAGCCGGTAGATCGCGGTGTGGATGTAGCTCGGCTCGCCGGCGCGCTCGTGACCCCACACCAGCTGTGCGAGGTCGTCCGTCGTGACCACGTCACCGACGCGATCGACCAGCAGGCACAGCATGTCGAAGCCCAGGGCGGACAGCTCGACCGGCTGACTCCCGACCCACGCCTGGCGTGCTGGTAAATCGACCTCGAGGCCACGAGGCCCTGAAATGGAACGACGTGTTCCCTGGTCGGCAGACGTTGTCATCGGAACTCCCACCCAACAAGCCGCGAGTCGCCCGATTCTGGGCGATCCCGCGAGTTCGCGAAAGGTACTTAGTTGAAGTGCTAAGTACACTGCATACTGCTACATGGTAGCGACACGTTTGAAGACACACAAGCGGCTCACCGCCCTCGCGCAAACGATCTCAAGCGCTCGAAATCATATCCCTCACCCACAGAAATCCTCCATCTCCCTCAAGATGAGATCGATTTCCCACAGATCATGCCGTTCAGGCCCCGGCGACGCCCCTGTGTGGGGGCAGCGACGATATCCGAGACGTTGACCTGGGCTGTGACTGATCGGACAGATTCGGAGATTTGGTAGACTGACGGAACACTGGCTGGCGGGTCGATTTCACGGAGGCACCGCCATGCCGGACGCCGCAGCGCGCCCTCGCCGCATCACACCCGCCGAGGCTCGAGTCGTGATCCTGCTGCTGGAGCGACGGACCCCGCGCGAAGCTGCTGGCGAGCTTGGGCTCTCGCTCGCGACCGTTCGCACGCACATCAAACACCTGCAGGCGAAGAGCGAGACGCACACCATCGCCGCGCTCGTGCTCTGGGCGCGCGACGAACTCGCGGCCGGCCGCGTCGCGGCCGCGCTCGACGAGGACGAGCCCTGGCTCGCTCGCACGAAGCAGCTCCTGACGAATCACTGATGTACCGCATCGGTGGGACGCGAACTCTCTGCCGGAATTCTTACGCTGCGGTGGGCAGGGAATCAAGCGACCCGAGGCGCCTCCCCCCGCCTCCCATGACCGAGGAGGATCGAATGGAAGCGAGCCACCGAGCGATCGAACCGGATGTCGCCGCCCCGACGCCTCAGCCCATCGTCGGCCGCGTCCTCGTGCACTGCGCCATCTGCGAGCAGGACCGCGCTCTGGTCCGCTCGCACGACGCCGCCGATCGCCTGCTCGCGGAGCACCTCGCCGACTGCCCCGGCCCGAGTGCGACGGGCGAGCCGTGAAGGCTGCGACCACGCCGCCGACGACGATCACGCCTCGAGCAGCGCGGTCGCGAAGAGCACCGAGAAGCGATCGCACCACACCATCGCGTACTGCAGCGTCGACACGTCCGTGCCTGCCGGTACCTCGTAGTTGAACGCGCCGTCGGTGGCCTTCAGTTCGCCGAGCCGCACCGCGTCGGCGCTGGGCTCATCCGGATCCGAGGTCAGGTAGACGAACAGGTCCGGCCCGTTGCGGATTGAGAAGTCCTCGAACCGAAGGATGAAGGTGTCGGGCTCGGTCTCCACGATCAGAGCCTGCCCCTCGGCGAAGTGGAAGGCGTCCGCGCCGAGCAGCTCACCGGTACTGACGAGCCGTGGTCCCGTCTCCACGGGCGCGGGCGTCGCCTCGGATGCATCGCCGGCCGGCGCGGTCCCGTCGCCCGACGCACCGCCCGAGGCAGGAACCGGGGTCGCCGTCGCGGATCCGGCATCGTCGAGCAGCGTCGCGACTGTCGCGGAGTCGAGCGGGCTCGCCTCGACCAGCGTCGTGCGCTCCCATAGCGGCGAGAGCAGGTAGTAGCCGGTCGGGAGCGTGACCGCCAGGAACAGCACCGCCGCGACCGCGGACGGCAACCGGTTGGCCTCCACCCAGGAGAACACCGGCCGGTGCCAACCCCGCCGGATCACGAAGAACGCGACCGCGCCAGCGACGGCCAGGCCGCCCAACGTCAGCGGCACGCGGTACGGGTAGAGATCAGCGAGTAGCCGTTCCAGGTCGCCAAAGATCGACATCGATCCGCCCCCTCATCGATTTCGTTCATCAGAACCTACCGACAACCGCTTACGGAGGGGTGACATTCCTGACCGGGCGCGTTCAGCCCTGCGCAGACTCGGGCCGGGGAACCCCGGCGTTGCGGGCGACGTTAGATTGGCGACAGCAACAGAAAGCCCGCCACCGTGACTCGCGCTCGCCGATCCAGCGCCGTGATGACGTTGCTCCTGGCGGGTGTGCTCGCGCTCGCCTGTGGCTCCGAGGACGTCCGGATCCGTGCGACCGAGGCGACACCGACGCCCGAACGCACCACGGCAGGACCACCAACCACCTCGACACCGGGCACCACCCCCGAGGCGACGCCACCGTCGAGGGCGATCACCGTCGCGGCGGTCGGCGACCTGATGCTCGCCCGCGACGTTGCTGTGCAGATGGAGACCGAGGGCCCGCTCTACCCGTTCGAACGCGCCCTGCCGCTATTCGAGGGCGCTGACCTGCTGATCGGCAACCTCGAGGGCACGTTCACCGAGCGCGGCGAGGCGCTGGACAAGCGGTACACCTTCCGGACGCCACCCTACCTGGCGCAGGGACTCGCCGACGCAGGATTCGATGCCGTCTCGCTCGCGAACAACCACAGCTTCGACTTCGGGTCGGACGGCCTGATGGACACGATCGACGCCCTCGAGGCCGTCGACGTGACGCCGTTCGGGGCGGGTGCCGACGCCGATGCCGCGTACGCACCTGCGCTGTTCAAAATCGAGGGGCAGACGGTGGCGCTGCTCGGGCTCAACGCGATCGGTGGCACGCGCGCCGCGACGGACGTGCAGTCCGGCGTGGCCTGGGCGGACACCGACGCGGACGCCGCGGTTCGGTCGGCCGTCGCGCTCGCCGATTATGTGATCGTGATGATCCACGCCGGGGTCGAGTACTCCTGGACGCCGACCGAGCCGCAGTCCGCCTTCGCCCGCTCGGTGATCGACGCCGGCGCCGACGTCGTCGTCGGGCACCACCCGCACGCCCTGCAGCCATGGGAGGTATACGAGGACGGCCTGATCCTGCACAGCCTCGGCAACTTCGTCTTCGACCTCGACGCGGGCGACCTCGAGACCCTCGGAATCGCGCCGTTCGAGAGCGCGGTCGCCGTAATCACCCTGTCGCCGGCGGCACCACCGGCGGCGTTGATCCGGCCGGCGATGATCGACATCGCCGAGAACCGCCCGCGCCCGGCCACGCCCGAGGAGTCGACCGCGATCGTGGCGCGGATCGGGACGGACTGGCCCTGGGAGCCGTTCGTCCCCAGGGTCGCGCAACCTCGGGAGCCGGCTGTTCGGACGGGATTCGGTGCGCCGGCGCGGGAGCAGGTGGTGGCGAGCTGATGACCGATCCGTGCTCCGTGATCGAGGGTGACCCGGCCGACGACGACGGCCAACCACGCACGGAGGGTGCCTATCGCAACCTCGGGCTGAGCGATGCTATCGATCGTGAGCGGCGGACGGTCGCCGACCGTTACGCTCGCGTCCGGAGTCGTGGATGAAGTTCGGCCTGCTTCCGATCGTGCTCCTCGGCGCGTTGCTGTTCGGCGCGTGCCGGTCAGACGATCCGCTGACACCGGTCGATGGCGCCACCGACACGGCGACGCCCGAAGCCGGCGAGACCCCGGTGCCGCCGCCGCTCGACATACTGCCGACCACCAGCCCGACGCCCACCGCCACACCACCGCCAACCCCGACGCCGCTCCCGCCAGCCACGCCGAGCGGGCTCTGGGTGTTCGACCTGGGAAGCGGCAAGCAGGCGCTGCTCTACGACGGTGACGGGAGCGTCACTAGCGAGATCGAGTCGACCGGACGCGCCGTCACGGTGCACGTGATCGAGGACGGCGGCACGACGGCAAGCCGCTTCCGGAGCGACGGCGAGCTGATCGAGACGCACGCCGATCGCGGCATGATCGTCAACTCGACGAACGGCGAGTACCGCTTCTACCTCGACCTCGCGGATCCGGAGACGCCGACGCTGGTGCTGGAACGCCAGGGCGAGGTCGTCCGCCTCGAGGGCACGCGACCGCGCCTCGGCGTCTCGTTCTCACCGACCGGCGACCGGCTGCTGACGGTCTCGGAGCGGCCGGGGCAGCTCCCCGAGGAGGTCGTGCGCACGTTCAGCGTCCATGAGACCGCGGACGGCCGGCTGCGGATGCAGTTCGAGCACCGCGCGCTCCTCGGGAGCCCGGCGGTCGCGCGATGGTCGCCGTCCGGGCGTTTCGTGGCGGACGAGGGCATCGAGGGGCTGTTCGTGCGCGACACGGTGACTGGGCGCGCCTGGCTGCTGGGGCCCAGCGGTTCCGCGCACTGGTCGCCGCTCGGCGACCAGTTGCTGGCCGTCAGCGAGCTCGGCCGGCTGGCGATCGTCGATGTCCCAGAGCTGACCGGGGTGGACCTCGGACTGATCGAGGGCCCGGCGTCGGTCCGCTTCGACCGCAGCGGCCGGCTCGCGATCGTGACGACCTACGGCGACGCGGAGACCCGCACGGCGCCCACGACTCGCGCATTCGACGTTGACTCGGGCGACGAGGTCGCGGCGTGGGCCGGGCTGGACACCGCGGACCGGTCGATCGGCGGTGCCGAGCCGGCGATCGCCCTCGGTGGTGGCGTCGCCGCGGTGTTTGGCAGCACGAGCTGCGTCGGTGGGTTCGTCGTCGTGCACCCGGGGCTCGGCGACGAGGGGCGCTGCCTGGCGGGTGCCAACCCTCGGTGGTCGCCGAACGGCGAGTTCCTGGTCTACGCGCGGGAGCGAGAGCTTGTGGTGCTCGGCGCCTCCTCGGACAGTGAGCGCGTGATCGTGCGCGGCACCCCGCCGGCCGACGGCAGCAGCGCGCCGCTGCTGCGCTGGAGTCCCGACGGCTCGTGGCTCCTCATCGAGTGGAACGCGCCCACCGAGGCCAGTCCGGCGCCCTAACTCTCGCCACAATCGGGAGCGGAAGCTCGGTCGGGCCGCGGCTGATGACCCCGTGTGGTCGAATCCACTCGCGTTCGTTCGTCTACCAACTGAACCACCCTGAGGAGATCGACGTGAAGTACCTGCTGCTGATCTACGGCCAGTCGGCCGAGGACGCGTTCGAGGTCGGCGACCAGGCGGCGTGGGACCGCTTCAACCGCCTGCTGGAGACCCGCGACGCGTGGCGCGGATCGGAGGCGCTGACCAGCGCATCGACCGCGCGGACGGTGCGCGTGCAGAACGGCGCGCCGCTGGTCACCGACGGCCCGTTCGCCGAGACGAAGGAGCAGCTCGCCGGCTACTACCTCGTGGACTGCCCTGGCTGGGATGAGGCGCTGGAGCTCGCGGCATACATCCCCAGCGCCGCGGACGGATCGGCGAGCATCGAGGTGCGCTCCGTCCTCGAATGGCAGAACCAGTCCTAGGTGCTGTCACATTCCGCGCCGCTGTCCCGTCTCCCGATCAGGACCTCCCGATCGGAATGCGGAACGGAGCGCACGATGGACAGCAATGACGGCGCCGCGCGGCGGATCTTCCTCACCGGCGCCACCGGCGCGATGGGGCTGGCGGCGACCGAGGCGCTGGTCGCGGCCGGCCACGAGGTAGTCGGCGTCACGCGATCGCGCGAGGGCGCTCGTGCGCTCCTCGATCTGCGCGCGACCCCGGTGGAGGTCGATCTGTTCGACCGCGAGGCGGTGCGCGAGGCGGTCGAGGGCAGCGACGTGGTCGCCCACTTCGCAACGAGCATCCCCACCGGCAACGCGGCGGCGAAGGCCAGCGCCTGGGAGCTGAACGACCGGTTGCGTGGCCTCGGGACGTCGAACCTGATCCTGGCGGCCGAGCAGACGGGCGCGCGGCGGTTCATCTTCGAATCGATCTCGTTGGCCTACTCGGACGGCGGCGACGCCTGGATCGATGAGTCAGAGGCGCTCGAGCCGGTTGTTGCGATGATGAAGAGCGCGGTCGACGCGGAGGCGATGGTCGCGCGCTTCGGGGAGCGCGGGGGTGAGGCGGTCTCGCTCCGCTTCGGGCGGCTGTACGGACCGGGACGTGCCTCGGCGGCGCTCATCGAGGCGGTGCGCGACCGGCAGATGCCGATCGTCGGCTCGGGCCAGAACTTCGTCTCGAGCATCCAGGTCGAGGACGTCGGGACCGCGGTCGCGGCGGCGGTCGACGTTGAGCCGGGCGTCTACAACGTGGTCGACGATGACCCGCTCACCCAGCGGGAGTGGCTGGAAGCGGCGGTCGCAGCCCTCGAGGGACCCGCCCCTCGGCGCGTGCCGTACCTGCTTGCGCGAGCCGTCGCGGGGAAGGCGGCACGCGTGCTGGCCGTCTCCCACCGCGTGTCGAACGCGCGCTTCCGCGAGGCGGCCGGCTGGGCGCCCCGCCACCCGTCCGCTCGCACCGGGCTCGAGACCATCGAGACGCGCACGCCCGCTGAGGCGGTGGCAGCATCGTGACCATGACCGAGGTCGATCAGCGCGCGGCGGTCTTCGCCGAGCAGCGGCCGTACCTGTTCGCGGTCGCCTATCGGATGCTCGGCGTTGCCGAGGATGCGGACGACGCGCTGCAGGACGCGTGGCTGCGCTTCGCGAACGTTGACCTCGATGGGCTCGACTCGCCTCGAGCGTACCTGGTGACGATCGTGACCCGGCTCTGCCTCGACGTGCTGCGGTCGGCACGACGCCGCCGCGAGGAGTACGTGGGCGTCTGGCTGCCGGAGCCGGTCACGAGCAGCGAAGCGCTGCCGGAGGAGCTCGTCGAGCGCGCCGAGTCGGCGTCGTTCGCGTTCTTGCTGCTCCTCGAACGGTTGAACCCCGTCGAGCGGGCGGCGCTCGTCCTGCACGACGTGTTCGACTACTCGCACGAGGAGGTCGGAACGGCGATCGGTCGCTCCGCGGCGGCGAGCCGGCAGGCGCTGAGGCGCGGCCGGCTCAAGCTCGGCGGCGCGACGCAGCCGGCCTCGCGGCCGTCGGTGCACAGCCGCGAGCTGGTCGATCAGTTCCTCGAGGCGACGCGATCCGGCGACCTCGACGGACTCGTGGCCGCGCTGACCTCGGACGTGGTGCTGCTGAGCGACGGTGGCGGGCACGTGCGCGCGGCCAACCGGCCGCTCGCCGGCAGCGGACTCGTCAGCCGCTTCCTCGTGGCAATGGGGCGGATGGCGCCGGACGAGGTGGGCGTGCGACAGCTCGACCTGAACGGACAGCCCGCGGTCCTCGTCACGGAGGCAGGCACGCTGTCGAATGCCTTCCTCTTCGACACTTCGAGTGACGGGGTCACCGCCGTCTACGTCGTGCGCAACCCGGAGAAGCTGCGCCGGCTCGAGCTGAGCCTCGAGACTGGCTGAAGAACCGCGCTCAAGAACGGAGCCCCACCATGCCTCGATTGCCGGAGCTGACACCGGAGGCGGCCGACCCGGCCGTCCGCGCGCTGATGGAGGGCGAGGAGCGCGTCCTCGGGACGGTGCTGAACCCGACGAAGCTGATGGGCTACTGCCCGCCGATCGCCGAGGCGCACAGCGCGCTGGGGCTGAGCATCGACGCGTCGGGGCAGATCGAGCCGCAGCTCCGCTACCTCGTCTACACCTTCGTCGCGAACAAGAACGGCTGCCCGTTCTGACAGGACATCAACGCGTCCAGTGGGATGCATGCGGGACTGAGCCAGCAGCAGTTCGACGAGCTGCCGAATTACGCCACGAGCGATCTGTTCACGACGCGGCAACGGATCGCGCTTGAGTACGCGGAGCGGATCACGATGAGCGACCAGGACGTCGACGAGGCGTTCTTCGCGACGGTCCAGGGCGAGTTTGAGAGCCCCGAGGCGATCGTGGAGCTGACTGCGATCATCGCGTTCGAGAACTTCCGCGCGAAGTTCAACCACGCGCTCCTGGTCGAGTCGAACGGGTTCTGTGCGCTGCCCCCGCCGGGCGAGGAGCGCTGATGCTCGACCGTCCGACGATCGGGATCCACATCCCCGGAGCCGCCACCGACGGGCTCGCGGACGGCGCGGCGTACGGCGCGTTCTGCCGGGAGGCGGAAGCCCTCGGCTTCGACGCGCTCTGGACCGAGGATCGCCTGTTCCACCCGGCGCACGTGGCGGACTCGTTGACGCTGCTCACGTGGGCCGCCGCGCACACGGAGCGCCTGATCCTCGGCACCGCGGTCGCGCTGCTCAACCTGCGGCAGGCGCCGCTGCTCGCCCGCCAGGTTTCGACGCTGAACCACCTCGCGGGCGGCCGCGTCGCGCTCGGCCTCTCGCTCGGCGGCAGTCCCGAGGAGTATCGCGCCCTCGGCATCCCGTTCGATCGCCGCGTCGGCGTGTTCCGCGAGGGAGTCGAGGTCCTGCGCGCGCTGCTGCGGGGTGAGCCGGTTGACCACGGCGGCGAGTTCCACCCGCTCGACGCGGCGACGGTGCGTCCGGCCTCGGAAGTACCGATCCTGATCGGCGGCGGCGCCGACGCGGCGATCCGCCGCGCCGGCGCGCTCGGCGACGGGTGGATCATGGGGCCGTTCGGGGACCTCGAGGACTTCGAACGCGGGTGGGAGCTGGCGCGCGCCGGAGCGAGCGCCGCCGGGCGCGACCCGGACGCGCTGACGAGCGGCGGGCTCCTCTACGTGGCCGTCGACGACGACCGCGACCGTGCGCGAGCGGAGCTCACCGCGTTCCTGCACGGCTACTACGGCCCGCGGTTCGACGTGGACCGGAACGCGATCTTCGGCCCGGCCTCGGAGGTAGCCGAGCGCGTGGCGAAGCAGCGCGCGGCGGGGATCCAGCACCTCATGCTCGGCGTGCCGACGCTGGACCTCGATGGGCTGCGTCGCCTCGCGAGGGGTGTCCTGCCGGCGGTGCGCGCCGCGCAGTAACGCCGGCGGCTGGGGGCCGCCAGCAACCGAGGGCGCGGGGGGCCTCGGGTGCCTATGATGGCCGCCTCATGCCCGACTACGACGCCCGTACCGCGCTCATCGTCGTCGACGTGCAGAACGATTTCGCCGACCCGGCCGGCAGCCTCAGCGTCGCCGGGGGCGAGGCGGTGGTCGCTCGGACGAACGAGGAGGTCGCGCGAGCTCGCGAGGCCGGCGTGCCAGTCTTCTACACGCAGGACTGGCATCCCCCGCACACCCCGCACTTCGAGCAGGACGGCGGGATCTGGCCGGTGCACTGCGTCCAGGACTCGTGGGGGGCTGCGTTCCATCCGGCGCTACGCGTCGATGGCGAGGTGATCCGCAAGGGCGCGAACGGCGAGGACGGCTACTCCGGGTTCACGATGCGGGATCCGACGAGCGGCGAGGAGGTGCCGACGGCGCTTGCGAGCCAGCTCGCGGAGCGCGGGATTGAGCGGGTAGCGATCGTCGGGCTGGCGACGGACTACTGCGTGAAGGAGACGGCGCTGGACGCGCGCCGCCTCGGCCTCGAGACGGTCGTGATCCGGGACGCGATCGCGGCGGTGGACCTCGAGGATGGCGACGGGGCGGCGGCGCTCGAGGCGATGGCCACTGTTGGAGCGCAGCTCGAGTGACCACGCCTCCCGAGGATGGCTCGACGAGCGGGCTGTTCGTCGACCTCTACGAGCTGACGATGGCGCAGGCGTACCTCCACGAGGGTCGTCACGACGACCCGGCCGTCTTCGACCTCTTCTTCCGCACGCTGCCGCGCGACCGCAACTTCCTGGTCGCCGCCGGCGTCGCGCGCCTAGTCGACGACCTCCGGGCGCTGCGCTTCAGCTCCGACGACGTCTCCTACCTCGAATCGCTGGGGCGGTTCGCGCCCGATTTCCTCGATTGGCTGCGCCGCTGGCGGTTCACCGGCAGCGTCCGCGCGATCCCGGAGGGGACGCCCTGCTTCGCGAACGAGCCGCTGATCGAGGTGCGCGCCCCGCTCGGTGAGGCGCAGCTGGTCGAGACGGTGGCGATCAACCGGCTCCATCACGCGACGCTCATCGCCTCGAAGGGGGCGCGGGTCGTCGCGGCGGCGGACGGCCGCTCGGTCGTGGACTTCGGCGCGCGACGGGCCCACGGCACGGACGCGGCGATCGAGGCGGCGCGAGCGATATACCTCGTGGGGTTCGACGCCACCTCGAACGTCGCGGCCGGGCGCCGCTACGGCATCCCGGTCGCGGGCACGATGGCGCACGCCTACGTGCAGGCGCACGCGAGCGACCTGGAGGCGTTCCGCGCGTTCGTCGCCGAGTTCCCCGGAATGATCCTGCTCGTCGACACCTACGACACCGCGGCCGGCGTCGAAGCGGTGATCGCCCTGGCGCGGGAGTTCGAGGAGCGCGGCGAAGCGCTGCCGGTGCGCGCGCTGCGGATCGACTCGGGCGACCTCGATGAGTCGGGGCGTGAGGCGCGGGGCCGGCTGGACGCGGCGGGACTCGAGGCGGTCGAGCTGTTCGCCAGCGGCGGCCTGGACGAATGGGACGTCCGGGACCTCGTGCGTGGCGGAGCGCCGTACACGGGCTTCGGCGTCGGGACACGAGTGATCGCCTCGGACGACGCACCGACCGGCGACGCCGTCTACAAGCTGGTCGCGCTCGACGGGCGCGGGCTGATCAAGCTCTCGCCCGACAAGGAGACATTGCCCGGGGCGAAGCAGCTCGTCCGCCAGCGCGACGCGAGCGGGGCGATCGAGCGCGACATCCTCACCACCGAGGACGACCGCACCATCGAGGGCGAAGCGCTACTCGTCGAGGTGATGCGCGACGGCCAGCCGGTCGAAGCGGCTGCCTCGGCGATCGACCTCGAGGCCAGCCGGACGCGCGCCGCCTCGCTGCTCGCTCAGCTCACCGAGGACGAGCGCGACCTCGAGGTCGTGCCACCGCCGCCCGTGGTGGTGAGCGACGCGCTCGAGGCGGAGCGGGAGCGGGTGGCCGCGCGCGTGCGCGGCTAGCCGGCGATCCGCGATCGCGCGACGATGCGCCAGCCGTCGTCGCCGTCCGCGACGAGGAATACCGCCTGCTCGCGCCGCCCGTCCTCGAGCGTCGCGGTGACGGCGACGTTGGCCCCCGTACGGCCGACCTGGTAGGCGTTGGCTTCGCGGCTCGTGGTCGGCGACCAGTTCTGCGCCGCGAGCGCTGCCGTGTAGCCGGCTGCGTCCTCGTAGCGCTCGACCGCGCCGACGCCGACGTCCGTCAGCGGGTAGCGTGCGAGCGCCGCGCAGCCGTCGAGGTCCCGCGCGTCCCACGCATCGAGGTGCTGACCGACCACCTCGAGCGCGGCGCCCTCGGACGCCGTGGTGTCCTCGCCGGGTTCGAACGAGTCGGTGCCGAAGCGGGCCTGGATGCCCCAACCGGCCGGGAGGCGGGTCAGCACGTAGGTGACGCGGTTCGAGATGTACGGCTCGTTGTCCGCGTTGATCCGCGACCAGCCACCGGCGAGGTGCACCTTGTCGTCGGACTCTTGGATCCGTTCCGACGTCACCCCCTCGGTACGCACCCAGCCGGCCTCCTTGAACACGGGCCACGGGTTGATCTGCGCGTAGTCCTCGGGGGTCTCGAACCAGGTCCGGCGTCCCTGCGACGAGACCCGGGTGTGCGGGTAGCTCATCACCGTCGCCCAGCCGGTGCTGTCCTCACGGTTGAAGTGATAGAAGAAGCCCTCATAGGCGGCTTCAGGGGACTCGTAGGGCATCGCGTCTCCTCGGATGAGCAGGCGCAGCGTACGCGAGGTGGGCTAGCCGGCGGCGACCGGCTCGGTGCCGGGCTTCGCAGCGTCCTCGTCGTCGAGCACCTCCTCGACGATCGAGTCGCCTCGGAGGGCGCGCAGCTCGGTGGTGCCGAAGTAGAGGACGAGGGAAAAGGCAGTGACGGTCAGCGCACCCGCGGCGATCGTCGCGCGCACGCCGATGAACTCGGCGACGATCCCGGCGAGGAAGCCCCCGACCGCAGCCAGGAAGTAGGTCATCGTCCAGACGCCCATGACTCGGCCTCTGAACTGGTCGGGCACGGCCAGCTGCACGACCGTCATGCCGATCACGAGGTAGGCCTCCTCCATCAGCCCAGCGAATAGCAGCAGCGCCGCCGCGAGGAGCAGCGTGTCGCTGGCCGAGAACAGCGCGATCAGTACCCCGAACACCGCGGACGTCACGAGCATGATCACGCCCGGTCGCGCGCCGATGCCGTTGCGGAGGATGACGTAGGTACCCGCGAGTGCCCCGACACCTGCCGAGGCCTCCATGAACCCGAATCCCGCCGCTCCGACCTCGAGCAGGTCCTCCGCGAAGATCGGGAGCAGCACCACATACGAGGAGCCGAAGACCGACGCGAAGAACGACAACCCGATGACGGAGAGGAAGAGCGGTCGCGACCAGATGAAGCGGAAGCCCGCCATCACGCCGCTCTGCGCCTCCGTCGCGGGCGCTGACGTTCGAGGCGCCAGCTTGATCGTCAGCAGTACCACGACCGAGATCGCCATCGTCGCCGCGGCGACGAAGAACGCCTGTCCGGTCCCCACGAGGGCGATCAAGATCCCACTCAGTCCCGGTCCGGCGATCCGCATCGCACCCCACACGCCGCTGTTCAGCGCGACCGCGCTCGCCATCGCCTCGCGTTCGATCAGCCTCGGCAGCAGCGCGCTCATCGAGGGTGCGGCAAGCGCCGCGAATGAGCCGGTCGCGACGGCCCAGACGACCACCATCCAGAGCGCGACGACGTCCGTGACGATCAGGAGCCCGAGCACGAAGTGCCCACCAAAGCTCAAGACCTGGCTGATCAAGAGCAAGCGATACGGCTCGGTGCGATCGGCGAGCGACCCCGCGGGAATCGAGAGCACGATCGTCGGGAGCGAGGTCGCGAGCCAGACGACGCCCAGCCAGAACGGGGACCGGTCGAGCTCCGCCGCCACGAGCCAGCCGGCGCCGATGAAGCGGAACTGAATGCCGAAGACGCGGATGATCGCGGCGAACCAGTAGCGCCGGTAGTTCGGATAGACGAGCGCGCCCCAACGCGAGCGTTCGGTTGCCGCCGTGGCAGTCACTCGATCGCCCTCGTTCCTCCGCTACCCGTCGATGCGCCCGCGACGCGCGCCGCTACCCATCGATGCGCGCAACCCGCGCGGGTCGCGGCTGGGTGCTGCGCGCGGCGTTGAGCGCCTGATCGTAGACGGCGAGCTGCTTCCGCGGCGTTGCGGCGAAGCGCGTCGCCGCCATCAACGGCAGGTCGGCCTCCGGGTGGCCGCCGAGGAGCCGCGACTCCTCGATCGCCGCGTGGCAGGTCTTGAGCACGTGGGCCTGCTGGATGAAGCGGCCGTCGTCGGCCTCGACCGCTTCGCGGCCGAGCGCGGCGTACAGCGGCGCGCGGTCCAGCTCGGTGCGGCGCCACTGGCGGATGTGGGCGAGGGCGCTGGCCTCGTCGCGGTCGAAGATCGATTCGCGCAGCGAGTCGCCGACCTCCTCGGCGTTCGCATCGACCGAGGGAAGCGGCCCCTCGTCGGCTCGCGCGCCATCCGCGCGATCGAAGCGCTTCTGGTCGTTGATGAACCAGGCAGAGTGGTAGAGCGACCGCAGCACCTCGGGCGTGGCGCCGCGCGCGAGCAGCGACCGCGTCGCGTTCGCGTGCGTCAGCAGGTGCGTGACCTCCAGCCAACCACCGTCGTCCCAGACCGCCTCGTCGTGACTCGTCTCCCACGTCGTGTCGAAGCGCAGCATCCGCTCCGACGCCGCGAGCACCAGCTCACGCGCGACCTCATCGAGGGCAACCCCGGCGCCGAGGGCCGCGTGTACCGCCTCAAACGCCTCGGTCTGCTTGCCGAACAGCACCTGCTGGCGGAAGCGGGCGCTGTCCCAGCGCGCGCCGGCGCCGTTCTGCTTCGCCAGCAGCGACGGGAAGGTCGACTCGACCTCGCTGAGCTGCGTTATGTAGCGACGCATCTCCGGCAGCTTGTCGTAACGGGTGGCCCAGGCGATCGACGGCACCAGCGCCGGCACGATCGGGAGCAACGCCTCCCACCCGACCTTGTCGGCGAACTGGCTCAGCTTGTGCACGTAGATCATCTGGTGACCGAAGCCGAGGAAGTGGTCGGTCGCCGCGCCAATCAGCCAACGCGCGATCTCGCTGGAGGGCGCTCCGCCCTCAATCGCGCCCGTCAGCAGGGCCTCCGCGCCGTCGATGTCCTCGTGCTCGATCCGCCGGCGGAACTCCTGCTCACCCGCCACGTCCGAGGGCGGTTCCACCTCGGGCGTCGGTCGCTCGGGATAGCGGCGCACCGGATCAGCGCTCGCGAAGAGCGCGCGGACCGTGGGAACGACCGCCTCGTCGGGGTAGAACTCCGCCAGCGAGACGCAGTCGGCGATGACCGCGAGGGCGTGGCCCCAGCCGTACTCCTCGCGCTCTGCGTTATGTAACGCACCCTGTCGCATCACCTCGGCGGGTAGCATCCCGAGGTCGAGGAGACGCGCCGCCTCCCGGGCGATCCGACCCGCCTCGAACTTGTGCAGGCCTTCGCGGAGGCTGATCAACCGCTCGCTCATCTGGTCCTCGACCGCGGGCGGGGTGAGGTCGACGAAGATGCGGCCGCCGTCGACGCGGAGCGGGTAGGAGCGGGCGCCCTCCTCGCCGAACTGGGCCGCGCCGTCGGCGAGGGCGAACTTCCAGTTGTGCCACTCGCAGGTGAGCGTGCAGGCCGCGTCGTTCACGCGGCCGACGGCGAGCGGGTAGCCTTCGTGCGGGCAGCGGTTGTCGAGGGCATAGAGCTGCCCCTGGCTCTCGATCACGACGACCTGCCGGTCGCCCAACCGCTTCACGAGGCGCCCGTCCTTCATGTCGTCGAGCGAACCCACCTCGGTCCAGACGTTCGGAGCGGTGTCGGTGGTCATGGCGCGCCTCCTCGTGGTGGCGGGTAGACGCTCATCATCGCGCCGCCGGTCAAGCGCCGCCCTGACCGCGCGGACAGTCGCGCGGCAGGTCGCTGTGGCACGATCCGCCGCATGACCTCGACATCGGCGGGCGCGCCGAGCGATGCGACCTTCCAGCTGCTCGACGCGGTCAGCCGAGCCGTCGCCGAGGAGGCACGTCACCCCGACGGGGCGGAGATGTGCCAGCGGGTCGTCGACACGGTCTGCGAGGCGTTCGGCACACCGACCGGCTGGGTCTACCTCTTCGATCGCGACACCGGCGAGCCGCGGCTCGCCGCCAAGCGGGTGCTCCCGCCGGTCTTCTCGGTGGAACCGGAGCGCTGGGAGGGCCTCTGCTGGTGCGTCGAGGCGCTGCTCGAGCCGCACGCGCCGGGCACGAAGGCCGACAACGTTGACGTCGTGCAGTGCACCCGCCTCTACGGCGTGCAGTCCGGCGACAGCGCCGGCCTCACGCACCACACGACCGTCCCGCTGATCGCCGCCGGGCGGCGGGTCGGGGTGATGAACGTCGCCCGCGAGGACTGGCAGAAGATCCCCGAGCCGGAGCTGTCGGTGCTGACGCTGATCGGGCGGATGCTCGCGATCGGCGTCGCGGGTCTCGAGGTGCACGGGAGCGCGGTCGCCGACGCCGTGACCGCGGACCGGCTCCACCTGGCCCAGGAGCTGCACGACACCGTCCTCCAATCGCTCACCGGCATCGCGCTCAACCTCGATGTCGCGGCGAGCAGCCTGGAGGCCGCGCCGGATGTCGCGGAGGAACGGCTCGAGCGCAGCGCGAACCTGACGCAGCAGGCGCTCGAGAACGCGCGCGGGGCGATCGAGGGGCTGCACACCCGCGCCGCAGAGAGCGGCGGGCTCGCCGCCGCGCTCGGCCGGATGGCCGACGACTTCACCGCCAACTACGGCATCCCCGTCGACCGCGATATCGAGCTGACGGCCGAGCCGCTGTCGCCGGCCGTCGAGCACGGGCTGCTGCGCGTGGTCTCCGAGGGCCTGCACAACGTGGTCAAGCACGCGGACGCGTCGCGCGCGCACCTGGTGCTGCGGCGCCGCGAGCGACGGCTGAGCCTGATCCTCGAGGACGACGGGCGCGGCTTCGAGCGGACGACCGTCTACGCCTCGCCGCATGGCTACGGGCTGGCGAGCATGCGACGGCGGGTGCGCCTCCTCGGTGGGCGGTTCCGGCTGAAGACGGCGCCGGGCGAGGGCACGCGCGTCGAGGTGAGCGTGGGCGTCGATGCCGGCGAGTAGGGCGGACGGCGCGCTGCGCGTCGTCGTCGCGGACGACCATCCGGTCGTGCGCGATGGGGTGGTGGCACTCCTCGACGCGCGGGGATTCGACGTCGTGGGCGAGGCCGACGACTCGGATCGAGCGATCTCGGTCTGCACCGTGCGCACGCCCGACGTGCTGCTGCTCGACTACGAGCTCCCGCCATCGGACGCGCCGGCCGTGATCGAGGCGGTGCGATCGGCGCCCGGCGGCACGCGGATCCTCGTGTTCTCCGCGTTCCGCGACACGGAGCGAGCGCGCACCGCGCTCGACGCGGGCGCGGACGGCTACGTGACGAAGGGGCTGCGCGCTCCCGACCTCGTCGACGCGGTCCGGCGCACCGCGGCCGGCGAGCGCGTCGTGGACGCCGAGGTCGAGCGCGCGCTCCGCGACGAGGCCCACCGCACCCAGCCGACGGAGCGACAGCGAGCGGTGATCGTCCTCGTGGCCGGGGGCGCGACGAACCGGGAGATCGCCGCCGAGCTCGGAATCACCGAGCGGACGGTGAAGTACCACCTGCGGGCGCTGTTCGACCGCCTCGGCGCCTCGAACCGGGCGGAGGCCGTGGCGCGCGCCGGCGACGCCGGATGGTTGGCTCGCTAGGCCGCCGGTTGCCCATCGATCTACGCCCGTTATCATTTCCCGATGACCTACCGCGCGACCCCGTTCCTCTGGCTGCTGGCGATCACCGCGACGATCGCGTTCGCCTGTAGCGGCGGAGACGACGGCACGCCCACGCCGACCGCAACCGCCGATCCCGGCGGCACCAGCGCCGCCCCCGTCGCGACCGGCCCGGGCACCTTCATCCTCGAGGGCGTTCGCTTCGACGCGCCGTACGACGTGGAGGCGAGCGGACGCGAGGTCCGGGTCAACGGCACGACGATCCTCTCGATCGGCGGCATGGTCCCGGACGCGCCCGACCTCGACGCCCCGATCGAGAGCGCCTTCGGGCTCGCGGACCACGCGGCCGCGGCGTACGAAGCCGCCGGCGGCGGTCCCGCAGCCCTCGAGGCCGCGCGGGACTCGATCGCGGGCGAGCCGTTGTTGGCGTCGGCGGTCGTCGACGCCGCGGCGGGCGAGCTGGCGATCACGGACACGGACGGCCTCGAGGTGTTCTTCATCCCGGAGCCGGCGGACAACGCGGTCCGGTCGCTGACCGACGCCGAGCGCGAGGCGGAGGTCGCCGCGATCGCAGCGGACTGGTCGGAGATCCTCGCGAACGGTGGGCTGATCCTCGTGCCGGGCGTTGGGCCGACGACCGTCGCGACCGGCGGCGCGGCCGCGGATCTCGTCGCCGAGATCGACGCCGCGATGGCGCTCAACGGAGCCGAACGCGCGGCAGCCCTCGAGGCGTTGGTCGGCGACGCCGATGCCGCAAACGAGCTGATCGAGCACTACGAGCCCGCCCCGCAGGTGCGCCAGCGGGCGCCGCGGGAGCGGTTGGCACCTCGACATCAGCCGATCGGCCTCGTCAGTGGCGATGGCGCCGCGGGGTACGGGGGCACGAGCGCGGGACCGAACCAGGCGCAGAGCGGCATCTCGCAGACGCCGGGGAACCCGATCGCCTACATCTTCACGACCTTGCCGGCCGACAGCGACGCCCGCCCGTTCTTCCGCATCCTCCGCCTGGAGGGCTACACGCTCCGCGTCTACCAGGCGGAACATCGTGCCTTCAACGGGAGAGGGTGGGAGAACTTCCGGGCCACCAGCGGCGCGGGCGCGCTCTACCTCGCAACGCACGGGGCGCCGCGCGGCGTGTCGGTCGAGTCCTTCGCAAACCAGGCCGACGCGCGACGCGTCCACGAGCGGCTCAACCGGTCCGAGCGAGGCAACTTCTACTGGTGGCGTGAGGCCGACGGGACGTGGTGGCTCGCCATCAGCGTGCAGGGACTGCAGCGCCACTGGCAGAGCGACAACTCGATCGTCCACGCCGCGATCTGCAACTCCAACACACTGAACGCCGGGTTCGGTGCTCGCGAGTACTTCTCCTACCAGCCGGTGACCAGCTGCGCGATCGCTCAACCCGATACCAAGCTGCTCTGGGAACGGCTCTCGGGGATCCAGGACGAGGCTAAATCGCGGCCGGCCTCGACCGCCTTCTCGAAGGGTGGCTTCTCGGCCGGCTTCCGGCACGACGATGGCAGCCCGAATGAGGACACCGTCGTGTCGCCCGGCGTGGTCGAGTTCGTCGCGCCGACGCTCGACTTCGGCGAGGAAGGCATCGTCGTGATCACCTTCGACGCGATCCTCGATCGGACGGTGCCGGCGAACTCGCTGGTGCGACTGGCGGGCTGCGCGCAGCCGACCGCGGACGCGACCTACTCGCTCGTCGGGAACTTCGGCGAGCCGGCCTTCGGGATTACGATCCCGGTGAAGGCGAACGAGGCCGGCGAAACCACGGTGACGGTGATCGCAGCGAACACGAAATCGCCCGGGAAGATCCACCTCGATGGCAACCAGAAGCCCGAGGGCTCGAACCGCGTTGCGCAGAACCGCGACGACTACATCAACAAGTTCACCTGCACCAACTCGGCGATCCCGGTGACTGAGACGCCGGGCATCCAGCCACCCACCCCGTCCGCGAGCCCGGGCACCGAGGACCCGCCACCGGTTGAGACACCTGCGGCCGCCGAGGGTGCCACACCCGTCACGGACGAGACGAGCAGCGTCCCGGCGGGCAAGATCCTGACGTTCTACCTCGGTGGGGTGTTCTACGACGCGGCGGGGCTCGTCACGATCGACGCGCACCTGCCGTTCTGCTCGTACCGACACACGCACGGAGGCCCGATCGCGCCGGTCAAGCCGGCGGGCGGCGCCAGCGTGTCGGAGCACCTCGGCGAGTGCGGCTACGGTCCGCCGAACTTCTACCTGATCGACCGGCCCTAGCGAGGCCGTACGGCCGCCAGACGCTCGCCGACGCCCCTCGTAGACTGGTCGCGAGGAGTGTCGTCATGCCCGAGGAGCCGACCGAAGAGCTGACCTACAGCGCGACCAAGACCGGGACGCGCAGCATCCTGCCTGCCGACATGATCTCCGTCGAGGAGGCGCGCGAGCGGATCCTCGAACAGTTCGCACGCCTCGAGGCGATCGAGGTGCCGGTGCTCGACGCGGTCGGCCAGGTCCTCGCCGAGGACGTCGTCGCCGGGTTCAACATCCCGCCGCTGCCGAACACGGCGATGGACGGCTACGCGGTCCGCGCCGAGGACACCGCCGGCGCGACCTACGACACGCCGCTGCAGCTCGAGTCGATCGGCTACCTGCCGGCGGGCGAGGTCTTCGAGGGCTCAGTCGGGCCCGGCCAGGCGGTGCGGATCATGACCGGCGCGCCGATGCCCGACGGCGCCGACTCGGTCGTCCCGTTCGAGGAGACCGACGAGTACGACGAGTCGGACGGGACGACGCCCGGCACCCGCTCCGAGGGCGTCTGGGACCCGTCGCGCACCTCGGTGCGGATCGACGTCGAGGCGAAGCCCGGCGCGAACATCCGCGTCGCCGGCGAGGACGTGCGCGAGGGCGAGACGGTGCTCACCGAGGGCACCGTGATCGGTCCGGCGCAGGTGGGTGTGCTCGCCTCGTTGGGTCGAGACCGCGTGCTCGCGTACCGTCGGCCTGTGGTCGCGGTGCTCAGCACCGGCGACGAGCTGCTCCGGCCCGGCGAGCCGCTGGCGCCGGGGAAGATCTACGACTCGAACGCGTTCTCGCTCGCCGCGCAGGTGCGGAGCTTTGGCGGAATCCCGCTGGTCCTCGATGTGGCGCGCGACACCGTCGAGGCGCTGACGGCCCGTATCAAGGAGGGGCTGGCCGAGGCGGACATGCTCGTCACCTCGGCCGGTGTGTCGCGCGGCGACTTCGACGTGGTGAAGACGGTGCTCGCGAACGAGGGGCAGGTCGGGTTCTGGACCGTGCGGATGAAGCCCGGCAAGCCGCTCGCCTTCGGCACCTTTCGAGGCGCGAACGACCGACCGATCCCGCATCTCGGCCTGCCCGGCAACCCGGTGTCGGCGATGCTCACCTTCGAGCTGTTCGGCCGGGCGGCGATCTTCAAGATGCTCGGCAAGGAGCGCGGCTGGCCGCGGCCGATGATCCGGGCCATCACGAAGGACCGGATCCGCAACACCGATGGCCGCCGCTTCTACGCGCGCGTGTTCCTCGATGAGGAGGACGGGCAGGCGGTGGTCCGCCTGACCGGCCCACAGGGGTCGGGCGTCCTCACCTCGATGGCGCTCGCCAGCGCGTTCGCGGTCTGCCCCGAGGACCGCGACTCGATCGAACCCGGCGAGGAGTGCGACGTGATCCTCGCGGACCGCGAGCGCGCGCTCTACGGCGCGGCCGCCAGCGCCGCCGCACCCGGCTACTAACGAGGAGCGACGATGACCAACGTGCTCCGCGTCGTCGGCCCGCCCGGCTCAGGCAAGACGCTGCTGATCGTGTCACTTGTCGAGGCCCTGCGAAGCCGCGACTGGCGGGTCGCGACGGCGGTCCGCCGTGAGGCGATCGAGTCGTCGCTGCTCGATGCCGACGCGTCGAAGCAGCTCGACGCGGGGGCGGCTGCGACCGTGATCGCGCTCGCCAACGGCGGCCGAGTCACCCTCGAGCGGGCGATGCCGCTGCCCGGGTTGAGCTCGGTGGTCGCGTCGCTCGACCCGAGCGTCGACCTGCTTCTCGCCGAGGGCTTCGAGGACGCTGGCTACCCGGCGGTCGAACTCCTCGCCCCCGGCGACCACACGATCGAGACTGCCGAGTCCGATCTGCTCGCGGTGGTCTCGGCCGAGGAGATGGCCGGCACATTCGCCACCTTCGGTCCGGGCGAGACGAACGGGCTCGCCGACCTCGTCGAGCGCGAGATCCTCGGCGCCGAGCCCGACGTCTCGATGAACATCACCATCGACGAGCAACCCGTCGAGGCGATGGGCTTCGTCAAGGACATGATCGCCAAGCCGGTGCTGACGATGGTCGAGCAGCTCAAGGGCGTCGACCTGCCGAGGTCAGTCCGCCTCAACATCCGCCGCCGCCCGAAGCGCGACTAGCGCCGCGACCGCTGCCCTCGGCTAGCTCCCAGCAACCTCCGTCGATGGGTAGATCCACCTCGCGAGGCGGCGGGTCAGCACCGGCAGGATGAAGTAGGTCATCAGCGCGACCTCGACCGCGATCACGCCGAGGAGCCGCACGGGACCGGGGATCGCGTCGCCGATCACCGCCGCGGCCAGCGTGCCAATCGCGAGCACAAGCGTGTACACGACGGCCGTCAGCAGGATCGCCATCCGGAACCGCGACGGCTGCGGGATGCTCGTCCCCGGCGGTGGCTCGAACCAGAACTCGAGGCCGCTGAACCGCCGCCAGACGGCGTCCTCCTCGACGAGCGGCGCCACCTCGCGGAGGGCGCGCGCCCGGAGGTCGGAGCGTTCGAACGCGCGCAGGTGCTCGACCGAGTCGAAGCGGAACACGGTCGTGTACTCGCTCGAACCCGCCGCCGGTGGTTGCACGTCCGCCCCGAGGTAACCGACGAACTCCGAGGCCGCGTCTTCCTGCAGTCGCCGCAGCCAGGCCTCGTACGCCGCCTCGCGCCCGGCCTTCACACGCCGCGTGACCACCACCGTGACCGGCTCACCACCGAGGCCGTTCGAACCCTCCGCTGGCGCACCGTTCGCGATCCGGGGCGTCAACGGCTCAGACACCGAGCGCCTCGATCACGAGCCGCGCCGCAGCGGCGCCGGAGTACTGCTGCTGCCCGGTGATCAGGTGGCCGTCCCGCACCGCGTGCGGCTTGAACTGACCGTCGACGATGAAGTTCGTGCCGTCCAGCTTCCCGGCCTCGTCCTCGATCCAGAAGGGCTGGATCCGCTGCTGGACGAACTCGTCGGCGAACTGCTCCTCGGAGTTCGCGAACCCGGTCCAGGTCTTGTCCTTCACCAGCAGATCACCGTTCGACAGCCGCGTCTCCAGCAACGCCGCCGTCGCGTGGCACACGACCGCCGTCGCCTTGCCGGACTCGAAGAAGCCCGCCAGCACTCCGTGGACCCGCTCGTCGCGATGGAACGTGTACATCGGCGCCTGCCCACCGACGAGGAACAGCGCGTCGTAGTCCTCGAGGTTCACGTCGGCCAGCGCCTTCGTGTCCTCCACGAGCGTCGCGTGCTGCGGCGAGCTGATGAAGCCGAGCGAGATCAGGTCGTGCGCCGAGTACTGCGACTCGTCGCGCGGATCCGACCAGCTATCCGCCTGCAGCGGACCGCCCTCCGGGCTGGCGATGTCCACCTCGTAGCCGTGTTCCACGAACTCCCAGTACGGGTGCGTCAGCTCCGCCCACCAGAATCCGATCGGCCAGCCCGTCTGCTCCGACACCGCCGGATTCGAGACCAGCATCAGGACTCGCTTGGGCTTCGCCGGGTTCAGTACGTCGATCGTCGCGCTCATCGTTCCCCCTCGAATGACAGCCCGACCGCTCGGCGAGTCAGGGCCATTCCTATGTCGTTCTTCTTCATTATTTGATATCAAACGTTTGTGTGATTGGCAATCAGCCGTACAATCGGCTCGGCGGCAATCAGGAACGCTTATGCCCCACTCGAACGAGCCCAGCAGGCCGGGCGCCCTCGACGCCGTCGACCGCATCCTCGAGGCCTGGGCGACAACGCGTCCCGACCTCGAGGTCGGCGTGATCGCGATCGTTCAGCGCATCCGCCGGCTCCAGTCGCGCTTCGAGGACGCCCTCGAGGAGAACTTCACCGCGCACGACCTCACCGGTACCGGCTACGGCGTGCTCTCCGTCCTGATCCGCCGAGGTGAGCCACACGAGGTCGCCCAACGCGATCTGCCGGACCTGCTCCAGCGCACGCCCGGCACGGTCTCGCTGCGCCTCGACAAGATGGAGCAGCAGGGGCTGATCGAACGCGTCGCCGACCCCGGCGACCGGCGCAGCGCGGTGATCCGCCTGACCGAGGCCGGACGAGCTCGGTTCAACGAGACGACGCCTGCACACCTCGCGATCCAGGACCGGATGCTCGCCGCGCTCGCTCCCGCGGAGCGAGACGATCTCGCCCGGCTGCTGCGCAAGCTGACGATCAGCCTCGAGGACGCGCGTCCGCCCGACTGCCCGACCCGCCTCGCCGGCCTCGACCTCGCCCCCGCCCACGAGGCGCGGACCCTCCAGGTCCAGCTCGGCGTCCCCGAGCGGACCGGCCTCCTCGTGCGGTCCGTCGAGGGCGGGTCCAGCGCCGCGACGGCCGGACTGCAGAACGGCGACCTGCTGGTGAGGCTGGGAGACGCGGAACTGCGGTCGATCGCAGACCTCGCCGAGGCCCTCGCCACAAACGAGGAGGTCGCACTCACGGTGCGGCGCGGTCAGCGCAATCGCTCGGTCACCCTCGTCAGCGCCGACGGCTAGGCGTTCGCGGCGCGCCATTCCCGGTCGAGGAGGCTCATTCGCACGTCGTCGTGCCACTGGCCGTCGATCAGCGCCGACTCCCGCTCCCGCCCTTCGTCGACGAAGCCGAGCTTGCGGTAGCTGGCGATCGCACGCTCGTTGAACGCAAGCACGGTCAGGCTCACCCGGTGCAGCCCGAGGTCATCGAACGCATGCCCGAGCACGAGGCGCGCTGCCTCCGTCCCCAGGCCCTGGTCCCACCAACGAGGGTGGTAGATCCCGATCGCGAAGGTCGCGGACCGTTGCTCAACGTCGACGTTGTCGAGGCGCGCTTCGCCGATGAGCTGCCCCTCGAACTCGATCGCCCAGCGGAGCGACTCGCTGCGGGCAGCGAACCAGCGATCTGCGTCGGCATCCGTGAACGGCCGGTCGGCGCCAGCCGACTGCCCGCCATTCAGGCGCACGAACTCGGGATGCCGGCCGAGCGCGAGTCGCTCGTCCCGGTCGGAATCTTGTAGCGAGCGGAGGCGCACCCGCTCGCCGACCAGTTGAGGCGTTAGTGCAACGTCTTCAGCCATGGGCGTCGTAGTGTAGGGACCGAACGACGCCGACATCGAGAGAGCGGACCGCCCGTGACCTTCTCCGACGCCCAGCAGGCCGCTCTCGACGCGATCGACGAGGCCTCCGGGGACCTGCGGACGCTCTCGCTCGACATCCACGCGCATCCCGAGCTGGGCTACGAGGAGACGCACGCCCACGCCGCGCTGACGGACTACCTCGAGGGCGTCGGGTTCGAGGTAGAACGATCCGCCCACGGGCTCGACACGTCGTTCCGCGCCTCCTCGGGTAATGGCGGCCCGGTGCTCGCGGCGCTCTGCGAGTACGATGCGCTGCCCGAGATCGGGCACGCCTGCGGGCACAACCTGATCGCCATCGCGAGCGTCGCCGTCGGCCTCGGGCTGCGCGCCGCGCTCCGCGAGGCGGAGGTGGGCGGGACGGTCCTCGTGCTCGGCGCGCCCGCCGAGGAGCGCGGGGGCGGCGGCAAGATCCGGTTGATCGAGAACGGGGCATTCGGGGGCGTCGACGCGGCGGTGATGCTCCACCCCGGAATGGGCGACGAGGTGCGGCCGTCCTCGCTCTCGCATCGCGGGCTGACGGTCGAGTTCCGCGGGCAGGCCAGCCACGCCGCCGGCGCACCCTGGCGAGGGGTGAACGCCCTCGATGCGATGGTGCTCGGCTTCGCGGCGCTGGGGCTGCTGCGCCAGCAGATCCAGCCGACGCACCGCGTGCACGGGGTGATCACGCACGGCGGCGACTCACCGAACATCATCCCCGAGCGCACCGAGGCGCGGCTGCTGGTGCGGGCGCCCACCCGCGAGGAGGTCGACACGCTTCGCGAGCGGGTGCTCGCCTGTTTCACCGGCGCGGCGCAACAGACGGGGTGCAAGCTGGAGGCGACCTGGTCCGACTCGCCGTACGAGAACCTGCGGCAGAACCCCGCGCTCGCCGACGCCTACCGGGAGAGCTTCGACGCCGTCGGCGGAACGATCCGCCCCGGCCGCGGCGGCGGCAGCACGGACATGGGCAACGTCACCCAGGTGCTGCCCGGACTGCACCCGCACTACCGCATCCCCGCAACGAGCGGGAACCACACCCGCGGCTTCACCGACGCGGCCGCCACCGAGGAGGCGCACGACGCGACGATCCGCGCCGCGAAGGCGCTCGCGCTCGCCTCGCTCCGAGCGTTCGAGGATCCGACATTCCTCGATGCGATTCACACTTCCTTTGCCACTGGGGAGACCGGCGGGCTCTAGAATCGGCGCGCGCCCACCGGCCAGGGAAGGCTGGATCGTGATCGCAAAGCCACCACAGATGACCGCTGCCAACGCCTCGGCGTTCGCCCTGCAGTCCGTCGTCGACACCTACCACCTGCGCACTCCCTATCCCCCCGCGCTCGCGCGGGTGCTGCTGAAGTTCGTCGCGGAAACGCGCAGCCCGATCCTCGAGCTCGGCTGCGGTACCGGCGAGATCACGCGCGCCCTCGCGCCCCACGTCTCGCGAATCGACGCCGTCGACATCTCGGCACCGATGCTGAAGCGGGCGGCTGCGATGCCCGGCGGCAACGCGCCGTCGATCCGCTGGATCGAGAGCCCAGCCGAAACGTTCGAGTTCGACGGTCCGTACACGCTCGCCGTCTCGGGCGACGCACTCGGCTGGATGGACTGGGGGGTCGTGCTGCCCTCGATCGGTCGCGCGCTGACACCGCGCGCGCGGCTCGTCCTGATCACCGCGGTGCGCGGCGAGACGGTCTGGGACGGCGCACTCCTCGAGGTGATCAAGCGCCATTCGGTCTACCCGGAGTTCGAGAGCTACAGCCTGCCCGAGCGGCTGGCGACCCTCGGGTTATGGACGGTCGAGGGCGGGCGCCGCGTCGGGCCGACGCGGTTCACGAGGACGATCGACGAGTTCGTCGAGTCGCTGCACGCGACGGGCGGGTTGCCGCGTGACCGCATGGCCGACGCGGCGAGCTTCGACGTCGAGGTGCGGGAACTACTGGCGCCGCACGCCCAGGACGGAGTGCTCGACCTCTTCGGCTACGCCGATCTGACCTGCGGCAGGCCGAACGTGGACGGCTAGATCACGGCCTCGAATCCACGGTACTCCCCGGTCGGCTCCTCCCAGCGGAAGGCGACGTCCTCAACGCGGGCGAACGCGGGCCCCTCGCGCATCAGCTCGACGAGCTGACGGAGGGTGCCCTCGTCGCACTCGGCGACGACCTCGACACGGCCGTCGGGGAGGTTCTTCGCGTAGCCGTCGACGTTGAGGCGCATCGCGTGATCGGCGCAGAACGCGCGGTAGCCGACGCCCTGCACACGCCCCTTGGCGAGCGCGATGATGCGCCGGCGCTTGCGGTAGCCGACCATCCTCGCGCGCTCGCTAGCCGCGAGCCAGGTCGCGGACCACGCTGCGCACAAGGTCCTCGGGCACGTCGCCGCGCACGACGGGTCGCCCGACCCCCTCGAGGAGGACGAACCGGAGCTGACCCTGCTCGACCTTCTTGTCGAGCAGCATCGCGCCCATCACCCGCTCGACGTCGATACTCGAGGAGCCGATCGGGAGGCCGAACCCGCGCAGCAGGTCGCCATGGCGGGCGACCAGCTCCTCGTCAATCAGGCCGAGGCCGTGCGCGATCCGCGCGGCGCCCATCATCCCGATTCCGACCGCTTCGCCGTGCAGGAACTCGGTGTAACCGGTCGTCGCCTCGATCGCGTGGCCGATCGTGTGCCCGTAGTTGAGGATTGCGCGCAAGCCCCGCTCCTCCGGGTCACTCGACACGATCAGCGCCTTGAGGCGGGCCGAGCGCGCGGTGACGTCGGCGAGTACCTCGACGTCCGAGTGCGGCTGGTATGCGTCGGGCCGGGCCTCGAGCTCGCCGAGCAGCTCGGGGTCGAGGATCCAGGCGTGCTTGATCACCTCGGCGAAGCCCTCGGCGAAGGCGCGGCCCGGCAGCGTGCGGAGAGTCGAGACGTCAGAGACGACACCCCTCGGCTGGTAGAACGCGCCGACGAGGTTCTTGCCGTCCGGCAGGTCGACGGCGACCTTGCCACCGATCGCGGCGTCGTTCATCGCCAGCACCGTGGTCGGGACCTGGATAAACGGCATGCCGCGCAGGTAGGTGGCCGCGACGTACCCGCCGAGGTCGCCGACCACGCCGCCGCCGAGCGCCACCACCAGGTCGCGGCGCTCGGCGCGCTGCTCGGCCAGCCAGGCGTAGATCTCGCGAGCGACCTGCAACCCTTTGGACTGTTCGCCGGACGGGATGATGTACGACGCCCCGGCGATGCCACCGGCGTCGAGCGCCTCGGCGGCTCGCCGTCCGTGCTGGTCGATCACCTCGCTGTCGGAGATGAGGAAGACGCGGCGCCCGGCGAGATCGAGCTGTTCGAGGCGGTCGGGCAGCCGGTCCAGTTCGCCGGCGCCGACCCAGATCGGGTACCGCTCGCGGCCTGTGTCGACGACCGCCGCCGGCCCGATCGCGGGCGCGTCCGCGCTCAGCCGTTCGAGTCGCCTCGGGAGGCCGATCAGGCGCGAGGCGTCGGTCGCCCAGGCGCGCAGAATGCGGTCGACCGCGGCGGTGAGCACCGACGTGTCGTCGTCACCGAAGGGCTGCACCGGCACCCAGATGTCGGCATGGCTGTAGAAGCGCCGGCGCTCGCGATCGAGTTGGTAGAGCCGGGTATCCAGGTCAGCCGGATCGTCTCCAAGCAGCGGTCGCCGCTCGCCACTCGAGCCGGCGCGCAGCCGCGACGCGATTGCGGACGGCGTCGCGTCGAGGAAGCAGATGAACCCCTGCTGGCCGAGCGCCGCGCGGTTGGAGGCGGAGAGGAAGGCGCCGCCGCCCGTGGCGATCACCGCCGGCGTGCGCTTCGCCGCGTCGGCGACCACGCGCTCCTCGATCTTGCGGAACCCCGGCTCGCCGTCGCGGTCGATCAGCTCCGCGGGCGTGCTGCCCTCGGCTTCGGTGATCAGGTCGTCGGTGTCGAGGAACGGCCATCCGAGGCGCTCCGCGAGCGCGCGCCCGACGGTGCTCTTGCCGACCCCCGAGAGTCCGATCAACACGATCTGCTGTCCGGCCATCAGTCGCTCTCCCCAGTCAGCCGCTCGCGGGGACCGACAGTCGCCTGGAACGCCTCAACGTTGCGATGCAGCTCAGTCACATGGTCGCCGCCGAACTTCTCGAGCACGGCGTCGGCGAGCACGATCGCAACCATCGCCTCCCCGACCACGCCGCCTGCCGGGACGACCGCGACGTCGGACCGCTCGTAGAACGACTCCGTCTCTTCGCCGGTCAGTAGGTCGGCGGTCGGCATCCGCCTCGGCACCGTCGAGATCGGCTTGAGGTAGCCCCGCACCACGACGTCCTCGCCGTTGGTGATGCCGCCCTCGAGGCCGCCGGCGCGGTTCGACTCGCGCTCCCACGGGCGGCGCTCCCAGGCGGCCGACGGCAGGATCACGTCCATCACCTCGGAGCCGGGGGTGCGCGCGCCCTCGAAACCGTCGCCGATCTCCACGGCTTTGACCGCGTTGATCGACATGACCGCCTGCGCCAGCTGGCCGTCGAGCTTGCGGTCCCAGTGCACGTGGCTCCCGAGGCCCATCGGCACCCCGCTCGCGCGCACCTCGAACACCCCACCGAGGGTGTCGAGATCCTCGCGGGTGCGATCGATCTCCTCGATCATCTCCTGCTCGACGGAGGCGTCGGCGACGCGTACCGCCGAGGCGTCGACCGCGTCCCAGTCGATCCGCTCGGGGACCCGCGCCACGACCGAGCCGATCGACAGCGTGTGCGAGTGCACCTCGACGCCCAGCTCCGCGAGGAGCGCGCGCGCGATCGCGCCCACGGCGACGCGCGCCGCGGTCTCGCGCGCGCTCGACCGCTCGAGGATCGGCCGCACGTCGTCGAAGCCGTACTTCTGCGTCCCCACGAGGTCGGCGTGACCGGGACGCAGCAGCGTGACCCGCTCGACCTCCTCGTCGACCGGTTCGGTCGCCATCCGGATCTGCCAGTTCGCGTTCTGGTGATCGCGGTTGACCATCGAGAGCGCGATCGGCGAGCCGATCGTGAGCCCGTGACGCACGCCAGACATGATCGCGGCGCGGTCCTGCTCGATCTGCTGCCGCTTGCCGCGGCCGTAGCCGCCCTGGCGGCGGCTCAGGTCCGCCGCGATCAGGTCCTCGCTGATCTCGAGGCCGGCCGGGACGCCCTCGACGATCGCGGTGAGCCCCTTGCCGTGTGATTCGCCGGCGGTGAGCCATCGGAACGCGCTCATTGAGCCGCCTCGTGCGGGCCTGCAGCACCCGAGGCGCTGCGCCACCCCCGAGTCACTGCGACGCCTCGCGGAGCGCGGCCTTGGCAGCGACGACGGCTTCGACCTCATCGAGGGTGATCAGCGGATTCGCATCCGGATCCGGCTCGTCGGCGCCCTCGCCGTCGACCGTCTCCCACTCGGCGAGCATCTCGTCGGGCTCGCCCTCCTCCCAGTCGGAGAGCGCCGCGACCTCACGTCGGGCGATGGTCGTCAGCAGGCAGCGCGTCTGCGTTGCGCCCGCGCTGTCGCGGTACTCGAGGTTCACGTCCACCTGGGCGGCGTCAAAGCTGGCGTGCGGCACCTCGTAGAGCAGCCGTTCCACCATCCGGACGGCGGCGCGGCGGGCCACGATGTACTCGTTCGCCACCTCGTCACGTTGCCCGCCGACAACGCGGACGTCCGGCTCCGCGAGGATCGAGACGCGGATCCGCTCGTGGTCCGCAGCGGTGAGCGCAGCTGTGTGGAGAGCGCGCCAGTCGGCCGGCGGGGTGCCGTTCGGGGGTCGCGCGTTGCGCCACGCGTCGAAGGTCTGATCGAGGAGCTCCATCAGTGCGCCGTGGTCGCCCGCGGCGATGACCGACCGCCACTTGCGGGCGGCGAACATCGCCTGGACGACCATGAATCCCAGCACTACGCCGATGCTCAGCAGCACGATGATCGCCAGGCCGAGGCCCATGAATCGTCCTTCGTTACGCGGGGCACGGACACCGACCGGCACCCGCTGACCTACGCTATCGCATCCCGGTCTCAGGCGCGTCAGCGCCCGCCGTCGAGCGCCGCCCGGGCCGCCTCGAACATCGTCGCGAGCGGCGGCTCCTGCCCGGTCCAGAGGCGGAACGAGGCCGCGCCCTGGTGCACGAGCATCGCGAGCCCGCCCAGCGTCTGGGCGCCGCCGCTGGCCGCCGCCTCGAGGAACGGCGTCCGCTCCGGCGTGTACACGAGGTCGAACGCCAGCTGACCCTGCCGCATCATCCGCGCCGGGATGGGGGTCGCGCCCTCGTCAGGTCCGTGCCGCATCCCGAGCGAGGTCGTCTGCACGATCAGCCGCGCCGCCGTCACGGCGACGCGCAGCCGCTCCGACTCGAGGTCCAGCGGACAGGTCCACACGTCGAGATCGGCGCCGCCGAGCGGCACGAGCTCCTCGGCGCGCCCCGCCGTTCGGTTGGCGACCGTCCCCCGTGCCGCGCCGGCGCGGCGCATCGCCACGACGACCGCGCGCGCCGCGCCACCCGCCCCGAGGATCACGACGTTCGCGCCGGCCAGGTCGACCTCGACCTCGGCCAGGGCGTTGAGGATGCCCGTCACGTCGGTGTTGGTGGCATGGAGGCGGCCGTCGCGGTTGACGATCGTGTTCACCGCGCCGACGAACTCGACGAGGCTGTCCGGCTGGTCGATCAGCCGCATCACGGCGACCTTGTGCGGCACGGTGACGTTCGCGCCGAGCACGTCGCGCGAGCGCAACCGCTCCATCACGCTCTGCAGCTCGGCGGCCGGCGTGTCCCACGCCTCGTAACGAGCGTCGATCTTCAGCGCGTCGAGCGCCGCCTGCTGGAACGCCGGCGAGATCGAGTGCGCGACCGGATGTCCGACGAGAGCGATCGTCCGTGTCATCGCGCCTTCACCTCGTGCTGTCGAGTCGTGGCTGGCGTGCTGGTCGCCGACCGCCAATGAGGAGAACGCTACTCCGCGCACTCGGAGGCGCGGAAGGCCTCCACGTTGGCGTTGTGACCCTCGAGGGTGGCGGCGAACGAATGCGACCCATCGCAGGCCGGTGACGCCACGAAGTAGATGAACTCCGTGTCCGCCGGGTTGACCACCGCCTCGATCGCCGCGATGCCTGGGTTCGCGATCGGGCCCGGCGGCAGTCCACCGTAGAGATAGGTGTTATAGGGCGAGTCCGTGTCGAGATCGGTCTGCTCGAGGCCGCCCAGCTTCCACCAGCCGAACTCCTCGACGCTCTCCGGCGTCGAGATCGCGAACTGGACGGTCGGATCCGCTTGCAGCGGGATCCCCTGGTCGAGGCGGTTCCGGAACGCGGATGCCACGATCGGCTGCTCCTCGGCCAGCGCCGCCTCGCGCTCGACGATCGACGCGAGCGTCAGCACCTCGTGCATCGTCAGCCCGGCGTCCGCGGCCTGCGCGCGGATGTCGGCGCTCACCTGCTCGGAGAACGCGTCGAGCATGGCCCGCACCGCCTCCTCGGCGGTCGTCGTCTCGCGGAAGGGGAAGCTCGCCGGGAGCAGATAGCCCAGCAACGAGGCGTCGACGGGCTTGTCCGCGAGCGCGGGATGCTGCCACGCGGCCGTCACGGCGGCGTCCCACTCGCCCGACGTCACGATCGCCTCAGACACGAGGATGTCGCCGACCTCCTCGACGCGCAGGCCCTCGGGGATGCGCACCAGGTCGACGTCGATGCCGCCGGCGCGGAGCTGGAGGATGACTTCGGAGGCCGGGGTGCCCGTCATGAACTCGTAGCGCCCGGCCTTCAGCTCGGCGGTGACGCCGCTGAACGCCAGCAGCGTGTCGAACGCTCCCGCATCCGCGAGCACGCCAGCATCGAGGAGGATCTGCCGGATCTCGGCCGCGCCGGTGCCGTCCGGGATCTCGACCTCGACGGGCTCGCGCACGGAGGGGGCGATCGGCTCCTCGAGGGTCGCGACGTCGTTGGCGATCGCCTCGGGCGTGTCGAGCAGCTCGCCGACCACGATGAACGCGACGACCACCGAGAACAACGCCATCGCGACGAAGGCGAAGGTCAGCGGGTCGCGCAGGTAGCTCAGCGGATCAGGCGGTCGCGTCAACAGCTGCGCCTCCAGCGCCCGGATTCGTCGTGCGCCGCCGCTCGAGGAACTGCTCAAGCAGGATCGTCGCCGCGAGGTCGTCGCTCGGCCCCGCCCGTCGAGCATCGCGCGCCTGCTGCTCCGCCGCCACCGAGGTCAGTCGCTCGTCTTCGTAGACCAGCTCCACGTCGAGGCCGCGCGCGATCCGGGCGCCGAGGCGGCGCGCCATCGCGGCCGCGTCGCCCTCGTCGCCGCTCGGGAGCAACGGCAGGCCGATCACGACGCCCTCGACGCCCTCGCGCTCCACGATCGCGCGGATCGCGGGGTACGCCGCGCTCGCTGGCACCACCTCCAGCGGTACCGCCACCCGCTCCTCGGGGTCGCAGATCGCGAGGCCGACGCGCGCCTCGCCGGGATCGACGCCCAGCCAGCGCACGCTACGGCTCCGCCGTGGCGGTGGCATCGGCGGCGGCCGTCGCCGCCGCGGCACCCGAGGTGGTCAGCAGGTTCGCGGCCCCACCGTCGTCATCGTCACCGTCGGCGTCGAGCAGGCTGGCCGGTCCGGCGTAGGTGATCGTGATCCGGTCGGCGTTTCGCGGCAGCCAGCGCCACGGAATGAAGTCGGGTCGGAGGTCGATCTGCGGCGGACTCTCGAGGGCGAGCAACTCCTGGATCTCGGCCCGCGCCGTCCCCGGTGAATCCCCGCTGATCGCCTCGCGGACGAGCTGAGTGTCGATCAAGTCGGCCACGAGCCCGGTCGCCAGCAGCGAGACGGTGACCGTCCCGCCCTCGACGCGGGCGTCGGTCAGCTCGGCGCTCGCGCTGTTCGGCAGCAGCGCCTGACCCGGGCCGAGCTCCTGGAGCAACAGCGCCTCCGCCGTCAGGGCGGCCTCGGCCTCGGTCACGACGAGCGCGGAGACGATCGCCGTGTAGTCGACGAGGAACGTCTCGGCCGGATCGCCGGGATTGGCGAGCGGCTCCTGGCTGAAGATCGAGACGGAGATCGTCTGCGGGAAGACCGTCCCGTCGGTCACCACGTCGAACAGCTCCCGCTCACCGATGCGGCGGAGCACCTCGTCGGAGATCTCGGAGACCCGCACGACATCCGCCTCGTCGACGGCCGGCACGAGCTGGTTCGTCCCGCCGTCGGCAGCCGCCGGGTTCGTGACCGTGACGCCCTCGGGCAGATCGTCGCTGAGGATCAGCGTCGCGAACGCGACGTTCCCCTGCTCCCCGGCCTGCACCGCCGTCGCTCCGATCGTCGCCGTCGAGGCCGCTGGCACCGTTACGTCCGAGTCAGTGACGAAGCTGATCCCGTTCTCGTCGTCCACCTGGCTTCCGGCGCCCACGACCAGCTCGTCGGCGGTGGCGTTCGAGAACTGGAGGACGACCGTCGCTCGCGCGTCGGGGACCTCGACCTCGCCGCTCGTCACGATCGCCACCGTGTGCGTGAACTCGTGCTGGAAGCTCGTCGCGGGCTGGATCCCCAGCTCGAGGTCCGGGACGTCGGCGATCGGGTTGAGCCGCACCCGCATCGAGGCGATCTGTTCCTCCGAGGCCGGGACGATCACGACCTCGGCCGACGGGATCGTGTTGCAGGCGACGGTGAAGACGACCCAGAGACCAGCGATCAGCAGCGCGCCGCGAAACAGCCCACCCCACGCCATCCGTGGCAGGTAGAACTCGCGGTCGCCGAGCTGGATCCGGTGGTGCGGCGAGCGCACGACCCCGCCGACCGAGGTCGCCGCGGGAAGCCCATTCTGCCGCGCGTAGCTGCGCACATCCCCACGCGGCGCCACGACCCCGAGCGCGAGGTTGTTCCGCTTCGCCACCGCGGCGATGTGCGGCCATGCGGCCGGATCGCGCAGCGCGCGCGCCTCCCGAGGAACGACAAGCAGCACCTCCGGCGTCGCCGTCGCCTCGATCCGGTCGACGACGTCGAGGATCCCGTCGTCTGCCGTCGCGACCACCGTCGCTCGCGCGGTCGAGTCGCCCGAGGGCGCGGGCGTGGAGGGATCGACCTGGCGCCGGCGCGGCGCCCGCTGCGCGGCGACCCACGCCGTGACCCGCCGCCACGCGTTCTGCAGGGCGTCGAGGTACTCGTTCATCGCGGGCTAGCCCCCGAGCCGCTCCCGCGCGGCGGCGCGTGCTGCATCCAGCGCCTCATCGAGTCGTGAGCTATCGCGGCCTCCTGCCTGCGCGAGCTGGGGTCGTCCGCCGC